>CALRYV010000002.1:0-454237 GCA_943372495.1 Ramlibacter sp. 2FC | reverse complement strand
CCAGGCCGCCACCAGAGATCGCCGGTCGCGCCGACTTCCGCGTCGGTCAGCGAGTGAGCTTCACGGACCAGCATCTGGAGCACCGCATTGGCCTGATCGTGCGCATCAACCAACGCACGGCGACGCTCGATTGCGATGGTCAGACCTGGCGCGTCGCCTTCGGCCTACTTCACCATCTCGTCGACGTCTGACTGCGGCGACTGTCAACAAGGGTCGTCGTCGGACTATTACGGTTGGAGTTGGGGTGAGCACGCTGGAGCGCTGGCGGGAGGACGCGCAGTCCAGGCCCGCCCGAGGGCGGGCCTGGACTGCGGCGGGGCGGCTGGAGGCGGTGATCACCACGGCGGCGCTGGATGAGGCGGGCAAGAGCGCGTGGTGCCGCCGGCACGGGGTGTTCCCGGCGGACTTGGTGAAGTGGAGATCCAGTGCGACTGCGGCTCTGGCCGAGCCAGAGGAGGCACGCGCCAGCCCGCAGGCGACACGCCAGGACAGGAAGCGCATCAAGGAGCTGGAGCGCGACTTGCTGCGCAAAGACCGGGCGCTGGCCGAGACCGCAGCCCTCTTGGTCCTTTCAAAAAAACTCGAGGCGATCTTCCACAAGGGCGAGGACGAATGATCGGTCTTGAAGATCGCCGCACCGTTGCCCGGAACATTCTGATGGCTCACACGGCCGGAGCGCGACTGCGCCTGGCCTGCGAGACCGCCGGAATCGATGTGCGCACCCTGCAGCGCTGGAAGGCCCGCAGAAGGCCTGATAGCGGGTGATGGCAGGCCGCAGGCGCTGCGCCCGCCACCCAGCCATGCGCTCAGTGCGCTCGAGCGTGCAAAGCTGCTGGAGGTGGCCAACCAGCCGCGCTTCGCGGCCGTGCCACCGGCTCGTATCGTGCCCATGCTGGCCGATGAGGGCTGCTACCTGGCCAGCGAGTCCAGCTTCCACCGCGTGCTGCGCCAGCAGGGGCAGCACGCTCACCGCGGCCGGGCCAAGGCGCCCAAGGCGGTGCGCCCGCCGACCACGCACATCGCCCAGGCACCGCGTGCCGTGTGGTGCTGGGACATGACTTACTTGCCGGCCAACGTGATGGGGCGCTGGTTCCATCTGTACCTGATCCTGGATTTGTACAGCCGCAAGATCGTGGGCTGGGAAGTGCACGACAGCGACGACTCCGACCATGCGGTGCACTTGGTGCGCCGCACGGCGCTGGCCGAGGGCATTGCCACGATGATGGACAAGCCGGTGCTGCACGGGGACAACGGCTCCACGCTGAAGGCAACGACAGTGCTGGCGATGCTCAACTGGCTGGGGTCAAGCCCTCGTACTCGCGCCCGCGAGTGAGCGATGACAACGCCTACGCCGAAAGCTTGTTTCGCACCGCCAAGTAGCGCCCCGAGTTCCCGACCAAGGGCTTTGCCACACTGCACGAGGCCCGTGCCTGGGCAGCTGACTTCGTGCGTTGGTACAACTTCGAGCATCGCCACAGCGGCATTCGCTACGTCAGTCCGGCACAGCGCCATGCCGGTGAGGATCAGGCGATTCTGGCCGCCCGACATGAGCTGTACACCCGCGCTCGTGAACTCAATCCGGCGCGCTGGTCCGGCAAGACTCGCGACTGGTCGCCCATCGGCGCCGTGACGCTAAACCCCGATCGCGACTCGCCCGTCAAGACGCAGCCGGGCTACATGGATAGACAGCCGTTGGCTGCATGAATGAGGCGACAACTACCTTGACGCGCGCCGATCAGCAATGGCGGGTCTTGCGCCTGCTGGGTGAGCACGGCTCGCTGGAGATGGGCCGCGTGGCGCGCGAGGCCTACATCTCGGGCCCCAGCCTTACCGGTGTCGTAGCACGCATGGAACGCGATGGTTTGATCCTGCGTGAACGCGACCAGACGGACCAACGCCGCACTCTCGTCATGGCGACATCGAAGGGCTTAACCATGCTCGAGCGCTTAACGCAGGTGATCGCATCGCATTATCGGGGGCGGAAGAGTCCGTCGGCAGTCACAACCTGGCGAAACTGTACGAGCTTCTCGATCAACTGATCGCACACGAGCAGGCAGAATGACAGAATACGTCGATCGGTTACCGGGAGAAGCCGCAGGAAACTTCTTCAGTGAATGAGTACCTCGACGTCATTGGAGAAGACGCGATAGTCCCCAACCGAACGTCAAGCAGGCCACATACCCCATGCGTTCGTTCGGTACCACTATGGCGTCGAAGCCGTCCCGCTTTCCTGGCCACGAATTTTCTTTAAGTCGACAATCGGGGGCATCAGCTAGAGAGCATCGCGAAGCACGCGATCACTGCTGGCATTCTGCCGCGAAGATTGGTCACCGACTAAAGAGACTAAGAGAGAGTGCCGAGTGTTTGGGTTCCAGTCAGCTAGGCCGACGAATCATGATTGCCTGGAGGAATCGAACCCGAGAGCTGCAGAGACCTTTGCGGCAGCCAGCCGCAGCAATTCAGAGGCAGCGCTGCCGGGCGAATCGTCCAGATCACCGACCAACCCCACCGCGGTCATTGCGCCAACCAGCAGGCCGCCTTCCTCGAAGACCGGCACAGCGATCGCCGCGATGGACGCATTGCGCCGTCCCGCGGCGTGGGAACCGCCTTCACTGCGGGTTCTGGCCTGCACGGATCGCAGGTGGCGCTCATTGACACCCACACCCAGCCTATCCAGCATCGCTTGGGCTAGCACTTTGGAGGGCAGCCAAGCGAGAAAGATATCACCCGTCGGCGAACCCCACAGCGGCATCAATGCGCCGATTCGTGCGCTGACCGAAAGCGCCCTGCGACCGTCTGACCAGTGCGTCACCACTGGCCCTTGCTTGCTCCACTGGGCGAACAGCGCGGCCTGCCTGGTGGTCTCAGAAAAGTTTCGCATAGCTTCGCTGACCAAGGGCGCGAGATTCCCTTTGTGTCTGGCAGGTTTACCGAGGCGGCGGGCATAGGCCCCAAGGCTGTACAAGCCTGTGGTCGCATCCTGTTGCGCCAATTCCGTGCGCACAAGGCTGACCAGGTAGTGGTGTGTCTTGCTGGACTGGTAGCCAGCAGCTCTTGCAATCTGTCCCAGGGACAAAGGGCCGGCGGCGAATTCCAGGATCCGCAGGATCGACACCGCATTTTCCACCGATGCCACTCCTTTGCGGTCAAACGCCGGTCGCACCCGCCCGTCCGAATAAGTAAGGCTGGGATTTTTCTTGCGCTTGAGCGCTACCGTGAACTTGCTTGGCATTGCTCTGTTGAGGTTCGTAGCTCGTGAAAAATTAATTCGGAACCGCTCCCATTCCGACTCAAAAACGCGGATACCCCGTTCCCATATCCAATTTGCTTATAGCAAAAGCTTGCACTTTGAATTCTAGCGTCGAAGAATGCCTTTGTTCTCGTTCTCGAAAGACTCAACGCCATGCTCGTCACTGCTGACCAGGCTTATCAAATAGGACAACTTGTGCAGCGCGAAGGCATGCTGCTGGACGAGCATGCGTGGGAACAGTGGCTGGAGTTGTATGAGCCAGACTGCGAATACTGGGTGCCGATGTGGGATGACGATGGGAAGCCCACCAGGGATCCGCAGAGCGAGCTTTCACTCATCTACTACCAGTCGCGCAGCGGTTTGGAGGACCGAGTGTTTCGTATCAAGACCGGCAAGTCGTCGGCCAGCATGCCGCTGTTTCGCACCGCACACATTCGTTCCACGCCGGTATGCGAGCATGCCGATGGGCTTTTCATCGCCCGTTTTAGTTGGGCCACGCATGCATTCCGCCTGGGCAAGAGCCACACTTATTTCGGGCGCAGGACTTTGTGGCTGCGGGAGCATGACCGCAACTTGCGTATTGCCAAGTCATACACCCTTTTGTGTAACGACTTGATCGACCAGGTGCTGGACGTCTATCACCTCTGACGCAACTTGAAAGCCTTACCATGACCGTTTCACACGACAGCCTCTCGCGCATGGTGCGCGAGGGCGGCAGCAAATTTTCCGTGGCCCGATCCATGTTCACCGACTTGGATCTCTACGAGCTGGAGATGCAGCATATCTTCGAGGGCAACTGGGTTTACATGTGCCATGAAAGCCAGATTCCCAAGGCAAGGGACTTCATCACCGGCTGGCTTGGCCGCCTGCCGGTGGTGATCAATCGCAGCGCACAAGGCGAGCTGGGCGGCTTCGTCAATGTCTGCACCCACCGCGGCGCCACCGTCTGCAGGGAAAAGCGCGGCAACCGAGGCTCGTTCACCTGCCCCTTCCACGGCTGGGTCTACGACACGGGTGGGAGGCTGCTGAGCATCCGCGACGAAAAGGGCGCCGGCTATCCGGCGGATTTCGACAAGGGCGCGCACGGGCTGAAGCGCGTGGCACGGGTTGAGTCCTACCGCGGCTTCATCTTCGCCAGTATGCGCGAGGGCGTTTCATCGCTGTCTGATTATCTTGGCGGCGCCAAGTTTTTCCTGGACTTGGTGGTGGACCAGGCCCCGAACGGCATTGAGGTGCTGCGCGGCAGCTCCACCTACATCTACAACGGCAACTGGAAGCTGCAGATGGAAAACGGTGCCGACGGCTACCACGTAGGTTCAGTGCACGCCAATTACGTCGCCGTGCTTCAGCAGCGCGAGTCGGGCGCGTCCAAGCATGGGCTCAAGACCGTGACGCCAGGTGGTGTGGGCAAGCGCCCAGGTGGCTTTTATGCCTTCGACAATGGACACGTCATGCTGTGGTCACAGCGCGGCGACGCGCGAGCCAGTCCCAATTTCCCGATGAATGACGAGCTGGTCCGCAAATTTGGCGAGGAGCGCGTCTTTTGGATGCTGGGTCGCTCGCGCAATCTGGGCCTGTACCCCAACCTGTTCCTGATGGACTCGTTGAGCACGCAGATTCGCCAGTTCCGGCCGACAGGACCCGAGACCACCGAGGTGACGAGCTACTGCTTCGCGCCGGTGGGAGAAGATGCTAAGAGCCGCAGCTTGCGTCTTCGGCAGTTCGAGGATTTCTATAACGCCAGTGGCATGGCGACGCCTGATGACCTGGCCGAATTCCAGGGCGTCCAGGATGGCCACCGAGCCACACCCTCCTCATGGAACGACCTGTCCCGCGGTGCGACTCACTGGGTGTATGGCCCCGATGAACTGGCAAAGAAATCCGGGTTCACCCCCTCGATGAGCGGCGTGCTTATCGGGGACGAAGGTCTGTTCATTGTGCAGCACAAGGCTTGGCAGCAGCGGATGGTGGCCGCGATCGAAGCGAAGACCGGCGTGGCAGCCACAAACTGAACGATCGTCCTGCAAGGTCAATGCTTTGAGAAGGGGCCCGCATTGAGAGTATCCGAGAGATTCAAGGACAAGATAGCCATTGTCACCGGTGCGGCGCAGGGCGTTGGCAAGGCCACGGCCCTGCGCATGGCCGCTGAGGGCGCGAGCGTGGTGCTGGTGGACCGTGCCATTGACGCCTGCGCGCTGGTGGGCGAGCAGATCACGCAGGCTGGCGGCCGCGCCTTGTGTGTGCAGGCTGATTTGGAGACGCATGCGGGCGCCGTCGAGATGGTGCAACGGGCGCTCGACTTCGGCGGGCGGATCGACGTGTCAGTGCACAACGTCGGCGGTACTATTTGGTTCAAGCCCTTCTGGGAATACCATCCTATGGAAATTGAAAAAGAAGTCTCGCGCTCACTCTGGCCCGCACTATGGAGCTGTCGCGAAGTGATTCCGGTGATGCGCAGGCAGGGCCAGGGATCGATCGTCAATGTCGGCTCGCCTGTCACGCGCGGCGGTGTATACCGCGTGCCCTATGCCGCATCCAAGGGTGGCGTCCACGCCATGACGGTTTGCATGGCCAATGAGCTCGGGAATTGTGGCGTGCGGGTCAACTGTGTCGCACCCGGTGCGATGGACAATGCGGATCGCGTGGTCCCGCGCAATCCCAATCCCTTGTCGGAGGCTGAAAAAGGCTGGGTCAAGGAGATGTACGGCCGCACTATTGCGGAGGTTCCACTGCACCGGCTCGGCAGAGCCGAGGAAGTCGCGGCCGCAATCTGCTTTGTCGCGGCGGACGAGGCCTCCTACATCACGGGGCAAGTCATTAGCGCTGCGGGTGGCCTAACGGCTTGAAGTGCGCGCCTGCAGCGTGGCGATGAGGGCTTACTTGCTGAGCATCTTCGGTACCACCTGCTTCCAGATGCCGTTCTCCTGGACCAGTTGAGCCGCATAGGCTTGCGGCGTCATCGGCGACGGAGTGTAACCGCCTTCTTCCAGCTTTTTGACCAACTCCGGATTGGCCAGTGTGCGCGCAACAGCCTGGCTGATGTATTGCACGATCGGCTCGGGTGTGCCCACCGGAGCGAACATGCCCCACCAGAATCCGTCGGCCATTGGCGCGACGTCCACGCCACTTTCCTTGAAGGTGGGAACGTTTGGGTAGTGAGGGCTGCGCTGATTGCCCGAAACCGCGATCGCGCGAAGCTTGCCAGCCTCGACGAACTGTTTGACGTTTGATGAGCTTGTGAACGTGAAATCAAGGTTGCCCCCGAGCAGGTCCGTCATGACGCCGCCCATGCCCTTGTAAGGGACGGTGGTGAACGGCGCGGCCGCGCGCAAGCGCACCAGCTCGGCCATCAGGTCCGGCGGGCTGCCGACACCGGCCCCGCCGAAGTTCAGCTTGTTTGGGTTGCTCTTGGCGTAGTTGACGAACTCCGGAAAGGTCTTGAAAGGCGTGCTCGGGTGGGCGATCATGAGTAGCTGGGCGGTGGCGATCTTGGAGATAGGGACGAAGCTTTTCTCCACCGTGTACTTGGGGTCCTTCTGCATCAGCGGGCTGAGCAGCACGTTGGTGCTGTTGACGATCAGCGTGTAGCCGTCCGGTGCCGCTCGCGCGACGAACTCGTTACCGATGTCGGCGTTTGCGCCGGGCTTGTTCTCCAGAACGATCTTCGCGCCCAACTCCTTCTCCAGGTAGGGCGTTATCTGGCGGAACATGACGTCGGTGCCTGCCCCCGTGGTATACGGAATGATCATGCGGATCGGGCCTTCCGGGTAGGCTGCCGCCGCGCTCCCGCCTGCAGTCAGGTAGGCCAACGATGTCGCGATTGCGGCTAGCGCTAAGTTGATGCGTTTCATACTGTTCTCCAACAAAAAACTCGAGATTGACTTTTGCCCGCTGAGTCGACTTGCTACGCCACGCAGCTGCGCGAGTGAGTCTAGAAATGCTTCTCGGCCACGAGGTCGACGTAGATTTTCTCGCCTTCAATACTTACCTTGTACGTCCGAAGAGCTTTGGTACAAGGGAAGCGAGTGGCCTCCCCAGTGCGAATGTCGAATCTTCCCGAATGAAAAGGGCACTCGATCTCGCCGCCGAAGACTTCTCCCCCGCTCAGGGATGCCTCGCCATGCGTACAGGTATCGTCGAGTACGAAATACTCATCTCCCAGTCGGAAAAGCGCCATTGGCGGATAGCCCTCGATCAGCACTGCCTTGGGCGATCCTGGCTCCACTTCCCACGTTTCGCCGATGAATACCATGTGCTTGTCTGCCATGCTTTCCATCTTGTTCGCTACAGGGTTCGAGTTCAGTTTGGTTTGATCCCGCGTTCCCGAATGATCTTTCCCCAGAGAGCGGCTTCCCGCACCATGTGCGCATGAAGCTGCTCTGACGTGCTTGAAATCGGTGTGATCCCAATGGCGATCAGCTTTTCCCGCAGCTCGACATCAGAAATTGCCTTGATAAAGGCTTCGCGCACGGTCTGCACGATGCTCGGGGGTGTTCCCGTTCGCATCGTGAATGCAAGCCATGCATTTGCCTCGAAGTCTTTCAAGCCCGGCTCGACGTCTGCGGACTCGGCAACCGTCGGAATGTCGGGGTACGCGGGAATGCGCTGGCGCCCCGCTGCGGCGATCACCCGGAGTGCCCCGGATTGGATATGCGGAGTTGCGGATGCGCGGTCCAGAAACATCATGCCGACCTGCCCCGCCAAGACATCCTGAAGCGCCGGGCTACCGCCCTTGTACGGTATAGGAACCAGCTTGATATTGGCTGCGTGTGCGAACAGCTGCATCCCCATCGAGTGGGTCGATGAAGTTCCCGGGGCGGCATAATTAAGGCCCGAAGGCGCCGCTCTTGCTGTGGCAATGATGTCCGCGACGGTCTTGACTGGCAGCACCTTCGGATTCACGACAAGAACGAAGTCGTAACTGGCGATCAAGGTTACTGGCGTGAGATCGCGCAGAGGATCGTACTGAAGATTGTCATAAAGACTCGGATTCAAAGCATACATGCCGCGGTCGCCGAGCAGGAAGGCATAGCCATCCGCAGGCAATGCTTTTGCGACAGCGACGGCGGCTATGGAGCCGCCGGCTCCTGGCCTGCTGTCCACGATAACAGGTTGCCCCAGAACCGCAGCCATCCTCGGCGCGATCTGACGCGCAAAGAAATCAGTGCCGCCGCCAGGGGGGTATAGCGTGACCATCTTGATGGCCTTGTCGGGATAGCCGGGCGGAGGCGCCGCCAGCGCCGGAGCATGTGCAATGAGCATCGCGTAGAAACTCAAGGCACTGAGAATGGTGCGGATCGACATCGATGTCTCCTGGTTAGGTGGGAAGGGTTGCGCTTCGAAAGTGGTGCACAGCTCGCGTGCGCCCGCTTGGAGCGAGCGGCCGGAGTGTGCTTGTCAGAACCTCTAAACATGAACTTGGCACTGGGCAGGGTCTTTGTTCAGACCAGCGCCGCCGAGCCAGATTCACCATCGGCAACGCCGAATCAAGAATCAGACGATCGTGGTCCGGTCGCAGATTTCTACCCGCGACAAACCCGTGCTCGCAGCGCATCATCGGGACGCGACGTGTTTCGCGCTTGGGCAGAGTTTCCGCCTGTCCCGTCGCTGGGGCCGGCGCGACTGGTTTCCTCGCGCCGACCTGGTCGCGCGCCGAAATGGGTTCCATAATCGCTCTCCAGTCTTGACGTGTGCAAATCCATTGCCAGTGACATCGTCAAGACACTGGCGCAACAGACTCGGTGGAGTCCATCGCGCCGCGAATCAGACTTTCCCGGATCGTCAGCTTGTCGATCTTGCCGGTGAAATTTCTAGGTAATTCACGGGCGAACAAGATTCGCTTGGGAGCCTCCATGCTGGACAAACGTCCTTTGCATGAGGCGAGCACGCCCTCCTCGTCCAACGCCCTACCTTCTTCGGTGTCAGCCCGCACGACCACTGCGGTTACCGCCTCTCCCCATTGCTCGTCCGGCATACCTATAACCGCGACCTCGCGGACAGCTGCGTTTTCCGCAAGCACTGCCTCGACTGCGGAGGCGTGAACGTTCACGCCTCCCGTCACGATAAGAAAGTTCTTCCTGTCCTTTAGAAACAGGTATCCGGCTTGATCGATACAAGCAATATCGTGCGTAGCCAGCCACCCGTCAGGATGCAGCACCGACTGCGTCAGCTCCGGCATGTTGAGGTAGCCTTTCATTACGCAGGCGCTTCTCAACCAAAGCGTGCCAACCTGCCCGGCCGGCAGCGATCGCCCCTCGTCATCTCTGATGTCTGCTTCGAAATGGAGCGCGACCCTGCCCGCTGAGCCCAACAACTCCGGCCGATCCTTGAAGGCCTGCTGGTGATCGGCGTGGCGCAAGTAACTTGCCCACGTCGCCTCAGTCAACCCGTAAACCTGCACCAGTTCGCACTTCAGGGTCTGCATCGTTTCGCGCAACAGCCTTGGAGTGATAGGCCCTCCACCGTAGATCAGGCAGCGAAGCGAAGACAGGTCGTAATGGCCAGAGCGATACTCGTCCAGCAGCCTGGCCAAGCTTGTGGGAACCAGCAACGCCACCGTGACCCTCAGTCGTTCGACATCACGCATGAACGCCGTCAGCTCGAAAACCCCATCGGGGATCACCATGGTCATGCCGTTGGCCAGGCCCGCAGAATTCCCGATCAGCACAACCCACGACGACTGATTCGGCCGGTACCAGACATCGTCAGGGCTCATCCCGATCGACAGCACGGTATGCAACATCGCCAGAGCAACGCCCGATTCCTTGTGAAGAACACCTTTGGGCTTGCCAGTGGTCCCGGACGTATATGTGCACAGAACAGCTTCCTCGCCGAAATACTTGACCGGCTCGAAGATGTCAGCGGCTTCCTCGATAAGCTTTTCGTAGTCCAGAGCAAGACCGTGCCCATCGCCAAACCCCACGACCTTGCATCCAATCATGTTCAATGTCTCCATCAGCGGGCCAACGCTGGAGACGCAGTGCGAGTCGACAAGCAACATTGCCGGGCGGCAGTCCATCAGGATATGGATCATCTGCGCCGTCGCATACCGCCAATTGATGCCAGTCCGAACGGTTCCCGCTTTGATGGACGCGAACCAGTGTTCATAGACCTCGATTCTTTCCTGAGAAAGAATTGCGACGGTATCGCCGCGCTGAATGCCGAGCCCGCGCATCGCGCTTGCGAGCCTCGACGAGCGCAGGTGCATCTCGCCCCAAGTTGCCGCGCGGTTACCTTGAATGAAGGCTGTTTTGTCGGCAAGGTTTCGGCCACAGGCCGCGATCATTTCGGGAAGCATCTAACATTGCCTGGAAAGGACGTCGATCAATGAGCGCGTAGCAATCGCCGCGCGGCTAGATAAGGAAGGCCATGGTTGGGAGCGGTTTGTCTCCGTTCACGAGCAACACCTTTTTCAAATACATTTTCAGACCCCCATCGGTTTGGCGCAGCTTGTGAATGGTGCGCCCGGCCCAGATATTGAGATGATCCATGGACTGAAGCTGCATTTCAAACAGTGCAAAGTTCGATTCAACGAGATATTCGGCTTTGCCGATTTCGCTCACGACCAGATTCGAGATCACTCGCCTCATGGACGACACTGGAGTCTGGCTGTGCCTGGTCCCGGTCTTGAGCTGGCGTATCCGCGTGGCCAGACGGGCGCGATTGTCGTTGATGATCGACACGTCGCGATCCGGCGAAAAGTTCCCCTCTCCGCGTGGCACCCAATAGATCATGTCATCGTCGGTCAACGCCTCCCACTCGTCATAGCGTGACTCGTCGGCGTACTGCGCTTCAAGATAGATGAAGCGCTCAATTGAAGATCTGTCAGGTGTCGTCGCTTCGACGAAAGCGGTGGTGTGCTCAGATTTCATTGTGTTGCGTCTTCTGCATAGGCCTTCGTTCCTGACGATACCGGGCCAGCCATCGCTGCCGTTCGGACTTCGGCGAGGCGGCGATAGTGCCGCCAAAAGCCGCGCTGAGGGGTTTCGTCCGAATAGTGACTGGTACGTGTCCCATCCGGATCCGTTCTTTCCCGCTGCATCCCGCGAGTCAGGTCTAGCCATGCCGGCGACCCGCTCAGGGCCTGCCATTGCCGCTCCGAAATGATCGCGTCGTCCGCGAGCAGGAAAGCCGACGGGCCAAGCGCGGCCTCGCCAAGTCGCAAGATACGGCGATTGACGGCTTCCGGCACACCTTTCCAATAGAGTGGCGTGTGCCAGACCACGGAGCGGCCGGCAGCAAGCGGCTGAATCATCGTCACCGCGGTTTCTGCGATGAAGAGGTTCGGAAAAATGTAGGTGTGCGGCGGACCATTCCGCATGATTTCCCGGGCCGGTGCGGCTCCGTACGCAGCTTCCATCGCCAACGTGTAGTCCGGGAATCGGTCGGGCTCTACGCCCAGCCATACCAGCGGCTTCGCATAGGTCGGACCGTAGTCGATCTCAGAATGACCATTGCCCAAATCCCTGGCAACTGCTTCCAGTTTGCTTTCGTCCGAGATCAGTACGTTGTCATACTTGTACTGAACCTTGATCCCTCGTGCGAAAGAGTCGTGTACGTAGTTGACGTGGTAGCCGTCCGTATTATTTTCCGCCAGCATCTTCCAGTTGGCGTGGTAGAGATGCTTGACCCAGCCGCCGTTCAGATCCAGTTCGCGCACCGGCGACAGATTCGCGGCCCGATCCAAGGCTTGGCGAGCGTTGCCGAGATACTCGGCCAACGGAACGGGGTCCTTTGCGAACGTAGCGAAGACGAAGCCGCAATAACTGTCGACCCTGGCTTGTAGCAGGGAGTGGCATTTCTTGTCACCGGTGAATCCCGCCGGGAAAGGGACGTCGAGCAGGTCGCCCCTCAATGAGAAAACCCAGCCGTGGTATTGACAGGCGAGATTCTTGCGCCGGCCGCTGCTTTCCTGACAAAGCAAGTTTCCACGGTGCGCGCAACGATTCGCCAGGACACTGATTTCGTCCTTGTCGGATCGGACCACGACGACGGGAACGGTTCCGATGGTGCGGCGAACGAAATCGCCTTTTGCTGGGATCTCCGACGCGTGCCCGACGAATACCCAGGTCGTACCGAAGATGAAGTGCATCTCTTGCTCGAATACCTCTGGCTCGGTATAGAGACTGCTGTGAACGGTAGTCTCCTCAATAAGATCGCGAAGTTCGATTTTGCGCATATGCAGACGAGCCTGTTGGCTCAAAGATGTTTATGTCCCCAGGAACTGGTGACGTCGTAGGTTGAGACAGACCACTCCTCGTCGCGCCCCACCTCCACACCGCCCCAACCGTATTCGACCTGGATCTTGGAGGGCGTCTCCATGTAGAACGAGATCATCTTGTCGTTGATATGGCGACCTAATGAACGCGTTTGCCGCCAGCCTGAGGCCGGCACCAAATCCAGTGCGCGACCCACATCGTCGATGTCACGACACTGCAGCATGAAATGCAACAGGCGCTTCGGCACAGGGAGTTCACCGAGGGCAAGAGTGTGGTGACGGCCATTGCAGCGCAGGAATACAAAACTCGCGTTGCGACCGTTGTAATTCGTGGTTATGTAATCGCTGACCCGAAAGCCGATGGTTTCATATAGCCGCTGGGATTCCGCAGTGTTGGGCACGGACAGCATCACGTGCCCCAGCCCCTGATCTCCGGTGACGAATCCCGCATGGGGTCGAGGCGGATAGAAAGGCGATTGGGGACGAGTCATCGCCCCGTATGACAGCTCGACGACCAGCCCGACCGGATCCCGCACCCGGATCAGTGCGGCAACTTGCCTGCTGTCCGAATCCGCCGCACTGCCCGCCTCGACGCCGTAGCCTTCGGCCTGCAACGCATTTCCTGCACGCTCCAGGCCTTCCTTGTTTTCCACTTCTAACCCGAGGACCCGAATGTCATCCGCTGGGCCTTGTCTCAGTGCAATCCGGAATGGGCGGTCGTCAATCCGCAAAAAAACGAGCCCGTCCGGTCCGTCGACGACCTCGGCGCACAAAATACTGTTAGCAAAAGCTCGCCACGCAGCAAGGTTACTGACCTCAAGTTCGATATAGGCAAGGCGTTGAGCGAGGATCATTTCGGATGGAAGCACTATAAAATATACGCGGCATAGGAGCAATATCGATATTTTCCAAGAATATGATTAACCTACCAATGGTGTTAACCCTCGTTCATTTTTGAAAGAACAGATGCGTCCCATGTCAACAGCTGAACTGCATATTGCGGGCCTCACCCCGGACAGCGGCGCCGAAGAACCGCGTACGCTCTTTGAAGCCGCTTACCGTCAACTGCGGCGCGACATCATCAACGGGAAGTACCTGCCTGGACACAAGTTGAGGGTGGAACACCTCAAATCCGTGTACCAGGTCAGTGCAGGTACGCTTCGCGAAGCCCTCGCCCTCCTGGTATCCGACTCCCTGGTTGTGTCCCAAGGTCAGCGCGGTTGTCGGGTAGCGCCGATGTCGCTGGGCGATCTGGAGGACCTGACGCGCACCCGAGTGCTTCTTGAGTGTGCCGCACTGCGGGACAGCATCGCATTTGGAGATGACGCATGGGAAGCACGTGTCGTGAGCTCCTTTCATCGACTCGAGCTTGCTGAGGGCCGCCTCCAGGCCGATCCGGAGGGAATGTTCGACGCCTGGGAGGAACGAAATCGTGATTTTCACGAGACGTTGATCTCGGCATGCCGTTCGAATTGGATGCATCGGCTCAGGGGATTGCTATATCAGCAAACTGAAAGATATCGACGCTTTTCCGCCATCAACGCGCCTTTCCTGGGTGTTCAGGATGAGCACAGGAAGATATTTGAAGCGGTGATGGCGCGCGACATCGACACGGCCGACCGCGCATTGGCCACGCACATCAACCATGCGCTGGAAGCCATCCAACGCAGCGGTCTTCTAGCTTCTAGGATGGCCGATTCCGGCACGAGCGCGCGGACGACAGCCCTCAAAGCGTCCCCGCCATTCCGGTCTTCTTGATCACAGGAGCCCAACGCCGCCGCTCAGTCTCCATCAACGCACTGAAATCCGCAGGCGAACCCCCGATCGGTTCCTGATTTCCGTCGGTCAGCCATTTGCGGAAAGTCGAATCCGCCAAGGCATTGTTAAGCTCGGCGTTCAATCTTTGCACCGCGGCCTGGGGCATTCCAGCTACTCCGACCAATCCGAACCATGCAGTGAGGTCGAAATCGGGGATGCCGGCCTCCTTGAACGTGGGAACATCGGGCAGATGAACGGACCGATTGGGCGCCGGCATTGCTATTGCGCGCAGACGCCCTGCTTTGATCAGCGGAATGCCATCGCTGGCAAGCACGAACATCATCGATGTCTGACCTCCAATGAGATCATTCATGGCCTGCCCCGCTCCTTGGTACGGCACGTGGACCATGTCAAAGCCGGCCAACTCCTTGAGCAGCTCGCCCCCTAGATGAATGGCGTGTCCGTTGCCAGGTGATGCGAACGACAACGTGCCCGGCTTCGCTTTGCCCAATGCAATCAGCTCCTGAAGAGTTTTCGCAGGGACTGCCGGGTTCACGACCAAGATGTAGGGCAAGCGTGAAATGAGTCCAATGGGCACGAAATCCTTCTCGGGCTTGAAACTCAGGTTGCGATAGGTAATAGGGTTAAGGATCGCGGTACTGGTCGAGATCAGCGCGATGGTGTAGCCGTCAGGCGCTTGCCGGGCCGCGTACTCGAGTCCGATGTTGCCGGCCGCACCCGCACGGTTTTCGATCACCACCGGCTGCCCCAGGCGTTTGGCCATGCGCTCACCCACTTGCCGGGATATGGCGTCGCTGCCAGCACCGGGCGGAAATGGCACGATGAAGCGGATCGGCTTGGCAGGGTATTCCTGTGCGACCGCGGCAAAGGGCGCGGCCGCCAATCCGGCGAGCGCGGATGTGAAAAGACGTCTATCCATGGTTGTCTCCTTACGAAAAATCGAGTGGAAGGGGGGTGCGGGAAGAGCGCGCGCTGGCGGCAGGCTCAGGATCAAGGGAAAACATCAAGCGGCCTGCGGCGTCGAAGTCCGCGGAAAGCGCCGCGCCGATCCGCGGCTGCAGAGCGGAAGGCCCGGTCAGCGTACTCACGAGCCGGGGGCCCTCCTGGAGCTCGACGACGGCCACGGTATAAGGTGGCTGCAGCGCGGGGCTGTAGCCGATGCGATAAACAGCGAAGGAATGCAAGGTTGCGCGCCCGGTGGCGGGCAACCATTCGAGAGCCGCACGCGGATGCCGGTTGCATACGCGCTGGGCAAAGCTCAGCACCTGGCGGCATTCGCCGCAGCACGCGTACCGCAGGGACCGGCCCGCTATGAAGTGCAGAAAATCAGCCGTGTAGGTGGAATGGTTTTTCATGGCGAACTCATAGCGATGCGAGGGGACTGAGCATCAGGGCCGCGTGGTAGTCGAGCCGCCCGCCACTGCCGGTGACCAGAATCAGTTCATTGCGAGGTACCTGCCTGCCCTGCCCTTCGCCTCGCGCCTGGATGACGGCCTCCGAGACCGGGGTCATGCCCTGCAAATAGAAACCCGAAAGATGCCCGCCTCCGGTATTTACCGGCAATCGGCCGCCCGGGGATGTGTGTCCATCTGCCACGAACTGCGCCGCTTCGCCACGCCGGCAAAGCCCGTAGTCTTCCAGCGCCTGCAATCCAACGTAGGAAAAGGCGTCGTAGATCTGGGCCATCTGAACGTCGGCCGGGCCTACCCCCGCCATGCTCCAAAGCCCTTTCGCCGCCACCGCACCGCCCGCTTCGATTTCAGGTTCGCTGCCCTGGAAATTTCTTGCGCCGGCATGGCCTTGCGAGAAGGCATGGACATAAACCGGCGGCCTTGGCAGGTCCGCGGCGCGGTCCACCCGTGTCAGAACGACAGCGATCGCGCCATTGACCGGATAAGCGCAGTCCAGTACCCGAAACGGATCGACGATGGGGCGGGAACGCAAGTAACCTTCAAGATCCAGCGGCTCGCGCAGCATCGCTTGCGGATTGAGCGCAGCCCATTTGCGGCATGCCACGGCGTAGCCACCCAGCGCTGCCTGCTCCAGTCCGAACCTGCTCAGGTAACGCTTGGCAGCCAGGGCATAAGGTCCTGCTGCGCCGAAAACACCGTATTGCTCCTCCCAGTTATCCAGCCCCGACAGTTGCATCACACGGTTGTAGGAACTCGCCCCGGATTCCTTGCCGGGGCGCAGCGGCACGTCGCTGAAAACACAGGCGACCGTGTTCGCCAGACCGTGGTGCAGATACAGGCTGGCATGCTGAATCGCGCCAACCACCGATGCGCCTTCGATCTGGAGATCGCCCAGCAAATTGAGGTCGCCAAGACCCAAGTCGAGTCGAAGACGCAATGGCAGTTCCGACGGGGGCGCGGAGGGACTGCGGGAAATCAGCAGGCCATCGAGGGCGGTCAGGGGCAGACCGCAATCTTCCATGGCCGCGATCACCGCGTCGATCGCCAGATCCCGCGGGGTGCCAATGTCGCTTCGCGAAAGTTCGCTGAAACCCAAACCTACGATTGCCGAAAATGGTTCGCGCCTGCTCATTCCGCCTCCTGCACTTCCTCGGGAACCTGGCGTGCCCAGGGCAGTTCATTGCGCCTCGCAAGCACCCACTCCTTGATGGCGCGCTTATCGATCTTGCCGGTCACCGTCTTGGGTAGGTCCCCCATTGTCATGACATGCTTGGGCAATTCCATGCGGCTGAGATCAGCCGCTGCATAACTTGCCAGATCGGCCGCGTCCGGCACAGGCTGTCCGTGGCGCTCGGAAATTACCGCGACCACTGCCTCTCCCCATTCCGGATGGGGTGCACCCACCACGCAAATCTCGCGCACCCCGGGATGGTTGCCGAGAATCGCTTCAACACTCGCGGGAAAGACGTTCACCGCCCCGGTGATGATCAGGAACTTCTTGCGGTCAACCAGGTATAGGTAGCCATCCTCGTCAAAGCGTCCGATGTCGTTGGTGTGCAGCCACCCCCCGTCGAGCGCTTCTTCGGTTTCACCGGGGCGATTGTGGTACCTGAGCATGGTTGTTTCGCCGCGCAACCAGACTTCGCCGGCCTGCCCCCGAGGCAGTTCGTTCCCCTCGTCGTCCCGAATCGACATCTGGTACATGCCGCCAACCCTCCCGGCGGATCGCAGCAATTCCGCACGGCCGGTCAACCCCAGCTCGTGATCGGCAGGCGTCAGGTGTGAAACCCAGCCACCTTCAGTCATGCCGTATGTCTGCATCAGGCGGCAGCCGAACGTTCCCATGACCTGCTCGATCAATCTGGGCGACGCGGGAGAAGATCCATACATCAGCAAGCGTAAGGAGCTCATTGCCTCTGGTCTGTCTCCACATCTGTCGATGAGACGCCCGATGATCGTTGGTACCAGCAACGCGGTCGTGATCCGGTGACGCTGCGTCTCTTCGATGAACGCGTCAATCTCGAACGCGCCATCCAGGACGATCGTTGTCATTCCATTGGCCAGCCCGATCATGTTGAGCACACACGCCAACCACGATGAGGCAGTCGCTGCGTACCAAACGTCATCAGTGGTGAGACCGCGGGAGATGGCACCTTGCATGATGATCAGAGCGACGCTTCGATGACTGTGCACCACCCCCTTGGGCACGCCAGTGGAACCCGATGTGTAGCTGATGACGAGCGGATCGCTTTCGTGCAGCTGGGCGGGCGCCGGAAAGCTGGAACGCGCCAGGAGCTGCTCATAATCCAGCGACTGGCCATGGTCGAGGCCATAGCCGATCACCATCACGGTCGAATCAGTGTGCGCCAGCGCTGCGCGCAATTGCGACTCACAGCGATGCTCAACGAGAAGAAACTTGACAGCGCAGTCTTTCAGAATGTGTGCAATTTCGGCCGGCGCGTACCGCCAGTTGATGCCCACACGAACGAGGCCCGCCTTCATGCAAGCGAAATAGTGCTCGTAGATTTCCAGGGATTCCTGGCCCAGTATGGCAACGCAATCGCCACGCCGCGCGCCAAGGGCAACCAGTCCCCCCGCCAAGCGCGCCGACCTCTCGTTCATTTCGGACCAGGTACGCGATACGCGCCCGCATTGATAAGCTTTCTTGCCCGGGTAGTTCCGGCTGACTCGATCCAACATGGTTGCGGGCAATAACATCAAGATTTTCCTGGCCTATGAAACAATCGCTTCGATTTGACTTATGATTACGTATAGCGTAACAATGACTCTGTCCGCAATTATCGAGATTCTAGTCTCGCAACGAAGCCTTGCACTAGGTACAAACCAAGATGTCTAAAGTAGTTAGCCGACGGGGTGTCGAGTCAGTCGAAGTGGCTGGAAAGCTGCTGCAAGCGTTGGTGCAGCTAGGCGGCACAGCTCGTCTCAAAGCGTTGGCCGCCGCGACAAAGCTTGCCCCCGCAAAAATTCACCGCTATCTGGTGAGTCTGCAAGAGGTTGGCCTCGTTCGCCAGATCCCTGAAACGCAGGAATACTCACTGGGAATCCTGACCTACCAGTTAGGGGAACTGGCCCAGCACGGCGCCGACATGGTCGACATGGTGGCGCCGGCAGTTTCGGAGTTCTCGCGCAATATAGGCGAAGCCTGCGGCGTCGCCCTGTGGATGAAACAGGGAGTGACGATCGTGAGGTGGTTCGGCGTCCATCGTGAAGTTTCCATCACCCTCAGGCCAGGTACGGTGGTCAACATCACGACATCCTGCACAGGCTGCGTGGTGGCGGCTCACCAACCGCGGGCGCTGACAGAACCTCTGGTGCGCGCTGATCTGCACAAAGGCGGGGAGAACAACGACATGGCGTTGGAACGAGTTTACGAGCAGTACAGAAAAATCCGCGAAGGCGGCATCGCGGCATCGCACGGCACGAGGATTGTCGGTATCAACGCGCTGAGCGTACCGGTCTTCAACCGGTTCCGACAGCTCGCCGTTGCCATCACGATGCTGGGTCATGAATCCACGTTTGCGGCATGTCTGCGCAGCCCGGAAGCCGAGGCGCTGAAAGATCTCGGTAGTCGGCTGACAGCGAGCATGGGAGGCGCTTGTCCACCCCTCAATCGACCGGCCAATTGACCGGGGTCAGGGGAACCGGTCGGCCGGCACGCCATGGCGAAGAATACGCGGCGGCTCAGTCGCCCTTGATGCCAGTTTCCTTAATGAGCTTTGTCCATTTCTCGGTTTCAGTCCGTAGGACCTGGCCAAAAGCCTCGGGCGATTCATTGATCGGTTCAATCCCAAATCGATAAAAATCCTCCCTTACCGACGCCATGCTGACGATTGCCCGGAACTCCTCATTGAGTCGTTTGACTTGCGATGCAGAGGTCCCCGCGGGAGCCAGGAATCCGAAAAAACCTGC
This sequence comes from Ramlibacter sp. 2FC, assembly GCA_943372495.1. GTDB lineage: Bacteria > Pseudomonadota > Gammaproteobacteria > Burkholderiales > Burkholderiaceae_C > Ramlibacter. The sequence continues at coordinate 434,649 of CALRYV010000002.1, read as the reverse complement.
TGCGCTGAATTCCGGCAATCCAGCCTCAGCCATCGTGGGTACTTCAGGAAGCTGGCTAGAGCGACGTTTGTTGGCGACTCCAATGGCCTTGAGGCGGCCGGTCTTGATGAGAGGTGCGGCAAATTCGACCGACATGAATGAAGCCTGTAGTCGCCCGCTCAAGACCTCCCCCGCCATGGGAGCCTCACCCTTGTAAGGCACATGCTGCAGGTTCAATCCGGCCGCGCGATTGAACAGCTCCATTGTCAAGTGTGAGAGGGAAGCGTTGCCCGCTGAGCCGTAAAACAGTTTGCCAGGATTTTCCTTTGCATGCGCTACAAACTCGGCCAGATTGTTCGCCGGAACAGTAGGGCTCACCACCAGTACAAATGGATTGATCGACGCAATCTGGGCTACGGGAACCAAGTCATTCGCGTTGTCGTAAGGAAGCTTCTTGACCAGGATCGGATTGACAACCGACGGGCCAATGAATGTGAAAACCAACGTGTACCCGTCAGGTGGGGACTTGGCTACGGAATCCAGAGCGATGATTCCGCCGGCGCCTGGCTTGTTATCCACGATGACGGCCTGGCCAACGCGTTCCGAAAGATGCTTGGCCATGAGCCTCGTGACTCTGTCGGCTAACCCGCCCGGGGCGATGGGCGTTACGATCCGTATACCCCGATTGGGATACTCCTGAGCCCCGGCGGGCGAGCAGAACATTGAGGTCGCGAGCATCCCGGTCGCTGCAAAAGAGAACGTACGGCGTTTCACTTGATTTTCTCCACTGCGCACCTGCGCAAACTTGATTTCAGTCGCTTTCGCTTGTCGCCCACGGCAAGAGATTGGTGTTGGACAACAGCCACTTCTTGACCGAATCCTTGGCGACTTTTCCGGTGGATGTCCGGGCAAAATCGTCGGTGAAAATGTAAGCCTTCGGACACTCCGGCTTGCTAAGGCTTTTGACGCAAAAACGTTTGAACTCTTCTTGCGTCGGCTGCTGCCAACCCGGCTTCAGCGTGACGATGGCAACAACCGCTTCGCCCCACTCTGGATGCGGGGCGCCGAGGACACACGCTTCATCAACAGCGGGATGCGACAACAATACGCGCTCCACAACAGCAGGAAAGACCTTGACCGCTCCCGTATTGATCTGGAACTGCTTTCTGTCGATGAGGTAAAGGTATCCCCGAGCGTCGAACTTCCCAATGTCGTTGGTACGAAGCCACCCGTCTCGCAGTACATCCACCGTCTGATCCGGCAGATTGAGGTAGCTCGTCATGACGGCGCCGCCCTTGATCCAGATTTCGCCTGCCATGCCGGGAGCAAGAGGTTGTCCGTCCTCGCCCCGGATGCTGAGACTGAACATCACACTGGGCCGCCCCACGGAGCTAAGCAGCTGCGGCTCGGAGGCAAGAGCGGATCGATGGTCACCGGGAGAAAGATGAGTGACCCCGCCAGCCGTCTCGGTCATGCCATATGTCTGCGTCAGTTCGCAACCGAAGACCTCGTAGGTCTCCCTGACCAGTTCCGGCGAGGCGGGCGACGAGCCGTACATGATCATTCGCAAGGAAGAAAGATCATACGTTCCGGCGCGATATTCTTTGATCGCGCGTTTGATCATCGTCGGAACCAGCAGGACAACCGTTGCGCGAAACCGCTCGATATCCCGCAAACATTGACCTATCTCGAACACGCCGTCGGGGATGGCATGTGTCATGCCATTGGCCAAGCCGAACAGATTCATCATGACCGTGATCCATGAAGATTGTGGCGGCACGTAATAGACGTCATCGTGCGCCAATCCCCTTCCGACCACGGCCGACAAAACGGAACTCGCAGCTGATCGATGGCTGATCACAACCCCTTTGGGGTTGCCGGTAGCCCCGGACGTGTAGCTATAGAGCATTGGATCATCCGGAAATACGGAAGGCATGTCAGGTTGGCTGCCCGTAGCCTTTCCAATAAGGACGTCATAATCAAGCGCTTCATCATGATGACCACCATACCCGAGCACCTTGATGCCAAGGGTATCGATGTCAGCGCGCAAGGACTGAATGACCGGCATGAGACGGGCCTGAACCAACAGAATTTCGACACTTGCGTCGCGCAGAACATGTAGCAATTCAGGTGGCGCATACCGCCAGTTCAAACCCACACGGACGGCTCCCAACTTGACGCAGGCGTAAAGGTGCTCATAGATCTCCAGCCCTTCCTGGCCAAGTATTCCAATCGCTTGCCCTTTGCGTGCACCAAGATCTTGAAGCGCTCGGGCCAGAGCGTCTGAACGCTCGTGAATTTCATTCCACGTGCGGCGACGATCTCCGCAAACATAGGCCGCCTTGTCTGGATAGCAGGCCGCGCACCGTTCAAGCATCTGGCCCAACAGCATTGGAACCATCTCCGGTGTCCCCGAGTTGGTTGGACTTGCGGTCAAATCAGAAACGCCAGGCTGGGCAAAGGCCCCATCGCATTGATCAGGTCCACACGCTTGTAAAACATGCGCAGACCCTCCGTATTGCGGCGCAGCCGATACTCGTAGCGACCCGCCCAGATCTGAATCTTCTGTGTCGACTGCAGCCGGTACTCATGCAGGACAAAGTTGCAGCACGCGCGGGTTTCCGTATCCGAGAGTCGGGTCAGTTCAATGTTCGACAACATCCGGCGCATCGGCGAAACCGGCTGCTGTGCCAATCGGCGGCCCGTCATCAGCTGGGCGATGCGGTTATGCAACCTGCCTCGATGGTCGGCGATGACCGACAACGTTGTGTCGGGGTCCGGATCCGGCACGCCCCCGGGCACCCAGTACAGCATGTCGTCGGCCAGCAGGTTTTCCCACTGCGCATACTTCGACTCGTCGGCCAGCCGACACTCCTCGAATAGAAAAGCGGCAATGGCCGACTTCTCTTCGACGCTGAACTCTGTTATGGCCGAGATTTCAGAGATCACGGCGCTCATGACTGCATTGCCTTCAGGTAATGCGACCAGAAGCCGCGATTCGTCGTTTCGTCGGTGATGTTGCCCCAGATGGAACCCTGCCGATGCTCCTCGCGGGTAAGCCCGCGGCTTATATCCAGCCACCCGCCCCGGCCGTCCAGGGCCGTCTGCTGTCTTTCGGAAATGATGGAATCGTCGGCCAGCAGAAAGGAAGCCGGTCCCATGGCAGCCTGCGACTGGCGAATGATGCGCGTGTTGAATTCCTGCGAAACGCCGTCAAGGAGCAGTGGCGTATGCCACAACACGCACTCTGTCACCGAAATCGGCTGAAAGATTGCGACGTTCATCTCCCCCATGAATAGGTTGGGAAAAATGGCCGCGTGAACCGGCCCATCGACCATTTTCTTCACGGCTTCTTTGTCACCATAGGCCGCCTTCATCGCTGCGACATAATCCGGCACACGATCTTCTGTCACTCCCAGCCATTGCAGCGGCCGGTCGTACGATGGGGCGTGCTCGAGGGCGGAATGCCCACCTCCCCAATCAACCGCACGCGACTGCCGCTGTTGCTCGTTCTGTTTCAACAGCTCGTACTGCGAGTTGGACGCAAAGACCTGCACGAACGATCCGTGCGTGACTGGCGCATGGTAGCCATCGGTTGAGTTTTCGGGAAGCATCTTCCAGTTCGCCTGAAAGTGCTGCTTGACCCAGCCCGCGCTAAGCCGCACTCGACCCGTCGGTGAGAGCGAAACGGAACGTTCGATCAGATCCTTGGCCGCTCCCAAGTGCTCGGACAAGGGGGGGGAGTCCGGATTGAATGTGGCGAACACAAACCCGCCGCACTCCTGAACCTGTGGCTTTTGCAGCCCGAGACAGGCCCGGTCCTTTTCCTCCCCACCTCGGGCCGGCACGCCGATCAGATCGCCGTTGTGACTGAAGGTCCACCCGTGGTAATCGCAGGTAAATGCAGACGCCGAACCATGTTCGCGGGGGCATACCAAGTTCCCACGATGGCTGCAGCGGTTTGAGAGCACGGATATCCTGTTGTCGCGGTCACGCACCATGATGACCGGCTCCAGTCCCAGCATGCGCGTGAGGTAATCGTTGGGATTCGGGATCTCGGATTCATGACCGACGAATACCCAGCCCCCATAGAAAAGCTTCTTCATCTCTTCGTTGAAGATCTGCGAACTGGTGTAAAGGCTGCTGTGGATGCGATCGCGCTCGATCAACGTCCGATAGTCCGGTGGGCTGTCGGGATAGATGGGGATGGCCGCGCGCGCCGGCTGCAAGCTTGTCAGCATGAGTATTCCTCTACGAAAAATGGTCCTTGAGCTTTAGCCAGAGGCTAAGAATCTTTCTATTTCAGTTCGGCTTAATTACGCTTACCGTAACAATCACGATCTATGTAATTTCGGAGCGAATCCTAGCCAAGATCCCGATGACCATAAATCCGGAGAAACCCTTTGCGGCTTGCCGGCGGCGTGAAGCCAACGTCGACAAGATGCGCAATGGACTGCACGAGGAATCAGGTATATGCATCAGCAACCAGAACGGCCATTGCCCGAGCGCCGACCGCAGCACAGCCCGGAAGTGGGCGCGTTGTGCCATGGCCAGTACTAGCGACCGGAAACTCCGGTGGGCGTTGCGCCATCCATGGCCATCGATCAATGCCTGGGCAAAAGGGACCATGACGAGGGAGTCGAAGCCATAGCCGGCATACGCGATTCCTATGGGCGGTACTCATCCTGCGGCTGAATCACCAGCTGAGCAGCGATGAGGCCGGCACCATGCCCAGCGCTCCGCCCCCCATTCCGCCGAGAACTCCGATACAGAGGTAGAAATGCCACAACGCCGAGGCATGGCCGGCGAGCAGCTACCCGAGCGCGAGCACGAGTAGGCCCGCCGTATAGAGAAAGAGAACGCCCGGACCCCATCGCTCGGACACCATCCCCGCCAGCGGCGCCGACAGCCCGCCGCAGACCATGAGCGCAGAGTCCACACTGGTCATCTCGGCATGGTGCCAGCCGAATTCCTAGTCCAGAGGCAGGAGGAACACCATGCATGTGTCTCCCAGGCCCTGGGGAGACGAAGTTGAGCACGAAGCACAGCCCCAATACGACAGCGGGCATGCGCGCCGAGAGGCCGAGCTTCACGTCTTCCCGCTGCCCGTGCGGCGCAGTTTCGTCTTCAGTACTTTCCCATAATTGTTCTTGGGCAGCGACTCGACCGCCACGTAGTGCTTCGGGCGTTTGAATCTCGCGATGCGCTGGAGGCACAGCGCATCGAGTTCAGCGGCGAGATCGACGTAGCCGGCCTGCGCGACGACATAGGCCACGACGCACTCCCCCCACTCCGCATCCGGAACGCCGATCACGGCGGCTTCCCGCACGGCTGGATGCTCGAGCAACACCTCCTCGACTTCGCGCGGGTAGATGTTGGAGCCACCGCTGATGATAAGGTCCTTGGAGCGGTCCTTGAGCGTGAGGAACCCGGCCTCGTCGAGTACCCCCAAGTCTCCGGTGTACAGCCAGCCGCCGCGCAACGTCGCAGTGGTGGCCTGCGGGTCGTTCCAGTAGCCCTGCATCACCGTGTCGCTGCGCACCACAATCTCGCCGATGCCGCCGGTCGGCACCGGCCCGCCGCTCTCGCTCACGACACGGACCTCCACGGCGCTCTGGCGCACGCCCACCGACGCCAGGCGCTCCAGCCATTGCGGATGCGCGTCGTCCTCGATGACCTCGCGACTCAGCACGGTGATCGTCATCGGCGATTCGCCCTGGCCGTAGATCTGGACGAAGCGCGATCCGAGCGCGGCGCGAGCGCGGCGGATGTCCGCGACGTACATCGGGCCGCCGCCGTAAACGATGGTCTTGAGCCCGTCGCCCGTAAGGCCCTCGCGTACCGCATGATCGACCAGCCGACCTACCATGGTGGGCGCGGCGAAGAGAGAGACACGCTTCAGCTCCGCGGCAAGGTCCAGCAGTTCGCCGGCGTCGAAGCCGCCCGACTCCGGCAGAACGTGCCGCGCACCCGCGCTGATGTAGGCGAACGAATAGAGCCCGGCCCCGTGCGACATGGGCGCGGCGTAGACCACGGCGTCCGCCGCTTCGACATGCGTCACGTCGCCCAGGTAGCACAGCGTCATCGCCATGAGGTTGCGATGCGTCAGCATCACGCCCTTGGGGCGGCCTGTCGTGCCGCTCGTGTAGAACAGCCAGGCGAGGTCGTCAGGCCCTGCCGCGCAGACCGCCAACGGCTCCATTCCAGCGGCCAGCTTGTCCACGTCGGCGGCTGCGATTCGGGCACCGTCGTGCACAGGCTGCGCGACGATCTCCGGATCCTCCGCGATGAGGAGCCTGGCCCCGGCATGCGTTGCGATGAAATCCACTTCGCGCGGGTGCAGCTTCGCGTTGATGGGCACCATGACGAGGCGCGCCCAGAGCGCCGCCTGCATGGCCACCAGATAATCGACACTGTTAGGCATACAGATGGCCACGCGGTCCCCCGCACGCAGGCCGCGCGACCGGAACCCGGCGGCGAGCCGCGCAACTCGGTCGCGCAGCTGCCCATAGTCCATTACCGCCCGCACGCCCAGGTACACAGCGGGGCGGCGCGGGTCCTGCGCGGCGATGCGCTCGAGCAGCAAAGCGATGTTCACGGCTTCGCTTCGGGCCGGCCGGCGAGCAGGCGCGTCACGGTGTAGGTGATAACGGCCTCGTTGCGCTGATTGAAGATGTCCACACGCGACACGACGATGGCCCGGTTGCCGCGCGAGGTCTGCCGCACCTCGAGAATCTCGACTTCCGCGTCGATCGTGTCGCCTACCAACACCGGCTTGAGCACGCGCTTGTGAAGCTCCAGCGAAGCCAGGCCTGTGCCCTGGATCATCGATTGCAGCAACAGGCCTTCGATCAGCGAATACGTCAGCACAGCCGGCACCGGGCGGCCGGAAATGGCGCCGTCCTCGTAGTGCGCGTCGATGAAGATGGCCTCGACCATGCCGGTGACGCCGATGAAGTTCACCAGGTCGGTCTCGGTGACGGTGCGGCGAAAGGTGCGAAAGCGCTGTCCCGTCTGGATCTCCTGCCAATAGAAGCCCTGCCCCACTCTGGACAGGGTTGTGGTCGAGCGTGTTTCACTCATGCGGATCCTCCCAGGATGCGCTGCGCAGAGCGCAGGTGCGGCTTGTCGAGCATCTTGCCGTCGAGCGTCACGACGCCGGCTTGCGGAGCCGCCGCGAACGCAGCGATCACGCCGCGGGCCCACGTGCACTCCGATTCCGTGGCGGTGAAAGCGTCGTTGATCGGGTCGACATGCGACGGATGGATGAGCGCCTTGCCGCTGAAGCCATCTCGGCGCGCAGCGCGTGCTTCGCGGCTCACGGCCTCGACATCTTTGATGTCGACGGCCACGGTGTCGATCGCCTCCACGCCGGCGGCCGCGGCGCCCGCGAGGCACAGTGAGCGAGCCAACTGGTAGGGCTCCAGCCAGCGGCCGTCGATGCGGTTGGCCGTGGCGCCCAGCGATGCGGCCAGGTCTTCGCCGCCCCACATCATTCCCCACAGCCGGGGGCTGCTGCCCGCGTACGTGCCCAGGCTGAACAGCGACTGCGCGGACTCGGTCGCGATGGCCAGGATGCGCGTCTGGCCGGCCGGCGCGCCGGCCGCCGCCTCGAATGCATCCAAGTAGAGCGCGAGCTTCTGGATGTCGGCAGCCCCGGTGCACTTGGGCAGCACGATGCCGAAGGGCCGCAGCGGCATGACCGCGGCCAGGTCGGCCAGAGTCATCCCGCTATCGAGCCCATTGACCCGCACGAACAGCTTCCTGGCGCCGGCAGCGGGCGAGCCCAGCATCGTCGCGGTCTCGCTGCGGGCTTCAGCCTTGCGCGCAAACACGACCGCATCCTCGAGGTCCAGGATCAGGGAGTCGGTGTTGGTGCGCAAGGCGCTTGCGAACTTGCGTGGACTGTCGCCCGGCACGAAGAGCATGGTACGGATCACGGGGTTTCCTTTCGCGCCAACAACGCGCCTTCCTTCCTGAATGCGGCAACCTGCTTGCTGCTGAATCCCCACTCGTGCATAGCCTCGTCGGCCGTCTCGCCGGGCGCCTCGGGCGGTGTCGGCAGAGCTCCTGGCGTCCGGCTGAAGCGCGGCGCGGGCGCCGGCTGGCGGATCCCGTCCAACTCGATGAACGCGGCGCGCGCGCGCTGGTGCGCGTGGCCAGGTGCTTCGTCCATGGACAGCACCGGCGCGAAGCAGGCGTCGGTGCCTTCGAGCAGCTTGCACCACTGGTCTCGCGTCCGCTCGCGAAAGCGCGCGGCCAGAACGTCGCGCAAAGCCGGCCATGCAGCACGGTCCTCGGACCGTTTTAGCCACTGCGGCGCCAGGCCGATCAGCTCGAACAGCTGCGCGCGGAACTTCATCTCGATCGGTGCAATGGACACATAGCGCCCGTCCGCACATTCGTAGACGTCGTAGAACGGAGCACCGGAGTCGAGGAGGTTGGTCCCCCTCGGTCCATCGTGCATGCCCGCCGCCTTGAGCCCGTAAGTGGACGTCATGAGGGACGTGGCGGCGTCGACCATCGCAGCATCGATAACCTGGCCCTGCCCGCTGCGGCCTGCTTCCAACAACGCGGCCAGCATGCCGATGACCAGGTAGGCAGCTCCGCCGTAGTCACCTACCAGGTTGAGCGGCGGCGTGGGTGGCTGGCCCGCGCGCCCGATGGCATCCAGCGCTCCGGACAGTGCGACGTAGTTCAAGTCGTGACCCGCCGAGTCGGCGAGCGGGCCTTCTTGTCCCCAACCCGTCATGCGCCCGTAGACCAGCCGCGGGTTCGCCTCCAGACATATCTGGGAGCCCAGCCCGAGCCGCTCCATGGTGCCGGGGCGAAATCCCTCGATCAACGCGTCCGACCGCGCCACCAGCGACAGCGCGAGCGCCACGCCTTCTGGCCGCTTGAGGTCGAGCACGACCGAGCGCCGCCACGAGAACAAGCAATATCCCATCACCGGTGGCGAGGCGATCAGCTGCGCGGAGATGGCCGCGACTTTGTCTGACGTCCTCGGCAAGAGCGTGAACTATGTCGATGTCCCGCTCGCCGCCGCCAAGCAAGGAATGGTGTCGGCCGGGATGCCAGAGAAGCTGGCGGACCTGATGAATGAGACTTATGCCTTGGGTCCGGCTGGACATCTGGGTTATGTCGCCGACACGGTCGAAGCGGTGACAGGGCATCGTCCGCGCACCTTCCGTCAATTCGCCGAAGATCACGCCGCCGCCTTCAAAGGCTGAGCCCCGCAGTTTCAATGTTAAGGAATGCCCGGCCGCATCGGTCCGGGGACTCGATGGGTGGTGCCACTTGAAAAGGCTGCCCCACACTCTTCATACCGCATGGCGGGGTCCGTGTTTTTTCATGGAGTGGAATCCACCTCGGATCTGATGGCGGGCTAGCGGCCCAGCCATTTGCGGGCAGTGACGGCACTGACGCCATGCTTGGCCGCCGCTTCTGAGGCGCACAAGCCACCTTCAGTAAGGTCTTGGACCATCTCCAGGCGGCGCAGGTAGGTCAATCGGGCATTCTTATGGGTGTTCATCCGGTTTGGAAATTTGAAGTGACAGGGGGTTTGGCGATTCCCAGTCTCTCAAAACCTCTCCGGGTGAACACCCGCAATAACCTATTGAACCTTCACAGCTAGCGCAGTGCTTGGCGCAGCGGTGCGTGCAGAAATTTATCCAGACAAGCCGATCCCGTGCGCACCATCAGTGCCTCGTGCACAAGCGACAAGGTCCAAACGCCAGTCCCGGGCCGAGCGGCCCAACCAACTGTGGGCCTCCGACTTCACCTACGTCTCGACCTGGCATGGCTTCGTCTACGTGGCCTTCATCATCGACGTGTTTGCGCGGCGCATCGTGGCTGGCGAGTGCCCTGCTCGATGCGCACGGACTTCGTGCGCGATGCCCTGGAGCAGGCGTTGTACGAACGCCGGCTGCGAGACGACGGCGAGCTGATCCACCATTCGGATCGCGGATCGCAAGGCGTATTCAACCGGTCGTTGCAACAAACTAACTAAAGGAGCTGCAATGGGAACGGCAAAAAGCACGGCCGCTGCAGACGAGGTTTTCTTTTCCTGGTGGATTCAGCCACGCAACTCGCTTGTCTGGGGAGATGCCAGCACCACCGATGCGGATGCGACCCACATCAAGACGGCCGATGGAGGCTTCCGTCCGGCCTACAACGTGCAGCTTGCGACCAACTGCGCCAGTCAGGTGATCGTGGGGGTGGATGCCGTGACGACAGGCAGTGACATGGGGCAGATGCGCTCGATGGTCGCGCAGGTCGAGCAGCGCCTGGGGCATGCACCCGGGCAGTGGCTGGTCTACGGTGGCTTGCCCGCCCACGCGCAACCCGATGCGGTGGCTGACAAGACCGAGGTCTATGCGCATGTGCCTCGTGCCTCTGAGACGCCTGCCTTCACAGCAGCGACGCGAAGTGGCGGCGCGCAGTTTCAAGTTCCGGCAGCAGTCCAACGATCTGATCACGGGTCATGCGACTGGTGGCGACTGAGAGGCTCATGGCTGCAAGGAGGTCACCGCGGCCATTGCGAATCGGCACGGCAATGGAACGCAGCCCGATCTCAAGCTCTTCGTCGCTGATAGCGTAGCCACGCGAGCGGACCAGCCCGATCTCTTTCATGATGTCCTTCAAAGACGTCCGGGTGTGCGGAGTCAACGCCGGCCTTGACATCCGGCTGAGCATGAACTCGACCTGCTTGGCCGACGTTTCCGACAGCAGGACACGCCCGGTGGCGCTGGCATATGCTGGCAGCCGCACCCCCACACCCAGACCGCTGGACAGACTGCGCCGGCGAGTCGAACGCGCGACGAACACGACGTCCTGGGAGTCCAGCACCGCAATCGATGCAGATTCACGGGTACGTTCACTCGTCATTTCCAGGATCGGCTGCGCCACTTTCGTGAGCGCTTCGGAGGCGACATACGCGTGACCCAGTCGCAGCGAGCGCGGCGCGAGGCGGAACTGCCGGCCGTCCTGCGCCGCGTAGCCCAGCTTGCACAGTGTGAGCAGGCTGCGGCGGACAGCGGCCTTGGTGTGGCCGGTGATCTCTGCCGCCTGGGTCAGCGTCAGCGGCCCCTTGGAGATGCCGAAGGCCTCGATGATGGCGAGACCCTTCTCCAGCCCCATCACGTATTCCTTCGCTTCCTTGACCTGGTCCATTTGCTCGAGCACGGCCGCCATTTATCCACTCCAGAAGTTCGGTATCCGAACTATAGACGCAGAATCATTGACGCAGGTCAAGGACGGGATGAAACTCAGCGCTGCTTTCAACGGCCCCGAACGAGACAAGGAACAGCAGTCATGACCAGCGCCCAGACGCTCCGGCCGCCCGAGGTCACCGTCCCCGCGACCGACTTCGATCCGTACGCGGACGAGGTGCTCGACGACCCGTATCCGCACTACGAAATGCTGCGGGAGCTGGGCCCGGTGTTCTACCTGAGCCGCTACGACGCCTTCGGCATCGCCCGCCATGCCGAGATCGACATGGTGCTGCGCGACGCGGCCACCTTCTGCTCCAGCGCCGGAGTCGGCCTGGCCAACTTTCACATGCAGGAGCCGTGGCGCAAGCCCAGCATCATCCTGGAGGCGGACCCGCCGATGCACGGCCGCACCCGCAAGGTCGTGGCCGGCCTGCTGGCCCCGGCCGCGATCAACAAGCTGCGTCCGACCTTCGAGCGCCAGGCCGAACTGCTGGTCGACCGCATCCTGGACAAGGGCAGCTTCGACGCTGTCACCGACCTGTGCGAGGCCTATCCGCTCAAGGTGTTCGCCGACGCCGTCGGCATCCCGGCGGAAGGCCGCGAGAAATACCTGCTGTCCTATGGCGACATGGTGTTCAACGCCTTCGGCCCGGTCAACGAGCGCTTCAAGACCTGCCTGGACAAGGCTCAGTCGGGCGCGATCGGCTGGATCACCGAAGTCTGCAAGCGCGAGAACCTGACGCCGGACGGCTTCGGCGCGCAGTTGTACAAGGCTGCCGACGAGGGCCTGCTGGCTCCGGAAGAAGCGCCGATGCTGGTGCGCACCCTGCTCTCCGCCGGCCTCGACACCACCGTCTTCACGCTGTGCAACGCCATCCTGTCGTTCGCCAGGCACCCCGAGCAGTGGGCGCTGGTGCATGCCAATCCGGCGATGGCCCGGCAGGCGCTGGAGGAAGTGCTGCGCTTCGAAAGCACCTTCCACTCGTTCTACCGCACGACCACCCGCGAGGTGGAACTGGCCGGCGCGACGATGGCAAATGAGCAGAAGGTCTGCGTCTTCATCGGCTCGGCCAACCGCGACCCGCGCCGCTGGGGAGAGACGGCCGACAAGTTCGACGTCAGCCGGCGCGCCGCCGGCAACCTGGCGTTCGGCACCGGCATCCATGGCTGCGCCGGCCAGATGATCGCCCGCCTCGAAGGCGAGATCGTGCTGACGGCGCTGGCCAAGCGGGTCAAGCACATCCAGCTCGAAGGCAAGCCCGTCATCCACTACAACAACTCGGTGCGCGGCTACACCAGCATGCCCGTCAGCATCAGCGGCAGCTGATCTCCTCGTCCCTCCGTCCCCTTCCCCACCAGAGGCACCCATGCCCCAGATCACGTACGTCCAGCCGGACGGCGCACGCCGCTCCGTTGCCGCCAACACCGGCGCCACCGTGATGCTCACGGCCGTCGCCAACAGCATCCCGGGGATCGTCGCCGAGTGCGGCGGCGCCGCCATGTGCGCCACCTGCCACGTCTACATCGACGAGGCCAGCCAAGCACTGGTGGACCCGGTCAGCGAAGTCGAGAACGAAATGCTCGACAGCGCCGCCAGCGGCCGGCGCGAGAACAGCCGCCTGAGCTGTCAGCTGGTGCTGCAGCCCGGGGTCGAGGAACTCATCGTCCACATCCCGTCGCACCAGGTCTGAACCGCGCATGGAACAGCCTGGCGTGATCGTGGTCGGCAGCGGACAGAGCGGCTTCCAGCTCGCAGCGTCGCTGCGCGACGAGGGCTACCAGGGCCCCCTCACTCTGATCGGCGACGAGCCCGGCCTGCCGTACCAGCGCCCGCCGCTGTCCAAGTCGTTCCTGGCGGGCAAGGCCCAGCCCGGCCAGATCGAGCTGCGTCCGGCCGGCTTCTATGCCGAGCGCAACATCGCGGTCATCGCGGCGGATTGCGTGACGGACATCGACCGGCGCGCGCGGCGCGTCACCCTCGCGTCGGGCACGTCGCTGGGCTACGAGCACCTGGTGCTGGCCACCGGCGCGCGGGCCCGTATGCCCGCCGTGCCGGGTGCGGACCTGCAGGGCGTGCTGGCCCTGCGCAGCCTGGCCGATGCCGGGGCCATCCTGGCGCGGCTTCAGCAGGCGCGCCGCGTCGTGATCGTCGGCGGTGGATTCATCGGGCTCGAGGTGGCGGTGATGGCGCGCCAGCTGGGCTGCGAAGTCCGGCTGATCGAGTTCGCCGACCGGGTGCTCAAGCGCGCCGTGTCCGCGCTGACCGCCGACTACCTGGCGCATGCGCAGGCCGCCCGCGGCGTGCAGATCAGCCTGGAGACCGGTGTGATCGCATTCACCGGCAGCGACGGCTGCGTCGACGGCGTAACGACCACCCGCGGCCAGACGGTCCCCGCCGACCTCGCAGTGGTCGGTGTCGGCGTCGAGCCCAACGTGGAACTGGCGCGCGCGGCGGGCCTGCCGGTGCAGGACGGCATCGTGGTCGACCGGCAGCTGCTGACCAGCGACCCCTTCATTTCGGCGATCGGCGACTGCGCCCGCTTTCCCGCCAGCTATTGCGCCGCGCCGGTGCGGCTTGAGTCGGTGCAGAACGCCGTCGACCAGGCCCGCTGCGTCGCCGCCCGCATCGTCGGCAAGGCCGAGCCCTACGCCAAGGTCCCCTGGTTCTGGAGCGACCAGGGCGACAACCGCCTGCAGATCGCCGGTCTCGCGGAAGCCGGCGACAGCGCCGTGCTGCGCGGCGACCCGGCCGCCGGCAAGTTCTCTGTCTTCCGCTTTCGCGACGGCCGCCTGTCGGCCGTGGAATCGATCAACAGCGTCGCCGACCACATGGCCGCGCGCAAGCTGCTCGCCGCCGCCACACCCATCTCCCCTACGCAAGCCGCCGACCGAAGCGTGAAGCTGGCGGCGCTTGTCGCCCCTTGAATCAACCCAGGACAGCCATGATCCCCGAACAGTCCAAGACCATCATCGTCACCGGCGGCGCCAGCGGCATCGGTTACGCCTTTTGCGATCACCTCGCCCAGCTCGGACACCGGATCGTCATCGCCGACCTGCGCGGCGCCGACGACGCCGCCGGCCGCCTGCGCAGCGCGGGTCACCAGGCCATCGGCGTGCAGGCGGACGTGGTCAGCGAAGACGACGTGGCCACGATGGCCGAGGCCGCGCAGAAGGAATTCGGCGGCATCGACTGCCTCGTCAACAACGCCGGGCTGTTCACCACCCTGGCACTCAAGCCGTTCGAGCAGATCAGCAACCAGGAATGGATGCGGGTGATGGAAGTCAACACGCTCGGGCCGTTCAACTGCGCCAAGGCGGTGCTGCCGGCGCTGCGCAAGAGCGGTCGCGGCCGGCTGGTCAACATTGCATCCACCGTGCCGATCAAGGGGCCGCCCAACATGTCGCACTATGTCGCCAGCAAGGGCGCGTTGATCGCCTTCACCCGCTCGCTGGCGCGCGAGTTGGCCAAGGACAAGATCACCGTCAACGCCATCGCCCCAGGCTTCACCCTGAGCGAAGGTGTGTTGCAGAGCGACCTGCAGAACCGCATTGGCGACAACGCCCGCACCACCGGCCGCTGCATCCAGCGGGATCAGGTGCCGGCCGACCTGGTGGCTGCGCTGGCCTACCTGGTCAGCGACGGCGCCGGCTTCGTCACCGGCCAGACCCTCGCCGTGGACGGCGGCGGCGTGTTCCTCTGACACGCGATCCGATGGACGCACAGACCAACCCCAACGCCGCCTACGAACAGCTCGCGCTGTACATCGACGGTGAGTTCGTCGCGGCCGATGGCCGGCGCGAGCAGGATGTTTTCAACCCCGCCACTGGCGTCGCCTTCGCCCGGCTGCCGCATGCGAGCAAGCAGGACCTGGACCGCGCGCTGGCTGCCGCCGACAAGGCCTTCCAGTCGTGGCGCTTCACCTCGCCGCTGGAGCGATCGAAGATCCTGCGCCGCGTCGCCGAACTGATCCGCGAGCGCGCGCCGGCCATCGCCCGCAACATCACGCTGGATCAGGGAAAGCCGCTGGCGGAGGCGTTGCAGGAGGTGAGCACCTGCGCCGAACACGCGGAGTGGCATGCTGAGGAATGCCGCCGCATCTATGGCCGCGTCGTCCCGCCGCGCTCGGAAAGCGTGCGGCAGATCGTCATCCGCCAGCCGATCGGCGTCTGCGCCGCCTTCACGCCCTGGAACTTTCCGTTCAACCAGGCGCTGCGCAAGGCGGCTGCCGCGCTGGGCGCCGGCTGCACGCTGATCCTGAAGGGGCCGGAAGACTCGCCCAGCGCGGTCGTCGCGCTGGCGCGCATGTTCCATGACGCCGGCCTGCCGCCCGGCTGCCTGAACATCGTCTGGGGCGTGCCGGCTGAGGTCTCCAGCCACCTGATCGCATCGCCGATCGTGCGCAAGATCTCGTTCACCGGCTCGACCGTCGTGGGCAAGAGCCTGGCCGCGCTGGCCGGCGCGCACATGAAGCGGATGACCATGGAGCTGGGCGGACATTCTCCGGTGCTGGTGTTCGATGACGCCGACGTCGAGCCGGCGGCGCGCTTCCTGGCGCGCACCAAGGCCCGCAACGCCGGCCAGGTCTGCATGGCGCCGAGCCGCTTCTTTGTCCACGAAAAGGCCTACGACCGCTTTCTGGACGCATTCACCGGCGTCTATGCCGGTCTGCGCGTCGGCGACGGGTTGGCGCCGGACACCCAGATGGGACCGCTGGCGCACGAGCGCCGCGTGGATGCCATGCAGTCGCTGGTGGCCGATGCGCGCGCGCGCGGCGCGGCCGTTCTGTGCGGCGGCGATCGGCTGGCCGGTGCGGGCAACTTCTTCGCGCCGACCGTCGTGGCCAACGCGCCCGACGACTCCCGCCTGATGACCGAGGAGCCGTTCGGCCCCGTCGTACCAGTGACGCGCTTCGGCAGCACCGACGAAGTGCTGGCCCGTGCCAACGCCCTGCCCTACGGGCTGGCCTCGTATGTCTTCACCAATTCGATCGCAACTGCCAATCACGTCAGCAACCGGCTCGAGGCCGGCATGGTGACCATCAACCACTTCGGCCTGGCACTGGCAGAGACCCCACTCGGCGGGGTCAAGGACAGCGGCATGGGCAGCGAAGGCGGCACCGAGACCTTCGACGGGTATCTGGTCACCAAGTTCGTGTCCGAATCCTCGCGCGTGCCCTGACCCGCTTCATCCCCATCGCCAACCAACAACTCCAGGAGACCTCCATGTCCAGACTTCTTTCCCTTCAAGCCGTGTCGCGCGCAACCGCGGCCCTGGCCCTGGCCACCGTGGCCGTGGCCGCGCAGGCCCAGTCCGCGCCGGTCAGGATCGGCCTGATGCTGCCCAGCTCCGGCACCTTCGCCGACCTCGGCAAGGGCGTCACCAACGGCTTCAAGCTGTACGTGAACGAACAAGGCGGCAAGCTGGGCGGCCGCGCGGTGGAGTATCTGGCGGTGGACGACGAGTCGGATCCGTCCAAGGCCAACGAGAACGCCAACAAGCTGGTCAAGCGCGACAAGGTCGACCTGCTGGTTGGCACCATCCACTCCGGCGTCGCCTCCACCATGGCCAAGGTGGCGCGCGAGACCAACACGCTGCTGATCGTGCCGAATGCCGGCGCCGGCGAAATCACCGGCACCATGTGCGCGCCCAACGTGTTCCGCAGCTCGTTCAGCAACTGGCAACCGGGCTACGCCAGCGGCCTGCTGGCCGCCAGGAAGCACAAGACGGCGGTGACCATCAGCTGGAAGTACGCCGCCGGCGACGAATCGGTGCGGGGCTTCCGCGAAGGCTTCGAAAAGGGTGGCGGCAAGGTGCTCAAGGACCTCAACCTGCCCTTCCCGGGCGTGGAGTTCCAACCGCTGCTGACCGAGCTGGCCACGATCAAGCCCGAGGCGTCCTATGTGTTCGTCGCCGGCGCCGCCCAGGTCAAGTTCGTCAAGGACTACGCCGCCGCCGGCCTGAAGACGTCCATCCCGCTGTACGGGGCCTTCATCACCGAAGGGACGCTGGCAGCCCAGGGCGAGGCGGCCAGCGGCCTGCAGACCGCGCTGCACTATGCCGACGGCCTGAAGAACCCGAAGAACGAGGCCTTCATCGCCTCGTACACCAAGGCCTTCGGCGCGGTTCCGGACGTGTTCGCGGTGCAAGGCTATGACGCCGCCCAGCTCTTTGACGTCGGCATGCGCGCCGTGAAGGGGGACACAAGGAAGAAGGCCGAGATGATCAAGGCCATGGAGAACGCCAAGCTGGACAGCCCGCGCGGGCCCCTGAGCTTCTCCAAGTCGCACAACCCGGTGCAGGACTACTACGTGCGCGTGGCCCGCGGCAACCAGAACGTGATGACGGATGTGATCGTCAAGGGCCTGGTCGACCCGTCGCCGGACTGCAAGCTGTAACAGCAAACCGCCGCGCCTGAACGCATGGACCTCGCCCTCATCCTGATCCAGACGCTGAACGCCGTCCAGTACGGCCTTCTCCTGTTCCTGGTCGCCAGCGGACTCACCCTCATCTTCGGTGTGATGGGCGTGATCAATCTCGCGCACGGTAGCTTCTACATGATGGGGGCCTATCTCGCGTTCAGCCTGGCCGCGTTCACCGGCAACCTGCTGTACACGATCGTGATCGGCGTGGTGCTCAGCGCGGTGCTTGGGGCGCTGCTGGAGTGGGCGCTGTTCTCCCACCTGTACCGGCGTAACCACCTGCAGCAGGTGCTGCTCACCTATGGCCTGATCCTGATCTTCGAGGAGCTGCGCAGCGTGCTTGTGGGCAACGAGGTGTACTCGGTCAAGGTGCCCGACTGGCTGAACTTCTCGGTGCCCCTGGGCAGCGTCATGACCTATCCGGCTTATCGCCTCTTCATGTCGGGCATCTGCCTGCTGCTGGCCGGGGGCCTGTACCTGCTGATCCAGCGCACCCTGGTCGGCGCCCGCATCCGCGCCGGATCGTCCAACCGCGACATGGTGCAGCTCCTGGGCATCAACATCGACTGGCTGTACCGGCTGGTGTTCGCGCTGGGCGTGGCGCTGGCGGCCTTCGCCGGAATGATCAACGCGCCGGCCTCCACCGTGTCGCCCGGGATGGGAACACAGGTGCTGATCGTCAGCTTCGTGGTGGTGATCGTGGGCGGCATCGGCTCGGTCTGGGGCGCGCTGTTGGCCTCGCTGCTGGTGGCGTTCGCCGACACCTTCGGCAAGGTGTTCGTGCCGGACTATGCGGGCATCGCCATCTACGTGGTGATGGCCGCGATCCTGCTGTGGCGCCCCGAAGGGCTCTTCAAGTCATGAAGGCGCTCTTCAACTCGCGCGCGCGCGCGTCCATCATCGCGGTGTTCCTCGGCGCGTTGGCCGCCTTTCCGCTGCTGGGGCAGGAGTTTTATACCGAATTGGTCACGCGGGTGATGATCCTGTCGATCTTCGCCATCAGCCTGGACCTGCTGGTGGGCTACACCGGCCTCATCAGCTTCGGCCACGCCGCCTGGTTCGGCATGGGCGGCTACGTGTTCGCCCTGCTCGGCACCAAGTACCAGCTCACCAACAGCCTCTGGCTGACGCTGCCGGCCGCCATGCTGGTGACCGCCGCTGCAGCGTTCCTGGTCGGCCTGTTCGTGCTGCGCACCCGTGGCATGTTCTTCATCATGGTGACACTGGCGTTTGCCCAGATCTTCTATTTCTTCTTCCACGACATCAAGGCGCTGGGCGGCAGCTCCGACGGTATGAATCTGCGCGGCAAGCCCACCACGGCGATCGGCGGGTGGGTGCCGTTCGAGCTGGCTGATCCCAACACGCTCTACTACTTCGTGCTCGCACTGATGGCGGCGCTGCTGATGTTCATGGCCTTGCTGCTGCGCTCGCCGCTGGGCCGCGCGCTGCAGGGCATCCGCGAGAACGAGCACCGGATGGAGGCCATCGGCTTTCCGGTGTTCCGCTACAAGCTCGCGGCCTTCACCATCGCCGGCGCATTCGGCGGACTGGCCGGCTACCTGTTCGCGGTTCTCAATGGCAGCGTCAACCCCGAAATGCTGTCCTGGCATCAGTCGGCCGACGTGCTGCTGATGCTGATCCTGGGCGGAATGGGCCAGCTCTGGGGCGGCCCGGTCGGAGCCTTCACCTTTGTGCTGCTGCAGGAGCTGCTGTCCTCGTATAGCAAGTTGTGGCACCTCTGGCTGGGGATTGCGATCGTGCTGATCGTGCTGTTCCTGCCCGGCGGTATGTTCTCGCTGTTCGACCAGATGAAGCGCCTGTGGCAAAGGAGGGCAGCATGAGCGAAGTGCTGTTGCGGACCGTGGCGCTGCGCCGCACCTTCGGGGGGCTGGCGGCGAACGACCGCGTCTCGATCGAGCTGCGCCGCGGCCAGGTCCATGCGCTGCTGGGACCGAACGGCGCCGGCAAGTCCACGCTGATCAACCTGCTGTCGGGCGACATCGCGGCCAGCTCAGGCCAGGTCATCTACCGGGAGCGGGACATCACCGGCCTGTCGCCCCACGAGCGCTCGCTGATCGGCATCGGCCGCAGCTACCAGAAGACCAACATCTTTCCCGGCTTCACCGTTCAGGAGAACTGCCGGCTGGCCGCCCAGTCGCGCGAGCCGCGGGCGGCGCACATCTTCAGCGACGCGGCGGCCTGGGGGCCCTACCGCGAGGTGGTGGACCTGGCGCTGCGCGACGCGGGCCTTTCCGACGTCGCCGAGCGCCGCGCCAGCGAACTGAGCCACGGCCAGCAGCGCCAGCTCGAACTCGCGATCGTGCTGGCGACCCGGCCGCAGGTGCTGCTGCTGGACGAGCCGCTGGCCGGCATGGGCCACGAGGAATCGCTGCGCATGATCGAACTGCTGCGCGCTCTGGTCGCCTCTCACGCGATCCTGCTCGTCGAACACGACATGGACGCGGTGTTCTCGATCGCCGACGTTCTCACGGTTATGGTCAACGGCGTGGTGCTGATGACCGGCTCGCCGGAACAGATCCGCAGCAACCCCGAAGTGCAGCAGGCTTATCTCGGCGCCGAGGAGGCCCTCCATGGCTGAGGCAGTCCTGCAGGCCCGCGGCCTGCACTCCTTTTATGGCGAGAGCCACATCCTGCACGGCGTCGACTTCACTCTGGCCAAGGGCGAGGCCGTGGGTCTGATGGGCCGCAACGGCATGGGCAAGTCCACCCTGCTGAAGTCGCTGGTCGGCGTGGTGCGCCCTCGCAGCGGCGAGGTGTCCGCTTTCGGGCGCCCCACCGGTCGCATGAAGATCCACGACATCGCCCGTCTCGGCATCGCCTATGTGCCCGAAGGGCGGGGGATCTTCCCCAACCTGAGCGTGCGCGAGAACCTGACACTTGCCGCGCGGCCGGGTACCGACGGCCGCCGCGAGTGGCACTACGACCGGGTGCTGGCCACCTTCCCGCGGCTGGGCGAGCGGCTGGGCCACGGTGGCCAGCAGCTTTCGGGTGGCGAGCAGCAGATGCTGACCATCGGTCGCGCGCTGATGACGAACCCGCAGGTACTGATTCTGGACGAGGCCACCGAAGGTCTGGCGCCGCTGGTGGCCCGCGAGATCTGGCGCATCATCCGCGTGATCCGCGAATCCGGGATCGCCACCGTTCTGGTCGACAAGAACTGGAAGGCCGTCAGCGATCTCACCGACCGAAACGTCATCCTGGTCAAGGGCCGGGTCGTGTTCGAAGGCACCGGTGAGCAGCTGCGGACACAGCCGGAGTTGCTGGCGGAGCATCTCGGCGTATGAGCAATATCAACCAAAGACCTCAACAGAAGAATCGCCAATGAAATCAAGCTTCACGAGACGCGCCGCCCTGGTGCTGGGCGCCTCACTGGCGGGCGGCATCAGCCTTGCCATTGCCCAGCCTGCCAAGCCGATCCGCTTCATCGTGCCCTTTCCGGCCGGCGGCACGGCCGACGTGCTGCCGCGGATCGTCTCGGAAAAACTGCGCACCACCTACCCGGGCGGCGTGGTCGTGGAGAACAAGACCGGCGCCGGCGGTAACATCGGCGCCGAGTTCGTGGCCCGCGCCGATGCCGACGGCAGTACCTTCCTGGTCTCGCCGCCCGGCCCGATTGCCATCAACCACCACCTGTACAAGTCGCTGCCGTTCGACCCGACCAAATGGGTGCCGGTGACGGTGCTGGCCACCGTGCCCAACGTGCTGGCGGTGAGCAACAAGCTGCCGGTGAAGAACGTGGCCGAATTCGTCGCCTACCTCAAGGCCAACCCGGACAAGGTCAGCTACGCCTCGCAGGGAAACGGCTCCACCTCGCACCTGACGGCCAGCCTGTTCATGCAGGTCACCGGCACGAAGATGACGCACATCCCGTACAAGGGCACGGCGCCGGCGCTGGTGGACCTGGTCGGCGGCAACGTCGACGTGTTCTTCGACAACATCAGTTCGTCGGCGCAGTTCCACATCGGCAACAAGCTGCGGGTCCTGGCCGTGGCCGACGAGCAGCGCTCGCCGGCGCTGCCGCAGGTGCCGACCCTGGTCGAGTCCAGGGTGCCGATGGAAGCCGTCACCTTCTTCTCGATCGTGGCCCCGTCCGGCACTCCGGCGGCGGCCGTCGGCGCCATGCAGAAGGCGGTTGCCGCCGCGCTGGCGTTGCCGGACGTCAGGCAGAAGTTCACCGAGCAGGGCGCCGAGCCACGGGGCTGGTCGCCCGAGCAGACCGGCGCCTTCATCAAGAGCGAGTCCGAAAAGTGGAACAAGGTCATCAAGAGCGCCAACGTGACGCTGGAGTGAATATGCAGGAACAGACGATTCATTGGGCGAGCCCGGGCCTGACCCGGGTGCCGTACGACGTGTACACCGACGCGCCGCTGGCCGTGCTGGAGCAGGACCGCATCTTCCGCGGCGAGACCTGGAACTACCTGTGCCTGGATGCCGAACTGCCCGAAGGGGGCAGCTACCGCACCACCTTCGCCGGCGAGACGCCGGTGGTGGTGGTGAAGGACGACGACGGCGAGATCTACGCCTTCGAGAACCGCTGCGCGCACCGCGGCGCGCTGATCGCGCTGGAGAAATCCGGCAAGACCGACGGCGGCTTCCAGTGCGTCTACCACGCGTGGAGCTACAGCCGCCAGGGCGACCTGACGGGCGTCGCCTTCGAGGCCGGCGTCAAGGGCCAGGGCGGCATGGGCAAGAGCTTCTGCAAGGAAGACCACGGGCCGCGCAAGCTGCGCATCGCCGTCTACTGCGGCCTGGTGTTCGGCAGCTTCAGCGAGGACGTGCCGGGTATCGAAGATTACCTGGGCGACGAGATCTGCCTGCGCATCGAGCGGGTGCTGCACAAGCCGGTGGAAGTCATCGGCCGCTTCACCCAGGCGCTGCCGAACAACTGGAAGCTGTACGTGGAGAACGTCAAGGACAGCTACCACGCCAGCCTGCTGCACCTGTTTTTCACCACCTTCGAGCTCAATCGCCTGTCGCAAAAGGGCGGGCTGATCGTCGACGAATCGGGCGGCCACCACGTGAGCTACTCGATGATCGACACCGAGGCAGCTGTCACCAGCGACGCCTCGTACAAGGAACAGGGCCTGCGCTCGGACACCGACCGCTACCGGCTCAAGGACCAGACCGTGCTCTCGGGCTTCCCCGAATACGACGACGGAGTGACCTTGCAGATCCTGTCGGTGTTCCCCGGCTTCGTGCTGCAGCAGATCCAGAACTGCCTGGCGGTGCGCCAGGTGCTGCCCAAGGGGACAGGCCGCACGGAGCTGAACTGGACCTACATCGGTTACACCGACGACACGCCCGAGCAGCGCAAGGTGCGGCTCAAGCAGCTGAACCTGGTGGGGCCGGCCGGCTTCATCTCGATGGAGGACGGGGCCGTCGGGGGCTTCGTGCAGCGCGGCATCGCCGGCGCACAGGGCATGGAGGCCATCATCGAGATGGGCGGCGACCAGGCTGCCTCCAGCGAGGGGCGGGCAACCGAAGCCTCGGTGCGCGGCTTCTGGAAAGCCTGGCGGCATCACATGGGCCAATGAACATGATCGACCTGCTGCAACTGTGCGCCTTCAACGCGCAATACGCTAACGCCATCGACAGCGATGCGCTGGAGCAATGGCCGGTCTTCTTCACTGAAGATTGCCTGTACCGCATCACCCATGTGGAGAACGAGCGCGACGGCCTGGCCGCCGGCATCGTCTACGCCGACTCGCGCGCCATGCTGGAGGACCGTATCGCGGCGCTGCGCACGGCCAACATCTACGAACGCCAGCGCTATCGCCACCTGCTGGGCATCCCCTTGATCGGCGAGGCCAGCCACGACGGCGCCACCGCCCGCACGCCCTTCCTGGTGGCACGCATCATGGCCACCGGCGAGTCCATGCTGTTCGCCACCGGCGAGTACAAGGACCGCTTCGTGCTGGAAGGCGGCAAGCTGTTGCTGGCCGAGCGTGTAGCGGTCTGCGACAGCACCGTCACCGACACACTGATGGCGCTGCCGCTGTGAGCCCGGCATGAGGAGGATCGCGCTGTCGGTCGGCGACCCCAACGGCATCGGGCCCGAGATCGTGCTGCGGGCGATCGAGGCGCTGCTGGGCGACGAGAGCCTGCAGGCCACCGTGTTCGGCCCGCCGGACGTCCTGCTGCGCACGGCGCAGGCGATCGGGATGGAGCGCCTGCTGTCGGGGTTGGCGCTGCGTCCCGCCGGCGAGCTGCCAGCGTCCGCCGCCGTGCCGGGCGAAGTGAACGCCCAGGCCGGCACAAGCGCCGTCGCCTGCGCCACGGCCGCCATCCTGGCCTGCCAGGCCGGCGAGTTCGACGCGGTGGTGGCCGGTCCGCACCACGAGACCGCCATCCACCAGGCCGGCATCAAGTTCAGCGGCTACCCGTCCCTGGTGGCCAGCGTCTGCGGCCAGCCGGAGCACAGCGTGTTCCTGATGCTGGTGGGCGGCGGACTGCGCATCGTCCATGTGACCTTGCATGAGAGCGTGGCGACTGCGCTCGCCCGCATCACGCCCGACCTGATCGTGGCGGCGACGCAGGCCGGCGTGCGCGCCTGCGCGCTGCTCGGACTCTCCCAACCCAGGGTGGCGCTGTTCGGCATCAACCCGCATGCGTCGGAGGGACGGCTATTCGGGCCCGAGGACGAGGAGATCGTCGTGCCGGCCGCACGCCGCCTGCGCGAACTGGGCATCGCGGTCGACGGCCCGATGGGCGCCGACATGCTGCTGGCCGACCGCAAGCACGACCTTTACGTGGCGATGCTGCACGACCAGGGCCACATCCCGGTCAAGCTGCTGGCACCGCAAGCCGCGAGCGCCATGTCGATCGGCGCCACGGTGCTGCTGGCGAGCACAGGCCACGGCAGCGCGATGGACATCGCCGGCCGGGGCATCGCGAAGCCGGATGCCCTGCTGCGCAGCCTGCGGCTCGTCGCGGGCGCTTCCTCATGATTCATTGAGGGTTTTTATGGCCTACGACATTCGGATCGCCGGCACTGACCTGCATTTCTCCTGCGGCGAAAACGAGCACCTGCTCGACGCCGCGCTGAAGGCCGGCATCGAGATGCCCTACTCCTGCCGCAAGGGCGTTTGCGGCAACTGCGCCGGTGGAATCGCGACCGGCGAGGTGACGTGTCCTCCCACCGACGTCGCCGGTCCGGGCCAGGTGTTGTTCTGTCAGTGCCTGCCGCAATCCAACCTGGAGATCGTGCCCACCGCCTGGCACCGGATCGATCCGGCTGCCCGCAAGCAATTCATCGCCAAGGTGTTCCGCAACACGCTGGCGGCCGCCGACGTCAGCGTGCTGCAGCTTCGCCTGCCGGCCGGCCAGCGCGCCAAGTTCAAGGCCGGCCAGTACCTGCAGGTGGCGCTGCCGGACGGCAGCCGCCGTTCCTATTCGATGGCGAATCCGCCGCACGAGAGCGACACGATCCAACTGCATATCCGCCACGTCGCGGGCGGGCAATTCACCCAGATCGTCCCGGGCCTCAAGCCCGGCGACCTGCTGCAGGTGGAGCTGCCGTTCGGCAACTTCGAGCTGAAGGAAGAAAGCTCGGCGCCGATGCTGTGCGTGGTCGGTGGCACCGGCTTCGCGCCAGTCAAATCGCTGTTCGACGACCTGGTGAAGAAGAGCGTCAAGCGGCCCGTCACGCTGGTCTGGGGCGGCCGCAACGCCGCCGGCCTGTATCTGATGAGCGCCGTGGAGCGCTGGAAAAAGCTGCTGCCGGGATTCGCTTTCATTGCGGCAGTGGAGGACGCCGCCGACGCGCAGGCGCTGGGCGGCTTCCACGGCCGCGTCGACGACGCGGTGCGCGCCCGCTGCCCGACGCTGGCCGGCCATGAGGTCTATTGCTGCGGCGCGCCGGCCATGGTGGCGGCGGTGAAGAAAGCCTGCGTTGAGGAATGCGGGCTGGACGCCAAGCACTTCTTCAGCGACGTTTTCGTGCCGGGGCCGGCAGTGACATAAATGCTGCCGGGCAGATGATCGGCCCAGTCACTGAGGTCCCCAGTTGTAATCTTACTATGTCATAAATGATACAGCCGAATCCTCTCGACTTCGAGTTGGAGAATCGATGGATGAGGCCGACCGCTTTGATCGCTACCTTGACGACCTGAGTAAAGGCTTGGGTCACGCGGACCGGCACGCAGGACTGCGGGGATACTGCACGGGTTTGATACTCCCTTTGTCGCGCAAGAGCGTGGAGCCATGGCCGCGCGGGTCGATCGATGCACGCCAGCGCCCGTCGTCAGGCGCTGCACCATTTTTTGGCCAAGGGGAGCGGTTCCATGAGGAGATGCTTCGGCGGGTGTGCCAATGGGTGATACCGAAGATGGACTTCGCGGGCGGCGGCTGGATCATCGATGACACGGGATTCCCGAAGAAAGGCCGCCAATCGTCGGCGTTGCCCGCCAGTAATGCGGCATGCTGGGCAAGCAAGACAACTGCCAGGTGGCCGTCAGCGCCGCGCCAAGGCCGGTGTGCCCCAGGAGGTGCGCTTTGCGACCAAGACGCAGATGGCGCTGCGCAGTTACGCGCTTCGCTGGCGCAGGGCCCGCCGGACCACTGCGTGCTCGCCCGATGCGGGCTACGCGTGGACAACGCCTTCCGTCAGGCGCGCAGCGACTTGGGCTTGCTCTATGCGGTGGGGGTCACTTCTGCGGTCGTGGTCTGGCCGCCCGGGGTCAAGCCGCTGCTGCCCAAGCTCTACAGCGGCATGGGTCGCCCGCCCGTGATGCCCAGACGTACTCCAGCGCTTCAGGCTGATGGCGACGCAGTTCGTCAACAGTATGTGACGACCAACAAGAACGATGCCGCCGACCCCGAGGCGATCTGCGAGGCCGTCGGCCGACCGGACATGCGCTTTGTGTCGATCAAGAATGTCGAACAGCGGGCGGTGCTCTCACTGCATCGGGTGCGCCAGGGCTTTGTCAAGGCACGCGATCAGACTTAGGCGTGTCAGCCGTTGAGCCCTGCGCACCGGGAAACCTCACTCAAACACGTTCGAAAATCGCAGCGATACCTTGCCCGCCGCCGATGCACATCGTGACCAGCGCGTAGCGGCCGCCGCTGCGGTGCAGTTCGGCGATCGCCTTGGTGGTGATGATGGCGCCGGTCGCGCCCACCGGGTGGCCCAGCGAGATGCCGGAGCCGTTGGGGTTGACCTTGGCGGGGTCGAAGCCCAGCTCCTGGATCACGGCGCAGGCCTGCGCCGCGAAGGCCTCGTTGGACTCGATGACGTCCAGGTCGCCCACCTTCAGGCCGGTGCGCTCCAGCACCTTGCGCGTCGCCGGCACCGGCCCGATCCCCATGTACGCCGGCTCGACACCCGCATGGGCATAGCCGACCAGCCGGGCCAGGGGCTTGAGGCCCAGGGCCTGCATGCGCGCGCCTTCCACCAGCACCACCGCCGCCGCGCCGTCGTTGATGCCCGACGCATTGCCGGCCGTGACCGATCCGCCCTCCTTCCTGAAAGCGGGCTTCATCTTGCCCAGCGTCTCCATGGTGGTGTCCGCGCGCACGTGTTCGTCGGTGTCGAACAGGACGATGCCCTTGCGCGTCCTGACCTCGACCGGGACGATCTGCTCCTTGAAGTAGCCGGCGGCGATGGCCCTGGCGGCGCGGTAGTGGCTGGTCACGGCGAGTTCGTCCTGCTGGCTGCGCGAGATGTTGTAGCGCGCGGCCACGTTCTCGGCGGTGATGCCCATGTGCATCTTTTCCCAGGGGTCGTGCAGGATGCCCAGCATGTAGTCGACCAGCACCGCGTCGCCCATGCGCGCGCCATAACGCGCGGCGGTGTCGAAGTACGGGCCGCGGCTCATCGATTCGGAGCCGGCGCCGACGGCGATGTCGCAGTCGCCCAGCCGGATGGCCTGCGCCGCCGAGACGATGGCCTGCAGGCCCGAACCGCACAGGCGGTTGACGTTGAAGGCCGGCGTCTCGATCGGGCAGCCGGCGTCGATCGCCGCCACGCGCGCCAGGTACGCGTCTTTCACATCGGTGGGAATCACGTTGCCCATCACCACGTGGCCGATCGCGTCCGGCGCGACGCCGCTGCGCTGCAGCGCCGCCTTGACCGCCGTGGTGGCGAGCTGGGTGTTGGGGACGTCCTTCAGCGATCCGCCGAAGGTGCCGATGGCGGTGCGGGCGGTGCCGACCACGAAGACGTCGCGCTGGGACATGATTGATTCCTGGTTGGTAGTGAGTAAAGCTCGTTGTCGGGAAGATGAATGCGAAATGGAGGGCTTGACAGTCGCAGTCAAGCGCCCAACCGGACCATCCGGCAACTCGAAGGCATTTCCGCCTGACTGGGCGTGAGCTGCCTGATGACGCGAAACCCATAGCCCGAGCCCTCGACGTCGAACTTCACGCCCGGCGTGCCCTGCCTGTCCATCACGCCCACCACCAGTGGCTGCTGGAACTGGTGATCGGCGGCGCGCATGGTGCCGCCCTGCCCGCTCAGGCTGGCGCTGGTGTGCTCCAGCGCTGACGCGACCGACGCCGCTTCCAGCGACGCCGCCCTGCCCATGGCGGAGGCCAGCGCTTCGACGAGCAGCTGCATGCGCATGTGCACATAGTCGTCGGCCGGTTCCGGATAGCGCTTGCGGAAGGCCTGGTAGAACGCCTCGCTGTCGCGCGTCGGCAGGTTGGGCAGCCAGTCGGCCACCGCGATCACGCGGCCCACGCCTGCTTCTCCGATCGCCGCCGGCGCGCCCAGCGCGTTGCCGTAGAAGGTGTAGAACTTGCCGTCGAAGCCGATGTCGCGCGCAGCCTTCACCAGCAGCGTCAGGTCGTTGCTGAAGTTGCCGGTGATCACCGCGTCGGCGCCGCTGGCCTTGATCTTGGTCGCGTAAGGCGCGAAGTCCTTGATCCGCAACAGCGGGTGCAGTTCGTCGCCGACGATGGCTACGTCGGGCCGCTGCGCGCCCAGCTGGCGCCGGGCTTCCCGCAGCACCGTCTGGCCGAAGCTGTAGTCCTGGCCGAACAGGTAGACCAACTTCACCGCGCGGTCGTCCTTGAGCACCGCCATCAGCGCCGCCATCCGCATGTCGGCATGGGCGTCGAAACGGAAGTGCCAGAAGCTGCAGCGCTCGTTGGTGAGGATCGGATCGACGCCGGAGTAATTGAGCAAGAGCACGCGGCGGGACGGCTCGCGTTCGTTGTGCTTGTTGATCGCCTCGATCAGGGCCGCGGTCACCGCCGACGAATTGCCCTGCAGGATGAAGCGGGCGCCATTGTCGATGGCCGAGCGCAGCAGCGACAGCGCCTCCTCGATCTGGCCCTTGCTGTCGTAGCGATCCAGCGCCAGCGGACGCGCACCGCCTGCCAGCTGCACACCGCCGCGGGCGTTGACCCGTTCCACCGCCCACACCAGGTTGCGGAACACCGCCTCGCCGCCGTTGGCATTGCCGCCGGACAGGCCCTCAATCATGGCCAGCCGGATCGGCGCGGCGCCCTGCGCATGCGCGAGGGCGGGAAGACATAGCGATGCCGCGAGGGATTTCAAGACCCTGCGGCGGGCAATTTTCTGCATTGGATTTTCGTTTTTCATGGCAGGCGACACGCATTCACCGGCTTGGTGCAGCAGGACCCTGCGTTGAATCCCATAGCGGGGTTTGACGGATCCGCCAGACGATCCGCGTGCGGCTCCGTAGACGCCCTTCAAGCTCGTTGCACGGCAATGCGTCATCCTGCAGCGGCCTCATGCTGCCGGCGACGGATTTGCCCCGGTCATCGGCCAACCCATAACCAGCATACACACCGGAGTGGCTCGCCGGGGCGCTGCATTCATGTTGGTGGGGCGGTTGCGCCCACCGCGCCATCACGAGTCACACCGCGCCGCACCAAGTCCAGAATCTGGGATTCTGACAGGCCCGCTTCGCGCAGCACATCGACGCTATGCTCGCCAAGCAGCGGCGCCGGGCGATCTGGCGCGGGCTTCGAGCGCGACCATTTAGTGGGAACCGCCATGGTCCGGATCGGCCCCTCCGTAGGATGCTCGACATCGTGAAAAAAACCTACGTCTGCCAAGTGCGGGTCGTCGATCAGTGAATCGGGCGTATGCATCGGCAGCACGGGAATATCCGCCTCGTCGAGCAGGATTAGCCACTCTGCCGTGGTCCGGGACGGCATCACCCTGGCAAACAGGTCGTTCAGCTCGGCGACGTTGGCTGAAATGCCCGCCTGGTCCGAAAATTTGGGGTTGTCCCTGAGTTCCGGATGGCCGATCATGTCAAAGAATCGATACCAATGCGCAGGGGTATAAGCGGTCGCGCACACATACCCGTCCTTGGTCTTGAACGGCCGCCGGGCGAAGATGCGCGGATAGCCAGTGCTCCCCACAGGGGGCCGAAACGTCTTGCCGTACAAGTGCGGCGTCAACATGTATTGCGCCATGGTTTCGAACATCGGCACTTCGATAGCCTGGCCCTGGCCAGTGCGCTCGCGGTGCAGCAGCGCTGCCAACAGCGCATAAGTTCCGACCAGCCCGACACTCTGATCCGCAATCCAGCCCGGGGCATAGTGGGGGACGCCGTCCTGCCGGGCGGCCAGCGCCGCCAGCCCGCTGCCGCCCTGAATCAGATCATCGAGCGCAGCACGACGTGCGTACCGCCCGTCCTGGCCAAACCCAACCAGCGAGCAATAAATGATCCTGGAGTTGGCAGCCGCGACGGCGGCGTAGTCCAGCCCGAGCCTGGCCATCGCCACAGGACGCACGTTGCACACTAGCGCATCGGCGCCAGCCGCCAGCGAAAGCAGCGCGTCCCGCCCGGCGGGATCCTTGAGGTCGAGAACGACGCTGCGCTTGCTTCGGTTGAGCTGGAGGAACAGCGGCGACATTCCTGGATGGCGTCCAGGGGCGAGGTGGCGAGTGATGTCGCCTTGAGGCGGCTCGACCTTGATGACCTCCGCGCCCAAGTCGCCGATGGTCTGCATCATGTAGGGCCCCATGGCCACGCTGGTCAGGTCGAGAATGCGGAATCCGACGAGCGGTCCGGAGGGCTCAGGTTTTCTGGTCATGTTCTAGCGCTGCGTCTGCGTCGGGTGTGATGATTGCGACTACTGCATTGCGTTCCACCGTCTGTCCAGCCTCGCAACGGACAGCCGCGACGGTGCCTTCGCATTCGGCGGTGATACGCATTTCCATCTTCATCGATTCCAGGATTGCAACGATCGCGCCTTTTTCGACGCGGTCGCCCGCGACCACGTTCACCTTCAGGATCAATCCCATCATCGGAGCTTTCAGCTCGCCGCTCGTCTGCGCGGCGGTGCTGATATAGGACAAATACGGGATCGCCCTCAGGGTATGCGAACCGCGGCGATCGTGCACATAGATCAGATCCGCCTCCTGGTGAAGATGCACGGTTTCACGACGCGGACCAGCCACGGCCAGGAAACGTCCATCCTTGCAAGGCGACAATGAGACGCGCAGGCGCTGCTCGTTGACACCCACCAGCATGCTGCCGTCGCACCGCGGCGTGGAGAAACGGATTTCCCCGCTGACGCCGTTGGCCTCCATGTGCAGGCTCGGGATCGGCGTCAACGCGTCGTCGACGCCACCCAGCTGCCAGCTCGTGCCTTGCCAGCGCGACCAGGGACCTGCCGGCGCAGCCAGCCGCTGGCGGTATAGCCAGTACAACGCCCCCACGGCGAGAGTCTGTACGTCATGCCGTGCATCGGCCGGCGCGAGCCGATCGATTTCGTCGTCGATCAGCCGGGTGTGGAAGGTGGCCGTGCGGGTCTGCGGCAGGTCGATCAGTCGCCGCAGAAAACCGATATTGGTCGTCACGCCGAACACGATGGTGTCGTCCAGCGCGGACTTGAGGCGGTCGAGCGCTTCGTCGCGGGTTGGCGCGAAGGTGATCAGCTTGGCCAGCATGGGATCGTAGTACGGGGTGACCTCTGTCCCACTTTCGATGCCGCTTTCCACCCGCACCCCTTCGACGGGGAAGCTCACATGCTCCAGCCGTCCGGTGGACGGCAGGAAGCCTGCCGCCGGGTCCTCCGCGCAGATCCGAGCCTCCACCGAGTGACCCTCGACTTTCACATCACCCTGACGGATCGGAAGCCCGTCGCCGCAGGCGATGCGCAGCATGATCTCCACAATGTCCAGCCCGGTGATCATTTCCGTCACCGGGTGCTCGACCTGCAGGCGCGGATTGACTTCGAGGAAGTGATAGTCGTCATGGCCGACGATGAATTCGACCGTGCCAACACCTCGGTAATTCAGGCGCTGGCCCAGGCGCACGGCATCCGCGGCCATCCGCTCCCGCAAGGCTCCACTCAGGTTGGCCGCGGGCGCTTCCTCGATGACCTTCTGGTGGCGCCGCTGCAGGGTGCATTCACGCTCATGGAGATGGATGACACTGCCTTTGCCGTCACCGGCGATCTGGACCTCGATATGACGGCCGTGCTGTATCAGCTTTTCAACGATCAGTCCGGCGTAGCCGAACGAGCTCATAGCCTCCCGCATGGCGGACTCGATCTCGCCGTCCAGGCCTTCGAGGCTGGTGATTCCGCGCATGCCCTTGCCGCCCCCCCCGGCAGCCGCCTTGAGCATCACCGGCAAGCCGATGCGGCGAACGATCGCCGCGACCTCGATGCGGTCCTCGCTTGGCACCTCGCTCCCCGGCACGATGGGCACCTGGGCAGCCCTGGCCTCGCGCTTGGCCGCCGCCTTGTCACCCAGCCGCTCGATGACATCCGGCGTCGGGCCGATGAAGACCAGCCCTGCCGCCTCGACAGCGCGCGCGAACGCGGCATTCTCCGCCAGGAAGCCGAAACCCGGGTGGATTGCCTCGGCACCGGTGCTTTTGGCGGCGGCGATCACGGCGTCGATGCGCAGATAACTTTCGGCCGACGCGGCTGGACCGATCTCGACCGATTCGCCGATTTCCCTGACATGCGGCGCGTCGCGGTCGGCCGCAGAGTGCACACCGGCCACCGCCACGCCCAGGCGCCGGCACGTGCGGGCAATCCGGCAGGCAATCTCGCCGCGGTTGGCAATCAGTATTTTCTTGAACACGAAAAACGTCCTTCAATGCTCACATCCGGAACACGCCATTGCGCGTCGGAACCGCCGGCACCCGGCCGGCCAGGTCGAGCAGCATCGCCAGCACGTCGCGCGTCTCGACGGGGTCGATGACCATGTCGCACCACGTGTGCCGAGCGAAGTTGTATGCGTTGGCGAAGTCCTCGAAAGTCTTGCGCACCGGCGCCTTGTAGGCTTCGCGCTGTTCGTCCGTCCAGCTCGTGCCGTCCCGCTTGTGCTGGTCGTCCTTGACCATGGCCAGCGTCGTCGCCGCCTGGTCCGGCCCCATGATCGCGGCGCGGCCGTTGGGCCACATGATCAGCGCGTTAGGCTTGAAGGCCCGGCCGCACATGGCGAGGTAGCCGGCCCCGTAGGAACCGCCGATGATCAGTGTGTACTTCGGCACGTTCGCGCAAGTCATGGCCGTGATCATCTTGGCGCCGTGCTTTGCGATGCCGGCTTCCTCGGCTTCGCGTCCGACCATGAAACCATTGATGTCCGCCATGAACAGCAGCGGAATGCCGCGCTTGCAGCACAAATCGATGAACTGGGTAGCCTTCATCGCACTCTCGGAGAACAACACTCCGTTGTTGCACAGGACACCGACTTCGTAGCCCCGGATGCGTCCGAAGCCGGTGATCAGGGTGTCACCGTAGTCGGGCTTGAACTCGTGAAGCTCGCTGCCATCGACCAGCCTCAGCACGATCTCGCGGTTGTCAGTGGGGGTCCGGGGGTCGGCGCTGACGATGCCATGGATCTCGCGCGGGTGGTGCAGCGGCTCGCGAGGCTCGGCCACATCCCACAGCTGGCGCGGCAAATCGCCAAGGCTGGCCACAACGTCGCGCAGGATCGAGATGGCATGACCATCGCTTTCGGCGAGCCGGTCGGCGCTGCCGCTCTGGCGACACTGACGCTCGGCATCCCCGGCGCCAGGCGCCGCCGCGCCGCCGAACGCCATGGCGCCATGCCCTCGCACGAGTACCACCTCATCACATAGGCCCGGCACCAGCGCGGCGACATCGACGACGGGGCCATGCACACTGGCGATCTGGGCGATTCCCGCGCGCGACATGCGCATCTGGTTGAAGAGGATGGAGCCAAACTGGCCGTCGTCGGGAAAGACGCCCTGTCGCCCGGCGATGGAACGTACCCCCGACTGCACCAGGGTCAGGCACGGCAGCCGATGCTGCCATGCGAAGCGCTGCGCGCGCACGTGCTTCTTGCAGGTGATTGCGTTGTACGTGCCTGCGTCCACTGCGGGATCGTTGGCAATCACCATGCAGGGCCGTCCCGCGACGAGGCCCACGCCGGTAATGATCGCGCCGCCCGGAGGCGCATTGCCGAACATTCCCTCCCCAGCCAGTTGGCAGAGTTCCAGAAAAGGGGAGCCGGGGTCCAGCAGCGCACTGATGCGCTCGCGCGGGAGCATTTGTCCGGTGTCGCCCAGACTGTCTCGCGCCGTTGCACCGGCACCGGCGATTGCTGCGGCCCGGCGACCGCGCAGGTCTGTCACCCGGCCTTCATAGAACTCGCGGTTGCGGTGGAACTCGTCCGTCGACACCGACAGAACGGATTTCAGGATGCTCATGGAAAACCCCGGTCGGGGGGCGCTGCGGGGTTCTGGATCAATGCTGGCATCGAATGCGATTTGCGGAATGGTCGGGAAAGACCGTAAGATACCAAACATTCGTTAGGTAGCCAAGACCCATGCTGAACCCGCTCAGTCCTCCGAATCCCGACCTCACGGCACTGCGCGGCCGGCGCCAGGCTTACCAGGAACAACTGGCCAAGCTGAACGAACGCCGCGCGGAGGCCACAACGGGCGGCAGCGCCAAGGCACGCAAGCTACACCAGGATCGTGGGCAACTGTTGCCGCGCGAGAGGATCGAGGCGCTGATCGACCCCGGCTCGTCGTTTCTGGAACTCGGGCATCTGGCCGGGGCAGACCTGTACGAAGGTGTTCCACCGGGCGCCACGATGATCACCGGCGTCGGCCAGGTCTGTGGCCGCGACTGCATGCTGATCATCAACGACGCCACGGTGAAGGGCGGCACGATGTTCGGAATGACCACCAGGAAGCACACCAGGGCCCAGCTGTTCGCCTGGCAGCATCGCCTGCCGTGCATCACCATGGTCCAGTCCGGCGGCGGCTTCCTGCCGGATCTGGCGAACATTTTTCCCGACGAGGGACAAGCCGGCTCGATCATGTACAACCAGGTCAAGATGTCGTCCGAGGGCATCGCCCAGATCGCCGTCGTGCATGGACCGTCGACAGCCGGCGGCGCTTACATCCCGGCCCTGTGCGATGAGGTCGTGATCATCCGCAACCAGGGCGCGATGTTCCTCGGCAGTCCGCAACTGGTGTTCGCGGCCACGGGCGAAGTGGTGGAGATAGAACCCCTGGGCGGCGCCGAGATGCACAGCCGGCTCAGCGGTGTCACCGATCACATTGCGGACGACGACCGCCACGCGCTCGCCATCACGCGCGAGATCGTTTCCCACCTGGGGGAGCCGCCGCGGCTGCGCTGGACTCCGACCCCCGTCGAGCCGCCGCTGCATGATCCGGCGGAGCTGGAGCACCTGGTCCGCATGGACGGCAGCCAGGCCGGCGACATTCGCGCAATCATCTCGCGCCTGGTCGACCGCAGCCACTTCCACGAATTCAAGCAATTGCATGGTGCGACGCTGCTGTGCGGCTTTGCCCGCCTGCAGGGATTCGAGATCGGCATCCTGGCAAACGACGGCGAACTGACGTCCCAGGCCTGCGCCAAGGGCGCGCATTTCATCGAGCTGTGCTGCCAGCGGGATATCCCGCTGCTGTTCCTGGTCGATTCCCCGGGCCTGCGCGGCGGCGAAGAAGAGGAGCGCCAGGGCATCGGCAAGCATGTTGCCAAGCTGGTGAATGCGGTGGCCAATGCGGACGTACCCAAGCTCACCCTGATCACGGGCGAGGCCTTTGGAGCGGCCTATTACGCCATGTGCGGACGCGCGTTCCGGCCGAACGCGCTGTTAATGTGGCCTAACGCCCGCGCTGCGGCGCAGGCCACCGAAAGCGAGGACGTGGCCGGGGCCATGAACTGGGCCCGCCACCTCTGGTGCGACATGGTGATCGACCCGATCGACACGCGGGCAGTGCTTGCGCGACTGCTGGATCTGGCCGGCCGCACCGCGATTGTGGACACTCAGTTCGCAGTGTTTCGCATGTAGCGACGTCACGCAAGCAGGCCTGCCGCATCGCGCCGGCCGTGCGAATCGAAGAATTCGATCAGCAGCCGGTTCACCTCGGCCGGCTGCTCGAATGCCACCCAGTGGCTGGCGTCGGGCAGGATGCGGCAAACCAGCCGCGCCGCGTTCGCTTCGAGATATGCCGCGCGGGCCCGCGCGTCGGGCTGGGGCAGCGGGTCGTCCTCGCCGAGGATGGCCAGGACCGGACAGCGGACGGCGCGCAGGCTTGGTCCCAGCGTGTCGCGGTAACCGAGGAAGCGCGATTTGAACCGGGTCAGAGCATGGTTGCGGCGCTGCATCGCAACCGCCAGTTCGTCGATCCGCCTCGGTTCGCCGATCATCATCAGCTCGAGATTCCGACGGTGGACGGCATTGGCCTGTCCCTGCGTCGCGCCGGCAGGGATTGGCTGAAGCGCCGGGCGCGCCCAGGTCCCGGGCGGGAAGCCCCCGGGCCCCAGCAGCGCTATGCCCCGCACCCGCCCTGGCAGGCGGGCGGCGAGCCAGGCGGTCACCACTGCGCCAAAAGAAAAGCCGCAGATGAAAAACGGCTCGCCGGGCGGTACCAGCCCGCCATCGACCGCAGCCAGCAGGTACTCGCAGTACGCATCGAGATCGGCATCCATTGGCACGTCGCGTGACTCTCCCATGCCCGGCAGGTCCGGCACGACGATGTGGAAATGGCGCGCCAGGGCCTCCATATTGCGGACCCAGTGGGTCCACGATCCGGTGCCGCCATGCAGCAGCAGGAGTGTGGGACCGCTCCCGGCGGCGCGGGCGGCCACGCCGTGGCTGTGCCAGGTCCGCACCGCCAGGCCGGGCAGAAGGGCGTCGGTCGTGATGGGTGGCAGGCTGGGCGTGCCGGAGCCGCAGCAACCGTTCAAAGCGTCGCCTCCGTCCCCAGGATGTTGGTGATCTGGCTCGAAAGCACCCCACCATTGCCGTGGCACAGGGCCAACTGGGCATTCTTCACCTGTCGCTGGCCCGCCTCGCCTCGCAGTTGCTGGACCGCCTCGACAAGCGTGAACATCCCATACATGCCGGGATGAACGCAGGACAGGCCGCCACCGTTGGTGTTGACCGGCAACCGCCCACCAGGCGCAATCGCCCCGCCTGCGACGAACGCTCCGCCCTCGCCCTTCCGGCAAAAGCCAAGGTCCTCCAGGAACAGGATGGTGTTGATAGTGAAGGCGTCATAGAGCTCGACGACATCGATGTCGTCGGGCCGGACGCCGGCCATGGCATAGGCGCGCCGGCCGGAATCAACGGCCCCCGTTTCTGTGAGATTGGGCATGGCAACGATATTCATGTGCGTGGTCGCGGCGGCTGCGCCAAGCAGGTAGACGGGCTTCTTCGGCAAGTCGCGAGCCCGAGCCGCGCTGGTCATGACCAGTGCGGCACCGCCGTCGGTGACCAGGCAGCAGTCCCGAACCGTAAGGGGGCTGGACACCATGCGCGAACCAAGCACGTCGGCGATGCTGAGCGGCCCGCGCATGAACGCGTCAGGATTCAGGTTGGCCCATGCGCGGGCTGCAACCGCCACCTCGGCCAGCTGCTCGCGGGTCGTGCCGTACTCGTGCATGTGGCGCGAGGCGGCCAGCGCGTACGAAGTGGCGGGGAAAATCGGCGCATAGGGCGCCTCGTAGAGAAAGGGCTTGACCGACGAGATCAGCTTGCCCGCGGAGGTGCGCTGGTTGCTGCCATAGAAGATCAGCGCCGTTTCGCACAATCCCTCCCTGAGCGCCATAGCGGCCATCAACGTGTACGACAGGAAGGTGGATCCGCCGGTGCGATTGTTCTCGGTGATCTTCGGCTGCAATCCCAGCATCTCCGCAATCAGCAGTCCCGACAGCGGGTTCGAATTCCCTGGCAGCGAGCCGAAGACCGCGTCCACGTCGCGCGTCCTCAGGCCGGCTTCGGCAAGCGCCTTGACGCTTGCTTCGACGGCGATCTCTTCCGAACTGCGGCCGGGCGCCTCGCCCATGCCCGCGAGCGCCGCACCGACGATGGCGGCGCTGCCGCGAATGCTGTTGTTGCTCATGTCGTTTCCCCGGTCGCCGCGTCAAAGACCACGCAGGGACCGTCGGCCCCGCTGATCACCCGCGCCTGCAGCGCCATGCCGATCCGCAGGGCTTCATGGGCCACGCCTTCTACGCGACTCATCATGCGGGGGCCTTCAGCCAGGTCGACCAGCACGACGTTATAGGGCCCGCCCTTTTCCGCGCTGCGGTTGACAATGCTCACCGCATGCACGACCCCACGGCCACTGCATGCCACCCATTCCAGCCCCACACCCCCGCAGCAGGTGCAGACCAGCCGCGGATAGAACTGCTGTGTACCGCAGGTCGGGCAGCGCTGGATGCGGAATTCATTTTGCTGAAGGAATTGCGCAAAGACCTGGTCCGGGCCGGGGCCCTTGGTCCAGGCGTCGCCCGTGGATACTTCTGCCATCAAAAATCTCCTCGAAAAAACAAGCCCGTCAACCATCCTGGCAGGCACTCAATTGACATCAAGCCGCAGCGCCCTCACGAAAGGAACCCAGCGCGCTCGCTCAGTCCGGGCGAAGGAATCGGCTTGCTGTGGCGTCGTCGGACCCAGCGATTCGGAGGCGCCCTGCGCCAACCTGTCCCTGACGGCCGGCAGCGACAGCGCCCGGTTCAGCGCGGCATTGAGCTTTTCGATCACGGACGCCGGCGTCGGGGCAGGTGCGAACAGGTTGTTCCAGGTGTAGGCCTCGAACTCCGGCAGTCCGTGCTCGGCGAAAGTGGGAACCAGGGGCGCAATGGCGGCGCGCTGGCGGCCGGAGACCGCGAGCAGTTGCGCCTTGCCCTGTTGGACCACCGGCAGTGCGGAGATGAAGCCGTCGAACAGCAGGCTGACATGTCCTCCAGCCAGGTCGACCAATGCCGCGCCATTGCCTTTGTAGGGCACATGCCGCAGCGATGTATCGGTGGCCTTGGCGAAAGCCTCGCCAACGATGTGGCTGATCGATCCTGGCCCGCCCGAGCCATAAGTCACCATGCCGGGCTTCGCTCTGGCCAGGGCGATCAGTTCCCTGAGCGATGCGGGCATCGCGTTGCCTGCCGTGAGCACCAGCGGCGTGCGCGACACCAGGCCAATCGAGCGCAGATCGCGCTCGATGTCGAAGGGCAGGGTCTTGTACAACCCGACGTTCATGACCAGTTGCGAACTGGTTCCCAGGCCGATCGTGTAACCGTCCGGCACGGCTTTGGCCACCGCGTTCGTCCCGATGGAACCACCGCCGCCGGGTCTGTTTTCCACGATCACCGCCTGGCCGAGGATCTCGCCGAGATGGTGAGCCAGCTCGCGGGCGATTAGGTCGTTGGCGCTGCCGGTACCGAAGGCCACCACCAGTTTGATGGGCCTGACGGGATAGCCCTGGGCAGTCGCGCGGCCTGCCGCGGTCAACGACCAGGCTGAGCCGGCCAGGACACCCATGAAGCGCCGTCGCTCTCCCATTGCAGCATCTCGCGCCGCTCGCCTCGGTCGCGCAGTCAGGTCAGTCATCGCCGGCCCGATCACATGGTCAGCACGAGACGGCCACAGGAGTGCCGCGCCTCCATCAGCGCATGTGCGCGCGCCGCCTCGGCCAGCGGCAATGTGCCCCCCACGACCGGCCGCAGGCGCCCCATACGGACAAGTTCGAGGAGTTTTTCGACCTCGGCGCGCGTGACCCCGTCGGTGCCAAGGAAGAACATCTCCTTCAATATGGCGTGCGCCGGGCGCAGCGACACGGGCGCGGCGTTGACGTTGCCGACGAAAACGTGGCGCGAGGCCAGCGCCATGCTCCTGAGCGAGGCGGCCCATGCCAGTTCGCCGACGATGTTGAACACGACGTCGACGCCTCTGCCACCGGTCATCCGGCGCGCCTCGGCGGCGAAGTCGAGTTGCGGGCTGACGATCACATCGTCGGCGCCCTGCTCGAGGAGAAAAGCATGTTTGGTCTCGGAAGTGGTGACGGCGATGACGCGCGCCCCGAGCATGCGTGCTACCTGCACGGCATGGATACCGACCCCGCCACTTGCTCCGGTGACCAGCACCGACTCGCCGGGCTGAACCCGCGCCACGGCGTGCAGGCCATGAAACGCCGTTCCCAGCGCGCAGGGAACGACCGCCGCCTGCTCGAAGCTGACGCCATCGGGAATCCGCAGCAAGCTCCGCGCGGGCACGGCCACGTATTGCGCATAGCCACCCGGCAGAGCCTCGCCGAACAGGCCGGCGCCGTCCTCGCAAAGATTGTCCCGGGCACGAACGCACATGGGGCAGTTGCCGCAATGGTCCTTCATCAGGATCACGACCCGATCGTGGACCTGGATGCCGGCGACACCCTGGCCGAGTTCGGCCACCTCACCCGCCATCTCATGGCCCATGATGCCCGGCAGGATGGTGCGCGGGAAATGCCCCTGCCTGGCCAGGACGTCGTGATAGCAGACGCCGCTGGCCCGCAACCGGACCAGCACCTGCCCGGCGCCGGGCGCTGGCGTGGCCAGTTCTTCACAGGCGAATTGTTCAGGCCCGCCGAAGCCCTTCAGGACGATCGCTTGCATATTCATGAAATGAGTTCGTGGCTGCCGCCGGTGGACGCCCGCAGGCCGGCCAGTAATGTTATTCTAACAAATGACCGTTTTGCGTAAAGACTTTCAACCCCTCAACAGGAGACAGCGGAAATGTTCAACGGAAACGCACTTGCCGGCAAAGTCGCCATCGTCACTGGCGCCGGACAGGGAATCGGCGCAGCAGTCGCCCACGCCTACGCAGCCCAGGGAGCCCACGTGGCTGTGGTCGACTGGAATGCCGAAGGCGGCGAAAGGATCGCGGGGGAAATCCGAGCCGCCGGCGGCAAGGCTGTCGCGCACAAGTGCGACGTTTCAGACCGCGCGGGAGTCGACGCAATGGTCGCCGCCGTGGTCTCCGACCTTGGCCCCATCGACGTACTGGTCAACAACGCCGGCATCACCCGCACCGCCATGCTGCACAAGATGACACCCCACCAGTGGGACCAGGTGCTCGCCGTCCATCTCACCGGCAGCTTCAATTGCCTGCAGGCCGTCGTGGGCAGCATGATCGAGCGCAAGCGCGGCTGGATCATCAACACGGTTTCCACCGCCGGCATCCTCGGCACGATCGGGCAGATCAATTACGGCTCGGCCAAGGCGGGCCTGATCGGTTTTACCAAGTCGGCGGCGCGCGAGCTGGCGCGCTACAACATCCTCGTCAACGCGGTGGCCCCGGGCGCGGCAACGCCGATGACCGAGACCATCCGCACCGACGAGCGCTTCAAGGACCGCATGATCGAGCGAATCCCTCTCGGCCGCTGGGCCGAGCCGCAGGAACTGGCACCCGTGTTCGTTTTCCTCGCCTCGGCCGGCGCGAGTTATGTCACGGGCCAGATTGTCGGCGCCGATGGCGGTCTCTCGATTCACTGAGAGCCGGTTGTGCGAACTCCAGGCCCCCGCCCGCGCGCCTCGCTGGACGCGCTGTTCAATCCGCGCGCTATCGCCGTCTATGGCGCGTCGTCCGATCCAACCAAGATCGGAGGGCGTCCACTCGATTTCCTGAAGACCAGCGGCTACGACGGGCCGCTGTATCCCGTCAATCCCAAGTCGGCGCTGATCCAGGGGTTGCCGGCCTTTTCGACCGTGTCCGCGGTCCCGGGGCCGGTGGACCTCGCCATCGTCGCCGTCCCCGCCCCCGCCGTGCTCGATGCGCTGGAAGACTGCGCCCGCAAAGGCGTCGGCGGCGCAGTCGTGCTGAGTTCAGGCTTCGCCGAAGTCGGCGGGGCGGGCACCGAATGGCAGTTGCGGATCAGTGCGCTGGCGCAGCGCACCGGGATGCGGGTGGTCGGTCCCAACTGCATGGGAATCATCAATGTCCGTCGGCGGATCCTCGGAACCTTCACCCCCAGCGCCGCCGGCTTCGGGCTGGTACCCGGGAGAATCAGCCTGGTCAGCCAGAGCGGCGCCTTCGGCGGTTACTGCCTGTCCCTGATCCGGCAGCGCGGCCTGGGGTTGAACCTGTGGATCACGACCGGCAATCAATGCGACGTCGATTTCGCCGACTGCGTAAACCACTACGCGCTGGACGACGGGACCGACGTCATCGTGGGCTATGTCGAGGCCGCGACCGACAAGGCCCGGCTGGTCGATGCCCTGGCACTCGCGCGCGAGCGGGGCAAGCGCATCGTCTTGATGAAGGTGGGAAGTTCGGAAGCCGGAGCCCAGGCTGCAGCCTCCCACACCGCCTCGCTCGCCGGTTCGGACCAGGTGTACGACGGGCTGTTCAAGCAGTACGGCGCTTACCGTGCACGCACGATCGATGAGCTGTTCGACGTCGCCTATGCCTGTTCCATCGCGCGCCAGTCGCCGAAGGGCAACCGGCTCGGGCTGCTGACCGTGTCGGGCGGCGTGGGCGCACTGATGGCGGATACCGCCGCCGAGTGCGGCCTGGATGTCGCGCCGATGCCCGAAGACGCCCAGAGCCGGCTCAAGGCGATCCTGCCTTTCGCGGGAACGCGCAACCCGGTCGACATGACGGCGCAACTTGTCAATGACCTGACGCTATTCGAGAAGAACTTCCAGCTCATGCTCCAGGAGGGCGGCTACGACCTTGTCGTGGCATTCCTGTCCAGCGTGGGTCAGGTGTTCGATCTCAGTGCCCGTCTGCTGGATCAACTCAAGCTGGTGCTGGCGCGCTTCCCGGACCGCACGGTGATCATGTCGATGCTCGCCACGCCCGAAGTGCGCAAGCTCTACGAGGCAGCCGGCGTGATGCTGTTTGACGAACCGACGCGGGCGGTGCGCGCGGGTAGCGCGCTGGTCCGCTTCGAGCGCGACGCCGTGCGCGCCCGAAAGCCGGATCCGCCACCGGCCCTGCCCGCCGGGGCGATCGCACCCCCGGGGCGCGCGATCAACGAGCTCGAGGCCAAGCGCGTGCTGGCCAGCGCGGGCATCCCTGTGGTTCAGGAGCGTCTCGCCGGTTCCGAAGCCGAGGCTGCCCGTTGCGCCGGCGAACTGGGCTTCCCGGTTGTTCTGAAGATCGCCTCGGCCGACATCCCGCACAAGAGCGAAATTGGCGGGGTGCTGGTCGGCCTGCAAGACGAGTCGCAGGTGCGTGAAGGCTTTCGCGAGCTGATTCAGCGTGCGAAGGACCGCGCGCCAGGCGCGCGACTCGACGGCGTGGTGGTCGCGCGCATGGCCCCGAGGGGCGTCGAGACGATCCTTGGCGTGACCCGCGATCCGGTGTTCGGCGCGGTCGTGATGTTCGGCCTTGGCGGGGTCTTCGTCGAGGCCTTCAAGGACGTGTCGTTCCGCGTCGCCCCGTTCGGGATGGACGAGGCACGCGCGATGATTGACGAAGTCAAGGGACGGGTGCTGCTCACCGGCCTGCGCGGCCAGCCGGCTGCCGATGAGGACGCCCTGGCCAGCGCGATCGCCCGGCTGTCGGTCTATGCGGCCCGCCACGCAGACGCGATCGAGAGCATCGACATCAATCCGTTCGTGGTCCTGCCGCGCGGGCAAGGCGCGCTCGCGCTCGACGCCCTGATCGTCCCCAGGGCCGCCCCGCCTTGAAACTCAGACCAGGTCTTCGACCGATCCACGGCGCATCATCAGCTTCTCCGTGAACTCGAGCACCTGCTCGGTGCGCTGGTTGTAGACGCGCACGCGGCCGTCCATGACGCCCCGCTTGCCGTCCGACAGGTTCTTCTTGCCTTCAACAGTCACTTCCGCGCGCAGCGTGTCGCCCGGACGGACAGGCACCGTGAACTTGAAGTTGCTCAGTTCCAGCGCGGCGATGGTCGCGGGCCCGAGGATTTCCTCCATCATGCCGGCGGCCAGCGAGGCCGTCATCAGCCCCGGGCAGATGCGGCCGCCAAAGTCGGTGTGCTTCTTGGCGAATTCCTCGTTGATGAAGATGGGCAGCTTCAGGCCCGCAAAGCAGGTAAACATGACGATGTCAGCTTCAGTGACCGTACGGCCATAGCTCTTGAACTTGTCACCGGGATTCAGATCGTCGAGGGAGCGATTGGACATCAGGGTCTCCACCATGTTGAAGGGTTTGCTCTTTTTGCCACAATGTATCAGTCAAACTAACAGTTGGCAGTTTATTGTAGCCGGCTCATAATGTTGAAGTCGTCTCCGTCCGCCGCGCCTCCTCAGATCCCGACCGCCGATGTTGTTCCTGAATCCCGACCTGAAGCTACCGCCGCTCGGCGCGGCTGTGGAGGACCTGCGGCAGCGTGTTCGAGCTTTCATTGCGGCCGAGACGAGCGCCGGACGCTTCAGGCCCATCAGCAATTCCTGGACCGAAGGGTTCTCCGCCGAGTTCAGCCGTCGCCTCGGCGCCATGGGATGGATCGGTTACCACTGGCCGAAGCAGTACGGTGGCCGCGGCGGCACCGCATTCGACACCTTGACCATCAACGAGGAACTGCTCGCCGCTGGCGCGCCCGTGGCCGCCCACTGGATCGGCGCTCGCCAAAGCGCCCCGCTGTTGATGCGCTTCGGCACGCAGGAGCAGCGCCA
Organism: Ramlibacter sp. 2FC; assembly: GCA_943372495.1. GTDB lineage: Bacteria > Pseudomonadota > Gammaproteobacteria > Burkholderiales > Burkholderiaceae_C > Ramlibacter. Next base: position 390,226 of record CALRYV010000002.1, on the reverse strand, counting down.
GGAGTTCCTGCCCCGGATCGCCGCCGGAGAGCTGTACTTCGCGATCGGCATGAGCGAACCGGACGTCGGTTCTGATCTGGCCTCCGTGCGCACCCGCGCCCATCGCGGCGCTGGCGGCTGGCTGTTGAACGGCCGCAAGGTCTGGACCAGCGGCGCCCACCTGTGCCACTACATCATCGTGCTGTGCCGCACCGAACCCGCCAACCCGACGGCGCGCCATACCGGACTGACCCAGCTGATCGTCGACCTGCGGGCCGAGGGGGTGACGATCCGTCCGATTCACATGCTGGATGGCAGCCATCACTTCAACGAGGTCGTCTTCGATGACGTCGTGGTTCCCGATGACAGAGTGGTCGGCGCCCCCGGAGACGGCTGGAAGCAGGTGACCAGCGAGCTCGCGTACGAGCGCAGCGGGCCAGAACGCTTTCTCAGCACCATGCCGCTGGTTGACGCCTTGGTGAGCCAGCTGCTCGCCGATGCCCCGGGTGCCGGGGACGTGGCTGCGGGCCGCCTGCTTGCCCGCCTGATGACCTTGCGGAACATGAGCCTTTGTGTCTGGGGCGCGCTCGGCGCAGGGCAGTCGCCGGCGATCGAGGCGGCAATGGTCAAGGATCTGGGGACACACTTCGAGCGCGACTCGATCGACATCGTGCGCGAGGCGCTGGGTGCTGACGAACGTCTGGCCGGCGATTGTGCAATCCACGCCATGCTGGCGGCCACTTTGCCGCTGGCTCCTACCTACACGCTGCGTGGCGGCACCAACGAGGTCCTGCGCAACATGATCGCGAAGAACCTGCAGGGAAGATGAGCGACCTCGCACTTCCCCTGGCCGCGGCGGCCGAGCGGCTCTTCGCCCAGCGTTGTGACGCCGCGCTTGTCAACTCCGCTGAGGCGGGGACCTGGCCGCAAGGACTGTGGACGGCGGTCGAACACCTGGACCCGGCCCGCCTGCTGGCGGCGGAAGACCGTGGCGGCGCGGGCGGCGACTGGACGGATGCCTGCCTGTTGCTCGAACGCGCCGGTGAATTCAACGTGCCGCTCCCGATCGCGGAAACCGTACTGGCCGGCTGGTTGCTCGGCCGCGCTGGTCTGGAACCAGGCGCAGGACCGCTTGGCTTCGCCTGCACCGATACCGATCTGGGCCCCGCGCTGCGCAGCGGACGCGTCAGCCTGACCCTGCGCGGCGTGCCCTGGGGCGCAAGCTGCGCAGCGCTGCTGGTGCATGTACGCTGCGCGGGTGGAGTCGCGGCGCTGCGACTGCCACGAGGGTCATTCACCGCGATGCCAGGCCGCGCGCTCTGCGGCGAGCCCCGCGACGATGTCAGCGTAGCCGACCTTGCGCTGGACACACCCGGCGTCGCCCTGTGCCCCCTGAACGACACCGAATTCGTCGACGGGCGCTGTGCCGCGGCGCTGCTGCGGGCGGCGCAGATCGCCGGAAGCTGCAGCCGCGTGCTGGCCCTGACGCTCGCCTACACCGGCGAACGCACGCAATTCGGCCGCCCGATCGGTCAGTTTCAGGCCGTGCAGCACCAGCTTGCCCAGCTTGCGCAGGAGACCGCTGCCGCCCGCGTCGCGGTCCAGGCCGCGGCGGCCGCTTGCGCCGGTCCGTGGGCCAGGGCGGCCATTGCCGCAGCAAAGCTGCGCGCCGGGGAGGCCGCCGGGCTGAGCGCGCGCATCTCGCACCAGCTGCACGGGGCGATCGGCGTCACCTTCGAACATGTCCTGCACCAGAGCACACGCCGGCTGCTCACCTGGCGCGACGAGCACGGCGCCGAAGCCTGGTGGGCGCGCGAGCTGATGCAGGAATTCCGCCGCCAGGGCGCTCAGGGCGCCTGGCGCGGCCTGACTGCTGTCACCGCGCAGCAGCAAGAGTGAACGAAACAAGGGGACAGAATGACACCGTTGCATGGCATCCGGGTACTCGACCTCACAAGCTATCTGATGGGGCCTTTTGCAACCCAGATCCTCGGAGACATGGGCGCCGAAGTGATCAAGGTCGAACCACCCGAGGGCGACCTGGTGCGGGTGATCGGGCCGTCGCCCTGTCCTGGCATGGGCGGGATGTTCGTGCAGATGAACCGCAACAAGCGCAGCATCGTGCTCGACCTGAAACAGCCCGCCGGCCGCGACGCTGCGCTGCGGCTCGCCGCGCTCGCCGATATCTTCGTCTACAACGTGCGGCCGCAGGCCATGACACGGCTGGGCCTGTCGTATGAAGCAGTGGCGGCCGTCAACCCGGCGGTGATCTACGTCGGCGCCGTGGGCTTTGGCCAGGACGGCCCCTACGCCGCGCTTCCCGCGCTCGACGACCTGATGCAGGGCATGGTGGCAATCCCCAGCCTGTTCGAGCGCGCAGGCGGGGAAGGACCGCGCTACGTGCCGCTTGCCATGGCCGACCGGCACGTCGGCGTTTCGCTTGTCAACGCCATCCTCGGTGCCCTGGTACACAAGCTGCGTAGCGGCGAGGGCCAGGCGATCGAAGTGCCCATGTTCGAAACCATGGCGCAGGGTGTGCTGGGCGACCATATGATGGGAGCGAGCTTCGATCCTCCGCTCGGCCCACCCGGCTACACCCGCCATCTCAGCAGTGACCGTCGGCCGTTCCGCACCGCCGACGGCCATGTCTGCGCCTTCCTCATCAACGACAGGCAATGGCAGTCTCTGCTCGATGCCCTGGGTGAACCCGAACGCATGCGCGATCCCCACTTTGCCAATGTGCAGGCCCGCACCATCCACTCGGCCGAGGTCTACGGTTTTCTCGAAAAGACCTTCCGCACCCGCAGCACCGCGCAGTGGCTGGAACTGCTGCGCAAGGCAGACATTCCTGCCGGCCCGTTGCACACGCTCGAATCCCTGCTCGACGACGAGCACCTGAAAGCGGTCGGCTTCGTCGAACGGCGCGACCATCCCGCTGCGGGCACATTGATCAACCTGCGTCCCCCCTCGCGCTGGTCCCGGACCCCGCCCGAGGTCACACGCCTGGCACCGCTGCTCGGTGAACACAGTGAAGAGATCCTGCGTGAGGCGGGCTACGGCCCCGCGGAAATCGAAGCCATGGCGGCTGCCGGTGTCACTTCGCGTGGAACCACCAAGGAGTAATGGCATGGAAGGCAAAATTGCATTGGTCACTGGCGGCTCCCGCGGCATCGGATTCGCGGTGGCCCAGGCCCTGGCGCGCCAGGGCGTCGAGGTGGTCGTCACAGGCCGAAATCCTGGGCACGGCGAAGAGGCGCTGGCGACGTTGCGCGCCATTCATCCGAAAGCCGCGTTCGAGTCCGGCGAAGCCGGCGATCACGCCGCCATGGCTGCCATTGTCGAGCGCACCGTCAAACGGACCGGCGGGCTCGACATCCTCGTCAGTGCTGGTGCGGCCGGCCCGTTCGGGCCGCGGCCGTTCGCGGAAATGACAGCCGAGCAGATCGAATCGTCATTCAATGCACGGCTCTTGCCACGGATCTTCCCGGTTCACGCGGCGCTGCCTGCACTGCGGGCGCGCGGCTCAGGGTCCGTCATCATGGTCACGACCGACGCCGCTCGCCACCCCACCCCGGGCGAAGCCGTCATCGGTGCCGTGGGCGCGGCCATCCTGCTCATGACCAAGGCGCTGGCGCGGGAGTTTTCGCGCTGGAATATCCGGGTCAATTCGGTCGCCCTCACCCTGACCACCGACACTCCTGCCTGGGATCGGATCTTTTCGCAGCCTGGCTTTGAAAACCGGCTGTTCTCCAAGGCGCTGGAGCGCTTTCCCCAGGGACGCGCTCCGAGCGCCACCGAGGTGGCCGCCGTGGCCGCTTTCCTGGCTTCAGACGCCGCGTCGCAGGTCAATGGCCAGACCGTGAGCGTCAACGGCGGCCTTTCCTTTGGCGGATGGTAAGGGGATGCCGGTGTTCGCTGTCCCGCCGTTCTGTCCCCGGCCCGCGTCAGACACCGCGAAATTGCGGCTGCCGCTTTTCGAGCAGGGCGGCGACGCCTTCCTTGGCGTCTTCCATTTCCAGCGTTCGCGACTGCGCATGTGCTTCCAGCTCACCGGCGGTGCGGGGATCCCAGTTGAGACCGCGGTAAAGCGACCGCTTCATCATACGCACCGCCACCGGGGCGCAGGCGGCAATTTCAGCCGCCAGTTCGCGCGCCCTGGGCAGCACCTGGTCGGGCTCGACAGCATAGTTGGCGATTCCCATCTCTGCGGCCTGCTCGCCCGAGAAGACACGGCCGGTGAAAAGCAGTTCGGCCGCGCGCGGCACACTCGTGATGCGTGGCAACAGGTAGCTGATCGCCATGCCCGAATGCAGGCCGAGCCGCGCGAAATTCGCACCGTATCTCGCTTCGCGATTGGCGACGCGGAGATCGCACACCAGCCCCAAACCGAAACCCCCGCCGATGGCATGGCCGTTCATGGCTGCAATCACCGGCACCTCGACGTCGAGGATGGTCAGGAAAGGGCGATAGATGCCAAACGACGCTTCGTGCGGCAATGCGTCGCCGTGATCGAGGATCCCGCTGCGGAAGTCCGCGCCCGAGCAAAAACTGGCGCCGCTGCCGGTGATGATGACGCACCGGATCTCCCGGTCCGCCTTCACCCGGTCGATCACTTCCTGAAACGTCTGCAGCATCTCGGGCGCCATTGCGTTGCGTCCTTCGGGCCGGTTGAGGGTGATCTGGCACACGTGCTCTCGCGTGCTGGCAAACACGGCGGCTTCGGTCATGGTGTTTCCTTGGTTGAAGGCGTCATTCGCCTCGTTCAATTTTATCGGTCTGCCCCTGCGCAGCTTGCTGCCGCAACCCATCCTTTTTTCGCTTCCCCGCCGTGCGCGCCCCGCGCGCACCTCGATCCCGTTTTTCTTTCCCACTCTCGTCAGGAGCAATCATGAAAACAGTCCATCGATTCATCGCCCTGCTTTGTTGTGCCGCAATGCTGCCGTGCAGCGCGGCCTGGGGCCAGGCCTGGCCGGCCAAGCCGATCCAGATGATCGTGCCGCAAGGCGCCGGCGGCAGCACGGACTCGCTGGCGCGCCTGCTTGCGCAGGCGCTCGGAGATCGTCTCGGCCAGTCGGTGGTCGTGGACAACCGGGCAGGCGCCGGCGGCACGCTCGGCGTCACGGCCGCCGCCAAGGCGACGCCGGACGGCTATACGATCCTGCTGGGGTCGAGCACCACGGTGGCGGCAAACACCTTTCTGTACGCCGGGTTTGCAGTAGACCCCTTGAAGGAACTGGTCCCGCTGGCGCTCGCAGGGGATGCGCCATTCGCAATTGTTGTTTCGGCCACATCGCCGCACAAGACTCTCAGGGACCTGGTGGCAGCGGCCAAGGCTGCCCCGGGGACGCTCAACTACGGCTCGGGGACGAGTTCGGCGTTGCTCTGCACCGAGCTATTCAAACTGCGCGCCGGCATCGATCTTGTCAAGGTGCCGTACAAGGCGACGCCACAGGCATTGACGGACCTGATCGGCGGCCAGATCCAGGTGGTCTGCGAACCGCTCTCAAGCAGCCTTCCCAACATCCGCGCCGGCCGGCTGCGGGCGTTGGCACAGACTGGCCTGAGCCGCTCGCAGCTCGCGCCGGACATCCCAACCGTGGCGGAAGCGGGCGTTGCGGGAATGGAGTACACCGCCTGGATCGGCGTATTCGCCCCCGCTGGCGTGCCGAAGGATATCGTGGCGCGGCTCAGTAGCACCCTGACGAAAATCGTGAACGAGCCCGCGGTCATGGAAAAAATCCGCGGCATCGGCTTCGAGCCGCGCCCCGGCGACGCCGATGCTACGGCTGCCTTGCATCGGGCGGAACTCGTGAAGTTCGGCCACGTCGTCAAGGCCGCTGGAATCAAGGCTGAGTGACAGGCCCATAGCCAACCAAGGAATCCCCATGAACATCCTCCGATGGCTTGTGCTGACATGCGCCGCGGGCTTGCTGGCGCTGCAACCGGCGCAGGCGCAGCCCTACCCCGCAAAACCGATACGCTTCATCATTCCCTTCGCACCCGGCGGCGCCACCGACATCATGGCCCGGCTCGTCGGGCAGAAACTGACCGAGGCCTGGGGCCAGCCGGTGCTGGTTGAAAGCAAGCCCGGGGCCAACGGCATCATCGCTTCAGAGGCGGCGGCGAAGGCGGCCCCTGACGGCTACACCATGATGCTGGCGGTGCTGAGCACGCACGCGACCAACGTCTCGCTGTACAGCAAGCTCCCTTATGACCCGGTGCGCGATTTCACTCCCGTTGCAATGATGGCTTACACGCCATTGGTGCTGGTGGTCCCGACGGCGGCACCCCTGAACACGGTCAAGGACCTGGTGGACGCGGCCAAGGCGAGGCCGGGCCGCCTGAATTTCTCAGCCGGTACCGCCACCATCCATCTCACCGGCGAGTTGTTCAAGATGCTTACCGGGACCGACATCGTCGCGGTCTCCTACAAGGGGACCGTGCCCGGACTGATGGCCGTGGTCTCGGGAGAGGTCGGCTTCACCTTCGAGCCGACCGTGACAGCGGTCCCGCAGGTCAAGGGCGGGCGGGTCCGGGCCCTTGCAGTGACATCGCCAAGCCGCTCGCCACTGCTGCCCGACGTGCCAACCGCGGCTGAAGCGGGGCTGCCGGGACTCGATGCCTATTCATGGCTTGGAATCGTGATGCCCGCCGGCGTCCCGCGTGACGTGGTCGCCAGGATGCAGAACGAGGTTTTGCGCATCTTGTCGCTGGCGGAGGTGAAGGACAAGATGGCCGCCCTGGGTCTGGATCCGCTCCCCATGACCGGCGATCGATTCGGCGCCTTCATGAAAGTGGAGACCGAGAAGTGGGCCAAGACCATCAAGGCTTCGGGGATGAAAATCGAGTGACCAGACCATCCGTTTCCTCGCTGGAGGCTGGCGTCGCGACGGAGCCCATGCTCATTGAGTCCTTTCTGGGCCGGGTGTCGCCGCTGGAATGCGACCACCTCGGGCATATGAATGTCCAGTTCTACGTGGCGAAGGTGTCGGATGCAGCATGGCATGTCATGGCATCGATCGGAATTACTCCAGCCTTCATCCGGCAGCGGCGGCAGGCACCGGCCGCGGTAAAGCAGGAAATCAGCTACCTCAAGGAGGTGCTTGCGGGCGACGTGCTGCAGATGCACAGCGGCGTGCTCGAAGCCAGTGAACGCAAGCTCACCTTCTTTCACAGTCTGCGCAAACTCGACGGCAACCAGTTGGTCATGACTTCCAAGGTGTTCACCGTCAACATGGACCTCGACGCCCGGCGCTCTGCGCCGCTGGATCCGGCGGTGCTGGCGCGTGCGCGCGCCCGACTGCTGCCCGGGGAGCCACGTTGAGCGAATCTTTCGTCACCGGCCGCGGCGTCGTCAACGCCTGGGAATGCGACCAATGGGGGCACTTGAACGTGCAGTTCTATCTGGCCAAGGCCAGCGACGCACTGGCTGTGATGGCCGCGCAATCCGGGTTGAAGCCGTCACAGGAGCGCCAGTCAGGGCTGGGGCTGCTGCCGGTCTCGGATCGCATCCTCTTCAAGCGCGAACTGCGGGCAGGAGACATCTACACCTTCCGTTCCGGCGTCAGGGCAATCGAAGTCGATGGCGCGCTGGCGGTTGCCAGCACCCTGATCAACCTTGACACTGGCGCCGAAGCTGCGACGTTCGAGACGCGGCTGCGTTGGGCCGAGCTCGACAGCGGCGAGTTGCTCCCCTGTCCCGACGAGGTGCGGTTGGCGGCGTCGGCTGTCTGGGTTGCGCAAGCGCCGCCACCCAGACCCGCGGCACACGCGCATCCCACAGACCACGGGTCCGATCACTTGCTGCTGACGTACCGTGGATCGGTAGAGTCGTGGGAGTGCGATGCCCGGGGGATCGCTCCGCCCCGCGCCCACATCGCCCGCTTCGCCGAATGCGTCAACCACCTGTTTCTCGCCATGGGAGTGAGCAAGAGGGACATGCGGGAGCGCCGGCTCGGCTCCGCCGCGCTCGACTACGACATCGACTACCGGCGGCCCATGCGGGTGGGCCAGGCGGTGGAGGTTCGCAGCGGCGTGCTCGCTGCGGGGGAGAAGGTGTTTTACTTCTTTCACCGGCTGATCGATTCAGCCAGTGGCGAAGTCCTGACCTCGATCGTGGTTGCGGCGCTGTTCTTCGATCTCGACGCACGCAAGTCGGTGCCGATTCCCGACGCTGTGCGCAGCGCCGCACAGCTGCTGGTGGCACTGCCACAACCGCGTCCGGCCGGGACAGCCGCTATTCGTCGATCTTGATCCCCGACGCCTTCACCACATCCGACCAGCGCCGGGTCTCGCTGGCGATGAAAGCTGCTGCCGATTCGGGCGTGGAATCGACAGTCAGGTCGATCGCCAGATCGGCGGATCGCCTGGCAAGGCCGGGATCGGAGACTGCTGTGTTCGAAAGCCGGTTCAGTGCCTCGACCACCGCCCTCGGGGTTCCAGCCGGGGCGAGCAGCATGTTCCAGGTGAAGGCCTGCATCCCGTCGATCCCTGCTTCAGCGAAGGTCGGCACACCGGGCGCGGCTTGCGAGCGCTTCGCGCTGGCCACCGCAACGAGATTGAGTTTGCCGGCGGAAACATGCGGCCGTGACGCGCCGATCGTGTCGAACATGAACACGTGACGCCCGGCCAGGGTGTCCAGAAAGGCCGGGCCCGAGCCACGGTAGGGAACATGGATGGCATCGATCCCCGCCTTCAACTTGAACATTTCGGCTGCCAGGTGGGTGCTGGTTCCGCTACCGCCGGAGGGATAGCTGAAATGTCCCGGATTCGTCTTCAGCCGCGCCACCACGCCTGCAACCGTGTCCGGCCCCTGGGTTGGCGTCAGGAGCACCAGCGGCGCGACCGCGAGCAGCGCAATTGGCTGGAAGTCCTTCCCGGAATCGTAGGACAGCGTCTTGTAGATCAACGGATTCGTGGCAAGGCCTGTCGTCCCCAGCAAGAGCGTATAGCCGTCCGGCGGCGATTTCGCCACCGACGCATAGGCGATGTTGCCGGCCGCGCCGGCCCGGTTGTCGACCAGCACCTGCTGCCCGGAGACCGCCGACAGCCGCTCCGCGAACAGCCTGGCAAACAGGTCCGTCGGGCCGCCGGGCGCGAACGGAATAATCAGCCGGATTGGCTTGACCGGGTAACCGGCCGGCGCGCTCTGGGCGGCCGCAGTCCCCGCGACACACACCAGGACGGCGTGAGACACCATGGCCCTGAGCAAATTTCGTTTCATCATTGCGTTCTCCTCGTCACGAAGCGCCGGGACACCAAGGGGCAACGAGAGCCCGGCGCGAGCCACCGCTGGATTTTTCGCATTTTCACTTTACTCCGCCTTGATGTCGGCTTCGCGGATCAGCGTGCTCCACTTGACACGTTCGGCGGCGAGAAATGCACCGAAGTCCTGGGGCGAACCAGTGCCGGCGTCAGCGCCCGCGTTGGCGAACCGTTGCCGGCCCGCTGGAGACGCCAGCGCGCGGGCAATTTCGGCGTGCAGCCGTGAGACGACGGTTGACGGTGTGCCTGCGGGTGCGAAGAGACCGATCCATGACACGACCTGGTAATCGCGCACGCCGGATTCCGCGACCGTTGGCACATCGGGCAACGCGCCGCTCCGTGCGGAACCGGTGACTGCCAGCGGCCGCAGTTTGCCCGACGCGATGTAGGGCAAGGCCGGCGGGATGTTGCTGAACATCATTTCCACCTGCCCGCCGATCAGGTCGGTGAGCGCCGGGCCGGTCCCCTTGTAGGGCACGTGAACGATATTGATGCCGGTCATCCGCTTGAAAAGTTCACCCGACAGGTGCTGCGACTGTCCGACACCGGGCGAGGCAAAGTGCAGGTTGCCAGGCTTTGCCTTCGCCATCCGGATGAGGTCGCCCAGGTTTGCCGCGGGGACCGACGGATTCACCACCAGTACATTGGCGAAGGTCGCCAACAAAATGACTGGCGTGAAATCACGGGCCGCATCGTACGGGACTTTGCCCTGTTGCAGATACGGCGCGATCACAAGCGGGCCGATGTTGCCGGCCAGCAGTGTGTAGCCATCGGGCGCGGCCTTGGCGACGAAATCCGTGCCGATGATCCCCCCGGCGCCGGCGCGGTGCTCCATGACCGCGGTCTGTCCCCATGCCGCGCGAACTGCTTCGGCAATCAACTGGACGAAACCGTCGGTGATACCACCGGGTGCAGTCGGAACGATGATGCGGATAGGACGCGCCGGATAGTCGTCCGCGCGCGCCGGCGATTGCAGCATCAGCGCCAGGGAAAATATGAGCAGCCTGATCATTTCACGTCTCCAAAAAAAAGAAGGGGATCAATCGGAGTGCGCGGAGCAGCAGCGACGCTCAATGCTCGACGGCGCCTTCGGGGAGGAAGGTGATGGTTTCCGTGAAGTCAACCAGCACCTCACCGTGCTGGTTGATGACGCGGTGCCGCAGGTCCATCAGGGTGTACCCCCGTGAACTCGGTGGACGCAGCCACGCCTCGCCCTCGACATGCACGGTGTCGCCCGGAAAAAGCGCCCCACGTACACGCGCGTCGACGCCGGTCATGCCCCCAAACGGGCCGTGCGCGCGCCCTTCGAGCACCTTGTCGATGACACCAGCCACGGTTGGGGCAAGCAACCCCATGCCAAGCGAAATGATCATCGGGCCAGGCGCGAAGCGATTGCGGTGCTTGCCCGACATGTGGGACTTGATGTACTCCATGTCGATGAAAAATGGCTCGTGAAGGCCGATCACGTTGACGAAGGTCACGATGTCGGTTTCGGTGATCGTGCGGTTATGCGTCTTGAAGGGGACGAGCTGCGCGCCGGCGGGTGGGTCCAGAGCCATGGGGAATCTCCGTTGGGGATGGGCGGTCTGCTATGCGCCGGGTTTCAGGCATTCCGGCATCTGCGCGAGCGGGAAACCTTCGTAGGGTCTCGATCGTTCGTGCTCGGCCAGCTTCCATGTCTGGCGCGCGTTGGGCACCCCGCCATCGACGCGGATGCACGAGCCGGTGATGTACGCCGCTCCTTCGGAAAGCAGATACACGATGGCCGAAGACACTTCTGACTCGGTCCCGTAGCGTTGCAAGGGCGAGGTTTTCATCAGGCTGCGGAACTTGGCCTTCATCTCGGGCCCATATGTGTCAAAACCGCTGCTGGCCACGAAGCCGGGGGCAACGGCATTGACCCGCACCCCGGACTCGCCCCATTCACAGGCAGCGGTCTCGGTGAACGACAGCATCCCGGCGCGCGCGGCGCCGCTGTGGGCCATCGTCGGCATCCCCATCCACATGTCGGCGATGATGTTGACGATGGCGCCTCCGTTGGCCTCCATCCATTGTGTGTAGGCCTCTCGGGAGACGAGAAATCCACCGTGCAGGTTGTTGCGCACCACCGCGTCCCAACCCTTCAACGAAATATCGCGGGCGGGCTGTGGATACTGCCCGCCGGCGTTGTTGACGAGACCGTCGATGCGGCCATGCTGGAGCAGGACGTCTGCGACCATCTGCGTGACGCCCGGCTCGTCGCGAATGTCGCAGGAATGGATGCTGACGCGCGCCTGTGGCGCGGCCTCACCGATCTCCGCCCGGACCGCCTCCAGCTTTTCCAATTTCCGGCCTACCAGGGCAACGCCGGCGCCCAGGTGGGCCAGTTCGTGCGCCGTGCAGCGCCCTATGCCGCTGCCGCCACCGGTAACGATGACGGCCTGGCCGGCGAACTGGCCGGCTCGGAAGATGGAACGGTAACGGCGATCTGTCATATGCCTTCTCTGGAGTCGTCGGCCGGTTTGAGCATGAAATTGCCGTGGCCGGTGGCAATGGGTTTGTCGGGACTGGATTGCCACGCCTCGATGCGCAGGTGCGCGATACGCGTCCCCTGCTTGACCATGAAAACGTTGGCGTAGGTGTCCACAGGCCTGCCTGGACGCAGGAAATCGAAGCTGAAATCAATGGTCTTGGGCAGATCGGCGCTGTCCATGTGCCACAGCAGGTAAAACACGCCGGTGCATTCCAGGAAGCCACCGATCGCCCCGCCGTGCAATGCAGGTACAGCCGGGTTCCCGATCAGCCGGTTCTCGAACGGCAACACGCAGCTGAAGATGTCGCCCTTGACCTCGATGCGAATGTTCAGGAAGCGCGCATAGGGGATGGCGTCCACCAGTCGCGACCAGTCCCTGGTCGCCCTGGCTTCGCTCAGCACCTCGGCCAGTTTCATGTCGGGGCCTCTTCTTCGAGGGAAATCGCCGGCCCGCCGGTGAAGATGAAGATCGCCACAGACGTCGCCACTGGATCATCGGGGGTGTCGTGGTATGCGCAACCGCGTACGAAGGCGAGGTCCGCGCTGACCTTGTAGCAGACGGCACCGCCGAACAGATCGCGGCCTGGCGTCGCGGGTTTGAGGTAGTCGATGCGCAGGTCCAGAGTTGCCATGCTTCGCAATTGATTCATGCGCACGAAAATGGCAAGCCCATAACAACTGTCCAGCAATGCGGTCACCGCGCCGCCATGGAGCACCCGCGTCCTGGGGTTTCCAACCAGCCGGGTGTCGTACGGGACCTTGATTACGCACCAGTCCGGATCGACGCTATGCAGGACCTGCCCGAGTTCCCGGCTGTAGGGGGAAATCGCGGTGAGCTGCTGCCATTTGCGGGCGATCCTGTCCTCTGCAGCGGGCTGGTCGGTCATTTTTTCCTCTTAGCCATGGGGCCGCCGCCGTCGAACCTCCACGGTCGGATTGGCTGCCTTCGGCGGCTGCACCTGGCGGGATCCAGTTGCCGGTCCCATCTTATCACCAAACATACGTTAGTTATATGTCTACCCGGGACAAGGGCAGCAGTGCAGTTAGCGTCACCAGCGCTGCCACGGCAAAGGCCGCGCCAAACCCCGCGCCGGCAACGATGAAGCCGAACAGGGTGGGGCCGGCGGCAAATGCAAGCAGCAGCACAAGCGTCGCCCCCGTCATGGTTTCATTCAAAGTGTCCCGGGGAACGATGCGCGCGACCTCGGCGAACTGGACACCGTTCCAGCTCGCCACCGTCAAGCCGCCGAGCACCGCCAGGGTGATGACGCTCCAGGTGGGCCACGCCGGGGTGCAGAAAGCAAGCGCGAGCGTGGTCAGCGCCGAGCCGATGACGGCCAACCTGAGCACCTTCACCCCATCGCCCAGGCGATCGGACACGAATCCTGCCAGAGGTCGCCCGAACACACTGACCAGTTGCATCAGCGCGAACAGCGCGCCTGCGGCGGTGAGTGTCCAACGGAGTTCCACCACCAGGTAACTCACCATGAATGCAAACCACATGCTCTGTCCGGCTGCCAGACACCCCCCCGCGAGGCCCATGTGCAGCAGCGCTGGCTGCGCCCGCAGAGCTGCCATCGGCTTGCGCAGATGGTCCAGCGTCAGAAACATCTGCCAGCGCAACGGGCGCTCGCAATCGCGGGGTGCGTCGACCCGCTCGCGCAATGGCTGCACTGCTGCAACCATCAACGCGCCGATCCCGGCTGCCACGACAACCGCGACCTCGATACCGAATACCTCGGTGGTCCACGGAAGGAGCAGGCCAGCGAGCACTCCGCCCAGCGGCACACCGGCCTGTTTGACCGAGAACAACAGGTTGCGGTGCCGTGGTGGGGCAAAGCGCTGTAGCACGTCGGTGCCGGCCGAGGACGGCGGTCCGATCGAGAAACCGATGAGAAGACTGCCGGCCAGCAGCGCAGCCGGTGCTGGCACGGCACTTAACAAGGCGCCTGCCACGCCCAATGCCAGGCCGACCTGCAAGTTCCGCAGCGATCCGAAACGCCGCAACAGCGGCAAGCCCAGCAGCAGGGCCACAACTGAGCCGCCGGTAATCAGCGATGACAAGTAACCGGCGCTCTCGACCGGCCAGCCGATGCGCGGCGCCAGGCTCGGCGACAGCGTAGGCGCGATCCGGGACAAGAAGGACGCCGCAGTCTGCACCCCCACCATGGCCAGCAGCGGACCGAACCATTCATCGCCGCCGGCCTGCGGCGGGCGGGAGGGTGCAGCGTCGGTCATGCGCAGCGCGCAGCCACAGCTCAGCCGCGTGCGGCGGCGAGCGTGCCACTGTGCATCAGGTGCCCCGTCAGAGGCCGGCCGATAATACGCTCCGCCATGCGTGAGGCTTCGAGCAGCAGTTCGAGATCGATGCCGGTGGAGATGCCCAGTTCCTCACACATGAACACCATGTCTTCGGTACACACATTGCCAGCCGCCGAGCCGTGCTTGTGCCCGGCAAAGGGACAGCCCCCCAGCCCGGCCACCGAACTGTCGAACAGCTCAACACCCATCTGCAAGGCAGCGTAGACGTTCGCGCCTCCAAGCCCACGCGTGTCGTGCAGGTGCAGGCCGATGCGGGCATCCGGCACCATCTGCCGCACTGCACCGATCCGGCGCTTGATCTCTTCCGGATTGGCCCAGCCCATCGTGTCGGCCAGGTAGATGGCCGGAAGCGAAATGCGCCGGTCTGCGCACACATCGACCAGCCAGCGTACCGCGTCGGTGATGGCGGAAACCGGCACCGGTCCGCCGAAGTTGCAGCCGAAAGCGGTGACAACGTAGGCCTGCTCGACCGGGATGCCCAGTTCGATGTAGCGGTCGATCCAGCCGAGCTGGCGCTCGCGCATCTGGGCCACGCTGCAGTTGTTGTTTCGCTGCGAAAACGGCTCAGTGACGTAGAACATCACCTTGCCGTCGAGATCCACCTGCTCGCAGGCCCGTGCACGCTCAAATCCGTTGTCGTTCAGCCAGAGTGCGGTGTAGCGCGTCCCGGGGCGCTTGCGCAAGGCGCCGAAGAGCTCTGCGGAATCGGCCATCTGCGGCACTGCGCGCGCACTGACGAACGATGCGCATTGCACTTGATGCAGGCCCGCAGCGGCCAACGCTTCAATCAGTTCCACCCGCTGCGCCAGGGGGAACACCTGGCTCTCCATCTGGAACCCCTCGCGCGGGCCCTCCTCATGGAACTCGGCTCGGCGCGGTAAGAAAGACATTGCCTGCTCCTTCATTCCGGCTGCGCGGGCGTTACTTCCGCCAGCGCCTGGTGCCGCGCCACCATGTCGCCAACACCGCAGCGCAGGCTTGCCAGATGGCCGTCGAATGGCGCAGTGATGTGCAGCTCCATCTTCATCGACTCGAGGACCACCACGGTCTGCCCGGTAGCTAACGCGTCGCCCACGGCAGCCCTGATCGCCACCACCTTGCCCATCATCGGCGCTTCCAGCTGGCCGTCGGCCGCACTCTGCCCGAGCGCACCTCCGAGAAAGGGAGTGCATTCGAACACGCTGCGCCCAAGCGGGCTCGACAGTTCGATGGCGTTGGAGTCGCCCATCAAGACCAGCTCCAGCGTCCGGCCGGCGAAATGCAGCAGCCGATGGCCGGTGGCCAGCAAGACGAGCGACGCGCGCTCGACAACATTGCCCAGCGCGAGTTCGATCGAACCGTCCACCTGCGGCGGGCCGAACCGCACGGGCCATTCGCTCGCCCCGCTCTTGAGGACCAGATTGGGAAGCGGCGCCGGTGTGGCAGCACCCGTGGCGAGACGCCAGCCCGTGAAACCCGCGTTGCTCCAGCAACCGAGTGGCGGCGCCGCGGCGCGTTGCCCGGCCAGCCAATGCAACGCGGCCGCAGCGAGGTGCTCGGCCGGCTCGCCGACGGCCGCACCAGTGCCGGCGTCCGCCGCCAGAAACGCCTGGTCGATCAACCGGGTATGAAAACTGGCGTCGATCGTCGCGGGCCACTGCAACAGCTCCTGCAGGAACTGCAGGTTCGTCGCCAGTCCGACCACGGTACTGTTGCGCAATCCGGCCACCAGCGCGAGCCGCGCAGCTTCGCGCGTGGCGCCCCCGGCGATCAGTTTCGCGATCATCGAATCGTAGTAAGGCGTGATTTCATCGCCGCTTTCCACGCCCGACTCGATGCGCAGTCCCGCGCGGGAAAAGTCGACCAGCTCAAGCCGCCCGGTTGTCGGCAGGAAACCAGAGGCGGGATCCTCGGCACACAGCCGCGCCTCGAACGCATGGCCTTCACAGCGCACATCCTGCTGCGCAATCGGAAGACGGCCGGTGTCGGCGATGCGCAATTGCAGTTCGACCAGGTCGAGCCCTGTCACCTCCTCGGTGACAGGGTGCTCGACCTGCAGCCGCGGATTGACCTCCAGGAAGAAGTAATCGTCGCCGGCAACGACGAATTCCACCGTGCCCAACCCGCGGTAGCGCACCGCCGCGGCAAGCCGCACTGCATCGGAGAGCAGGCGCTCCCGTAAAGCTGCCGGGAGCCCGGCACCAGGCGCCTCCTCGATCACCTTTTGATGGCGCCGCTGCAGCGTGCATTCGCGCTCGTACAGATGAATTGCGCCGCCCTGCCCGTCGCCCGCCACCTGCACCTCGATGTGCCGAACTTGCGCCAGATAGCGTTCGACGATCAGTTCGCCGTTGCCGAAGGCTTTTTCGGCTTCACGCATCGCGCTTTCGATGCGGGTCTGCAAACCGTCGAGCGTTTCGACCACGGCCATACCGCGTCCGCCACCGCCCGCCACCGCCTTGAGCAGCACCGGCAAGGCCATTTCCTGCACCAGACGGGCGATCTGCGCGGCGTCACGCGACCCTCCCTCGCTTCCGGCGATCACCGGCACGCCCAGGCGGGCGGCCTCGCGCTTGGCCTGTGCCTTGCCGCCAAGGCGTTCCATCGTTTCCGCAGTGGGCCCGATAAAGACAATACCGGCTTCATCGAGTGCGCGCACGAAGTCCGGATTCTCGGAGACGAAGCCATAGCCCGGATGCACGGCATCGGCACCAACCCTGCGGGCCGCCGCAACCAGCGCGTCGATGCGCAGGTAACTGTCCCCAGGCGCAGCGCCTCCGATCTCGACCGACTCGCCGATTTCGCGCACATGGCGCGCGTGCCGATCAGCGGTCGAATGAACCGTGGCCACCTCCAGGCCGAGGCGGCGGCAGGTTCGCGCGATACGGCATGCGATCTCGCCGCGATTGGCGATCAGGACCTTGTGGATTCGCTGCATGTCAGAACCGCCGTGCCGGCCCAAGGGATAGACGCAAGCCCTCCCGGGGCGGCGAACGAAGAATGCGTGGGGAGAATTTCATTCTAGAACCTGAAGACGCCGAAAGGTGTCGGCTTGGCTGATGTGCGCGAGGCCAGATCGAGCAGCAGCCCCATCACGTCGCGGGTCTCGACCGGATCGATGATGCCGTCGGCCCAGAGGTTCGAGGAGAAGTTGTCGGCCGGCTGAAAGTCTTCGTAGGTCTTGCGCACGGGCGCCTTGAAGGCTTCCTCTTCCTCGGCTGTCCACTCGCGGCCTTCGGTCTTGTTGATCTGCCGGCGCACCAGCGCCATCACGGTCGCAGCCTGCTCCGGGCCCATGATTGCGGCGCGCGCGTTGGGCCACGCGAACATCGCGGTCGGGTTGAACGGCCGCCCGCACATCGCCAGGTAGCCGGCCCCGTATGAAGCGCCAATGATGATCGTGTACTTGGGCACGTTGGCCGACGCCATCGCGGTGATCATCTTGGCACCCGCCTTGGCGATACCCGACTGCTCGGCCGCACGCCCCACCATGAAGCCGGTGACGTCCGCCATGAACAGCAGGGGGATGTCGCGCTGGCAGCACAGGTCGATGAAATGCGCCGCCTTCATGGCGCTTTCCGGGAAAAGCACGCCCTGGTTGGCGAGAATCCCGATCTCGTGACCGTGGATTCGCGCGAAGCCAGTCAGCAGCGTGTCGCCGTAAAGAGGCTTGAACTCCTGGAAGCGGCTGTCGTCGACGAAGCGAGCCAGGATCTCGCGGGTGTCCGTCGGTATCCTGGGATCTCGACTGATCAGCCCATGGATCTCACGCGGGTCGAAGCGCGGCGGAATGCCCGGCAGGCGTGTCCAGCGCGGCTTGGGCTGTTCGCCGAGTTCCCGGACGATCTCGCGGGTCATCGCCAGCGCGTGCCGGTCGTCCAGCGCGATGTGGTCGGTGACGCCACTCAGGCTGCAGTGCATTTGTGCACCACCGAGCGACTCGGCATCGACCGTTTCGCCGGTGGCCGCAAATGTCAGCTCCGGCCCTCCGAGGTACATATAGCCCTGTTCCTTGACAATCACCACCTCGTCGCACAGGGCGGGGATGTACGCCCCGCCCGCCGTACAGGGACCGAGCACCACGGCGATCTGCTGGATGCCCTCAGCCGACATCCGGACCTGATTGTTGAAAATGCTGCCGAACTGGCCGACATCAGGAAAGATGTTCGCCATGTCGGGCAGGAATGCGCCGCCGCTGTCGACCAGGGTGATGCAGGGCAGGCGGTGTGCCCAGGCGATCTGCTGGGCTCGCACATGCTTCTTGCAGGTCAGGCCGTAGTAGGTACCGCCCTTCACCGTCGCATCGTTGGCGATGATCATGCAGGGCCGTCCCTGCACCAGCCCGATGCCAGTGATGATGCTCGCGCCCGGTGGGACGCCGTCGTACATCCCCTCACCGGCCAGCATGCCCAGCTCCAGAAAGGGCGAGCCGGGATCGAGCAATACCTCAACGCGGTCCCGTGGCAGGATCTTGTTGCGCGCGAGATGCTTGTCCCGCGCCTTCGCGGGGCCCCCTGCAAGCGCACTGAGGCGGCGCTCGTGAAGCCTGGCCAGGAGCACCTCGTAAGCCGTCCGGTTGAGCAAAAATTCGGCGTCCGAGGTCGATACCCGGGTAGAAAGAATCGTCATCCTGTGTCAGCAGCGTCAGGACTTGAACACCGGTGCGCGGCGCGCCTCGAACGCCGCCAGGCCCTCGCTCACGTCATCGCTCATCAGCTCGCGAATGACGGTTTCCTCCTCTAACTTCAGGCCGTCGGCCAGCGTGCCTTCGACGCCTTGGCGCGCCAGCCGCTTCATCGTCGCGACTCCCACGCGGCTGCGCGTCGCGAGCTTGGTACAGTATTCCATCGCGGCGCCACCCAGCTGGTCGACTTCGACCACATAGTTGACCAGGCCCCACTGCTGCGCGGTCAGGGCATCGATCCAACGCGCGCTGAAGAACATGTCCAGACTCCGGCGCAGACCGACCAGACGCGGCATGCGCTGCGAACCGCCCCAGCCAGGAACTAGCCCGTATTGCGCATGCTGGTCTCCGATCCGAAAATCGACGGCAGCGAAGATCACGTCGCAGGCGAGCATCAGTTCGCTGCCACCGGCCAGCGCCAGCCCCTGGCAGGCGGCCACCACCGGCAACTCGCTCGTCTCCAGCCGACGCAAGACGGCGTGGCCGTAGCCGATGAAGTGCGCGATTCCGGCCGGGTCGCTGCGCAACGCCTTCACCTCGTCAAGATCGGCGCCGGTGCAGAAGTGTTTGCCCTGGGCGCGGATCAGGATCACCCGAATGCCCGAGCCAGGCTGCTCAAAATCATCCAGGGCCGCCTCGATGGCCGCATGCACGGACATCGAAAGACAGTTGAACTTGTCGGGCCTGGCCAGCTCAATCACTCCCACCGCCCCGTTGCGGCTGACGTTGACGGGCATCGCTGCGCTGCTCATTTGCGGTTCTCCGCCGCATACTGCACCGCCATGCGGCCGGCGCGCTCGCGAGCAACGATCAGCTTCATCACCTGCGCCGTGCCGTCGCCGATCTCGAGCCCCATGACGTCGCGCAGACGCTGCTGGTGCGGAAGGTCCTTGGACCAGCCGTAGTGACCGAAAGTCAGGATGCACTGGTGGATCGCGTCAAAAGCGGTCTTGGGCCCCATCCATTTCACCATCGCCGACTCGGCGGTGTGGGGCAATCCGGCGTCGCGCAGCGCCAGGCCGTGGTAGCACAGCTGACGGCACGCCGCAATCAGCGTTTCGAATTCGACGATTGGGAAGGACACCCCCTGGTACTGCACGATCGGGGCGCCCATCGCCTGGCGCTCCTTCATGTATTCCCAAGTCTCGTCGATCGACGCCTGCGCTGCGGACAGGCATTGCAACGCGATCAGGATGCGGCTGAAGTCGAAGCCCTGCATCACCTGGGTGAATCCCTTCCCCTCTTCCCCCATCCGGTTCCCGACCGGGATCCGGACGTCATCGAAGAACACCGAACCGCGGCCGATGATCTTGCTGCCGACGTCGTCGAACCGGGTGCGCTGGATGCCGGCAGATTCCATCGGCACCAGGAAAGCGCTGATGCCGCGAGCACCCTCGTCCGGCTTACCGGTGCGGGCAAAGAGCACGATCGCGTCCATCTGGTCGGAAAAGCTGATCGATGTCTTTTCGCCCGAGATGATGTATTCGTTGCCCTCTCGCCGCGCCTTCACCTGAAGATTGGCGGCATCGGACCCCCCGCGCGGCTCGGTCAGGCCCAGGCCGATGATCGCCTCCCCGGCGACCAGCCGCGTATTCCAGTGCCGCGCCAGCTCGGAGCTGGCATTCCGGTGCACGATGGCACCCATCAGTGAGCCGAGAAGCTGGAGGTAGCTGATGTTGAAATCGCCGTACGCGATCTCCTCGGTAATCAGGCCGGATGTCACTCCGCTTTGTCCTAGCCCGCCGTATTCTTCTGGCAGGTCCACGCCGATCAGACCCAGGGAACCCATTTCCCTCATCAGGGCGCGATCGAAGCCATGATCGGCCTCGCGCTTCTGGTAGCTGGGCTTCAGCCTCTCACGCGCAAAACGTCGCGCCACGTCCCGTAGCGCAATCTGATCGTCTGTCAACAGCATTTCTCTGGTCTCCTCGTCGGTCGATGTTGGCCAAGTGGATTCGCCGGGACCTGCTCGGTCCGGTCACAAGGCTCCCAATTGCCCTTGTGGGTTGTCAACCATGACGCTATGATAACATCAAACATACGTTAGTTAGAGCTATTTCAGCGGCGGCACTTGTGTGTATCGAATCGAAGCCCGGTGTTGTTACCATTCTGAAAACCAATCTCACCTAACGGGAGCATAGAAAATGGCCACCAAGGTCCGCGAAAAACCGATCCCCGCCGAAGCCGATTCCGATACGCGAGCGCTGGTGCTGCTCGCGGCGGCACGCCTGTTTCGCCATCATGGCTACGCCGCGACCACTCTGCGCGAGGTGGCCGATGCGTCGGGCATCAAGGCCGGCAGCATCTACTATCACTTCGAGTCGAAGGAGCAGATTCTCGGAGAGGTTCTCGACAAGGGAATCCAGGTCGTTGCCGACGCAGTTCGCAGCAGGGTCGATGCCCTCCCGCCTTCCGCAACCGCCCGCGAACGCGTGGCCGCTGCAGTCGAGGGCCACTTGTGGGGCCTGCTGCACCATGGCGATTTCACCTCTGCGAACATCCGCATTTATGGGCAGATCCCGACAGCCGCCAAAAACCGGCATCGCACGATACGACGCGCCTACGCCGACTACTGGGACCGGCTGTTGGGCGAAGCGCTGCAGCGTGGTGAGCTCCGGCAGGACACCAGCACGGCCGTGATCCGGCTGTTCGTGATCGGCGCGCTGAACTGGACGGTCGAGTGGTACAACCCGCAAAAGGGATCGTTCCAGGACTTCGTCAAGCAGGTGACAGACATCGTGTTCGACGGCACATTCCGCCGTCCCTAGCGCCGAATGACTGTCAAGCCCGGCTGGGAAGGTCGCTTTTTCGAAGACTTGGAAGTCGGCGACGAGTACCGCCATCCGCTGGGACGCACGGTCACCCAGCAGGACAACATCTGGTTCACCCTGCTGACGCAGAACGTCGCGGCCGTCCACTTCGACGCCCACTACGCATCGCAAACTGAATTTGGCCGACCGCTTGTCAACTCCTGCCTGACAATCGCCCTCGTGACCGGCCAGTCGGTGATCGACGTGTCGTACAACGTCTTCGCCAATCTGGGCTGGGATGAAGTACGGCTGCCAGAACCAGTGTTCGAAGGCGACACCCTTTATTCCCGGTCGCTGGTCCTGCACAAACGCGAATCGAAGTCGCGTCCAAAGGTCGGTGTGGTCACCGTCGCAACCGAAGGCTTCAACCAGCACGGCATCATCGTCTGCACCTTCAAGCGCACCCTGCTCGCCTACAAACGCGACGGCGCCCCCAACCGCGCTCCGCCCGTGCCAGACACGCCCATCTGAGACCCAGCCAACCTGTTGCTGCCGACGTGAACCACGATCAGATCCTTGAGCAATATGGCCCCCGCGAGTCCATGGAATATGACGTGGTGGTGGTGGGCGCCGGTCCGGCCGGGTTGGCGACGGCCATCCGACTAAAACAGTTGAATGCCCAACTGTCGGTGGTGGTGCTGGAAAAGGGGTCGGAACCGGGCGCGCACATCCTGTCCGGCGCGGTGATGGACCCACGGGCGCTGAGCGAGCTCATCCCTCAGTGGAAGGCGCTGGGGGCGCCGCTCACGCAAGCAGTCACGGGCGACGACGTACTGTTTCTGTCGAAAACTGGATCCATCCGCACGCCCGACTGGCTGGTGCCGCGCAACCTGCACAACGACGGCTGCTACGTTGTCTCGCTGAGCAATGTCGTCAAATGGCTGGCCCGGCAGGCCGATGCGCTCGGAGTCGAGATTTTTGCGGGCTTTGCCGCGGCCGAAGTCCTGTACGACAGTCAAGGCAGCGTGCGCGGTGTTGCTACCGGCAATCTGGGAATGGGCAAGGATGGCGAGCCCACCGCGGCATTTCAACTAGGCATGGAGCTTGTCGGCAAGTACACGGTTTTTGCCGAGGGCGCGCGTGGCCATCTGGGCCGCCGCCTCCTCGCCAGATACAAGCTCGCCGACGGGAAGGACCCCCAAAGCTTCGCGCTGGGGGTCAAGGAGCTGTGGGACATCGACCCTGGTCGCGCACGACCGGGGCTGGTCGTCCACACCGCCGGCTGGCCGATGGCCGATCAAACATTCGGCGGCGGCTTTCTGTACCACCTCGAGGACAACAAGGTCAGCCTGGGATTCGTGATCGGGCTCGACTACCACAATCCTTACATGAACCCGTTCGAGGAAATGCAGCGCTGGAAACTGCATCCGGCCATCCGGACCCATCTCGAAGGTGGCAAGCGCCTGGGCTATGGGGCGCGCGCCATCAACAACGGCACGCCGCAGGCGCTCCCCAAAACCGTTTTTCCCGGAGGCGCCCTGGTCGGTTGCGAGGCCGGCTACCTCAACGCCGCCCGGATCAAGGGAAGCCACACGGCCATCAAGAGCGGCATGCTTTGCGCCGAAGCTCTGGCCCAGGCGCTGGCAGAGGGCCGCGAGCGCGATGAAGTGCAGGCCTATCCGCAGGCATTCGAGAAAAGCTGGCTCAGCGAAGAGCTGCAGCAGACGCGCAATTTCAAGCTGTGGTTCAAGAAAGGCAAGCTGGTCGGCAACCTGATGACCGGCATCGAACAATGGCTGCTGCCTAGGCTCGGCGTTCATCAACCACCCTGGACACTCCACTCGGACCAGCGTGACCACGAGTGCCTCAAGCCTGCGGCCGGGTGCAAGGCAATCAGCTATCCGAAGCCTGACGGAAAAATCACCTTCGATCGGCTGTCCTCCGTATTCCTGAGCAACACGAATCATGAAGAGAACCAGCCCGCGCACCTGACGCTGAAGGACTCGACGGTGCCGGTGGCCATCAACCTGATGCGATACGCTGGTCCCGAAAGCCGGTACTGCCCGGCCGGGGTGTACGAATTCGTGAAGGATGCGAGCCACAACGACCGCTTGCAGATCAATGCCCAGAACTGCGTTCACTGCAAGACCTGCGACATCAAGGACCCGACCCAGAACATTGTCTGGGTCACCCCCGAAGGCGGAGGCGGCCCCAACTACGCGGGGATGTGACAGAACTTCCATGAGCACTCGTGCTTCGGACGACGCCCAAAACGATTCTCCCACCCGATCATTTTCAAGGCCCAGCCATGAATCCATCCCTCACAGAGCGGCCGAAGTTCGGCCCCGGCGACGAAGCCCTGGCCACCTTGCCAACCGTCTACCGGGACGACCTGTTTGCCGGCCAGGTCGTGCTGGTCACCGGCGCGGGCAGCGGCATCGGCAAGGCGATCGCCTTCCTGTACGCGCGGCTGGGCGCCACAATCGTCATCTGCGGCCGCAAGCCAGACAAGCTCGAAGATTGCGCGGACAAGTTACGCACGCTCTCGGGCCGCGAGGTGTACTGGCACCCGATGACGATACGCGACCCGGAGCAGGTCGAGGGCTTGCTGAATGCAGTGTGGGCGCGCCACGGCAGCATCGACGTACTGGTCAACAACGCCGGCGGCCAGTTCGCTGCCCAGGCGATGGACTTCACCGTCAAGGGCTGGAATGCCGTGATCGACACCAACCTCAATGGCACCTGGTACATGATGCAGGGCGTTGCCAGGCGCTGGGTGGATCAGGGCAAGCGCGGCGGCAGCATCGTCACCATCGCCGCCGCGGTGGACCGGGGCTTGCCCGGCATGGCGCACACGGCCGCGTCGCGCGCCGGCGTGATCGCACTGTCCAAGACGCTCGCGGTCGAATGGGCGGAGCATGGGATCCGCGTCAACTGCATCGGGGCGGGCGCGATCGAGAGCAACGGCTTCAACAACTACAAGGAAGAGAACGTGCCCGGCCTGTTCCGCACCAACCCCATGCTGCGCGCCGGGGACGTGCAGGACGTTGCCGAGGCGGTGGTCTACCTGACGGCGCCTTCTGGCAAGTACATCACTGGCGAAACGATCAACCTCGACGGAGGCATGGTGCTTTGGGGCGACTTCTGGCCGGCCGGAATGCCGGAATATTTCAAGCCCCCGCAAAGGTCCGCCGCCGGCCACGGCGATCCAGCGTCGTGACCGTGGCGCAACTCGCGGCGCCGCCATCCGCCGGGTGGGTTCAGGGACGGTTGCCGCGTGTACTTGCGAGTGCGTCCGTAAAGGCCTTCAGAACCTCAGTTCCGGGCTTGCCGCGGCGGTCGAGTTCGTTCGCCCATTCGGCCCCGGCGCTCGCAAAGCGCGATTGCAGATCGGCTTTCTCTGCGGCCGGCAACCGCACCGCCGTGGCGCCGGCGTTGCGCATCTTCTCGACGTCCCCGTTGATGTTGTCGTCCATCGCCGCGCAGGCCCTGCGGGTGGCGGCGTCGCCGGCCTCGAGCATCGCCTTCTGGACATTGGGCGGCAGCGATTTCCAGCGCGCCTCGCTGATCGAATAGGTAAGGACGGCGCTGCCGAAGTTTTCCCCGGCCGTCATGGCCTTGGTCAGCGTGTGCAGGTTGTAAGACACGGCCGCCGCATAGGACACGACCACGCCGTCCAGGGTACCCCGTGACAGGGAGTCGTAGATCTCCGGCGCTGCCATGCGGATTGGTACTGCATTCAGCTTGCGGATTGCGATGTCCGTAGAGGCGCCAGTCGAGCGCAGCTTGCGGCCCTCCAGCGCCTTGATCGAATCAAACGGCTGCCGCATCAGGACCTGATACGGCGCGCTCACGAGCGTGAACAGGATGCGCACACCATTGGGCGCGTATTCTTTCTGGGCCAGCACGCCATCGCGGGCCAGTTTCCAGTAGGCCAGCGTGCCCTGGCAGGCGGTGGCGAATCCGCCGGGCAATTCGGCCACCGCCGACAGCGGCAATTTCTCCGACGCATACGATGGCATCACGGAACCGATATCAACAACGCCCGACAGCGTCAGCGACAGCAGATCCTTGGCTTTTCCCATCTGCTCGGCCGGATAGTGCTCGAACTCGACCTGGCCACCAGTGGCTCGCTTGACGGTCTCCATGAAATGCTTGGCGGCCGTTTCGGAGAAGTAATGGCCTGTCGCGGGAAATGAGTCGGCGATCCGCAGCACGATCCTGGTGCTCTGTGAGTGAGCGGCCCCGGCCCCCAGGATCAGGATCGACCCGAGGCCGGAAGCGAGTATGGCGAACGGCAGTTGCATGCTATTTCTCCGGAAACTGTTTGCAGAAATGACGAACCGGGGGCTGGCCTCGTTGCTCCATCAGCCCGCGTGCGCTGCACCGGCGCGCACGATCCCGTCGCCGACCAGGGTGCCGAGTCGGCGCCGGTCGATCCCCCAGCGCAGTACCTGCGCCAGCGCTTCGTGATCATCCGAGTGAGGCGGCCGCGGTAGCGTAGCGGGAGTCGCGCTGAACCGCGGCACCGGCGCGGGTTGCAGCACTCCATCGACACTGACGAAGGTTGCCCGCGCGCGGTGGTGCGGATGGTCGGGCGCCTCGAGCGGTGACAGCACGGGCGCGAAGCATGCGTCGCTGCCTTCGAGCAGATCGCACCACTGCGCCCGGGTGCGGGTGGCAAACAGCGACGCGAGTCGCTGCTTGGTTTCCGGCCAGCGCACGCTGTCGTCGAAGTCCCAATCCCCGGGAGCCTGGCCGAGCCGCTCCAGCAACACCTCCCGGAATTTCGCTTCGATCGGCGCAACCGAGACAAATTCGCCGTCGGCGCAGCGGTAGACCTCGTAATGCGGAGCGCCGGAATCGAGCAGGTTGGTCCCGCGCGGGCCGGTGTGCTGCCCGTTGGCAAGCATGCCGTACATCGATGTCATCAACATGGCCGCGCCGTCGATCATGGCGGCATCGACGACCTGTCCCTTTCCGGTGATCTGCACGTTCCATAGCGCGGCGAGCATGCCGAAGGCCAGCACGAGGCCACCGCCTCCGAAATCACCAACCAGGTTCAGCGGCGGCGTCGGTGCGCAGCCCTCGCGGCCGATTGCGTGCAACGCACCTGAAAGCGCAACGTAGTTGAGATCGTGGCCGGCGGCTTGAGAAAGAGGACCAGTCTGGCCGAAACCGGTGACTCGGCCGAACACCAGGCGCGGTTGCAGCGCCAGGCAGGGTTCGGGGCCAAGACCCAGCCGCTCCATTGTGTTCGGGCGGAAACCTTCGATCAACGCATCGCTGCAGGCGACCAACTCGCGTGCGAACGCTACACCGCTCTCCTGCTTGAGATCGACGGAAATCGAACGCTTGCCACGGTTGAGCAGGTCCAGCCGCGGTGGACGCTTGACCCCAAGGCCGCTCGGCAGCTGCCGGTCCACACGCAACACCTCGGCCCCGAGATCGGCAAGCAGCATGCCACACATCGGACCGGGGCCAATACCCGCGAATTCCACCACCTTCATGCCGCTGAGCGGTCCGCTCGCCATCGTCAACCCTTTCGAACCAGTTCAGAACCTGTGAATGACGCCGACGGTCGCACCACGGTTGGTGGCATTGGCCACCGTCGTCGCGGCGTTGGCGGCGGCACCCCAGATGGGTGTGATGCCAATCGTTCCGGCATCGACATGTCCCATCATCAAATACACCGAAGTTCGCTTGGACAGGTCATAGGCGACCTCGGCCACTGCCATTTTCGTCTTGGTACCGGCAACCCGCTTGTCCCGAAGCTGAAACAGCTGTCCCGACACCGAGAGGACCGGTGTGACGTAGTAGCGCGCTCCAACTGTCACCAGATCGGAACTGAACCAGCCCGCGATCAACCCGTCGTTCTTCACCCTGTTGTAGCCCGCCGTCAGGCGAACTTTCGAAACCGTGTAAGAGCCTGATAGCCAGGACCAGCTGAGGTGCTTGCCGGTCGCAGTCCGGTCCTCGTCTCGCTGATAGGCCGCCACCACCTGGAAAGGAGCGACGTTGTAGCGCGCCATCAGGCCGGCGCTCGAAGCCGGCCGTGTGCTGTCCGCAGCCTCACCAAGCGCGTAGGCCGCGCTGAAATCGAAGCCTCCCATCACCGGGCTGTCATACCGGATCTGGTTATTGTTCCAGAAGTCGCCCCCCATCCCCTGGGCCGCAATGGCCGCACCAACCCCGGTATTGAAACCGGTGGCAATCGCGTTTGTGTTTACCGCCTGCGCGCCGACGCCGGCCGTGCCATGTCTGCCCAGGGTCACGGTACCGTATTGCCTGTGGGCCAACCCCACATAGGAGCCGCGGCGAAAGAAGGATTGCGGCGCGTTCGCGCCGACGGTTGTCCCTGAACTGGCCGCGCCTTGTGCCAGGCCGTTGCGCATGTCGATGCCCAGTTCCAGCAAGAAAATCGCTGACAGCCCGCCGCCAAGGTCTTCCACTCCACGAAAACCGAGCCGCGACGACGAGCCTGTATCGGTGTTTGTTCGTGTCAGGCTGCCGGCCGTGACACCGCCGGCGGCGGCCGTCTTGCTCACATATCCGGCGCCAAGGTCCAGCAAGCCGTACAAGGTGACGCTGGACTGGGCCTGCGCGCAGGTGGCAGCCACCGTCAGCGCGAACGGGAATAAAAGCGATTTTTTCCGCATTGGAATCTCCATTGATTGGGATGAATTTCTCAGGGTTGCAACAACAACATCAGCGCCGCGAGTTGCGACACGTTCCTTGCCCTTCTCGTCCTGCTTTCTCATTCGACCTTGATGCCTGCGCGGCGGATGACTGCGGCCTGCCGCTCGATGTCGGCTTTCCACACGGCGGTGGCCTCGTCGGGGCCCACCCGCAGCCGCTCCAGGCCGGCCTTCGCGAGCGCGTCGGCCGTTTCCTGCTGGCGCAGCACCTTCATGAGTTCAGTACTGAGGCGCGCCCTCACCTCCGCGGGCGTCGCGCGAGGCACAAAGAAACCCAGCCAGGCCGTGTATTCGACATTGGCCGTCCCGGCTTCGGACACGGTAGGCACTTCCGGCGCGAATGCAGACCTGCTGGCGCTGGTCACCGCCAGAATCCGCAATCTGCCAGCCTTGACCTGCGACAGGGCGGTCGACAGCGGCTCGCATATCATCTGAACCTGGCCCGACAGCAGGTCATTCAGCGCCGATGGGGAGCCCTTGTACGGGACGTGCGTCAGATCGATGCCGGCGGCGGACTTGAACATTTCCGCGCAGATCTGCGCCGAGCTTGTGCCGGCGCCGTAGTTGAGGACGCCGGGCCTTGCCTTGGCCAGGGCAACCAGTTCCCTCAGACTGGTCACCGGGACCGACGGATGGACGACGATGCCGAAATTCGCCGCGAATACGAGTCCAAGCGTCGCGAAGTCTCTGATGGGTGCGTAGGGCAGCTTGCTGTACAGGGCGACGTTCGCGGCCATGGTCGTATTCGATCCAAGCACCAGCGTGTAGCCGTCGGGCGGCGCCTTGGCTGCGGCATCGATGCCGATCGAGCCGCCGGCGCCGGGCCGGTTCTCGACCACGATGGTCTCGCCAAGCGCCCGGCCGAGCCGCTCCGCGATCACGCGGGCGCCAACATCGCTTCCGCCGCCAGGGCCCTGCGGAACAATCAGGCGCAGCGGCCGCTCCGGGTAGTCGGCGCGTGCGATCGGGGCCAGCAGCAGGCTGCATGCCGCCAGGGCCAACGCGGGGACACGGAACCACGACGCCATTTTGTTTCTCCGTGCTACGGTGGCCAATGGAACCCGCGAACCCTCGTCCAGCGGGTGAAACACAGCATCAATCCGGATGATCTGTGCAAGGTTGAAATTACTGCTGCGATCCGCGGCCCGGGAGCTGACATCTCCGTATTGACTATCAACCAAACATTCGTTAGGGTAACTCGTCCAGGGCGACGACCGCCCGCCCCTAATTGAAGGAAATCCGATGCTCAACCCATGGCTCCAACTGCCCCTGCTGCTAGCCCTGGCCGCGATACCGGCGCTGGGCGCAACCCAGACATATCCGAACCGGACGGTGCGCTGGATCGTCCCCTTCCAGCCGGGGGGCACGACCGACGTCATTGCGCGCATCGTCGGGCAGAAACTCTCCGACCTGTGGGGTCAGTCTGTGGTCATCGACAACCGGCCCGGCGCCAGCGCGGTCGTCGGCACCCAGGCAGGCGCAAGGGCGCCCGCCGACGGCTACACCCTCACGTTTGCCTATAACGGCAACATGACGATGAACCCAAGCCTGATCCGCAAGCTGCCCTACGACGCGATGAAGGACTTCACCCACGTCACAGTGATTGTGGGCACGCCCTTTGTCCTGGTCGTCAACCCGCAAGTGCCGGCGCAGTCGCTTCAGGAACTGGTTGCGCTGGCGAAGTCTGCCCCCGGCAAGCTGAATGTCGCGGTCGGGGGTGGCGCCGGGCATCTGTCAATCGAGTTGTTCAAGGCGATGGCGGGAGTAGACATGTTCAATGTCAGCTACAAAGGCAATGCGCCTTCCCTGAACGCTGTCCTGTCCGGCGAGACCGGCGTGATGTTCGAGACCCTCACTGCCGCCCTGCCCCACATCAAGTCAGGCAAGCTGCGCGCACTGGCGGTCACCACTGCACGGCGCTCTTCGTTGTTGCCTGACGTCCCTGCCATCGGGGAGGTGGTGCCCGGATACGACGTCAACCTCTGGTTCGGCGTTTCGGCTCCGGCCGGCACCCCCCGGGACATCGTCGAACGGCTCAGCGCCGACATCGCCCGCGTGGTGCGTATGCCCGATGTGAAGGACAAGCTGGTGAACCTCGGGCTGGAGGTGGCCACCAGCACGCCCGAACAGACCACGGCAATGATCAGGACCGAGATCGAAACCTGGGCTCGCGTGGTTCGCGACGCGAAGATCCCGGTCGAATAATGGCTGCGCAAACGCTCAGTCGTAGCTGAATCCGGCACTGCGCAGGTAATAGTGGACGCCCGAGTCCTGGACGATCAGCACGCGGGCGGTTTGGCTGCCGTCGTTGTGATGCGAATGCAGTTGACCGGGCGGCGTCACCACGGCGCAAAAAGGCTGCCAGTTGTGGCGTGTGCCATTGATCATGCTGTGGCAGCGATCGCCGTCCAGCACCAGCGTCAAGGCGGCCGAATTGTGCCGGTGCGCGCGCTGCGCGCTTCCCGGCCCGAGCGAATTGAGCGCAAGCATCAGAGCAGGGAACGGCAGGCAGCGCCTGAGCTTGCCGGCCTCGCTCGAAAAGATGAACGCGGCGTTGCCGTTGCTGGAACTGCCCTTCTCGTCTTCCCGCCTCTGGGCAGCCGCGAGCGCATCGCGGATTTGCGACGCCGCGTAATGCAGTGCCGTGGCGCCTTGGGAATGCGCGCCCGCTGCTTGCACGCCGAGGTAGGCCTGCAAGGGCTCGTCCGTGACAATCCACAGCAACGCATCCCCTGCACCCGCGACATGGC
Organism: Ramlibacter sp. 2FC; assembly: GCA_943372495.1. Lineage (GTDB taxonomy): Bacteria > Pseudomonadota > Gammaproteobacteria > Burkholderiales > Burkholderiaceae_C > Ramlibacter. The sequence continues at coordinate 359,288 of CALRYV010000002.1, read as the reverse complement.
GCGTCGCGGCGCCGCCGGCGAAGCAGAACACATCGCCCGGTTCCCAGCCAATGCTGGCATCGCGGTTGCTGCTGGTTCCCGCGCCGTGGATCACGTAGCAGATCTCTCCTCCCGCGACGAAGCGGCTGTCCAGCGATTCCCCAGCGCGTATCCGGCCATAGCGAGCCAGCATCACCGGCGTCGTGGCCGGCCAGGGGCAACCAAGCGCGGCGCTGAAGTCCAGTGGCGTATAGCCGGTAGGCGCATCAGGGTTGAACGCGATGCGCCTTTCATCCACAAATGCGTGGGCCTCGAAGGGCGGCTGCGCCTGGAGGTAGTAGTTGTCCCGCGGCAGGAAGCAGGGCGCCTGGGAGATCGCGGCACCGTCCGTAGCGGGAGTTTTCATGGGTTTCACCGCGGCAGCGGCCTCCAATGTTCAAACTAACAGTTGTTTTGTGAACCGGCGCTCGCTATGATAGCGCCAAATCCCCACAGCACAGGAGACTCGCATGCCTATCACAGTTCGCCCGTTGTCCCATGCCCTCGGCGCCGCCATCACCGGGGTGGACCTGAGCCGCCCGATCGACGGACCAACCCGCGCTGAAATCCAGAAGGCCTGGCTCGACCATCTTGTGGTTGTGTTCCCCGGCCAGGAACTGCCCCCGGACCGGCAGATCGCCTTTGGCCGGTTGTTCGGCGAACTCGACGATCACAAGGCCGTTCCGTTCTACCGCCATCCCGAGCATGACGAGATCTACCTGATCACCAACAAGCGCATCGGCGGCAAGGAGTCCCAGACCAAGGACACCGGCCGCATGTGGCATTCCGACCATTCGTTCACCACCCACCCGACGATGGCCACGATGCTGTATTGCCGTGAGATCCCGCCGGTCGGCGGCACCACCATGTTCGCCAACATGTACCTTGCCTACGACACGCTCTCGCCGGCGCTCCGCGCGGTGCTCGACGGCCTCGAAGCAGTTCACAGCCTGGAGCACTACACCTCCCACAACCCCTATTTCAACGCGCGCGACCCCAAGCAGATCGCCAAGATGCATGAGCTATCGCCGCCGGTGGCGCAGCCAGTCGTGCGCACGCACCCGGAAACCGGGCGCAAGGCACTTTACGTGAGCGAAGGCCAGACCTCGCACTTCGTCGGCATGAGCGAAGAGGAAAGCCGCGGGCTGCTCAAGTTCCTGTTCGAACACTCGGTGAAGCCGGAGTTCACCTATCGCCATTCCTGGAGCGTGAACGACCTGCTGATGTGGGACAACCGGTGCACCATGCACCTGGCGGTGGCCGATTACAGCCACGACCAGACCCGGCACATGCACCGCCTGACAGTGCTCGGCACGCCCTGCGGGCGAAAGCTCGAAGCCGGCGCGGCGTGATCGCCAGCCGCGGGTTTGCAGAGCCTTCGCATCCAACTGAAGATTTCCGGAAATGATTTTTCAGGATCCTGGCTTTGCGCTGCCACAGCTGTCTGCGGACCTGGAGGGCTTGCGCAACGAAGTTCGCGCCTTCTTGCGAGACGAGCTGCGAACGGGCGGCTTCGTCCCCGGGTGCAACGCCTGGATGGAAGGCTTCGAGCCCGAGTTTTCCAGGAAGCTGGCCGCGCGCGGCTGGATCGGCATGACCTGGCCGAAACGGTACGGCGGCGGCGAACGCAGTGCTTTCGAGAACTTCGTCGTCAACGAGGAATTGCTGGCCGCAGGGGCTCCGGTGGCCGCGCATTGGGTCGGAGTGCGCCAGACCGGGCCCCTGTTCCTGCGTTTCGGCAACGATTCGATCAAGGACTTTTTTCTCCCGCGGCTGGCCAGTGCCGAACTGTTTTTTTCCATCGGACTGAGCGAGCCGGACGCCGGATCGGACCTGGCCCAGGTTCGCACGCAAGCGCGCAGGGTGGATGGGGGCTGGGTGGTCAACGGACGCAAGATCTGGTCCAGCGGTGCCCACCGCACCGACTACATGGTCGTGTTCTGCCGGACCGGTTCCGGCGACGGCGACCGGCGAGCCGGGTTCAGCCAACTGATCGTGGACTTGCGGTCCCCGGGCATCACCATCCGGCCGATTTACATGATGAGCGGCGCGCACCATTTCAACGAAACCATCTTCGACGACGTGTTCGTCCCCGAAGACAGGATGGTGGGAGAGCCAGGCAAGGGCTGGGACCAGGTGATGAGCGAGCTGGGCCATGAACGCAGTGGACCGGAACGTTTCCTGAGCGTCTTCCCGCTCCTGGCCCACCTGGTGCGGCTGGCGTCGGCCAATCAGGACGTGCGAAAGATCGTGGGCCTCGGCCAGCTGACTGCCCGGCTCTGGACCCTGCGCCGCATGTCGATCGCCCTGCTGACCCTGCTGGCCAATGGCCAGTCGCCGGAGGTGGAAGCTGCCCTGGTCAAGGATCTTGGCACCCGTTTCGAGCGGGAATCCGTCGAGATCATCCGCGGTCTGGTCCCAGCCGAGTGGTCGGTGTCGGCGCCGGGCGAATTCGAGGTGTTGATGGCCAAGTGCCTGTTGGCCGCACCCGCCTTTACCTTACGCGGCGGCACCAACGAAATACTTCGGAACGTGATCGCAAGGAGCCTGGGACTGCGATGAGCGACATGAAAGGCATGCTGGTCAATTCCGCGGACCGGATGTTCGCAAGCTTGTGCCCGCCCGAAATAGTCAATGCCGCCGAACAGGGACAGTGGCCGACCCGGTTGTGGGGCGCGCTGGAGGGTGCGGGCATGTCCAGGGCCTGGCTGTCGGAACGGGCCGGCGGTTCAGGCGTCGGCGTCGGCGACGTGCTGGCGATATTGCGGGCGGCAGGGCGATTCGCCGCCCCTGTCCCCCTTGCCGAAACACTGCTCGCGGGATGGCTGCTGGAATCCGCCGGTTTGCGGATCCCCGACGGCCCCCTGACTGTTGCGCCGGTGACTGTCGAAGATCGGATCGGGTTCGGCAAAACCGCCAGCGGCTGGCGCCTGTCCGGCGTTGCACGCCATGTGCCGTGGGCGTCCGATGCCGGTCATATCGTAGTGATTGGGCAAAGCCGGGGCCAGACGCTGGTCGCTCTGGCGGAATCTTCACAATGCCGGATCGCGCCAGGAAAAAACCTCGCCGGCGAGCCCCGCGACACCGTGGATTTCAACGTCGTGACCGTTTCGGCACGAGACGTTGCACGGTCTCCCGAAGGCATTTCCCAGGCAGCCCTGTGGCAGCGCGGAGCGCTGACCCGGGTCGCGCTGATGACTGGGGCCGTTGAAAAGGTTATGGCACTGAGCCTGCGCTACGCCAACGACCGGGTTCAGTTTGGCAAACCCATCGGCAAGTTTCAGGCTGTGCAGCAGCAGTTGGCGTTGATGTGCGGAGAAGTCGCTGCGGCCTGCGTCGCGACAGAGGCGTCAGGCCAGGCGGCGGATTGCGGGCTTGGGCTGGGCGAGACGGCGTGCGCCAAGGTGCGGGCCGGAGAAGCTGCGGGAACCGTGGCCGCCTTGGCCCACCAGATCCACGCCGCGATAGGAATCACATACGAACACCCGTTGCATCACAGCACTCGCCGCCTGTGGAGTTGGCGAGAGGAGTTCGGGTCTGAAGCGCAGTGGGCGGGCTATCTGGGCCACTGGATCGCGAACCTGGGCCCGGACGGTCTCTGGCCCGCAATGACGTGCCCGACCGGCATCCCGGTCGACACCTGAAAAATATGCCGTTCCGTTTTCAACTGTCCAAGGAGCTCCGACGTGGCTGATTACAAATTCATCAAGTTTGCGGTGGATGACCAGGGCATTGCCGTGATCACCCTCAATCGTCCCGAGCGCTACAACGCCTTCAACCAGGGCCTGATCGATGAGTGGTACGACGCGTTGCAGCAAGTGGTCGCCAATCAGGATGCCAAGGTAGTGATCATCACCGGCGCCGGCAAGGCCTTTTGCGCCGGCGGCGACGTGGATGAAATGTCCAATTTCCTGCAAAAGAACAGCCTGGAGCGCAAAGACTTTCTGTGGAATCACGTTCACCGAATTGCCCTGACCCTCGAGCGGCTTGACCGTCCTGTGATCGCGGCCCTCAATGGCACGGCCCGAGGGGCGGGGCTTGACATGGCGCTCATGTGCGACATCCGCATTGCGGCCAAATCCGCCGTCTTCGCCGAGAGCTATATCCACATGGGACTGATGCCCGGTGACGGCGGCACCTATTTCCTCCCGCGGCTGATCGGCATCCCGCGGGCCCTGGAAATGTTCTGGACCGGCGCGGAGGTCAGCGCCGACGAAGCCGAGCGGATCGGATTCGTCAACCGCGTCGTACCAGATGGTCAGGCCTTCCCCGCCGCCTACGAACTGGCGGTCAAGATCGCCAAGCAGCCGCAGCAGGCCATCAGGTTCACCAAACGGGCCATGTACCAGAGCCTGAACGCCAGTCTCACGATGCACCTCGACATGGTTTCGTCGCATATGGCGGTGCTGGAGGATTTACCGCCGTTTCGCGAGCGCCTCGAAGCCTTCAAGGAGCGTCGCAAGGCCTGATAGCCGCGACCTGTTGGCCGACGCCCGATCCCCCTCACTTCGCCGCAAACCCCATGACCAGCCCACTCGCCCTCTCCGGAATCCGAGTTCTTGACCTGACCGAATTGCTGCCCGGCCCGTTCGCCACGCAGATGCTGGCGGACATGGGCGCCGAGATCATCAAGATCGAGCGCCGCCCCGGCGGCGACGGCGCCCGCGCCATGCTGCCGGGAACGTATCGGATGGTGAACCGCGGCAAGCGCAGCGTGACGCTCGACCTGAAAACGGCCGGGGGACGGGAGGCGCTGTTGCGCCTGGCGACCGAAGCGGACATTCTGGTGGAAGGCTACCGGCCAGGAGTAGTCAAGCGACTGGGTATCGATGATGCGGCCATCCGCGCGGTCAATCCGCGGATCATCTACGCGTCGATTTCGGGCTTCGGCCAGACCGGCCCGCTGCGCGACATTCCCGGCCATGACCTCAACTACAACGCGGTGGCGGGCGTGCTCGCGCTGTGCGGCAGTCCTGACGGACCGCCCGAACACACGGTGGGCGTGCCTGTTGCCGACCTGAGCGCCAGCCTCTACACCGTCACTTCGATTCTCGCGGCGCTGATGCTGCGGCAGAAGACCGGCATGGGCCAATACCTGGATGTCTCGATCACGGATTGCGTTTTCACCCTGGTGGGACCGCGCCTGGGCAGCGCACAGGACAACCCGGGATTCGCCAAGAAGGACGTGCTGTGCCGCGCCGGTTACGGCGTCTACGAAACCCGAGACCGGCTCTACATCGCTTTGGGCGCCGTGGAGGATCACTTCTGGGAGCGGCTGGTCAGGGTGCTGGCTATCCCGGCGCTCGCAGACCCCGGCTATGCGAAATCCGTGGACCGCTGGAAAGCGACGCACGCCCTGGACCCGTTGATCCGCGCCAAGATACGGGAACGAACCCACGACGAGTGGATCAGCACCTTCAATCAGAACGACGTGCCAGTGACGTCAGTCACGACCCTCGACGGAGCGTTCGATGATCCTCAACTCAACGCCCGCCGCATGGTGCTGCAGGGAGACGGAATCCGCTACCTCGACTACCCCGTCCGGATGGAGGGCGTGGATGCCACGCGGCACACCGCGGCCCGCGAACTCGGTGCGGACAACGAATCGGTTCTGGCCAGCGCCGGATATTCGCCGCAACAGATCGCCGCCCTGAACCAACCAGGCAGCGACTGATTTCAGGAATTGATTCGCCACGTGGTGTTCTTGCTTCAAGGAGCCGCCAATGGAATTGCAGTTGCGACGACTGGGGTACGGCCTGGGTGCCGAAGTTCGCGGGCTGGATCTGGCGCGGCTTGACGGGTCCGCGCTCCAGGCCATCCATGCCGCCTGGATGGAACATCTGGTGCTTGTGTTCCCGCACCAGCGACTGACACCGCTGCAATTCGCGGCGTTCACGGAGCATTTCGGGCCCCTGGAAATACTGGGAAGCTACCAGGGCCTGGACGAGTACATGGACCCAGCCTGCAAAGGCCTGATGACGGTGACCAACCGCAATATCCGCAACGAGCCGTCGCGAACGCGGGCAGTCGGCAGGAAGTGGCACGCGGACCGCTCCTTCGTTCCCCAAGCGCCCCTCGGGACATTCCTGCACTGCCGGGAGCTTCCCGAGGTCGGTGGCGACACGATGTTTTCCAACCAGTACATGGCGTACGAAACCCTCTCGGCGGGGCTGAGGCGTGTGCTCGATGGCCTATGGGCGGTCCATGATGTGCTGGGACGGCATGACAGCCTGGTGAAATCACTGAACCAACAGCAACTTGCGCTCAAGCGGCGAATGGATCCACCCACGGCCCAGCCGATGGCGCGAACCCACGACGTCACGGGCAAGAAGGCGCTGTATGTCAGCGAGGCGGTGACGACGATGATCGCCGGCATGACGGTAGAGGAAAGCCGACCTCTGCTCGGTTATCTGTTCCGCCATTCGGTGAAGCCGGAGTTCACCTACCGCCACCGCTGGCGCGTGGATGACGTGGTGATGTGGGACAACCGCTGCGCGATGCATCTGGCGGTGGCGGATTTTGACCCTGCACAGATCCGCACGATGCTGCGAACTTCCGTCGTCGGACCGGTGACCGGTCGCACGGTCGAGGAAATCGCAACCGCCGCGCCGGCGGCGTGACTCAACCGATGTCGTCATGGCCAGTCGCCTATCGATGGCACGCCAACAGGAAAACAATCATGAATTTTCTCAGAGCTTCCATCCGTCAGGTCATGGGGTGCATCATCCTGGTGACAGCCTTGGCCGCCCAGTCCCAGGAATTTCCCAGCAAACCGATCCGTATCATCTCCCCGTTTTCCGCCGGCTCCAGCACGGATCTCATCGCCCGCGTGATCGGTCAGAAAATCACGGAAAACACCGGGCAGCAAGTCATTGTCGATACCCGGCCCGGCGCCAACGGCATCATCGGCGTCGACCTGGCAGCCAAGGCCGCTCCCGATGGCTACACCATCGTGCTCGCCTCCAACGGAACGCACGGCATCAATGTGAGCCTGTTCAACAAGCTCCCTTACGATCCCGTGAAGGATTTCGCGCCCGTGACACAGGTGGGGCACGTTGCCTACCTGCTGCTTCGTCGAACAGCTCGCCGTTTAACTCCCTCCAGGATCTGGTGGCCGCCGCCAAGGCCAATCCCGGCCGGCACACACTCGGCGCGGCGGCCAGCGTGGCGCAATTGACCGGGGAATTGCTGAAGCTCACGGCCGGCATGAACGTCTCTGCGGTGCCATACAAGACCTTCGCGGCCGCCATCACGGACCTGGTGAACAAACAGCTGGACGTGCATTTCGAACCCATTCCCTCCGGGCTCCCCCTGGTCAAGGGCGGCCGGCTCAAAGCCCTGGCAGTCACCTCCGCCAGCCGCAGTTCCCTGGCGCCCGACGTGCCAACCATCGCGGAGGCTGGCTACCCCGGGTTCGAATCCGGCGCCTGGGTCGCATTTTTCGCGCCGGCAGGAACCCCGAAGGAGGTCGTGGCCAGGCTCCACGCAGAAATCGCAGGGGCCTTGCAGTCGCCTGACGTCCGCGAAAAGCTCGCCCAGAGCGGACTGGAGGTCGTCGGAAGCAGCCCCGAGCAACTGGCGGAACTGGTGAAGACCGAAATCGCCAAGTGGGCAAAATTGTTCAAGGCGGCCAATCTGCCGAGACAGAATTGAGGGCGCGTTCTCAAGCGCTCGGTTGGGGCCTGAGCCGGATCGCGTGTTCGACAATGACCGAGTCAAGCAACTGGGTGCAGGCATACACAGCCGCGATCGACGGGATCGGTACGTCGGTCAGGTCGGCCAGCTCGACAACCGCACCGAGCAGCGCTTCGATTTCGAGCGGACGTCCGGCCTGGACGTCCTGCAGCATTGACGGCCGCACTGCGCCGACCTGCACTGCGCGCGCCATCCGCGCCTGCGGCGTGCCGGGAATCGCGATCCCCAGGCGCAACGCGACAGCTTGCGCCTCGAGCATCATCGTCACACCCAGTTGACGCACCCCGGACGAGCCGTGAATCTCGAGCACGTTCGCCTGGGTGAGCGCCGAGACCGGATTCCAGACCAGATTACCCCAGAGCTTGAACCACTTCTCGGTGCGAATGTCGCTGCTGATCGGTGCGGCAATCCCGGCCTGCTCCAGCAGGGCGGAAACCGCCTCGATGCGGGCACTGCGGCTGCCGTCCGGCTCGCCCAGCGGAAAGCGGTCGGCCTCGGTGACCGTGTGGCGAATGACGCCGGGTTCGCTGACTTCGGCGGCCTTTTGCGCAACGGCGCCGCACACATGGCTGACCGGCAGGCACCGCTCGATCGCTCCCCCGGGGTCCACTGACTCCAGTCGGCGGCCTTCAAACGGTCCGCCGTGGCGGTGGAAGTACCACCAGGGAATGCCATTCTGCAACGCCACGACCGGCGTCTGTTCACCCAGGAACGGAACCAGGTCGGGCGCGATGGCCGCAATCTGATGCGCCTTGACGGTCAGGATCAGGACATCCTGGACGCCGGGGCTGACACCATCGTCGCCCACGCACTCCACCCGCGCGCGCTGCACATTGCCGTGCTGGTCAACCAACACCAGCCCCTGCTGGCGGATCGCCTCACGATGGGCTCCGCGCGCAACCACCGCCACCTCATGGCCCGCAAGCGCCAGCTTGCCGGCCAGGTAACCGCCGATGGCGCCCGCGCCAACGACGCACACCCTCATCGCGCGTGATCCGACCCTTCGCGCTGCAGCTTGCGCAGCATGGCCGCCCATTCGCGCTGGCCTTCGCCGGCAAAACCGCTCTTGGAGAAGATCGTCCGGCCGCACTCGATGCTCTTGTCGATGACCGATTGCGTCAACGGGTTGAGTTCCTCGCCGCCTGACTGGGCTGCGATCTGCATGCGGCATGCGCGCTCGATCCGGTACATCAGCACGAAGGCCTCGCCGACGGTCCGGCCGGCGGTCAGCGTGCCGTGATTGCGCAGGATCATGATGCGCTTGTCGCCGAGATCCGCCACCAGGCGCTGCTGTTCGTCCGGGTCGAGCGCAGGGCCCTCGAAATCGTGGTAGCTCACCTGGTCGTAGATAACGAGCGCGTGCTGCGTGATGGGGAGCAGCCCGCACTTCTGCGTTGCCACGGCATTGCCGTCGCGCGTATGCAGGTGCATCACGCAGTCGATATCGGGCCGCGCAACATGGATGCAGCTGTGAATCACGAACCCCGCCGGATTGATGATGTAGTCGGTGTCGCTGAGGACGCGTCCATCCTCATCGACTTTCACCAGGCTTGAGGCGGTGATCTCCTCGAACAGCATTCCGTAAGGGTTGATCAGAAAGTGCTCGCGCTCATCCGGCACGCGCGCCGAGATATGGGTGGCAAGCAGGTCGCCCCAACCGTGCAGGGCCGCCAGCCGGTACAACGCGGCCAGGTCGCAGCGGGTGTCCCACTCTGCCTGCGACATGCCCTGAGGCAGAGAGCCGGCAGGGACCGCCCGGACGGGAATTGGAATGGCATTCATGAATTTCTCCGGATGAATCAGGTGCACCGGAATTCTGCCGGAATGCGGGCAGCTGGTCCAGCCACCAAACGTTCCGATATTCGAACGTACTTCCTGAATTCGCACGCACCACCGGTCGGCGTCGTATACTTCTGCCGGCCCCTCAAGGCCGGCGCGCACCCCTTTTATTCCGAAGTTCGCCCGCTCATTGCGCCAGAGGAAAACATGAAACCGATCCGTTCCTTCCTGTTCGTACCGGGCAGCCGCGAGTCGTGGCTCGACAAGGTGGCCGGCGCCGGCGCGGACGCGCTGATCCTCGACCTCGAGGACAGCGTGCCGCTCGATGCCAAGGTGCTAGCGCGCGAACTCGTCGCCAGCAGGATCGCTGCCCTGGCCGCCGCCGGGCAGCGCGTCTACGTGCGGATCAACCGCAGCCCCTTCATGTACAGCATGGAAGACCTGTTGGCCGTCGCCAGGCCGGGCCTGGAAGGCATCGTGCTGTCCAAGCCGAACGGCGCCGAAGACGTCGACATGGCCGCAATGATGGTGGCCGAGGCCGAGCTGCGCAACGGCCTGGCTGCCGGCAGCGTCGGACTGGTGCCGACGCTGGAAACGGCGCGCTCGATCCAGTTCGCCCACGACATCGCACTGCGCCCGAGGGTCACTGCCATCGCGTGCGCGGCGGCCAGAAACGGCGACGTCGCGCGCTCGGTCGGTTTCCAGTGGACCCGCGAAGGACTGGAAAGCCTGCATTTCAAATCGGCTGCTGTGGTGGCCGCGCGCGCCGCCGGAAAAATGCCGCTGACCGGGCTGTGGCAGGAAGTCCACGACATTGAAGGCCTCAAGCAGGCGGCCGCCGCGAACCGGCGGCTGGGCTTCGTCGGCGAGATGATCTTGCACCCGTCCAATGTCGCGCCCGTCAACGCGATCTACAGCCCCTCGGATGAAGACGTTGCATACTACCGCGGGATGATCGACGCCTTCGATCGCGCCCAGGGCGAAGGCCGCGCCGCGGTCATCTACGATGGCGAACATATTGACTATGCGCATGTGAAAACCGCGCGTGAAATCGTCGAGCAGGCGCGCGCGTTTCGCGCGCCGCAATGAGACGAGGAACGCAGCATGCCCCGGCCCTCCCCGCCCGAAAACTGCATCTGGCAACCGCCGGCGGAGCTGGTGGCCGCCAGCAATCTCAAGGGTTTTCTGGCCGAGACCGGCGTGGCCGACTACGAGGCCCTGCTCGCACGGGCAGAACGTGAGCCCTCCTGGTTCTGGGGCGCGCTGCTGCAGCGCCTGCGCTTCTATCGTCCCTATGATCGCCTGCTCGACGATTCACGCGGCGCGCCGTTTGCGCGCTGGTGCGTGGGCGGCACCACCAACATCGTGCTGAACTGCCTCGACCGCCACCGCGACACGCCGACCTGGCAGCGCGAGGCCGTGCTGTGGGAAAGCGAAAGCGGCGCAACGCTGCGCTGGACCTATGCCGAACTGGACGCCGAAGTCAGCCGCTTGGCGGCAAGCCTCGAGACACTGGGCTGCGCGCAGGGCGACGTGATCGGCCTATACCTGCCCAATATCCCGCAGGCAATCGCTGCCTTCCTCGCCTGCGCCAAGATCGGGGCCGTCGCCCTGCCGCTGTTTTCAGGCTTCGGCGCCGCCGCGTTGCGGGACCGGCTCGAGGTTTCCGGCGCAGTCGCCCTGATCACCGCCGATGGCAGCACCCGGCGAGGCACGGGCATGCCGATGAAGGCAGTGGCGGACGAAGCGGCAACCACGCTGACGGCGTTGCGTCACATGATCGTGGTCCGCCAGCTTGGCATCGAAGTGACTTTGGTGGCCGGTCGCGACCACTGGTACCACGAACTGGTGGCGGGAGCGTCCGAAAACCACCCGACGCGCGTTTTGCCCGCCGACGCGCCGCTGATGCTCATGTACACATCGGGCACCACCGGCAAGCCAAAGGGCACCATCCACACCCACGTCGGCTTCGCCGCGAAGATGTTGCTCGACCTGTGCCTGCTGATGGACCTGAAGCCCACCGACCGCCTGCTTTGGATGAGCGACATGGGCTGGCTGGTCGGGCCCCTTGTCGCGGTCGGCGTCCCGCTGGCCGGCGCCGCCGTGGTGCTGGCCGACGGCGGTCCCGACTATCCTGACCGCGGCCGCCTGTGGCGCCTGATTGAGCAATACAGAGTCAGCTTTCTCGGCCTGGCGCCGACAACCGCGCGCAGCTTCATCGGACAAGGCGGCGGCGGCATCGAGCATCACGATCTGTCATCGTTGCGCATCTGTGCCTCCACCGGCGAAGTGTGGACGCCGGAGGCCTGGCACTGGACCTTTGATCATGTCTGCCAGCGCCGCGTGCCGCTGCTGAACTATTCGGGCGGCACCGAAGTCGGCGGCGGCATCCTTTGCGGCACGGTGATGCATCCGATCAAGCCGTGCGCGCTCAGCCGCGCCATTCCGGGCATGGGCGCCGCGGTAGTCGACGACCATGGACACGAGGTCGGGCCGGGCGTGGTCGGAGAGCTGGTGCTGCGCAAGCCGTCGATCGGGCTGACGCGCAGCCTGTGGAACGACGACGAGCGCTACCTTGAAAGTTACTGGAACGCGCTGCCCGGGTTGTGGCGGCATGGGGACTGGGCGATGGTCGACGCGGATGGCTATTGGTATGTGCTTGGCCGGTCCGACGACACGCTGAAGATTGCGGGCAAGCGCACCGGGCCGTCGGAAATCGAGGCTCTGCTTGCCGCCACCGGCCATGTCGTCGAATCTGCGGTCGTTGGCCTGCCCGATGCAGTGAAGGGCCAGGCCGTTTGCTGCGTGGTGAAGCTCATGCCCGGGGTCATGCTCACCGAATCCGTGCGCGCCGAGCTGAGCCAGGCGGTGGTCGATGGACTCGGCCCTCCTTTCCGGCCCAAGCTCTTCATTGCCGTGGAGGACCTGCCGAAAACCCGCAACATGAAGGTCATGCGCCGGGTCGTGCGCGCCGCCTGCCTGGGCGAGGACGCGGGCGACTTGTCGTCGCTGCTCAATCCTGAAGCCGTTGCGGCCCTGCGCCAACGGCTTGCCCTGGCGGGCGCGCACGGCTGAAGCCTTCATTCCCATGACCCGAGATCCAGACTCTTCCCGCTTCGCGCCGCTGGCCGGCATTCGCGTACTCGACATGAGCAAGGTCCTGGCGGGCCCCATGTGCGGGCAATACCTGGCCGACCTGGGCGCCGACGTGATCAAGGTGGAGCCTTGCGAAGGAGGCGACGACACGCGCGGCTGGCCGCCGATCATCGGCGCGGATGGCGCCGTCTTTCTCAGCGCCAACCGCAACAAGCGCAGCATCGCTGTCGATCTGAAGACCGTCGCCGGCCGCGAAGTTGTGACGCGGCTGCTGGAAGGCTGCGACGTGTTGCTGGAGAGCTACCGCAAGGGGGCCATGGAGCGGCTGGGACTGGGCCATGAGGCGCTGCGCGAACGCGACCCGCGCCTGATTTACGCCAGCATTTCGGGCTTCGGCCGCACCGGCTCCCTGTCGCATCTGCCGGGCTATGACGTCATGACGCAGGCATTCAGCGGCATCATGGGCGTCACCGGCGAAAAAGGCGGCCCGCCGGTGCGCGCGGCATTCTCTCCGCTGGACCAGACCACGGGCATCTGGGCCGCGTTTGGAATCCTTGCAGCGCTGCGCGAGCGCGACTCGACCGGCCAGGGCCGCTATCTGGAGGTCTCCCTTTACGAAACCGCCATGGCTTTCATGGGCTACACCGCCCAGATCTTCTGGGAAACCGGGCGCCGGCCCCAGCGCTGCGGCAGCGGCCACGAGTCGTTGTGCCCCTATCAGGTGTTCCCCGCGGCTGACGGCGACATCCTGATCGCGGTCGGGAACGACAGCCTGTGGCGCACTTTTTGCGACGTTGCGGGGCTCGGGGCAATCAAGGAAGACTCCCGCTTTCGCACGAACGCGGACCGCGTGGCGCATTTCGACGAGACCGTGGCGCGGGTATCCGCCTGCACCCGCGGCAAGCCCGTGGCCGAGTGGGCCGCCCTGCTGGATGCTGCGGGCGTTCCCAACTCGCCGATTCACTCGCTCGACGAGGTACTGGCGATGCCGCACACCGCCGATCGCGGCATCGTGATGGACTATCAACACGCTGTGTACGGCCCGTTGAAGACAATGGCGATGCCGGTCACCTTCGATGCCGCGCCGCGCAGCGTCAGCAGGCCCCCGCCACAGCACGGCGAGCACACCGCGGAGATCCTTGCCAGCCTGGGCTACGACACCGCCGCAATCGAGCGGCTGCGCGGCGCGGGCGTGGTGCGAATCCACGCCCCCGTCGATGCGTCCTAGCGGCCGCCTGGACCAAACGAGCGATGCAACCGCCCTTCGGATTTCGCCTGCGATCAACGGCTGCCGCGTGCCTCCAGCAGCGCTTTGAGCACCTCGCTGGCCGGTTTGCCGCGCTTGTCGAGCTCCTGGGCCCACTCATTGGCGACCGATGCCAGCACTGCGTCGACTTCCTTCTTCTCCGCCACCGGCCAGCGCACCGCCGTGACACCCCGTTGCCTGAGTCTCTCGAAATCGGCGGCTTCCTCTTTATCCATTCCAGCACACGCGCTTCGGCTGGCTTCATCACCCGCCTCAAGCATGGCTTTCTTCACGTGCTCGGGAAACAGCTTCCAGCGGTTCTCGCTGACGATGAAGATGGCCGCCGCGGAGCCGAACCCGTCTCCCACGGTCGCATACCTGGCGGGGATGTTGTAGTTCGCCGTGACGCCGTAGGAGAATATCGCCCCGTCCAGGGTGCCCCGGGTGATGGCTTCGAAGGCCTCGGTGGATGCCATCTTGACGCCCACGCCCTTGAGCTTGCGAACTGTCAGATCCATCGCGCCGCCCAGGACGCGAAGCTTCATGCCCTCGATGTCCCGCGGGCTGTCGATCTTGCGTTTTGCCGAGATCAGCTGGTAGGGCGGATAGACCGCGGAGAACAACACCCGCACGCCGTTGCTCGCATACTCCCGCTGCGCCAGGATGGCGCCGTCCTTCGCGAGCTTCATGTGCGTGAGGGTCGCCTGGCAGGACGAAGAAAACATCCCCGGCAACTCCAGAGCGGCAGTCAACGGCATCTTGTCCGACGCATAGGAAGGAGCGAACAGCACCAGGTCCGCCACTCCCGACTGCACCAGCGACAGCAAGTCCTTGGCCTTGCCCAGTTGCTCCGCCGGGTAGTATTCGAACTGGACTTCTCCCTGGGTCGCCTTGGTCACAAGTTCCATCCAGGGCTTGATACCGTACTTCGGCAGGAAGTGACCCTGCGGAAATTGATCCGCAACTCGCAGCACCAGTCTTTTTTCCTGCGCCGTCACTGGACTGGATGCCAGGGCGGCAGCACCGGCGTATGCCAGGGCGATGATTTTCAAGGCCGTTTGTCGCTGCATGCGGTTGCCTCCGAGGTCAAGAGAATGTCCGGATTGCGTCGTGGCCAATCATCGGCCGGGCGCCTGCGGCGGTCAATCGGAAGATTCCGCAGGCAGTGCTTCTCATGAGCGCCCCATCCGATGGAATCCAGAATCTCGCCGGCATACACCTGGCGTCCGGACACACCCTGCTTCGTTTCCACAGGCCAGTCTCACTTGACAAAGGACATCATGGGCACCAGAGGACTCTATTTCGAGGAATTCAATGTTGGCGATGTTTTCAAGCACGCCGTGACACGGACGACCACGGAGACCGACAACCTCCTGTTCAGCGTTCTGACCCACAATACCCAGCCGCTGCATCTGGACGAGGAATTCTGCAAAGGCACGTTGCATGGGACCCGGCTGGTCAACAGCATCTTCACGCTGGGGCTGATCGTCGGCGTCGGCGTCACCGAGCTCACCCTCGGAACCACCCTTGGCAACCTGGGTTTCGAGAACATCACGTTTCCCAAGCCGGTAAAAATTGGTGACACCCTGCGTGCCGAGACGCTGATCGCCGACAAGCGCGAGTCCCAGTCCCGCACCGATAGCGGCATCGTGCATTTTGAACATCGCGGCTACAACCAGCGAGGGGAACTCGTCTGCAAGGCCAGACGCGCGGGCTTGATGATGAGAAACCCGTCGCCGGCGGCGCCGTAAGGTTTCAAATGAACTGTTCACGTCTTTCGCCTTGCCGATTGCCTGCCAGTGTCTGGCCGGCGATGCAGGCAACACAGGGGACCGGCAGACCGAAGGCATTCCGTGAAGGCGTGCCGCCAGTCCGCTCTAACGCCCCTGCATCGTCTGCGGCAGCCACAGGATGAGTTGCGGAAACAAACAGAACAAGCCGATCACGATCAGGTGGGCGAACACGTGCGGCCCGACTCCGCGGAACACCTCGTCGAGTGGGCGCCCGGTGTAGCGCGAGACGACGAAGACGTTCAGGCCGACCGGCGGAGTCACCATGCCGACCTCTGCCGTGACGATCACCAGCACGCCGAACCAGACGGGGTCGAAACCCAGTGTCTTGATCAGCGGCAGCATGATCGGCACGGTCAGGATCAGGATTGCGATCTGGTCCATGAAGCATCCGAGCACCAGGTAGATCACGATGATCGTTGCCATGATGACCCACCGGTCCACCGGCCACGCGCCGATGGCCGCGACGATCTGCTGGGTGCTCTGGGTCACGGTGAGGAAGTAGCCGAAAATGTGCGCGCCCAGGATGATCATGATGATCATGCAGGTGGTTTGCGCCGCGCGCAGCAACGCCAGGCGGGTGGCCTTGACGCTGGCCTGGCCCCGCAGCAGAGCGATGAGAAACGCGCCGAAGGCGCCGATGCCGGCCGCCTCGGTCGGGGTGGCCACGCCCAGATAGATGATGCCCGTCACGGCCATGAAGAGCACCAGCATTGGCCAGACCAGCTTCAGGGACTGAAACTTTTCCGGCCAGCTGTAGGCACGCCCCAGTGGCGCGCGCGTCGGATCGCGCCAGACCAGCCAGCGGACCGTCAACGCGATCGCCAGCGTCACTACCAGCCCCGGGACGACACCGCCGATCAACAAGTCGCCGATGCTGACGTCCGCAATGATGCCGAACAGCACAAGTGCGATGCTGGGCGGGATCAGCATCGCCAGCGTGCCGGAGATCGCGACCACGCCGCACGCCAGTTTGGGTTCGTAGCCGGCCTTGAGCATCGCGGGAATGGTCGTTGATGACAACGTGGCGGCCGACGCCGTCGACGAACCCGAGATGGCGCCGAAACCGGCGCCGGCGAATGCGGTGGCGATGCCGAGCCCGCCACGCACGCGGCCCACCCAGGTCGTGGCAGCGTTGAACAGATCGTCGGCGACGCCGCTCACGATCACGAACTCGGCCATCAGGAGGAACATCGGCACGGTAATCAGTTCGTAGGAACTCGCGGCAGACAGCGGAACCGTGTCCAGGATGCCCATCACCATGCGAAGGCCGCCAAGCGCATAGAGCCCGACAGAACCGACGATCGCCAGCGCAAACGCCACCGGCGTGCCGATGGCCAGCAGAACGAGCAGGAACAGCACAATGGAGGCGACGAGCATGTCAGCGCTCCGTTCTGCTAGGGGATGGCTGGCTGACGCCGATGGCCGCTTCCGATCCGCTGGCAATGGCCGTCGCCAGCGAGCAGACGGAAAATCCGAGCCGAAGGACCAGCAGCCCGACGCCGAGCGGCACAAAGATGGCGCTCAGCCAAGTGGGCCACCCAATCGCCCCGGCTACGACATCGTTGTGTTGCCAGCTGGTCCAGAACTTCCTTGCTCCTGCGTACGCGATGGCCAGGAGCACAACGATCGCGAGCAGATAGCCGGCCAGTTCCATGACATGACGGACCCGGGGCGAGACGTAGCGAAAAATGATGTCGACCCGCACGTGGTGATCGTCGCGCTGGGTGACCGACAGCGCGAGAAAGAACAGCGCGACCATGAGATACAGAGAGATCAGGTCATAGGACCAGCCAAGCGGAGAATTGAAGATATAGCGCAATCCCACATCGAAAAAAACGATGAGCATGATGGCAAACAGGCAGAGCGAGGCGCCCCAGGCCCAGAGGTCTTCAAGCCCGCTGATCAGGCGGTGGGTCGATTGCAATTTCATGGGACCTGGGTCTCCTCTGCCGTGCGTTGAGAGCGGGAAGCAACATCAGCGGCCGGCCAATCTAGCACCAAACGAACGTTAGGTCGATAGGGACGGCCCGGGGGATGGCGTTGAGCTGCCGTCCCTATCATCGGTTGCGACCCGTCCAGCCCGGCGAGCCGGCCACTCCAGGAGATCCCATGCGAAACCGACTGTGCGACATGTTCGGCATCGAGGCGCCCATCTTCGCCTTTTCCCATTGCAGGGACGTTGTGGTCGAAGTCTCCAGGGCGGGGGGACTGGGCGTCCTGGGGATGGGCCGGCAAGACCCGCAACGGCTCGAAGAGAACCTGCGCTGGATTGACGAGCACATCGGCGGCCGGCCCTACGGCGTCGACATCCTCATGCCTTCGAGCTATGAGGAGGTGGCCCAGACCGATCTGTCAGCCTTGCCGCCGGAGCATGTGGCCTTCGTTCGCAAACTGCTTGACGACGCCGGCATCCCGCCGCTGCCTGCGGACGAAGCCGAATCGACGACGCGGCAGTTGCTCAGGCAACTCAACCTCACGCCCCGTGAAAACCTGGCAATGCTGGAGACATGCCTGAAGCATCCGATCAAGCTGATCGTGAATGCGTTGGGCAGCCCGCCACGTGAACTGGTCGAACGCGCGCACGCGGCGGGCATCCAGGTCGCCGCGCTGGCTGGCAAGGTCGAGCACGCATTGAAGCACCGCGACGTGGGCTGCGACATCGTGATCGCAGTGGGCACGGAGGCCGCCGGCCATACCGGAAACATTTCGTCCATGGTGCTGTGGCCACGCATTGCGGATGCGGTGGCGCCCCTGCCCGTTCTTGGCGGCGGCGGCGTGGGTCGAGGCCGGCAGGTAGCGGCCGCGCTGGCACTGGGATGCGAGGGCGTCTGGTGCGGATCGATCTGGCTCAAGACAGTTCAAAGCGAGCTGACGCCGGAGATCAGGGCGAAGATGTACAAGGCTGGCGCCGACGATGCCGTCCTGACCAAGAGCGTGACGGGCAAGCAGTGCCGGACCTTGCGCAATGCGTTCACGGACGCATGGAACCAGCCCTTGGCTCCGCCACCGCTGCCCTCTCCGCTCCAGGGCATGCTCTGGTGGGCTCACGGGCGGACCCGGGTCGAGCGGGTCAGGGCGGAGCCGTTCCTCACCTATCCGGTCGGCCAGCTGGTGGGGGACATGAACGAAGACAGCTCCGTTCGGCAGGTCGTCCAGGACATGCTGACCGAGCTTGCAGACGCAAAGGCCCGCCTGGACGACATGCTGGCCGAGCCGAGGTAACCAGACGATGGACTTTCAGCTCAACGCGCAACAACGCGAATTCCAGCAGGCAGCGCGGCGCTTCGCGCAGGAAGAACTGCTCGAAGTCGCAAAAGAATGCGAACGGACCAGCGACCCGGTGCCCGACGAGGTGCGCAGGCGCATGGGCGCACTGGGATTTCTGGGCGTCAACATCCCCCAGGCTTATGGCGGCGTCGGCGCGGGCAAGGTCGACGCGCTGATCGTGCTCGAAGAGCTGGCCAAGATCTCGGCCGCAGTGGCGTTCCCTGTGTTCGAAGCCAATTGCGGCCCGGCGCAGACCCTGCTGTACTTCGCGCCGGAGCGGTTGAAACAGCGCGTGCTGCCCAGGGTGTGCTCGGGCGAGATGATGGTTTCGGTGTCGATGTCGGAGCCCGACGTAGGCACGGCGATGACCGAGTTGAAGACACGCGCCGAGATCAAGGGCGAGCGGATTGTGATCAACGGCGTCAAGCGCTGGTGCAGCGGTGCCGGCCACGCCCAGGGCTACGTGCTCTATTGCCGGCTCGCCGACAAGCCGGGTGCGGCCGGCGTCGGCGCGGTGTACCTGGAGAAAGGCACGCCTGGCCTGTCGTTCGGCAAGCCCGAGCAGTTTATGGGCGCACGCGGTTTTCACAACGCCGAGATCTACCTCGACGAGGTCGAGGTGCCGGTCGAGAATATCGTCGTGCCGGCCGGTGGCGTGAAGCACCTGATGCGTTCGTTCAACATGGAGCGCCTGGGCAACTCGACCTGCGCGCTGGGTATCGCGGCGAGCGCGCTCGAGGTGGCGCTGGCCTATACCCAGGAGCGGCACCAGTTCGGCAAACCGCTGGTCGATTTCCAGGCCGTGCAACTGCGCCTGGCCGAGATGAAAATCGATGTCGAGGCCGCACGCCTGCTGATCCACCGCGCTGCGCAAGGCGCCGAGGACGGTCTGCCCTCCCTGCTCGACACCAGCGTCGCCAAGTGCTTCGCCAACGAAGCGGTACGGCGCGTGGTCACGCATGGCGTGCAGGTGATGGGCGCCTATGGCTACTCCACCGCATACCCGATGGAGCAAAAGATGCGCGATGCCTGGCTGTGGGGCATCGGCGGCGGCCACATCGACCTGCAGAAGGTCAACATCGCCGGCGAACTGGTCGGCCGCCGTTTTTCACAGCGCTGAAACAGCTTGGAACACCTCGACCCGCCAGCGGCACGCACGTGCACGTCCAGTGGCCGCGCGGCGTCTTGGTGAAGATACTGATGCTTCGCAGCGGACGCAACGTGCATACTGACGCTGCAAGAAAGTTGAACGGCGTTCGCATATACGAACAACCACGATTTCATACCCTCTCTCTACCGGGTTTTTTCAATGAGCGGATCTCTTTCCCACCTTCGCGTTCTCGACCTCTCCCGCATCCTGGCCGGGCCCTGGTGCACGCAAATGCTGGCCGACCTCGGCGCCGACGTGATCAAGGTCGAGCGCCCTGGCGTCGGCGACGACTCCCGTCATTGGGGCCCCCCCTTTGTCGCCGGCCGCGATGGCCCGACGCAGGACGCGAGCTACTTCACCTCCGCCAACCGGAACAAGCGCTCGCTGGCGCTGGACATCGCCAAGCCCGCGGCCCAGGAGTTGCTGCGCGATCTGGCCCGCCAGTGCGATGTGTTCGTCGAGAACTTCAAGGTCGGCGATCTCGATCGTTACGGCCTCGGCTATGAAGCGATCCGCGCGATCAATCCGCGCATCGTCTACTGTTCGATCACCGGTTATGGCCTGGACGGCCCCTACGCCGCACGGCCCGGATACGACTTCATGGCCCAGGGCGAAGGCGGTTTGATGAGCATCAACGGCCACCCCGACGATGGGGCCGGCGGCGGGCCGGTCAAGGTGTCAATCGCGGTCACGGATGTCCTGACCGGCATGAACGCCACGGTTGCCATCCTGGCCGCACTGGAGCACCGGCACATCAGCGGCGAAGGCCAGCGCATCGATCTTGCGTTGCTCGACAGCATTGTCCACTTCGGCTCCAACCAGATTGTCGGCATGTTCGCGACCGGAGAGGTGCCCCGACGCTGGGGCAACGAGCATCCGAACCTGGCGCCGTACCAGGTGTTCCGGTCGGCCGACGGCCACTTCATTGTCGGCGCCGGCAACGACGGGCAATTCCGGCGGCTGTGCGCCGTGCTCGGGTGCGAGGCAATCGCGGCTGACCCGCGATTCCTGACGACGGCCGACCGTAACGCCAATCGGCCGGCGCTAATCGAGGCCCTGCAACGCGTGATGGAAACGCGCGCCACCGCCCATTGGGTGGAGCTGCTGGCCGGGGCCAACGTTCCGAGCGCGCCCATCAACGATTACAAGCAGGTGTTCGAGCATCCGCAGGTCAGGCACCGCAAGCTGCGTGTCGACCAGCCGCATGGCGGCGGGGGTGTGGCGTCGACGGTCGCCAATCCGATCAGGCTGTCGGCAACACCGATCGAATACCGGATCGCACCGCCGCTGTTGGGCGAGCACAGCGACGCCGTCCTCTCCGGACTGCTCGGCAAGAGTGCCGCAGAAATCGAACACCTGGTGCGCAGCGGCGTCGTCGGACGCGTGCCCACCTGACTGGAAGTCCCAATATGAAAACCGCTCTGTCTCCAAGCGTTGCCGGCCCGGGCCACCAAATATCCGAAGCTGAGCAGCACGCTCGCCGGGAACTTGCTGCCGCTTATCGCCTGGCGGACCGGATGGGATGGTCCGACCTGATCTCGGCCCATATCTCGCACCGCGTTCCGGGCGAGCCGGATCATTACCTGATCAATCCCTACGGCATGCTATTCGACGAAATCACGGCTTCGTCACTGGTCAAGACCGACGCGCGCGGCAGCATCCTCAGCGAGACGCCTTACCCCGTGAATCCCGCTGTACTCGTGATCCATGCAGCAATCCTGCAGGCACGCCCCGACCTTAACTGCGTGATGCACCTTCACACCCGTGACGCGACTGCAGTGTCGATGCAGGAACATGGGTTGCTTCCCGCCTCGCAGCACGCCCTGGTGGTGTGGGACAAGCTCTGCTACCACGAGTTCGAGGGCCTGGCGCTGGACGACGATGAAAAGCGCAGCCTGGTGCGGGACCTGGGCGCCAGCAACAAGCTGATGCTCCTGCGCAACCATGGCAGCATCAGCTGCGGGTCGACGATGGGCGAGACCTTCATGCTGATGTACCAGCTCGAACGCGCATGTCGGATGCAGGTGGCTGCGCTGGCCGGCAATTCCAGGCTTTACCCCGTCGCGCCGGCCGTGATCGCCAAGAGCGCCGCCCAGGCAACGCAAGTCTTCGGCAAGGACGGGTTCGTGCCGCTGGGCCAGAAAGAGTGGGCGGCGATGCTGCGCAAGCTCGATCGCGAAGACCCGGGCTACGGCGACTGAGCCCGACTCCGGGCCACACCATCCCCATGGCAAAAACCCTGCTCTCCGGCGTCCGGGTGATCGATCTCACCCGGATCCTGGCCGGACCGCTGGCCTGCCAGACCCTGGCCGACTACGGGGCCGAGGTGATCAAGATCGAACGCCCCGGCGTGGGTGACGACACCCGCACGATGGGCGGGCCGTCGCTCAGAGCGGACGATGGGAGCGAGACCAGTGAATCGGTCACCTATCTTGCCTTCAACCGGAACAAGAAGTCAGTCACGCTCGACATCGCCCAGCCCGAAGGCCAGCGTCTGCTTCGCCGCCTGGTGGAACAGGCCGACGTGCTGGTTGAGAACTACAAGTTCGGGACGCTGGAGCGCTACGGACTGGACTACGGCGCAATGCGCCGGCTCAACCCGCGGCTGGTGTACTGCTCGATCACGGGTTTTGGCCAGAGCGGCCCCTACCGCCAGCGCGCCGGCTATGACCCGATCTTTCAGGCCATGGGCGGCATGATGAGCGTGAACGGCGAACGCGACGGCCGGCCGGGCGCCGGGCCGATGCGGGTCGGGCTGCCCATCGTGGACATCGCCACCGGACTGCATGCCACTGCCGCCATTCTGGCGGCGCTGCACTACCGGGACCGCGTCTCGGGCGAAGGCCAGTTCATCGACGCCGCCCTGCTCGACGTCGAGACCGCAATGATGTCCCACCTGCACCTGAACTACCTGGTGACCGGCAAGGTGCCGGGCCGCTGGGGCAACGAGAATCCAACCCTTGCTCCGTATGAAGTTCTTTCCTGCCGGGATGGCCAGGTGATGGTCTCGGTCGGCAACGACGGGCAGTTCTTCAAGTTCTGCGCGGTGCTCGGCCGGCCCGATCTGGCCCTGGACCCGCGCTTTGCCACCAATGTGCAGCGCGTGGCCAACCGGGCGCAACTCGTTCCCTTGCTCGAGTCGCTGCTCGCGGCGCACGATGGCGCGCACTGGGCCCAGGCGATGGAGGACGCTGGCGTCGGCTGCGGACCGATCAACGACCTGGCCCAGGTGCTGCAGGATCCGCAAGTGCGGGAGCGGCGCCTGCGGATCGACGTTCCCCATCCGCTGGCCGGCAGCATGCCGATGATCGTCAACCCGATGCGCTTCTCCGATGCGCAAGTGCCGCACGTCGCGCCTCCCACTCTCGGACAGCATACCCGTGTCGTGTTGAAAACCCTGCTCGGGCTGGACGAGGCGGAACTGGATGATCTTGCGCAACGTGCGATCACCTGACGGCGCGAAACAGTCGAGCACCCTATTGTCAAGGAGCATGAGATGGATCGAATCAAATGTGTCGTCCCGGCCCTGGCCGCGTTTTTGCTGTCCATGCTCTCCCCTGGCGCCGCGGCGCAGCAGTCTTATCCCGACCGGCCGATCCGGCTCATCGTGCCGTATCCCGCGGGTGGCGGCACCGACGTGATGGCGCGCGCCTTTGCTCAGAAACTCGCAGGCGCGCTGGCCGTGCAGGTGATTGTCGACAACCGCGTAGGGGCGGGCGGCAACATCGCGGCGAGCGCGGCGGCCAAGGCGCCGCCTGACGGCTATACGCTGTTTTTCGGCGCCGCTGGACCGCTGGCGGTCAATCCCGCCCTGTACGAGAAGCTGCCGTTCGACCCGGTGAAGGATTTCATGCCCATTGGGCTGGTCGGGATGATGCCGCTGTTTCTGACGGTGCCCGCTTCGCTGGAGGTGCATTCGCTTAAGGAGCTGATCGCGCTGGCCAAGTCGAAGCCCGGCCAGCTCAACTACGCCTCGGCCGGGATCGGGGGCACGACGCACCTGGCGATGGAGCGGCTGAAAAGCCAGACCGGCGCCAGCATCACTCATGTCCCCTACAAAGGGACCGCGGCAGGCGTGGCGGACATGCTAGGCGGAAATATTCAGGTCATTTTCGACGCATGGCCGACCACCGGCCCGCAGGTGCAGGCCGGGAAGCTGAGGTATCTCGCGGTCAGTACCGCGGCGAGATCGGCGCTCGAGCCGAAATTGCCGACTGTCGCCGAGTCGGGATTTCCCGGCTTTGACCTGTATGTCTGGTATGGGCTGATGGCTCCTGCGGGCACTCCGCCGGAGGTCATTGCCAGGCTCAGCAGCGAGACCGCCAGGACGATGGCCCTGCCCGATCTGAAGGAGCGTTTCTCCAGCCTCGGCATGGAGCCGATGTCGAGCACGCCGGAACAGTTCGCTGCCCACCTGCGCGCCGAAACAGCGAAGTGGGCGAAGATCGTCCGCGAGTCAGGGGCCACTGCGCAATAGCCAATCTTTTAGTAGACCAGGAACTTGAACCATGAGCATCACCGTCAAACGTCTTTCCTACGGTATCGGCGCCGAGATTCTCGGCGCCGACCTGACCCGGCCCCTGAGCGATGACACCATCGCCGAGATCCGCAAGGCCTGGATCGAGAATGGGATCGTCCTGATCCGCGATCAGGACCTCACTCCGCAACAGCACATCGCGTTCAGCGCACGCTTCGGAACTCTCGACGATCATTCCGCGCTGTTCAAGTACCGCCACCCCGAGCATGCCGAGATCTTCATCGTCACCACCCGCCCGAATGCAGACGGCAGCCCGTCCAACACACGCGAAACCGGCGTGAACTGGCACTCCGACATGTCATACACGCTGCGCCCCGCGATGGGCTCCCTGCTCTACTGCCTGGAGATCCCCGAGGTCGGCGGCGACACCCAGTTCGCCAACATGTACCTCGCGTATGACGCTCTTTCCGACGGTTTCAAGCGCATGATCGAGCCCCTCCAGGCCGTGCACAGCTACGCGTGGGCGATCCACGATACCGAAAAGGGTCGCAACCCCGAATTCTCCAAGGCCCACATCGCGGTCAACCCGCCGGTGATGCAACCGATGGTGCGCGTGCATCCGGAAACCGGTCGCAAGACGCTTTACATCAGCGAAGGCGTCACGACCGATATCGCCGGCATGTCGCACAGCGAGAGCCAGGCGATCCTCCAGACCCTGTTCCAGCACGCCGTGCGCCCCGAGTTCACCTACCGCCACCACTGGCGCCCGCGCGACCTGATCATGTGGGACAACCGCTGCGCCATGCACAAGGCGCTGCGCGATCGCCTGCCCGGCACCCATCGCCACATGCACCGCACCACGATCCTCGGCGAGCCGTCCGGGGCGCTGTACCAGGGCAATCATTGACTGCGCACCGCACAGGCAGCCTATGACCGCCATTGCACGCCAGGGCCCTCTGCCTGCGTTTGAAGGGAATGCCATGATTGCAGTTATTCAGCTCGTCCGGATCTTGATCGCGTTGCTGCTGTCCGCCATATGGACAGGCGCCCCCGCGCAGCAGGCGTATCCCGACAGGCCGATCCGGCTCATCGTGCCGTACCCGGCGGGTGGCTCCACCGATGTCATGGCCCGCGCCTTCGCTCAGAAACTCGCCGGCGAAGTGGGCGTGCCGGTGGTCGTGGACAACCGCGCGGGCGCCGGCGGAAATATCGCGGCAAGCGCGGCAGCCAAGGCGCCCGCGGACGGCTATACGCTCTTCTTTGGCGCCGCCGGACCGCTGGCAGTCAATCCAGCGCTGTACGAAAAGCTGCCGTACGACCCGGTCAAGGACTTCATTCCTATCGCTCCGGTCGGCAAGATGCCGCTGTTCCTCGCGGTACCGGTGACGTTGAATGTCCAGTCGTTGCAGGAGTTCATCAAGCTCGCCAAGGCGCGGCCCGGGCAACTGAACTTCGCATCGGCCGGCGTGGGCGGCACGACCCATCTCACGATGGAGGTGCTCAAGAGTCGGGCCGGTATCAATCTCACACACGTGCCCTACAAGGGCACTGGGGTCGCCGACTTGCTCGGCGGAACCATCCACGCGATGTTCGACGGCTGGACAACGCTCGCGCCCCATGTTCAAACAGGAAAGCTCAGGTTCATCGCCACCAGTACCGCGACCCGCTCGGCGTTGGAACCACAGGTGCCCACCCTGGCGGAGTCCGGGTTTCCTGGCTACGACCTGTACGTCTGGTACGGACTGGTCGCCCCGGCCGCCACGCCATCGGCCATCGTGGCCAGACTCGCCAGCGAGTCCGAAAAGATCATGGCGCTGCCGGAGATCAGGAGTCGCTTTGCGGCGCTGGGAATGGAGCCAATGTCCGGCGGACCCGAGCAGTTTGCGCGGCACATCCGGCTGGAGACAGAGAAGTGGGCCAGGATCGTCCGCGAATCGGGCGCCAAGGCCGAATAGCACTTGTTGAAACGCAGGTTCCCGTACCGGGGCCAACACACTTCGCACGAAAAGGACAGTCCATGATCCGCACGCTTATCCGCTTCACGGCACTCTTGCTTTTTGCCGGGGCCGCCGGCGCCGTTTCGGCGCAGCAGTATCCCGACAGGCCGATCAAGCTGATCGTGCCCTACGCGCCCGGTGGTTTCTCCGACTCGCTGGGACGGGCGCTGGCGCAGTGGCTGACACAGAATCTCGGGCAATCCGTAGTCGTCGACAACAAGCCAGGCGCCGCCACCATCATCGGCGTTGACGCGGCAGCGAAGTCTCCTGCAGACGGCTACACACTGCTGCTCGCCACCGGAGCACTGACGATCAACCCCCATCTTTTCAACAAGTTGCCGTATGACGCGGAACGGGACTTCGCGCCGATCGGTCGCGTGGCCGAACTGCCTTATGTGCTGGTGGCGAACGCCTCATTGCCGGTGCGCACTTTCAGGGAGTTGATGGCCTATGCGAAGGTGAACCCCGGCGTGCTGAATTTTGGAACTCCCGGCAACGGAACCGCGCCACATCTGGCAATGAAGCTGCTGGAGGAAGGCGCGGGCGTATCGGTTCGCGGCGTCCACTACAAGGGCAACGGGCCGGCGCTGAACGACTTGCTCGCGGGCCAGATCCACCTGCTGTTCGACGGCCTGCAGCAGCCGCAGCCTTTCATTCAGAACGGCAAGCTGAAACTGCTGGCCGTGGCATCGCTCAAACGGCTGCCGACCCACCCGGAAGTTCCGGCGATCAGTGAGTCGTATCCGGGCTTCGAGGCGTCCACCTGGTATCAGTTGCTTGCGCCCGCGGGTACGCCGGCTCCCGTCATCGCCCGGCTGAACGACCAGATCCAGAAGTTCGTCAACGACCCCGCCACGCGGGACAAGCTGCTGGCACAGGGCGCCATTCTCGGCGGTGGCACGCCCGGCCAACTGGCCGAGTATTCCAGGGCGGAAACCCGGCGCTGGGGCGCGCTGATTTCCAAAACGGGGATCAAGATCGATTAAGAACCGCCCCGGCGGCTGCGCACGGCCGGCACGCGCCTGCCCATGTCAGGAAGGCAGTTCGAGCATTCCCTTGGCGAGCACGTTGCGCTGGATTTCGCTCGAGCCGCCGTAAATGGTGGCCGGCCTGGATGCGAAGTACTGGTTCGCGATGTGGACCTGGGTGCCATCGGCCAGCACCGTCGACTCGTCGAGCGTGGCCGTCTCCGCGCCCACTTCGATCAGCATGTCCGTCACCCGCTGCATGGCCTCGCTGATCCAGATCTTCAGCATCGAGACCTCGGGCCCCAACTCGCCGCCTCGCCGCAGCACATCCGCCATGCGAACATAGGAGGCGCCGAGGTCTTCGATGTCCAGGCGCAGCTCGTCGAACCGGGCGCGCAGCGACGGATCATCGAGCAGCCCGCGCGATTTCATCAATGCATGGAGCGACAGCAGCGGCACCTTGGCCAGCCGGGGGTGACCGATCATGATGCGCTCGTTGCCGAGCAGCGACTTGGCCATGGTCCAGCCACGGTTCAGGCCGCCCACCAGGTTGGCCCTGGGCACGCGCACGTTGTCGAAGAAAACCTCGCAGAACTCCGAGCTGCCGGTCAGATTCTTGATCCGGCGCACCGTGATGCCCGGGCTCTTCATGTCCGCCAGCAGGAAGCTGATGCCCTCCTGCTTCTTGGCCTGCGGGTCGGTGCGCACAAGCATGAAGATCATGTGGGCCTCGTGCGCGAAGGATGTCCAGATCTTCTGACCGTCAACAACGAACTCATCGCCGTCGAGCACGGCCCTAGTCTGCAACGCGGCCAGGTCGGACCCGGCCCCGGGCTCCGAATATCCCTGGCACCAACGCATTTCGCCAGACAGAATGCGCGGCAGGAAATCGCGCTTCTGCTCCGGCGTGCCGTAGCGGATCAGCAATTCGCCCAGCATCACCACGCCCATGTTGGTCATGACCATGACGCCGTGACGGTCGAACTCCTCGGCCATCTTCAGCTGGTCGAAAGGCGACAGGCCCATCCCGCCATATTCGACCGGCCAGCCGGGCGCGGCCCAGCCCTTTTCGGCCAGCTTCCGCTGCCACGGCTCGGTATCCTTCAAGCTCAGCCGGTGCGGCGGAAAGCGCCACTGCGGTGGAAAGTTCGCCGCCAGGAAGGTGCGCACCTCGCGCTGCAGCGGGTCGCCCGGCGCCGCTTCCGCATGCGGGCCCAGTTCCCCCGCCAGGTCGCTGTAGCGGCGACGGTGGGTGCCGGCGTCGCCGAGCCAGGCCGAGAGCACCATTGCGCGTTTCAGGAACAAGCCGATATTGCATTCGTCGGTGTACCCGATGCCACCGTGGAGCTGGATGCAGCCCTTGAGCACCTTGAGCGCGGCGTCCGAGCAACGTGCCTTCGCCTGACTGACGGCCAGCGCGCGCCCGCCCGCATCGTCCCCCACCGCATCGATGCGCTGCGCGCTCTGGCGCACCACGGCGCGCGACAGTTCGACCAGCACAAACAGATCTACCGCGCGATGCTGCAGCGCCTGGAATGTGCCGATCTTCTTGCCGAACTGCACGCGCATCTTGATGTAATCGACAGCAAGCTCGAACGCACGTGACATGACGCCCAGGAGTTCGGCGCTGAGCGCGAGGCGGCCATCGTCGAGGACGCGCTCCAGCGTGGTCATGGCAACAGCCGCGCTCGCCACCACCTCGCTGTTACCGACGACGACGCCCTCGAGCGCCAGTTCACTCCAGCTTCCGCCATCGACACGAGGTCGCGTCGTGATCGTGAGGCCCGGTGCGTCGCGCCGGATGAGGAACATGGCAAGGCCGGCCGGGCCGGAAGCCGAGACGACGAATGCGTTCGCGCTTTCGCCCGCCGCTACCACGCACTTGCTGCCATTGATCACGAACCCGCCGTCCCGCGGCGTGGCGCGCGTGGCCTGCGGCTGGATCGCCTGCGAACCGGCGCTTTCCTGCCAGGCCAGCGAGGCCAGCCATTCGCCGGCCGCCAGCCGCGGCAGCCACAGGTTCTTCAGCGCCTCGTTGTCGCCCCCCAGCAGGACCCCCGCGGCAAGGATGGAGACCGCGGTCAGGGGTTCGGGCGCAAGCGACCGGCCGAACTGCTCCAGCAGCAATGCCAGCTGGCTGCAGGGAAGTGCCATGCCGCCCAGGCGTTCGGGCAGCCGCAAGCCGAGCCAGCCCATTGTCGCCAGCTCGCGCCAGGCCTCGGGGTCGTGGCCCGGTGTCAGACCCCGCAGCGCGCGCACGCGACGCAGTTCGGGGTCGCGCGAGCAGTAGTTGCTGGCGGCGTCCCGCACCATGCGCTCGTCGTCGGTGAACGCGTCGAGGCGCAGACTCAGATCGATCATTCAAGTGCCTCCTTCAGGGTCACGGCCTTCGCCGGCCAAGCGGTCCCAGTCGAAACGCGCGGGTTCCTTGGCGAAGAATCGTTCCACCGCCTCATGGTGGTAGGGCAGTGTCTTCACGCTCGCGGCGGCGAAGCTCTCGAGCTCCCCCATCAGGCGCTCGTCGCTCTGGAAACTCTGGTTGAGCAGCGTCTTGGTGATGCCGATCGTTTCGGTGGGCGCCTGGCAGAAACGGGCGGCGATGCCCAGGGCGGCGTTACGCAGGCGCTCCGGCGAATGGATCTCGAAAACAATGTTCAGCGCCTTCGCCTCCTCGGGCTCGACGACCCGGCCGGTAAACATCAGCTCCTTGGCCTTCTGCAGGCCGACGATGCGCGGCAGCAGAAACAGCGCGCTGAAATCGGGCACCAGGCCGATGCGTACGAAGGCCTGGCAAAACCGCGCGCGCGGCGTGCAGACGATGAAATCGGCGGCAAGCGCGAGGCTGAATCCAGCGCCGTAGCAGACGCCATCGACTGCCGCGATCACCGGCTTTTCGAGCCCCACGAACTGCGGCAACCAGCCCTGGACGTCGCGCAAGACGGCGCGGCTGTCCGCCGGCGTCCGCGCGGTGACAGGCTTGCGCATGCCGGCGATGTCGCCGCCCGCGCAGAAATGATCTCCCGCGCCGGTCACCACCAGCGCCTTGACAGCGGAGTCGTGGCTGATCTGCGGTAGCAGTTGCGCGATCTCGTCACGCGTCTGCACGCTCAGCGGGTTGCGCTGCGCCGGCCGGTTGAGCGTGAGCAGCGCGACGCCATCGGACCGCACTTCATAAAGAATGGTCTTGTCACTCATTGCGTCAGACTCCGGCCGCGTGGCGGTCGATCTTCTTCCAGCCCAGCTCGTCCATGCCCAGCAGGTTCTTCTGAATGTTGGCCGAACCTTCCCCTGTGCGCAACACCCGCGCACAGGTGAAGTAGCGGAACACCGGGAATTCGCGCGCAAAGCCGAAGCCCCCATGGATCTCGAGGCATTTTTCGGTGACATTCATCACCGCCTCGCCGGCAAAATACTTGGCGATCGACGCCTCGCGTCCAAAGGTTTCACCGCGTTCGGCCTTGTCGGCCGCGCGGTAGATCAGCCAGCGCGCCGCTTCCGTCTGGGCCAGCATGTCGGCAATGGTGTGCTGGACGGCCTGAAACTCGCCGATCTTCTTGCCGAACGCGACGCGGTCATTGGCGTACTGGACCGCCATGTCCAGGCAGGCCTGCGCAATGCCCAGGCCGCGCGCCGGGACGCACACGCGGCCAAAATGCAGTGTGCCCATCGCCAGACTGAAGCCCTGGCCCTCGCCGCCGAGCAGACTTTCAGCGGGGATCTCGACGTCCTGGAAAGACAGCTCCGCAGTCGGTATGCAACGGGTGCCGATGTCGGCTTCGATCGGCCTGGCCGAAAAGCCCTTCAGGTTCCTGGTCTCCACCAGGAAGGCCGACACGCCCGCATGTCCGGCGTCGGGGTCGGTCTTGGCGAACAGCAGGATCAGATCAGCCACCGAGCCCAGCGTGATCCACATCTTGCTCCCATTGATGATGTAGCGGTCACCGCGTCGCACCGCCCGCGTCCGCATCGCCGCCGCGTCGGACCCCCCGCCCGGCTCGGTGAGCGCGAAGCAGCCGATGGTGCGGCCGGCGATCAGCTCCGGCACGTACCTGCGCTTCTGCTCCAGCGTGCCGTGGCGGTAGACCGCCATCGGCACATTGACGCCCTGGTTGTTGAATGGCATGCCGCTTTCGATCGACGCGCGCATCATCTCTTCCATGACCAGCACCTGGGCCACGAAGCCCATTCCGGTGCCGCCGTACTCTTCGGGAAACAGGCAGCCGAACATGCCGGCGGCGCCCATCTTCTCGATCAGGTCGCGGTGGAAAACTCCTTCGGTTTCGCGCCGGCGCCAATGGGGCGTCACTTCCTTGCGGGCGAAATCGAGGGCCATGTGCCGCGCCGCGGCCTGGTCCTGCGAAAGTCTGAAGTCCATCGTCAGTCGACCTTGAATCCGGTGCCCCTGACGCGCGAATCGACGATGACGCGAATCGGCTTGCCAGGGGATGCCTCGGCCGGAGCGAAGCACGGCAACACAGTGGCGGGCGCCAGTGCCCTGACCTGGCGACGCGATGCGGATCCAGACGCCTTGTCATGCGGGTCCACTGCGACTGGCGCACCCTGCCGCGCATCTGAAAGGATGGCCTTGTCAATCAAGTTCTGTCTCCTCATGTCGCCACGCGGCGTCCGGTTGACCCGACCCGACCGGAACGCCGACGTTCGGTCCCGGGAAGGGAGGACGGCCGGCGCGCACGGTGGTTTTTGTCGAGCAGCTGAATTGTACATTTCCGTGCGCGTGTCAGAATACCGTTCGAAACTGAGAACGCTCGGACTGGCCTCCGCATGAACCTCCGGGAGCATTGGCTGCGGGGTCATAAAAGGAAAATCATCAATGAAAAAACGGGAAATCGCTGCCGTCCGACCATCGCGGCAAGGCGACGACGCCAAGGCCGCGAGCACCGGACCGCGTTCGCTGATCCGCACGCTGCGCATCCTCGAGCATCTCGCAGGCGCGCCGGAGGGCCTGTCGCTCGCCGCTTTGAGCGCGGACCTGCAGTCGCCCAAGAGCAGCCTGCTCGGCCTGTTGCGGCCGATGTGCGGCTACCGGTATATCGTTCATGCCGATGGGCGCTACCTGCTCGGGCCGGGGGCATACAGGCTCGGCGTCTCGATCATGCCGACGCTGTCCGTGACGCGCATCGCAGCGCCGATCATGCGCGAGCTGGTCGACCGCAGCGGCGAGACCGTGCTGGTCGCGACTCTGGATCACGAAGCGGGCCGGGCGGTCTATGTCGAGAAAATCGAAAGTTCGCGCTCAATCCGTTACACCGTCGCGCTTGGCACGGCACGACCCCTTTATTGCTCGGCGGCGGGCCGCGTGCTGCTGGCGTTTTCCGATCCCGCGTTCATCACGCGGTATCTCAAGCGCGCACCCTTCACTCCCCTGACGCCGCAGACCGTGACGCACGCGGCGCCGCTTCGACGGCTGCTGCCCAAGATCCGCGAACAGAAACTGGCGATCACGGTCGGGGAGCTTTCCAGCGACGTCGCCGGCTTTGCAGCGCCCATTTTCGATCGAGACGGCAGCGTGGTGGCGGCTCTGACGATGGCAGCACCTGTCAGCCGCACGCTGGTCCAACCGCAGGATTACGCCACCCTGATCCGCGAAGCCGCCGAGAGCATCTCGTTTGGCCTGGGCCACTCCGGGTCCGTGTTGCCAGAGGCGCCGAATACGAACCTCAGGTCGGCCGCCCGACCTCGCCCCGGGAAGCTCCGATGAGCGCTCGACGGCGACTGCCCCGCATTGACGATCAACCAAACGTTTGTTATGTTATGGAGTGGGCCGGCGCACTTCAACGCCCGGCCGCGGATTTCTTTTTTCACCAACACCGCAACCCGGGCAATGCATGACGTACGAAACAATCCTGGTGGACACCGAAAGCGGAGTCACCACCATCACGATGAATCGGCCGCAACGGATGAATTCCCTGAACCGGCAGATGATCAAAGAGATTCTCGAAGTGCTCGACGGCACGAGGCAGGACACTAAGACGCGCGTCATCGTTCTCACTGGAGCCGGCAAGGGCTTTTGCACCGGCGCCGACCTGAAGGATCCGCAGGGTCCCGGCGGGCTGCTGCCCGACAACAGCGCGGAATCCAAGCGACAGGGATTGCGCCACGGGTTCTACCCGTTGATTCTGGGAATCCGGAACTGCGAGGTGCCGGTCATCGCAATGATGAACGGCGACGCGGCTGCGGGGGGCTGTGACCTGGCCCTGACCTGCGACATCCGCATCGGCTCGGAACGGACCCGCTTCATGGAGTCCTTCGCCCGGATCGGTCTGTTTCCGGGCACCGGAGGCTGCTGGTTCCTGCCCCGCATGGTTGGCACTTCGAAAGCCGCCGAAATGATTTTCACGGGCGATCCGATTGGTGCGCAGGAAGCCTACCAGTGGGGACTGCTCAGCCAGCTCGTTCCCCACGAGGAGCTGGTCGACCGGACGATGGTGCTGGCCCGACGCATCGCGGCGGGCCCGCCGGTCGCCATCCGCCTGAGCAAGATGGTGATGCAGCGAAGCATGGACGCCAGCCTGGAAACTTCGCTGGAACTGGCCGCTGCCAGCGAGTCGATCACCCTGACGTCGGAAGATCACAAGGAAGGTCTCGCCGCCTTTCTGGAAAAACGGGAAGCCCGGTTCCGCGGCCGGTAGGGCGTCGTCGACGAGGAAGTATCTTGAGCGGACCATTGCAGGGCGTCCGGATCATCGACATCACGACGGCGGTGATGGGTCCCTCCGCGACACAGACCTTGGGGGACCTGGGGGCGGAGATCATCAAGGTCGAGCCTCCCGCCGGAGATTCCTTCCGGGGTACCGGCCCGGCGCGACATCCCGGCATGGGGGCCATGTTCCTGGGTGCCAATCGGAACAAGCGCAGCATCGTGCTGGACCTCAAGCAGCCCTCGGGCCGCGAGGCGCTGCTCAAGCTGGCGCAGAGTGCCGACGTTCTGATCTACAACGTACGGCCCCGCGCCATGGCCCGCCTCGGGCTGACCTATGCGCAGGTGGCGGCAGTCAGCTCGCGCATCATCTACTGCGGCGCCTACGGTTTCCGACAAGACGGCCCCTATGCTGCAAAGTCCGCGTATGACGATCTGATCCAGGGCGCGGTGGGAATCCCCTCCCTGTTCGCCGGCTCCGGCGGCGAACCGCGATACGCACCCACCGCAATCGTCGACCGTTCGGTCGGACTGACCATCGTCTATGCGGTCAGCGCCGCACTTTTCTATCGGGAACGGACAGGCAAGGGCCAGGCCATCGACGTGCCGATGTTCGAGACCATGACCGAGATGGTGATGTCGGATCACCTCTACGGAAAGACCTTCGAACCACCGCTGGGAGAAATGGGCTACACCCGCCTTGTTTCTGCTCAGCGCCGACCTTTTCCCACCCTGGACGGCCACATCTGCGTCATGCCGTACGGCGACAAGGACTGGCAGCTTACCTTCGAGCTGATCGGCCGCACGGACCTGAAGGCGGACGCGCGATTTGCCGACGTCGCCACCCGGACCAGAAATATCGCCGAGCTGTATCGCCTGCTGGCCGAAGGGCTGCGCCAGCGCACCACGCAAGAATGGTTGCAGGCCTTCGACGAAGCGGACGTTCCGGCGATGCGGTTGCACACGCCCGAAAGCCTGCTGGCGGATCCGCACCTGGAACAGATCGGCTTTTTCGGTTTCGCTGAGCACCCTTCGGAAGGCACTCTGCGCACCATGGCGGTCCCGACCCGCTGGAGCGAGTCCCCACCTGAGGTACGCCGATTGGCACCCCGGCTGGGCGAGCACAGCGTTGAAGTGCTTCGCGAAGCGGGTTATGCCGAGGGGGCAATTGACGCATTGCTGGACAAAGGTGTGACCCGCGACGGCCGGAATCCCGGGAGCCTGACCTGAGGTCGGCGACCACAAGCGTTTTTCAGGAGCGATGACCATGAACTTTTCCTTTTCCGCCGAGCAGGAGGCCATCCGGGAGGCCGTCTTCAAACTCTGCGCCCGGTTCGATGACGATTACTGGCTTCGGAAGGACCGGGAAGGCGGTTTCCCGCTGGACTTTCATCGGGCTTTCGCCGACGCCGGCTGGCTGGGCATCGCGATGCCCCAGGAATACGGCGGATCCGGGCTCGGCATCACGGAAGCAGCCATCATGATGCAGGCCGTCACCGAATCGGGCGCTGGCGTCACCGGCGGCTCGGCGCTCCATATGAACATCTTCGGCCTCAACCCGGTCGTGGTGTTTGGCAACGACGAGCAGAAACGGCGCATGCTGCCCCCGCTGATCGAGGGCAGGGAGAAAGCGTGCTTTGGCGTCACGGAGCCCAATACCGGCCTGAATACGCTCAAGCTGAAGACCAAAGCGGTGCGCCAGGGCGACCATTACGTTGTCAATGGCCAGAAAGTATGGATTTCCACCGCGCAGGTCGCGGACAAGATCCTGCTGCTTACCCGCACCCAGGAGATTGAGGACAGCGCGCAAAAATCAATGGGCTTGACACTGTTCTACACCGACCTCGATCGAGCGCACGTTGAAATCCGGGAAATCGAGAAGATGGGCCGCAAGGCGGTGGACTCCAACCAACTCTTCATCGAAGACCTGAAAATCCCGGTGCAAGACCGCATCGGGGAGGAAGGCCGCGGCTTCGAATACATCCTGCACGGGATGAACCCGGAACGGGTGCTGGTCGGCGCGGAGGCGGTGGGAGTCGGCCGGGCTGCGCTACGGCGGGCTGTCCAGTACGCCAAGGAGCGGGTCGTCTTCGACCGTCCGATCGGCATGAATCAGGGGATCCAGCATCCATTGGCTGAAGCCTGGATGGAACTGGAAGCAGCCAACCTGATGACCTTCAAGGCCGCCGCGCTCTACGACCAAGGCAAACCCTGTGGCGCCGAAGCGAATACGGCGAAATACTTGGCGGCAGAAGCCGGATTCAAGGCCACCCAGACGGCGGTGCTCACGCACGGCGGCTTTGGCTATGCCAAGGAATATCACGTCGAGCGGCTCTTCCGCGAGTCGATGCTGTTCCGCATCGCCCCGATCAGCCGCGAGCTGATCAAGTGCTTCATCGCCGAGAAAGTGCTGGGGTTGCCTAAGTCCTACTGATGTCCGTGCCGCGGCTGACCGTGTGTCAATGGAAAGGAAACCTGCCGGGCGAAAGCGCGCACCGGCGACGCTTTACGGCGGCGGCACGGGAAAACGTGAGGTTGACATTCGGCCGAACGCTTGTTAGAAACGAGGGCGTGAATGAGTGGATCCCCTGCCCACCCGGTCTGTTACGGGAAGGGGTGGATTCCTCACTCGTAACGCGATCGACCCTAAAACCAAAGTCAAACACCCGAGGACCAATTCGATGCGCACCCAGCGGAAAGAGAAACCTAACAAACAAAAGGTTCGGTCCGGCCTGGAGCCGCTTTCATGAAAGTGCAGGCCCAAGAAGGCGGCGCCACGCCCGTGCTCGAATGCCGTGGACTCGAGCGCCGTTTTGGCGGCTTGCTGGCAGTGACCGGCGTGGACCTGCGAATTGAGCCGGGCGAAATCTTCGGCCTGGTGGGACCCAACGGCAGCGGGAAGACCACCCTCGTCAATGCGGTGACCGGGTTCTATCCACCGCAGAAGGGCTGCATCCTGCTCGGTGGTGTGGACGTGACGGGCATGCCGCCGCACAAGGTGGCACGCAGACAGGTGGCCCGGACCTTCCAGAACCTGGCCCTGTTCAACGGGATGACAGTCCTGGACAACATCCTGCTGGGGCGCCATGTACACCTCAATCCCGGCGTCCTCAAGACTGCGCTCTATTGGTGGATGAGCCGGAAGGAAGAGGTAAGCCATCGCCGCTTCGTCGAGGAAGTCATTGAGTTCCTGCAGTTGCAGGGTGTGCGGGACGATCCTGTGGAAACGCTGCCGATCGGGCTGAAGAAGCGGGTGGAGCTGGCGCGGGCCTTGGTCGCGGAGCCAACCTTTCTCATTCTCGACGAGCCCATGGCCGGCATGAACCAGGAAGAAAAGGAGTACATGGCGCGATTCATCCTCGATGCTCGCGACGAGCGCGGCATCACCGTGCTGCTGATCGAACACCATATGGATGTCGTCCTGGGCATCTGCGACCGGATCATGGCATTGAACTATGGCGAGGTGATTGGAACGGGGCTGCCGCGGGACGTGGTTGCCAACCCGCGCGTCATCGAGGCCTATCTCGGAAAGGCGGGCCAGCATGCAGCGTGATCCCCTGCCCCTTTCCGATCCTTCTCCATTGGAGTGGGATCTCAGCCCGGAAACAACGTTGCCGCGTCTGCTCGCGATCAACGCGCGATCCCACCCGCTCAAAGTCGCGTTTCGCGAGAAGTCACTGGGAATCTGGCAGGAAGCCACTTGGTCCCAGGTCCTTGAGGAGGTCCTGGCGATCGCTGCCGGGTTGGAGCAACTGGGCTTTCGCGGGGACGACGCGATGCTGGTGCTGGGCGACAACCGGGCCAGGCTCTACATGGGAATGATCGCCGCCGGCGCGCTCAACGGCTACGCGATGCCGGTCTACCCCGACGCCAATCCCGATGAGGTGCAGCATTTCGCGGGCGAGGTGCAGGCGCGGTTCGCGCTGGCCGAAGACCAGGAGCAGGTCGACAAGCTGCTCGATTTGCGCGACAAGACGCCTTCGCTGCTCAATATCGTGTATGACGACGCGCGCGGCCTAAACCATTACAAGGCCGAGGGCCTGGTGTCATGGGACGAAGTACGGGCCGCCGGCATGGGGCGGCTCGAGTCCGAGCCTGGCCTGCGCGAGAAGTTGATCGCCCGCTCGGTCCCGCAGGGACCCGCAGTGTTTGTCCATTCCTCCGGCACCACCGGCAAGCCCAAGGGCGTGGTGTTGCAGCACCGGAACGTGCTGGCGGGAGTGAGCAATGCCTTCCACGGCAAGGTGTTCAACCGGGAAGAAGAGATCCTCGCCTATCTGCCGATGGCCTGGATCGGTGACTTCGCCGTGACCATGGCAGCGGGAATCGCCCTGCGCTTCACCATCAACATCCCGGAACGGCAGGAGACCGTGCTGCGCAACATGCGCGAAATCGCCCCCACGCTCTACCTGGCAGCGCCCCGCAGCTGGGACAACCTGCTGACGACGATCCGTGTTCGGATGGAGGATTCGACGCCGCTGAAAAAGCGTGTCTTCAACCACTTCATCGAACTCGGTATGCAGGTGCAGCGGCTGCGGCTGGAAGGCAGGACACCAAGCTTGATGCAAAGACTGGGATGCCGCGTGGGCGAGACCTTGCTCTACGGGCCGATCAAGGACCAGTTCGGCCTCAACCGGATGCGCACCGCCCTCACCGGCGGCGAAGCAATGGGAGAGGACACTTTCCTGTTCTATCGCGCCCTGGGGATCAACCTGCGACAGCTCTACGGGCAGACGGAAAGCAGCGCCTTCAATTCGGTCCAGGCCTTCGACGAAGTGCAGTTGCACACCGTGGGGCGTCCGTTGCCGGGGGTCGAGGCAAAGATCGCCGACGACGGCGAGATCATCCTTCGCTCAGGGAGCGTCTTCAGCGGGTACTTCAACAACCAGGAGGCCTCGTCCAGCACGCTTGTCGACGGCTGGCTGCACACCGGCGACGCCGGCCATATCGAACCGGACGGTCACCTGGTCGTGCTGGGGCGTGTGGCGGAAGTCGTCCACACCGCCAAGCGGGAACGCTACATCCCGAACTACATCGAGAACCGCATCAAGTTCAGCCCGTATATCAAGGATGTCGCGGTGCTCGGCGCCGGGCGCGAATTTCTGGCGGCGATCGTCTGCATCGACCTCGAATCCGTGGGGCACTGGGCTGAAGTCCGCGGCATCGCCTACATTTCCTACGCCGACCTCTCGCAGAAGCCAGAGGTGCGCGACCTGGTCCAGGCAGAGATCCGCCGTGTCAACCGCGTGCTGCCTCCAGGGCTGCAAATCCGCCGCTTCGCCAATCTCCACAAGGAGTTCGATCCCGACGACGGCGAGATCACTCGCACCCGAAAGCTGCGGCGCAACGTGATCGAGGAGCGCTACAGCGCCGTGATCGACGCGCTGTATTCGGAATCCACAATGGTCTCGATGAGAGCCCAGATCACCTATGACAGCGGCGAGACCGGGGTGATCGAGCGCAACCTAACGGTGGGGGACGTCTGACATGGATTGGGCATTGTTCGCGGAACTTGGCATCAACGGAGCCCTGTCCGGGCTGATGTACTCGCTGGTGGCGCTGGGGATCGTGCTGATCTATAAGTCCTCGTCGGTACCGAACCTGGCGCAGGGAGCGCTCGCCATGCTGGGCGCTTTTGTCGCCCTGGCAGTGTTCGACCTTCTCAAGGCGCCGATGTGGGTAGCGATGCCTGTCGCCATGGGGATCATGTTCCTGATCGGCATGGGCATCGAGCGGGTCGCGCTGCGGCGGCTGGCCGGCCGGCCTTTGGTCATGATCCTGATGATGACCCTCGCGATCGACATCTTCGTGCGGGCGGCGGCGCTTGTGGCCTGGGGCGGCACCAACCGCGTCATGCCGCTTGGCATCACGTCGGACCCGCTGTTCCTGGGCGAGGTGCTGGTGAACCGGTCCTATCTGGCCGGCGGCGCGGTGGCGCTGC
The DNA here is from genome assembly GCA_943372495.1 of Ramlibacter sp. 2FC. Taxonomy (GTDB): domain Bacteria; phylum Pseudomonadota; class Gammaproteobacteria; order Burkholderiales; family Burkholderiaceae_C; genus Ramlibacter. Next base: position 319,203 of record CALRYV010000002.1, on the reverse strand, counting down.
TGCTGTTCGGCTTCTTCGTGCTGTTCTTCAAGACACGCATGGGCATCGTGTTGCGCGCCATCTCCGATGATTACACAGCCTCCTGGTCGGTCGGGATCTCGGTGGAGCGCGGAGTGGCGCTGTCATGGGCGATGTCCTCGGCCGTGGCAACCACGGCGGGCGTGCTGTGGGCCTCGATCCAGGGCGTCGACCAGTCGCTGTCGCAGTTGCTGCTGATGGGAATCGCAGTGGCCGTGCTTGGCGGGCTCGACAGCATCGGCGGTGCCATCCTGGCCGGTTTGCTGCTGGGCACGTTTCAGGGAATCGCTTCCGGCTATCTCGACCGGCTGGTCGGCGGCGGCAGCCGGGAACTGGTGGTTGCCGCCACCCTGGTCCTGACCATCCTGATCAGGCCGCATGGCCTGTTCGGCCGCGAAGACATCCAAAGGATTTGAATTCCATGTTCTACCGACAGGCCGGAATCCATCACACCACCTACCGCGCCGATCAGCGGCTCTTTCCGATCCGCTTTGACCGGTGGCAGATTGGCGTATTGCTCGCGATCGGCATCGCTGCGCCGGTCCTGCTCAGCCCGCTCTATCTGAAGAGCTATATGCTTCCCTGGCTCATCTGGACCGCAGCCGCGCTCGGCCTGAACCTGATCCTCGGCTGGGCCGGCCAGTTCCATTTCGGCTACGCGGCGGTCATGGGAATCGGCGCCTACAGCGCGGTCCATGCCACCCGCAACGGCATTCCGTTTGAAATCGCACTGGTGCTCGCCGGCGTCGCGGCGACCCTCATCGGCTCCGCGTTCGCCATCACCGCATTGCGGGTGCGCGGGCTGTACCTGGCGCTGAGCACGCTGGCGCTGCAGTTCGTGATGGACTGGGTCATCAACAAGGTACCCGCCGTCAGCGGGGGCACGCAGGCCACCATCCAGGCGCCGCCCATGCGATTGCTCGGCATGCCTGTGACATCGGATGCAGGCCAGTATTACGTGGTGCTTGCCTGGTGCGTCCTGGTCACGATCTTCATGCTGAACCTGCGCCGGACCGGCCTCGGCCGCGCGCTCGTCGCCGTCCGCGAGAAGGACTTCGCTGCCGCTGTCATCGGTGTCAACAGCTTCTACTACAAGCTGGTCGCTTTCGCCATGTCCTCCTTCATCGGCGGGATCAGCGGTGCCATCCTGATTTTCACCTTCTATCACGCGGTCACGCCGGAGCAGTTCGCGGTCAACGTCTCGATCCAGACGCTCGCCATGGTGATCGTCGGCGGGCTGGGAAGTGTCATCGGGTGCTATTTCGGCGTCGCCTTCATCCTGTTGCTGCCCGGCGTCGTGGCCAATCTGATTTTCGCGCTTGCCAAGGCAATGGACCTGAAGATTGGCATCGAACTGCTGGCCCACATCCCCAGCCTGCTGTACGGTGTACTGATCATCGGGTTCCTGCTGTTCGAACCTCTGGGCCTGGCCAAGATCTATACCAACTTCCGCAACTACCTCTTGTTCTGGCCCTTCGGATATGCGCGCAAATAGTGCAAGCCGCAGTGCTTTCTTTTCAACCACAAGGAGACATGCAATGTTCACGCGACTGAAAGTCTTGTTGGGAGCGGCAACCCTGCTGCTCGCGACGCCGGCGGCCTTCGCGGCCGATCCGATCCGCTTCGGCCTGTGCTACGACCTGACCAAGGCATACACCTTCATCACGCCGCAGGTCGCTCAGGCTGTGCGCGACTACGCGGATCTGTTGAACATGAAGGGCGGCATCGGTGGCCATCCGATCGAACTGATCGTGCAGGACCATGGCAACGAGCCGCAGCGCGGCATCGAGTGCTACGAGCGCGTCAAGCAGATGGGCGCCGTGACAGTCGATCTGCTGTCGACACCGGTGTCGCGCGCGGTGCTGCCGCGCGCGATGAAGGATGGCACCGTCATGCTCCAGGCGCTGGTCGGCCGCGGCGACGCGGTCGATGGTGATGTCTTCAAATGGGTCTTCCCGCTCGGCCCGACGTATTGGGGCCAGGCGGCGAACATCGTCAGCTACTACAAGAAGCAGTCCGGCGGCAGCCTCAAGGGCAAGAAGATTGCGTTCCTTTATGTCGATTACCCCTTCGGCCAGGAGCCGATCCCCGTCATGCAGGAACTGCAGAAGCGGGAAGGTTTCGAGCTGAGCCTGTTTCCCTACCCGCTGCCGGGCAACGACCAGTCCGCCGCTTGGTCGCAAATCCGCCGTTTCCAGCCCGACGTCATCATCCATTGGGGCTTCTCTGCGATGCACGTTGTGGCGTCCAAGGAAGCCAAGCGAAACGGCATCGGGATGGACAAGGTCATTTCCGGCAACTGGTTCAACGAAGTGGATCTGGTCAACATCGGGCCCGAGAATGTCAAGGGCATGAGGAAGTCCTCAGTGGTGGTCAGCGGCTCCAGCCATCCCCTGATCCAGGAGATCACGCGTGAACTCTACGACAAGGGCAAGGGCAATGGCGACCGCAAGTTCCTGGGTGATACCTACTACAACGTCGGGCTGGCGATCTACGCCCCGGTGTTCGAGGCCGCCCGGCTGGCGCTGAAGGACGACAAGACAAAGCTGACCCCGGAACGGATGCGCAAGGCGCTCGAAAGCATCAAGAACTACGACGCCAACGGCCTGATTCCTGCCCTCAATGTCACGGCCAAGGACCATGGCGGCGGCGGCAGGAGCCGGATCGACCAGTGGGACGGCACGAAGTGGGTTCCGCAATCGGACTGGATCGCCGATTATGGCGACCTCGTTTGGTCCACCGTGAAAAAGCATTCCGCCGAATTCACAAAATCCAGCCAGTAACGGGGTGGCCGGGTGCCTGCACACCCGGCGCCTCAATCCTGTCCCAGCCACAGACCCAAGGAACAACGATATGCGACACAACCAGTTGAAGTGCGCGCTTGGCGCTCTCGTCCTGGCTTTTACCGGCCACCTGGCTCAGGCAGCGGAGCCTGTTCGTTTCGGGCTGTGTTACGACCTGACAAAGATTTACGTTGCCGCGGTACCGCAGGTGGCGCAGGCGGCCAAGGACTATGCCGACCTGTTGAACGCCAAGGGCGGCCTCCAGGGGCACCCCATCGAAATCAACGTCCAGGACCATGGCAACGAACCGCAGCGCGGCATCGATTGCTATGAAAGGCTCAAGCGCGACGGGGTGATGGTGTTCGACTTCTTCTCGACGCCGGTATCGCGGGCCGTGCTGCCGCGCATCATGCAGGACGGCAACATCCTGGTGCAGCCGCTCGTGGGTCGCGGAGATGCGGTCGACGGCGAGGTGTTCAAGAACGTGTTCCCGCTGGCGCCGACCTATTGGGGCCAGGCGGCGAACATGGTCAGCTACATCAAGAAGCAGGCGGGCGGCAACCTGCAGGGCAAGAAAGTGGCGTTTCTGTACCTGGACACGCCGTTCGGCCGCGAGCCTATGCCGGTGTTTGAGGCGCTCAAGCGGATCGAACGGTTCGAGTTCCAGAGCTTCGGGATACCGGTCCCCGGGACTGACCAGAGCGCCGCCTTTACGCAGCTTCGGCGTTTTCAGCCCGACTGGGTTATCACCTGGTCGTTTTCGCCACTCAATCCGATCAGCTTCCGCGAGATGCAGCGCAACGGCATCCCCATCGACAAGATGATCACCGTCAACTGGATCAACGAGGTCGACATCAACAACTTCGGCGCCGCGGCGGCCAAGGGGCTGAAGCGCTCGACCGTCGTGACCGGAGGCGCCGAGCATCCACTGGTGAAGGAAATTCTGCGCGAACTCTACGACAAGGGCAAAGGCAATGGTGACCGCAAGATGGTCGCAGACTCCTACTACAACACCGGGCTGGCGGTGTATTCGACCGTGTTCGAGGGCGTGGGTCTGGCGATCAAACGCCAGGGATGGCCCCTGACCCCGGAGAAAATCCGCCAGGGCATGTACGGAATCAAACAATTCGACGCCAAGGGATTCATGGCGCCTGTGACGATCACGCCCAAGGACCATGGAGGCGGGGGCAAGACGCGAATCGACATGTGGGACGGCGGCAAGTGGGTCGCGCAGACCGACTGGTTCGCCGACTACACCGGCCTGGTCTGGACCCTGGTCAAGGCCAATTCCGCGGACTTCGCAAAATCGACAAAGTAACGTGAACGCACTGACTCTCAACAACATCGAGGTCATCTACGACCGCGTCTTCCTTGCCATCAAGGGGGTCTCCATCGAGGTGCCAGAGGGAGGCATGGTCGCACTTCTGGGCGCCAACGGGGCTGGCAAGAGCACGACGCTCAAGGCGATCAGTGGCTTGCTCAAGTCGGAGCGGGGGGACGTGACCCGTGGTGATGTGAAATTCCGCGATCAGGACCTTGCCCAATTCGCGCCGCAGCAACGCGTCAAGCTCGGCATCGCGCAGGTCCTGGAAGGCCGACGCGTGTTCGAGCACCTCACGCCGGACGAGAACCTGATCGCCGCCTCGGCGGTGCAAGGCAGTCGCGCCGACATGACGCGCAACATCGACAAGGCGTACAGCTACTTTCCGCGCCTGCACCAGCGCCGAACGGCCAAGTCCGGCTACCTCTCGGGCGGCGAACAGCAGATGCTTGCCATCGCGCGTGCGCTGATGACGCAGCCAAAGCTGCTGATGCTCGATGAGCCGAGCCTGGGCCTGGCGCCGGTGATCGTCGAGGAGATTTTCGAGATCATCCGGCGCATCAATCGCGACGAAAAGACCTCCATTCTGCTAGTCGAGCAGAACGCCATCGCCGCGCTCGACATCGTCTCGCATGGCTACCTGATCGAAAACGGCCGGGTGGTCATGCACGACCGGGCCGAAGTGCTCAAGCGCAACCCGGATATCCAGGAGTTCTATCTCGGTGGGAGCGAGGGCAAGGATTTCCGCGACATCAAGCATTACCGCCGGCGCAAACGCTGGCTGGCTTGATATCCGCCGCCCCTGGTGCCTGCCGCGGCTCCCGCGCTGTGGCGGGGACCGGTCACGCTGGCGAGAACATCGGCAGCGGCGGCCCGCCCTCGCTGGGCCGGAAAACCAGCTTCACCGGCTGCCCGACGTGCAGCCGGTCGAGGTCGCAATCGACGATGTTGGACATCATCGTCGCGCCTTCCGCGAGCGTCACGTACGCGATCGCATACGGCACGGCGGCGCGCCGCATCACGCTGTAGCTGTAGATCGTGCCGCGTCCGCTGGCCTCGCGCCATTCAGTGCGTTCGCTGAAGCAAAAGGGACAACTGGAACGCGGATAGTGGTGATGTTCGCCGCAGTCCTGGCAGCGCTTGACAAGCAGGCGGCCCTCGCCGGCGGCGTCCCAGTATTCGCGCGTCTCCGGATATACCGTCGGCGCAACATATTTCAATTCGATGGAGGCCATGGTCATTCCCTTTCCATGATCAGGGTTGCACTGCCGTGCCGCGTGCCGAGCGACCCGCCCGTACCATGCGCCAGCGCGAGCTTGCAGTCGCGGACCTGGACTGCCGGATGTGCCTCGCCCCGCAGCTGTCGCACCGCCTCGATGACCTTGGTCATGCCGCCACGGTTTCCTGGATGGTTGTTGCACAGGCCGCCGCCATCGGTGTTGAACGGAAGTTTGCCAGTGCCCGCAATCAGGTTGCCGTCCGACACGAACCGGCCCCCCTCGCCCTTTCTGCAGAAGCCCAGGTCTTCGAGCGTCAACAGCACCGTGATCGTGAAGCTGTCGTAGATTGACGCGTACTGGATGTCCACCGGCTTCACGCCGGCCTCCGCGAACGCGGCCGCACCGGACCAGACGGCGCCGGTTTCCAGCAGATTCACCTTCCCGCCGATCTGTGCGCGCACGAATTCGCCGGTGCCGGCGATCTTCACCTGCGGACGCCTCAGTTCGCGGGCGATTTCCGGCCGCACGACAAGCAGCGCACCGCCGCCGTCACTGATGACGCAGCAGTCGAGGCGATGCAGCGGGTCCGCAATCATCGGCGAACCGACCACATCCCGCACCGTCACAACGTCGCGCACGAGCGCGTGCGGGTTGTGCTGGGCATGGTGCGAAGCGGCAACGCGGATCCAGGCCAGCTGCTCGCTGGTCGTGCCGTATTCGTACATGTGCCGCATCGCGGCCATTGCATACATGTTGACCGTGGTTGGCGCATAAGGCAGCTCGAACGGGACATCTGGCGCGGCGCCGTAATTGCGCGGCGCCGTACCGGTCGCCATCCCCTCGGCCTTCGGACGGCCTGCCAGCGTGATCAGCGCCACGTCGCAACGCCCGGCGGCGATCGCCGCGGCTGCATGCGCCACGTGCACCACGTACGATGAGCCCCCGGTCTCGGTCGTGTCCACATGTCGCAGCTTCATGCCCATGTAGTCGACCATGCTCATCGCACCGAGCCCCGGTGCGTCGCCGGCGCAGAAATAGCCGTCGACATCCTTCATCGACAGGCCCGCATCGGCGAGGGCGCCCCTGGCGACCTCGGCATGCAGCTGGGCGACCGACTTGTCGTCGGCGCGCCGGGTCGGGTGCTCGAACGCTCCGGCGATGTATGCCTTTCCCTTCAGGCTCATGGCGGCTTCTCCTCGTGTGGCTTGACCAAGGCTGCGCCCTGGATTACTTGAACTCGGGCTTGCGCTTTTCGCGGAATGCCGCTACTCCCTCCTTCACGTCGTCCGTGAGGAATAGGATCGGAAAGGAATCGACGGCGTATCGCATTTCGTCACCGCCCAGCCCGCGGTTGTAGAAGGATTTGGCCATCTCCAAAGCCATCGGCGGTTTTGCGGCGAGTTTCCGGGCGAAGGCCATGGCTTCGTCGAGCAGCCTGTCGTGCGTCGTGACGCGCAGCGCAATTCCGAGCCGAGCCGCCTCGGCGGCATCGAGGGGCTCGCCAAGCATGCTCAACTCCTTGGCCTTTGGACGCCCTACGATGTCATGCAGTCGCACCAGGGCGAAGCCCGGCAGGAGGCCAAGCTGGATCTCGGGAACGGCGAACTTGGCCCGCTCCGACGCAATGACGAAGTCGCAGGCGATGGCGAGCTCGAACCCGCCTCCGAATGCCAGGCCGTTCACGGCGGCAACCAGCGGCTTGCGACAGCGCTCGGGCGATGCCAGGAACGGCAGCATCGTTGCGATGAAATTGCGGGCCTCCTGAGCCGTCTCCGGAAAGCCCCCGATATCGGCTCCCGCGCAGAAGGCCTTGTCCCCACGGCCCGTGATGATGCCGACGCGGATCTCCTCGTCGCGATCGATCATCGCCAGACATTCGGCCACTCCCTGGCGGATGCCGGCGGACAAGGCGTTGAGCTTCGCGGGCTCGTCCAGGGTGATGATCGCGATGCTGTCGATCTTTTCGAACTCAACACTTCCGATTCGCATGAAAAGCTCCTGAAACTGAATTGGGGCTGCCTGCGTCAGGCAGGCCGGAAACGGGGCAGCGTGATCTGGCTGTCCACCGGCTCGCAGACAAGTTCGACCTTCATGTCGAAGACCACTTGCTCCGGGTCCGCGCCGCTCAGCGAGCTGATCATGCGTGGCCCTTCCTCGAGTTCGACCAGCAGGACGGCGTAGGGTGTGTCCTGCCTGAACGCAGGTCCGGGCGCCCGGTGCACGACACTGAACGAATGCACCGTTCCCCTTCCGCTGGCTGGGCAGTGCGTGATGTGTTCGCCGCCGCAGCGGCGGCAGATCGCCTGCTGGTAGAACTGGACGTGGCCGCAGTCCGAACAGTGTTGCAGGAGCAGCTTTCCCTGCCGCAACCCTTGCCAGTACGCCTGCGAATCGGCATCGGGCGTCGGCAGCGGCTTCAGGTGCGCCTCCCTCGGATCGATCGTTCTCACAGCGTCGCCTCCGTTCCCAGAATGGTCGTCGCCTGGGTCGCGAAGCCCGCACCAAGGCTGTGGACCAGGCCCAATTCGGCGCCTTCGACCTGCCTTTCCCCGCATGCTCCACGCAATTGCTGGATCACCTCCAGGAAATGGAACAGGGAGCCCGGCATGCCCGGATGTGCGAACGACAGCAGGCCACCGTGCGTATTGCATGGAATCGCCCCGCCATAGGTAATGTGGCCGTCTTCGACGAACCTCCCGCCTTCGCCCTTGGGACAGAATCCCAAGTCTTCCAGCATCATGATCACGGTGCCGGTGAAGCAGTCATAGACCCCCGCGACGTCAATGTCCTTCGGCGAGCACCCGGCCATGGCATAAGCCCTGGCGCTCGATTGCACCGCGCCTGTGGTGGTAAGGGATGGCATGAGGAAGATATGCTCGTGCGTATAACATTCTCCGCCGCCGAGGATGTACACCGGTCTCGGGTGCCCCTCAGCTCGGGCGCGTCCGGCCGACGTCACCACAAACGCCGCCGCCCCGTCCGAGATCAGGGAGCAGTCGAGCTTGTGGTACGGCGTCGTGACCCAGCCCGAATCCAGAACGTCGCGCACCGTGATTGGCGCGGTCATCTGCGCGCCGGGCGTCCGGCGCGCGTGCTCGCGATGGATCACAGCCACTTTGGCCAGTTGCTCGGAGGTGGTGCCGAACTCCTTCATGTGCCTGTGCGCCGTCATCGCAAACGTGTTGGCCACTGGAATTCCGAAGGGCATCTCGTACTGCTGGTCGCGACTTTCCGTCATGGAGCGAAGCGCGAGGTCCGGCGACAGTCCGGTCAGCAGGCTGTCGGCCCCGATGATGAGCACGTTGTCGGCGAGGCCGCCGGCGACCGCGGCCGCCGCGATATTGAACATTGTCGCGGCTGTGGCGCCAGAGACCTGCAAGGTATTGGAGAAGGTGGGAGCGATGCCGAAGTATTCGCTGAACGCCACGCTGAATCGGTGGAACGGCGCGGCAAAGGAAGCGCTTGCCAGCACCCCGTCGATCTGCGAGCGCTCAATGCCGGCGTCCGCGAGCGCCTTGTTGGCCGCCTGTGCGGCCAGGGCCATCACACTCCTGCCGGGGACCCGTCCGACGTCCGATCGACCCGCGCCGACGATCGCGGCCTTGCCGCGGAGGGTTCTCTTCTCCATTGACCAGACTCCTGCCAGAGGGACCAAGACATATTGCGTCCACTCGATTTCATCGAACAGCCGAATTCCTCATTATAAGCCTGCCAAACAATCGTTTGTTCGATAGTTGGTGACAGGCGGCCGATAGCCAAGGGTCATTCCGCCAGACCGGCAGCGTGCCGCGCCGCAAGGTAGCCGAAGGTCATGCCCGGGCCGATGGTGATGCCAGCGCCTGGATACGCACCGCCCATGACGCTGGCCATGTCGTTGCCGACGGCGTACAGGCCATGGATCGGTTGTCCATCGTTCACGCGCAGCACACGGGCCGCAGCGTCGGTCACCAGCCCTTTGAACGTTCCAAGATCGCCGGGGACCAGACGCACAGCGTAGAACGGCGACTGTTCCAGCGGCGCAAGGTTCGGGTTGGGCTTGCGCATCGGGTCGCCGCCGAAGTGGTTATAGACGTTCGAGCCTTTGCCGAAGTCCGGATCCTCGCCCCGGCCGGCGTGGGCGTTGTACCGCCGCACGGTGTCGGCCAGCCCCCGGGCGTCAATACCGATATTTGCGGCCAGATCTTCCAGCGTGCGTCCCTTTTTCAGATAGCCGCTGCTCAGGAACCGACCGATGGGCATGGGCGCAGGCGGCACCACGCCCATCCCATAGTGGCGCAGCGCTGCGTGGTCGCACAGCAGAAACGACTCGATTGCGGCATCGTCGGCGCAGGCGCCAACCATCAACGGGACGAAGTCGTGGTACGAGTCGGCCTCGTTGGCGAACCGCTGTCCGCGTCTGTCGACGGCGATGAAACCTGGCTTGCACCTGTCGATGAAGTGCGGGTAAGGCAATTCCGCGCCCCCGGGACCCGGCGACAGCGACACCGGCGCCCACGCGGCTGCATTGGCCGCATCGGACATCCCGGCGCCCAGTTCAATGGCCATGCGGATGCCGTCGCCGGTGTTGCCGGGCGGCGCCAGCGGGTTGTGGTTTTTGCCGGCCGCCACGTGCGGATAGTCGCGAGTGCGCCATTCATGGCTTCGCGGAAAGCCACCGCAAGCCAGGATCACTCCTTTGCCTGCCAGCACCTCCATGGTCACGCCGGCGCGCCGGACATGGGCGCCGCAGACCCTGCTGCCCCGCTCAATCAACCCGGTGACGGACGAGTCGACCCATAGCGGCACACCACGCTGCCGCAGTGTGAGGGCGAGCCGACCGATCAAGGCGTTGCCGTTGGCGAGCGCCGTTCCCCGATGCCATCTCAACCGGTCCCTCGCATACCGCGAAAGCATTGCAAGGACATGCAGGCCGGCGCGCACCGAGCGGGTCGCGTTGAGCAAGTGGGGAATGTCAGCGCGGGAAACCGACATCCCGCCGAACAGCATCATCGTGGGCAATGGCGCTCGCAACAGGGGGAACCAGTCGCCGAGCAGACGGCCGTCAAAGGGCTCAGGCAACAGCGACCGCCCGCCTTGGGACGCGCCCGGCCGCAGCGGATGGTAGTCCGCCCAGTTCGCAATGAGTTGATAACGCACGTGGCTGTTGGCCAGCATGAATTCCAGCATGCGCGGCGCTGCCTGAACAAACGCCTCTGCCTTGGGGGCGTCGTAGAACTTTCCCGCCTCCTCCTGGATGTATCTGAGCGCGGCCTGGGCGGAGTCTTCGATCCCCGCGTTGACCGCCAGTGCATTGCAGGGAATCCAGATCACCCCGGCCGAATACGCGGTGGTGCCACCAAACACCGGCTCCTTTTCCGCCACGATGACATTCAGGCCATGATGCGCCGCTGTCACCGCCGCCGTCAGGCCGGCGGCACCCGAGCCGACCACCAGCAGATCGCAGTGGACGCGCTCCATTCTGCGGCTGACCTGCCAGCCAGGGCTCAGGCGCCGGGGCGGATATGGGCGGTTGCCTCGTCCTCCACCCGTTGCCAGATCTCCACGGCCATCGGGTTCTCGCTCTCTTCGAGAATGTGACCTACCAGCCCGATCGCGCGTGCGAAGACGCCAATGCCGCGCACGATCTTCCAGGGCAGGCCCAGCTCGCAGCAAATGGCGCCGATGGCTCCCGTGGCGTTGACCGGCAGCATCTTGCCCGAGACCCGCTCTGCCTCTGCGCAGATCAACTGCTCGAGCCGGATGTACTCGCCGAAGAAACCGTTGTCGCGGGCGATCTGGAACAGCCTTGGCGCGCGCGGGTCGACCGGCTTGTGAAGCGGATGGCCCAGTCCCGGCACGATCTGTCCGCGGGCGCGGAAACCGGCCACCGTATCGCGCGCAATTTTCTCGAGGTCGGCTCCCGTGGTCCCGACCGGAAGCGCTTCGTAAAGCATCTTCGCCGTGCCCTCAGTCGAGCCCACGAACACGCTACCCAGGCCGCACAGGCCGGCTGCGACGGCCGCCTGCAGCGATTCGGGCGCGCCGGCGTAGGTGATGCGCGCCGCCAGGGCGCTGGGTGTGATCCCGTGCTCCACCAGCGTCACCGAAATGGCGTTGAACAAGTTCGATTCCTGCGGCGTCGGCATCCGGCCCAGGATCTGCAGGAATGCCATGTCACCAAGGTCGATCTTGCCGAGCAATTCGTCCGGCAGGCTCCTGCCGCGCACCTCGATGCGGTCGGGCGTGCTCCAGGCGATGTCGGAGCGGATGGGTTTGATCTTGCGGGCCATGGCTTTCCTTTGGTTCAATGGTGTTCAGGGCGCGATGCCGGCGCTGTGAAGGATGGCCTGCGCGCGCTCGTTCAGGGGGCGATCGATCACCTGGCCGTCGACCGAAACGGCAGCACCGGCAGCCTTGGTGAAGGCGGCGCAGACCCGGCGGGCCCACACAACCTGCGCGGCGCTGGGCCTGAAAGCCTCCTGCACCGCCGCCAGCTGGCTGGGGTGAATGCACAGTTTGGCGCCAAAGCCCAACCGCCGGGCGCGCTCGGCGTCGGACCGCAACCGGGTGACGTCGTCGATGACGGTGCTGACCCCATCTGCCGGCGCGGCAAGACCGGCCAGGCGCGAGGCCAGCACCACCTGCGAACGGAAGTGCAGCAACTCCTCCTCGCGACCATCGGCGGCGCAGTCGATTCCGAGGTCCAGGGCGAGGTCGACACTGCCGAAAGCCAGGCGCACGACACCCGGCACCCGCGCGATGGAGCACACCGCTTCAACGCCACGGGCGGACTCGATGACCGGGAACACATCCTTGAAGGTACTCTCCACGACCTCGCAGACCGCATCGATCCCATCGGCTTTGGGCAGCATCACGACGGCCACACCCGGATGGCGGCACAGGATCAGGTCGTCGGCGAACCACGGCGTGCCGGCGGCGTTGATGCGAACGACCAGCGGCGTCGATTCATCCAGCGCTGCGGCCAGTGCTTCCCGCGCCCTGGCCTTGGCTTCGGGAGCGACTGAATCCTCCAGGTCCGCGATCACCGCGTCGGCGCCCGATGCGCGCGCCCCGGCGAAGCGTTCGGGCCGGTCGCCCGGAACGAAGAGATAGGCGCGGGGCAACGTCCCGGCGGACGAGGGGCCGCTCATCGGGCGAGCCAGCTGCCGATGCGCGGGCATTCCGCGAGCGCCCAGGTGCGTGCGATCAGCGCGTCCATCTCCGCTGGGCTGGCGCTCTTGCCATAGGCGGCCAGGCGGCGCGCCTTGTCCTCCAGTTCCGGCCGCGTCAGCGTATTGCCGGGATCGCCCTTTGGCTCGTCGACCCGCGCCTGCAGGATCCGGCCGTCCTTATGGGTCACGGTGACCTTGCCGATCCAGCGCTTCGGATAGGCCCGATCGATTTCCGCATCAAGCAGCATCGTGACGCGGTCCCTCAGCGATGCCACCCCCGGAGCGAGGAAGTGCTGGTCGAACTCATCCAGGCCCGCAAACCCGAATTCGGCCACCAGGGCCAGCACCGTGCCCATCGAAAACTTGGCCTGATGCACGGTGCCAGGGACCAGCACGCGCCCGAGCACGTCGATGGCGCCCTGGTGCACATGGGCGGTCACAGCCTCGATATCGCCGGCCTTGAGCCGGTACTCGCGCATCAGCGCCAGCAGTGCGTCCGCGCTGGGATGGGTGTGGCGGCAGGAAGCGTGGTACTTGAACGAAGTTTCGGCCGTCGCCCAGCGGCGTCCCAGCCGGTCGGTCAATCGCGAGACGTCGGCGTCGGTGGACATCCCGGCGCCCATCCCCTGCGCGCCTTCCAGAATCTGGCGGGCGCCGGTGAATCCGTCGCGCGCCAGATACGCTGCTGCCAGGCCACTGGCCGCGGCGTGCGCACAATGCAGCTGCTTGGAATCCGCCGCATCGCGCAGGAATTCCCACAGCCCGGCTGCCTGCGTCCCCGCACTGCCGAAGGCATGCTGCATGGTGGTTGCATCGAGGCCGAGCAGGCGCCCCGTCGCCGCGGCGGCGGCCACCGTGCCGGCGGTTGCGGTCGTGTGGAAGACGCGGTAGTGCGAACGGCCAAGGAATTCCCCGACGCGAATTCCGACCTCGTAGCCGGCGATGACTGCCGTCAGAAATTCACGCCCACTGGCACCCGTGGCCTGCGCAACGGCCAGCGCCGGCGGAAACACCACTGCGGCGGGATGGAAGACCGACCCGTTGTGCACGTCGTCCTGCTCGGCATAGTGTGAGGCCGCCGCATTGACCATTGCAGCGAAGTGCGGCGATGTGGTGCGGCGTGAGACCAGGACCTCGGCCGCGCCCGATGCCGGCCCCATCGCGCGCGCATAGGCTTCGATGGCCTCAACTGGGCGGGCGCGCCCGCCGGCCAGAACCGATCCGGTCCAGTCGAGGAAAAGGTCTTCGGCGCGCCGCACCACCGGCGCAGGAATGCTGTCGAAGGTCAAGCCGGCGGCGAAGGCGGCCAGCGTCGCAGTGGGTGTGTTTGGCAGGGTCATGATATTGGGCAGCGCAGTTCAGACTGCCTTCGCGCAACGCAGCTGCTCGATGTCCGCAGCCCCGTAGCCCAGTTCGCTCAGAATGGCGTGGGTGTGCTCGCCCAGGGCGGGGACGGGGCCCATTGGCGGCGGCTCGGTTCCCGCGAGGTGGTGAGGCGGATACAAGGCCGGCAGCTGGCCGCCTGGCGACTGAATTTCGGTCCAGCGCCCGCGGGCGGCGAGCTGCGGGTGGCGCCAAAGGTCGGCCATGTCGTTGAGCTGGCCGTTGGCGATCTGCGCCGCGTCTAGCCGCTCGATCAGCTGCGCTGCGGTGAGCGCCGAACACACCCGCTCGATGATCACGCGCAGCTGCTCTCGGCTCTCAAGGCGCCTGGCATTGCCCTTGAACTCCTCGGCGAGTTGCGGCTGCTGCAACACCTTCTCGCAAAACGTGCTCCACTCCCGATCGTGCTGGACCGCCAACACGACGCGCTTGCCGTCGCCGCAAGTGAACGGCCCGTAAGGATAGATCGCGGCATGCGACGCGCCCGCGCGTGGCGGCGGCGGCTGGCCGTCGAGCGTGTAATACAGCGGAAAACCCATCCACTCCGACATGGCTTCGAGCATGGAGATTTCCACCCGCCGGCCACGGCCGGTGCGGCCGCGGTCGAGCAGCGCCGCCAGGATGGCGCTGTACGCATACATGCCGGCGGCGATGTCGGCAATGGACAGGCCGGCCTTGGACGGCTGCTCGGGTGTGCCGGTCACCGAAAGGAAGCCCGCCTCGCTCTGGATCAGCAGGTCGTAGGCCTTCTTCTGCGTATACGGTCCGCCATCGCCGTAGCCCGAGATATCGCACACGACGATGCCGGGGTTGACGCCTTCGAGGCTGGCGTGGTCCAGCGCCATGCGGGCCGCCGCTCCGGGGGCCAGATTCTGCACCAGCACGTCGCACCGGGTGACGAGCTTTTGCAGCACCGCCCGCGCCGCGGGCTGTTTCAGGTCGAGTGTCAGGCTTTCCTTGGAGCGGTTGCACCAGACAAAGTGCGAGGCGAGGCCCTGCGCCCGACTGTCATAGGCGCGAGCGAAGTCGCCCTCCCCGGGGCGCTCGACCTTGATGACGCGGGCGCCGAGGTCGGCCAGCTGACGGGTGCAGAACGGGGCGGCGATCGCATGCTCGAGCGTGACCACCAGCATGCCTTGCAACGGACGCATCGCGGCAGCCATCCCTAGAACGAGCGCGGCAGCCCGAGCACATGCTCGGCCACGTACGACAGAATGAGGTTGGTCGAAATCGGCGCGACCTGGTACAGCCGGGTCTCGCGGAACTTGCGTTCGACATCGTATTCGCAGGCGAAACCAAACCCCCCGTGGGTCTGGATCGCGGCATTGGCCGCTTCCCAGGACGCCTTGGCGGCCAGGTACTTTGCCATGTTGGCCTCGGCGCCGCAGGCCTCCCGGGCGTCGAACAGGTCGCACGCCTGCCAGCGCATCAGATCGGCTGCCTCAAGTTCGATGTGGTTCTCTGCGATAGGGAACTGAACTGCCTGGTTCTGCCCGATCGGCCGGTTGAAGACGCGCCGGTCGGTCGCATAGGAAGTGCTGCGCTGCACGAACCAGCGGCCATCGCCGATGCATTCCGCTGCGATCAGGGTGCGTTCGGCATTCAGCCCGTCAAGGATGTACCTGAACCCCTTGCCTTCCTCGCCGATCAGGTTTTCCGCCGGAATCTCCAGGTTGTCGAAGAACAACTCGTTGGTCTCGTGGTTGACCATGTTGCGGATCGGCTTCACGGTCAGGCCCTTGCCAATGGCCTGGTGGAGGTCGACGATGAAGATCGACATGCCGTCGGACTTTCGCTTCACTTCGCCCAGGGCCGTGGTGCGCGCCAGCAGGATCATCAGGTCCGAATGCAGGACGCGCGAAATCCAGACCTTCTGTCCATTCACGATATAGCGGTCACCCTGGCGCAGCGCCGTGGTCTTGAGCTGCGTCGTATCGGTTCCGGTGGTGGGTTCGGTCACCCCCATCGACTGAAGACGCAGCTCGCCCGTGGCGATCCGCGGCAGGTAGCGACTCTTCTGCTCCTGCGACCCGTGGCGCAGCAGCGTTCCCATGTTGTACATCTGGCCGTGGCAGGCGCCGGCGTTGCCGCCGCAGCGGTTGATTTCCTCCATCACCACCGAGGCCTCGCCCAGGCCGAGACCCGCGCCGCCGTACTCCTGCGGAATCATCACGGCCAGCCAGCCGGCCTGGGTCAGCGCATCGACAAACTCGCTCGGATAGCCCCGCTCCTCATCGACACGGCGAAAGTAGGCGTCGGGAAAACGCCTGCACAACTCGCGCAGTGCGGAGCGGAGCTCGGGGTGACGTTCACGGGCTTGGGACATGAGCTGGAAGGATTTCTGTGGGCAAGGGGGCAACTACAAGTCTAACAAACATATGTTAGACGGAATGGCAAGCGGGACGGCCACCCGTCACACATCACAGCGCGGAGACCAGTTCGGGAACGGCCACAAACAGGTCTCCCACCAATCCATAATCCGCCACCTGGAAAATCGGCGCCTCGGGATCCTTGTTGATGGCGACGATCACCTTGCTGTCTTTCATTCCGGCCAGGTGCTGGATGGCGCCGGAGATTCCGACCGCCACATAGAGCTGGGGCGCGACGATCTTGCCGGTCTGCCCGACCTGGTAGTCGTTCGGCGCATAGCCGGCATCGACTGCGGCCCGGGAGGCACCAAGCGCCGCGCCCAGCTTGTCCGCCAGGGGCTCCAGCACAGCGTGAAACTTGTCGGCTGCGCCCAGCCCGCGCCCGCCTGAAACAATGATCGACGCCGCCGTCAGCTCGGGGCGCTCAAGCTTGACCACTTCGCGACTGACCAGCTTGCCCAGGCCGAGATCGGCGCCTGCGGGAACCTCTTCCACCGGGGCAACGGTCCCGCCGGGCGGGAGGGAATCGAACGCCGTGGTCCGGATGCTCAACACCTTGATCGCATCTTTCGACTGCACGCGTGCGATCGCATTGCCCGCGTAGAACGGGCGCTGAAATGTGTCCGGCGACTCGATCGCAATGACGTCCGAGATCTGGGAGCTGTCGACCAGGGCGGCGACGCGAGGCAGAACGTTCTTGCCGAACGGTGTCGCGGGCGCAAGCACGTGGGTACAGGCGGGATCCGCGCGAATCCGCTCGACCACCAGCGCCGCCAGGTTTTCCGCCAGCTGGTCACCATAGTGACCAGCGTCGGCATGCAGCACCTTGGCGACACCGGCCGCGCCGGCCGCGGAGCGTGCCGCCGCGGCGCAGCCGGCCCCCGCGACCAGCACATGGATCGCTGCGCCCAGCTTCACGGCCGCCGCAATGGTGTTCAGCGTCGACGCCTTGAGCGCGACATTGTCGTGTTCCGCAATGATCAGGATTGTCATCAAAGCACCTTCGCTTCTTCTTTGAGTCTTTTCACCAGTTCGGCTGCATCAGCCACCTTGATGCCGGCCTTGCGCGACGCCGGTTCGCCGACGTGCAGGGTGACCGTGCGCGGCGCGAAATCGACCCCCAGGTCAGCGGCCTTGATCACTTCCAACGGCTTCTTCTTCGCCTTCATGATGTTGGGCAGGGTGATGAAGCGCGGCTCGTTCAGCCTCAGGTCGGTTGTGACCACGACCGGAAGCTTCATTTCCAGCGTCTCGAGCCCACCGTCGATCTCGCGCGTGATGATGGCCGTGTCGCCCTCGATCAGGACCCTGGAGGCGAAGGTGGCCTGCGCCCATCCCATGAGCGCGGCAAACATCTGGCCAGCCTGGCCGGCGTCGTCGTCGATGGCCTGCTTGCCGAAGATGGCGCACTGCACGCCCTCCTTCATGGCGACGTGTCGCATCAGCTTGGCCACCGCCAGGGGTTCGAGCGCACCCTCGGCTTCCACCAGCACCGCGCGATCGGCGCCAATCGCCATCGCACTGCGCAGCGTCTCCTGGCAGGCGGCGGGTCCGCACGACACGGCGATGATCTCCGTCGCCACACCCGCCTCCTTCAGGCGGACGGCCTCTTCGCAGGCGATCTCGTCGAACGGGTTCATCGACAGCTTCTGATTCGCGAGGTCGACCCCCGAGCCATCAGACTTCACCCGGGCCTTGACGTTGTAGTCAAGGACCCGCTTTACAGCAACCAGTATCTTCACTTCATCTCCATCGTTTCGGGAAAAAATCGGTCCGAGGTGCTTCGGGCAGCCTGCGGCAAAAGCAGCGCGAACATGCGCAGGGCGAGCGTGTCCAGATCCAGGCGGCCGTCCGGGCGGTACCACTGGGCGGTCCAGTTCAAAGCGCCAAGCACGGTCTGGCGCACCACCATGGTGTCGGCATCGACCAGGCCCAGCGCCGCGGCCTCGTCGAGCGGCTGTGTCCACAGGCGCTCATAGGCGTCGCGCGACGCCAGCACGCGTGCCCGTGCCGGCGGCGAAAGGCTGCGCCATTCGTAGAGCAAGACCGTCATGGCGTCGAGGTTCGGTCCCAGCAGTGCCTTGAGATGGCAGCGCAGCATCGCAAGCAGCCGGTCGGACAGGTTCTGCTGACCGGCGAGGCCGTCGCTGACCGACTGCATGATGTCGCGCACGCCCTCGTCCATGATGGCAACGAGCAGTTCTTCCTTGCTTGTGAAGTAATAAAACAGCGAGCCGGACGTCATGCCAGCGGCTTCGGCGATCTGACGCACCGAGGTGCGCTGGTATCCGTGTTGCCGAAACAGCCTCGCCGCGATCCGCAGGATCACCTCGCGCCTTCCGTTGTCCCGCACTTTCGTCATCGTCTATACTCTATCATCTAACAATCGTTAGGTCGAGTCAAACCGTCAGACCCAACAGCTCCATGCCCACGATCGACACCCTGATCGAAAATGGCGTTTAACCAATGAGCGCCCTCCCCCGCCACGCCACTGACGGCGAAAGCGAGCTGCCTGCTTCGATGCTCGCGGCGCTGCGGTGCGCGCCCCCGGTGGACCGGTCCGGCGGGTTTCCGCGGGCCTGGTGGCAGCACTTGGCGTCACGTGGCCTGCTCGGGGTGGGTTTCGATGCGAATCGGAAAGCGGCGCGCGCCGACTCGATGGCGATCGCGTCGCTGGCCGGCCTGATCGCCCGCGAAACTTCGAGCCTGGGGCTGGCTCTGGCCTGGCTGATGAACGAAATGCTCGGCCGCTTCGTGATCGGGCCACACGCCGGCGACGAAGCAGAGCGGACTTTGCTGCGCATGATGGCAGGTGGGGCGAAAATCGTGGCGCTCGCCATCTCGGAACCGGGAGCAGGTGCGCACCCGAAGCACTTGAGCTGCCTCGCCACGCCGCACGGAAGCCACTGGCGGCTCGACGGCGAAAAGGCCTTCGTCAGCAACGGCCCGGCCGCCGATGCATTTGTCGTGCTGGCCGTCACCGGCCAGGCGGGCGGACGCAAGGTCTTCGATGCCTTGGTCGTCGATGCCGGAGCGCCTGGCCTCGTCAGGCTGCCGGCGCGCGGCCCTGAGACCCTTCCGCCGCTCGGCCATTGTGGCCTCGCGTTCAACGCCTGCCATGCCGCCCGCTTGCGCACCGACGGTCGCGCCTTCGACCTGATCGCCCGCCCCCTGCGGGCGATCGAAGACGCGTTGCTGGTCAGCGTGGTGTGCGGCGCGATGCAGGCGCAGCTTGAGACTCTGGCGTCATGGCAGCGCCGCGTGGCCCCCGCGCCCGCTGCGTTGCGTGGGCTGGGCGGCCTGCAGCTCGAATTGGCAGCGCTGGCGAAACTTGCCGCAGCCTGCGCGATGCACCTCGATACCTATGGCGTGGACGATCGGCTCCCGGACCTGAACGTGGGGGTGCAGCTGGCATTGGAACGCTGGCAAGACGCCTGCGAAGCCTTTGCCGCGCCGTTGGGCGCCCACGGGCCGCAACTGATCGATCTCGGTCGCGACATCCGCACTGTGCTCGGCATCGCCCGCAGCGTCCGTGAGACGCGGCAACTCTCGGCGGGCACCGTCCTGCTCAACAACGAGGAATCCGATGAAGTCCCTGCATGACTCCCACTTTGACTCGGTTGACGTCGTCCTGGAACGGCTGTCTGACGTCGGCTACATCGCCAGCCGGCAACTCGCTACCGCGGTCTACCTCGCCTTCAACCTGGAAAAGCCGGTGCTGGTCGAAGGCCCGGCCGGGGTCGGCAAGACCGAGCTGGCCAAGAGCATGGCCAGCATCCTCGACGTGCCCCTGATCCGGCTGCAGTGCTATGAAGGCCTCGACGAATCGAAAGCGCTCTACGAATGGAAGTACGGCAAGCAGCTTCTTTACACGCAACTGCTGAAGGACAAGCTGGCCGAACTGATGCAGGGTGCGGTCGGCCTGGCCGCTTCGATCGAGAAGCTGCACGCGCACGACGACCTGTTCTTCTCCGAGCATTTTCTCGAGCCGCGTCCGCTCTACCAGGCGCTGCATCAGGAGCGCGGCTGCGTGCTGCTGATCGACGAGATCGACAAGTCCGATCCCGAGTTCGAGGCATTCCTGCTGGAGGTGCTGTCGGATTTCCAGGTGTCGGTGCCGGAGCTCGGCACGATCGTGGCCAAGGTCAAGCCGATGGTTTTCCTGACCAGCAACAATACCCGGGAGATGAGCGACGCGCTCAAGCGCCGCTGCCTGCACCTGCACATCCCGTTTCCGGAGGCGGGCGTGGAGCGGCGCATCCTGGAGAGCCGGGTGCCCGGACTGTCGGAAACGCTCAACCGCGAACTGGTCGCCTTTGTACAGGCGGTCCGGCAGATGGACCTGAAGAAGCAGCCTTCCGTCAGCGAGACCATCGACTGGGCCAAGACCCTGCTGCTGCTCAATTCCGAGCACCTGAACCTCGACCTGGTGCGCGACACGCTCAACGTGTTTCTCAAGTTCGAGCAGGACATCGCGTCCGCCGGCGAGCAGTTGCCCGCGCTGCTGGCCCAGGCGCGAAAGGATGCGGAGGTACCCCTTGGGACAGGCGCAAGGCATGCAAAGCACGCTTGAGGACTTTTTCAAGGCGCTGCGCGGCAGCGACCTCGAGGTCAGCCTCAACGCCCAGGTCGATGCCGCACGAGCCGCGCAACTGGTTGGCTGGCGCGAACGGGAGTTGCTCAGGGACGCCCTTGGAAGCACGCTGGCCAAGAGCCAGCCCGACCGAGCCGTCTTCGACGAAGCCTTCGATCGTTTCTTCCGGTTCGACTCGTTCGGGACCGGGCTGCAGGCGCCGGGACCGGCCGCGGCCGGCTCCCTGCTCCTGGCCGCCGCGCAGCAGCCGCAGGACCCGGAAGGCGGCCAGGGTCAGGGCGGCCCGGGCGGCTGCCACGGCAGCGCCGGCAAGAGCCTGTCGCAACTGCTGCTGTCGGGCGACTCGGCGACGCTGTCGCGCCGAATGCAACAGGCGGCGCGCGAGGTCGGCCTGACCGACATCTGGTTCTTCACGCAGAAGGGCTACTACACGCAGAAGATCCAGCGCGCGATGGGGCTCGACCTGCTGGACCGCGAAATTTCCGACGCCCGGCGCCAGGCAATGGCGCCCGGGCGCCTGGCCGAGCTGGAGCGTGCCCGCAAACAGCTGTTCGAGGAAGTACGCAACTTTGTCGAGCGCAAACTCTCCCTTTACGGCTCGGCGCCCACGCGCGAGTTGCATGACGATTTCCTGCAGAATCAGAAGCTGTCCAACATCGACCGCCGCGATTTCGCCCGCATGCACGAGATCGTGCGCAGGATCGCGCGCCGCCTGGCCGAACGCCATGCGCGCCGGAAACGCCGCCAGCAGCGCGGGCAACTCGACTTCCGTCGCACCATGCGCGCCAACGCCGCCTATGGCGGCCTGTTGTTCGAAACCCACTGGCGCAGCACCGTGGTCGAGCGGCCCAGGGTGGTGGCGATTTGCGACGTCAGCGGATCGGTGCGCCAGTACGCACGCTTCCTGCTGCTGTTTCTCCATAGCCTGGACGAACTGGTTCAGGACGTTCAGTCGTTCGCCTTCACCAATCACCTGGTCGACGTCAGCGCCACGTTCGAGGCGCTTCCGGTCGAGCAGGCGGTCGACAAGGTGCTGCAGGCGGTCGGCGGCAGCGGCACCGACTACGGACAGGTCCTGCTCGACATCGAAGCCCAGCTGATGGACCGCATCGATCGCCGCACCACTGTCCTGATCCTCGGCGACGCGCGCAACAACCGCGGCGAAGCCCACGCCGACATCATGAAAACGCTGTACCAGCGTGCCAGGCGCGTGATCTGGCTCAACCCTGAGCCGCTGACGTTCTGGGGGCTGGGCGATTCGGAGATGAAGCGCTACGCGCCGTACTGCCACATCGCACGCGAGTGCAACTCGCTGCGGCACCTGGAACGGACGCTCGACGAACTGCTGCGCAGCAACGGCGCCAGCGCCTGAAGCACCATGGTCCGTCCCGCGCTGCAACTCCACGCGCCCCACACGCCGGTCGCCCCGCGGCCCGCGGCCACACTGTTGTGGCTTCGTGACACGGATGCCGGACCCGAGGTGCTGATGACCCGGCGCTCCGAACACGCCGGGTTTCTGCCCGGCATGTTTGTGTTTCCGGGGGGGCGCGTCGACCAAGACGACGGGCAGGCCCATGATCTCGCCCAAAGGAGCTCGGCACACACGCCGGAGCGGCTGACCACGGTGCTGGCGGCGCTGCGCGAGAGCTACGAGGAACTCGGCGTGCTGGCGGCCTTGGGCGGCGACGACACCCCGGTCGACGCCAACGACCATGCGCTGGTGCAGCGCGGCCAGCCCCTCTATCCGCAATTGCGGTCCCGCGGACTGTCGCTGGCGACGGCAGGAGTGCGGCCGCTTGCGCGGTGGGTCACCGACCGCGGGGTGGGACCGCGGCGGTTCGACACCACGTTCCTGATCGCGCGCATGCCCTCCGGTCAGACCGCCGTGTCCGACGATGCCGAGCAGTTCGAGCCGGTCTGGCTGCGCGCCGCGGACGCGATCGAGCAGCACCTGAACGGCACCCTCCCGATGATCTTCCCGACGGTGCGCACCCTGCGCTGGCTGGCCGGCTTCTCCAACGTCGATGCCGCCCTCCAGGCCTGTGCGGGAACCGGGCCGCTGTGGGAGTCGTGCCCGCGCGGCGGGCTCGTCAACGGCAAGCCGCAGCGCTACATGGAGCACGATCTTCCCTTCGGCGAGCTCGAACTCGTCTGCCCGGACGGCCAGCTCGAACACGCGCTCGACTGGCAGCACGAACGGCCGGTACCACTGCTGCGCCACCTGCTCCGGCTCACGGCCCCGAACGGGGGTCCGATGACCGGACCCGGCACCAACAGCTACATCATCGGCAGTGACGCGGCTGGCTATGTGATCATCGATCCCGGGCCGGCTGACGAAACCCATATCGCGCGCCTGGCGGACGCGACCTGCGGCCGGGTGGAAGCAATTATCTGCACCCACTCCCATCCCGATCATGCTCCGGCCGCGCGGCCTCTGGCACTGGCCTGTGAAACCCGTACCGGCCGGCGGCCGCCGATCTTCGGGCTGCCGTCCGCGGCCACAGCGCGCCCGCACTCGGAGTTCCTGCCGGATCGTGAACTCGCCGACGGGGATCGAGTGCGGCTGGACGATCCGGGATACACCGTGACTCTGCGCGCCGTCCATACCCCTGGCCACGCCGCCAACCACCTCTGCCTGGTCGCCGAGGAAGACGGCCTGCTGTTCTCCGGCGACCACATCCTCAACGGCAGCACCACGATCGTCGACCCGCCCGACGGCGACATGTGCGACTACCTTGACTCGCTGGACACGCTGGCGGCGGCGTGCGAACGCGAGGACATCCGGTTCATCCTGCCAGCCCACGGTCATGCCATGGGCTCGGCGGGCGCCGCCATCGCCAGGCTGAGGGCGCACAGGCTCGGGCGCGAGGCGAAGATCATCGACGCGATCAAGCAGGCGCCGCACGGCGGCCCGGACGCCTGGGTGCCGCTGGCGTACGCGGACACCCCGCAGGCGCTGTGGCCCCTGGCCCGACGATCGCTGCTGGCGCACCTCCAGCGAATCCGCAAACTCGGACTTGCGTGAGCGGCGCGGTCCGGATCCTTTCATTCCCTCACGGAGACTCCCTCTTGAACGACCAAGCCATCCCCCGGCACGTGATCGACGCCTTCCGGCGGCGCTGGGACAACCACGAATTCATGCTCGCGCAGGGGCTTGAGGTCGAAATGACTGCCGTCGGCGAAGCCGTCGTCCGGTTGCCCAAGGTGCTGCCCGCCCAGCGCGGCGGGAGCGGTTCGGACCAGATCCTCAACGGCGGCGTCATCGCCTACATGTTCGACGGCGCGCTCGGCTGCGCGATCGCCTCGGGATTGCTGGCGCGGCCCGAGGCGCGCGCGATCGACCCGCAGAAGCTGGTCCAGTCAACCATCAATCTCGACGTCACCTATCTCGAGGCGGCGGCCGGGGATCACTTCGAGGCCCGCGGCAAGCTTCTGCGGGCCGGCCGCAGCACGGCCTTCGCAGAGGGCCAGCTGCTCGATTCTCGCGGCCGGGTCTGCGCGACGGCCAGGGGCATCTGGCGGGTGTTCTGGCCCCGCTCCGGCACCCCTGCGCAGTGAACCCCTTCCGACAAGGACCGACACAATGAGCAAAGACACCCTGCGCATCGGCGGCGCCTCCGGATTCTGGGGCGACACCGAGTTTTCGGCCGCCCAGCTGGTCAGGCACGGCGCCATCGACGTGCTGGTTTTCGATTACCTGGCCGAAATCACCATGTCGCTCCTGATCCGCGCCAGGGCCAAGGATCCGGCCCAGGGCTACGCGCCGGACTTCGTCGCAACCATCCGGCCGCTGATGAAGGAACTGAAGGCGCGCGGCATCAAGGTCATCGCCAACGCAGGCGGAGTGAACCCCTCCGCCTGCCGGGACGCGCTGGTGGCCGCGGCGGATGCCGAAGGCGTGGAGCTGCGGATCGCGGCGGTGCTGGGCGACGACCTGATGCCGCAGGTCGAGGCGATGCGCGCGGGCGCTACCAGGGAGATGTTCTCTGGCGCGCCCTTCCCGTCCCGGGTGACAAGCGCCAACGCCTACCTGGGCGCGTTCCCGATCGCCGCGGCGCTGGAGGCCGGCGCCGACATCGTTGTGACCGGCCGCTGCGTGGACAGCGCTGTGACGCTGGCGCCGCTGATCGCGGCGTTCGGCTGGCAGTCCGGTGACCTGGACCGGTTGGCGCAAGGCAGCTTGGCCGGGCACCTGATCGAGTGCGGCACCCAGGTGACGGGGGGCAACTACACCGACTGGGCCAGCGTGCCCGGGTGGGACGACATGGGCTTCCCCATCGCCGAGTGCAGGCGCGACGGCAGCTTTGTCATCACCAAGCCGCCAGGGACCGGCGGCTTGGTCTGTCCGTCCACCGTCGGCGAGCAGATGCTCTACGAGATCGGCGACCCACGCGCCTACATCCTGCCGGACGTGGTCTGCGACTTCACCGGCGTCACGCTCACGCAGCTTGCCCCGGACCGGGTCGAGGTCAGGGGGGCGCGCGGCCGCGCGCCAACCGACCATGCGAAGGCCAGCCTCACTTATGCGGACGGCTATCGCGCGATGAGCCTGTTCATGATCGGCGGCATCGACGCCGGCCCCAAGGCCCACCGGGTGGGCGCTGCGATGCTCGCGCGCATGCGGCGCCATTTCGCCGACCGCGGCTGGCCGGATTTCACCGAGGCCAGTGTCGAGGCGATCGGCGCGGAAGACACGTACGGACCGCGGGCGCGGGTGTCGGCGCGCGAAGTGATGCTGAAGATCGGGGTGCGCCACCCACAGAAGGACGCGCTTGAGCTGTTCTCGCGCGAGATCGCGCCGATGGCGCTGATGTCGGCGCCGGCGATCACCGGCTTCACCGGCGGCCGGCCCAAGGTGCAACCGGTGTTCCGCCTGTTCTCGTGCCTGGTGCCCAAGGCGCGGCTGGCGGTGACCATTGACATGGGCGCGCAGCAGGTCCGGGCGCCCCAGCTCGCCGGTAGCCCTTTCGATGCGGCCGCCTTGCCGCTGGTCGAGGGACCGCTACCAGGCCGCCTGGCGTTTGCGCACGGTGCCCGCACGGTGCCGCTGGTGCAGCTGGCCTGGGCGCGCAGCGGCGACAAGGGCGACGCGGCCAACATCGGCGTCATCGCGCGCAAACCCGAATACCTGCCGTTCATCCGTGCGGCGATCACCGAAGAAGCAGTGGCGCGCTGGTTCGCGCATCTGATGACGGGCCGCGTGCAGCGCTATGACCTGCCCGGCACGCACGCGCTTAACTTCATGTTGCACGAGGCGCTCGGCGGCGGCGGGATCGCCTCGGTCCGGATGGACTCGCAGGGCAAGGCCTACGCCCAGATGCTGCTCGAACACCCGGTCCGGATCCCGGCCGACCTGGCGATCTAACCGCGACTTTTCCTGCCGACAGAGGACAGCAACATGAATACACTGACCACCCCGGCCGGCAGCACAAGCAGCTCGTCGTCCATCCAGGCCCGCATCCGCGACATCCGCGAAGCCACCCGCGGAGTCACGGCCCAATTCCCGCGAAGCTACATCCTGCAATGCATCAAGGACGACCGCTTCCCCGACGAACTATGGCAGGCGCTGGGCAGGTTCGGACTGCTGGGGCTGTCGATCCCCGAGGAACACGGCGGTTCGGGCGGCGGCGTGCTGGAGATCACCGCGCTCAACGAGGCTCTCGCGCTGGCGGGTGTGCCCACGCTGTTCCTCGTCGTCACCGGCCTGGGCCGGGTGCCCATCCTGCGCCACGGCACCCCCGAGCAGATCAGGAAATACGTGACGCCCACATGCACCGGCGAGCAAAAGCTGTGCTTCGCGATCACCGAGCCAGACGCCGGCACCAACAGCTTCGCCATGACCACCTTTGCCGCGCGCAACGTCAAGGGCGGCTGGACGCTCAATGGCCAGAAGGTCTTCATCTCCGGCGCCCGCGATGCTGACACCATGCTGGTGGTGGCACGCACCACCAAGGCTGGCGACGTCAAGCACCGCACCGAAGGGATGTCGCTGTTCGTGCTCGACATGAAGACGCCGGGCATCACGCTCAGGCAGCTCAACATCCAGGTAGAGACGGCCGAGCGCCAGTACATGGTGTTTTTCGACGACGTCGAAATGCCCGCCGACGCGGTGATCGGCGAACCCGGCAAGGGTGCCAAGCTGATGTTCGAGGGGCTGAACTCCGAGCGCCTGCTGGCGGCCGGGGCGGCCATCGGACTGGGCGACTACGCGCTGTCCAAAGCCGTGGCCTATGCAAACGACCGCAAGCCCTTCGGCAAACCGATCGGCAGTTACCAGGCGCTGCAGCACCGCCTGGCGCTGGCCAAGGCGGAGATCGAGGCCGCGCGCCTGATGACCTACGACGCCGCCGATCGCTTCGACAATGGCGAAGACGCCGGAGCGCACGCCAACATGGCCAAGCTGCTGGCGTCGCGGGCCGCGGTTGCGGCGATCGAGGCGACGCTGCAGGTCCACGGCGGCTACGCGTTCGACCGCGATTACGACGTGGTCACGTTATGGCCGATGATTCGGCTGCTCGAAATCGCGCCGATCAACAACGAGATGCTGCTCAACTACATCGGCGAGCATGTGCTGGGACTGCCCAAGTCGTATTGAGTTCATGCCGCCATGCGGCACGAACTCAATACGGACAGGATTGCGTCTCAACGCCCGGCCTTCAGCGCGTCCTGGAACGCCTTCAGGACTTCACTCCCGGCTTTGCCGCGCTTGTCCAGCCCGTCGGCCCATTCCTTGCCGATGGACCCCATCGCGGTGTCCACGTCCTTGCGGTCCGCGGCGGGAAACTGCACCAGGGTAATGCCCGACTGTTTGGCCCTTTCGATCTGGGTCTCCAGATCCTTGTCGATCAGCGCGCAAGCTCGGTTGACGGTCGCTTCGCTTGCATCTGCCATTGCCTTTTGCACACTGGCGGGAAATTGTCGGTACCTTGCCTCGCTGATGACATAGGTGGCAGCGAAACTGCCGAAGCTCTCGCCCACGGTGCCGTATTTCACCAGCGTATGGACGTTGTAGGGGAACAGGCTTGCGAAAGGAAACAGGACGCCGTCGATGGTGCCCCGCGAGAGGGATTCAAACACCTCGGGCGTCGCCATCTTGATCGGCACGGCCTTGAGCTTGCGGACCGCCAGTTCCTTGGCGCCGCCCGCGGTGTAGATCTTCAGGCCCTCGAGATTCCGGGCCGATTCC
Source organism: Ramlibacter sp. 2FC (assembly GCA_943372495.1). Taxonomy (GTDB): domain Bacteria; phylum Pseudomonadota; class Gammaproteobacteria; order Burkholderiales; family Burkholderiaceae_C; genus Ramlibacter. The sequence continues at coordinate 291,178 of CALRYV010000002.1, read as the reverse complement.
AGTTTTGTCTTGGTGAAGACCTGGTAAGGCGGCAACACCACCGCGAACACCGCCCGCACGCCATTGGGCTGGAATTCCTTCTGGGCCAGCAGACCGTCCTTCACCAGTTTCCAGAAAGCCCTGGCCCCGGCACACGAACTGGAAAAACCTCCCGGAAGTTCCCCCACTGCGGACAAAGGCATCTTGTCGGAGACGAAGGACGGCGCCACATAGGCGATATCCGTCACGCCGGACTGAGCCAGCGCCAGCAGATCCTTGGCCTTGCCCAGCTGTTCGGAAGGGAAATACTCGAAGGTCACCGTGCCACCGGTCGCCTTGGTCACGCTGTCCATCCAGAACCTGGTTGCGTAATCGACGACGTAGTGATTGGCTGGAAACGAGTCCGCCACCCTCAGGACAATCTTATTGTCCTGCGGCAACGCGGAGCCGGCCAGGGCGGAGAGGAAGACGGCGGAAAACAGACGCAATGTGATCATGCAGATCTCCTTTTGACATTGACGAAATGACGATTTTCTGGATCCCCACCAAGCTCACAGATCACTGCGTCCCGACAGGAGCTGCCGGGCAATGGTGCGCCGCTGGATCTCGGCGGTACCGTCGGGAATGCGCATGACGCGGGCGAACCGGTAGCCCTCCTCAAGCCGCAGCTCGTTGGTCAGGCCCATGCCGCCATGGACCTGGATGCTGCGATCCATCACGCGGCCGAGCATCTCGGTCGAGAAGGCCTTGACCATGCTGACCTGCGCGGTTGCCGGGCGGCCGCTGTCGATGCGCCAGGCACAGTTCTGGATCATCGACCTGGCGGCGTAGATGTCAATGGCACTGTCGGCCAGCATGAACTGGATCGCCTGATGATCGGCGATCGGAACGCCGAAGGTCTTGCGCACCTTGGCGTATTCGACCGCCTGGTCGAGCGCCCAGCGTGCCAGCCCCAGGCACGTCGCCGCCATGCCCATGCGCCCGGCGTTCACGCCATCCATCGCCACCGACAGGCCGCGGCCCACGGCACCCAGGCGATGGTCGTCCGCGACGCGCACGCCGTCGAGCACCACGACGCCGGTGTCGCCTCCCAGGTGACCCATGGTGTTGATGAGGCGCGGAACCGAAAAGCCGGGCGCCTGAGTATCCACGAAAAATCCGGTCACGCCGCCCTGGTGCTGTGCCGCCGCCTGGGGATCGGTCAAGGCAAACACCATCGCGTGGTCGGCGTAAGGCGAGTTGGTGATCCACTGCTTGGTCCCCGTGATCACCCAACCGTCCCCGTCGCGCACCGCACGGGTCTTCATCGCCAACGCGTCCGAGCCGGCATCCGGCTCGCTCAGGGCGAAGCACAGGGTCTTCTGGCCGCTGGCAATCCCGTCGCGATAGCGGGCGAACACATCTGCGTCAAGATGACGCAGCACGGGTGACAGTCCATTGGTGAACGGCGAAGGCAGCACAACGGTCTGGATCAGTGCGCGCCCGGGTCCGAAACGGTGGTTGACGGCTTCCTGCACATGGGCCATTGCCCGCGCATCCAGGCCCTCCCCGCCCAGCCGGGCATCGCCGAACAGGTTGTAATAGCCGAGCTCGGCCGAGCGGATGCGCACCTGCTTGCGCAGGGCCAGCAACCTGGGCACATACCGCCCGGAAGGCTCGAACATCCACCGCTCGCTGGCCAGCAGGTCGCGGTGCTGGTCTTCCAGGGGCACGACTTCCCGTTCAATGAAACGGATCACTGCCTCGGTGATGGCAACAACATCGGGATCGGCATCGAAATCCATGACTGGCTTTCCTCGCCTCAGGCCAGGCGGAATTTGGGCAACGTGACGTCCTCCGTCACGTCGTCGAACTGCACGGCCACCCGCTGCCCGATGCGGACCGCGTCGACATCATCGGTCACGATGTTGGTCATCATGCGGGCTCCCTCGTCCAGCTGCACGACCGCAACCACGTACGGGGCGTCGGCCTTGAATGCCGGCCCGGCGGGGCGGCGCGCGATGGTGAAGCTGTAGATGCTGCCGCTGCCGCGCGCGTCGGTCCATTCCAGCGCGTCCGAGTGGCAGTTGGGGCAAAGCGCGCGCGGATAGAAATGATGGCGGCCGCAGTCAAGGCAGCGCTTGAGCACCAGCCGGTGCTGCTTGAGGGCCGACCAGTAGGGCGCGCTCTCGGGGTCGACAGTGGGAAGGGGTTTCTCGTACATCGTGTTCATTTGGTAGAAAGAATGCAGGTGGCGCCGCTGGACAGGGTGCCTCCCGTGCCATGGACCAGCGCGGTGCCCGCATCCTTGACCTGGCGCTCGCCGCACTCGCCGCGCAGCTGGCGCACCGCTTCGATGAGCAGGAAGATGCCGTACATGCCGGGATGCGCGTAGGACAGGCCGCCCCCGTTGGTGTTGAGCGGGAAAGGGCCGCCCGGGGCGGTGCGCTGGCCGGCCACGAAGGCACCGCCCTCGCCGGGTTTGCAGAATCCCAGCGCCTCGAGCGTCATCAGCACGGTGATCGTGAACGAGTCGTAGACTTCGACCACATCGATCGCATCGTGGCCGATACCGGCCATCGCGAAGGCCTCCCGCCCGGCCACCTCGGCAGCCGTCAGGCGCGCCATGTCGGGCATCGCCGCGATCGTCCAGTGGGTATGCGATTCGCCGTAGCCGCGCACATGGACCGCCTTGCGGCCGAGCGCCCTGGCGTGCTCCGCGGTGGTCATCACTACCGCGCCGCCGCCGTCGGTGACCAGGCAGGCATCCAGCAGGTGCAGCGGATCGGCAATCATCGGACTGCCGAGCACGTCGCCGATCGTCAGCGGGCCGCGCATGGTCGCAGCCGGATTGAGCGCCGCCCACTGGCGCGTGGCGACCGCAATCTCGGCGAGTTGTTCGGAGGTGGTGCCGAACTCGTGCATGTGGCGCATCGCCGCCATTGCATATCCGCCGATCGGCGTCGGCATGCCCCACGGCGTCTCGTACTGCATAGTCAGCACCGATGGGCGGCCGGCCAGGTTGCGGCTGGCCTCGCTGCGCTGCAGGCTGCCATAGGTGATGAGCGCCACCTCGCAGCGGCCGGCCTCGATGGCGGTGGCCGCATGCGCCACATGGGCCTCGAAGGCGGAGCCGCCGATGTTGGTGCAATCGACGAAGCGGGGCACGATGCCGAGGTACTCGGACAGGGTCACGGTCGGCAGCAGCCCGGGGCCGGGATTGCCCCACAGGCCGGCAGTCAGCAGGGCGTCGACCTCGCGCATCGGAATGCCCGCATCGGCCAGCGCGTCGCGCGCCACCCAGGCCTGCGCCTGCAGCACCGACATTGGCTCGGCCACCTTGCCGTCCCTTAGCGCCAGGTCGGCGACACCGACAATGACCGCTTCACGTTTGCTCATCGACCGCTTCTCCCTGAAAATGCAATACCCAATCACTCATCGCGCGCCAATCCCGATGCATCCCTTCAACCCGCTGCAAGACAAGATCGCCCTGGTGACGGGCGCCACGGCCTATATCGGGCGCGCAATCGCCCTCGAACTTGCGCAACGCGGCGCCCGCGTCGTGGTCAACGGCCGCAACGCGGAGTCCGGGCACGCGGTCGTCGCCGAGATTGCCGCCGCCGGCGGCCAGGCCGATTTCGAGGCTGCAGACCTGACCGACCGCGGCGCCGTACAGGCGATGGTTGCCCGCATCGCTGCGCGCCATGGCCGGCTCGACATCCTGGTGGCCAGCGGTGCCGGCGCGAGCGCCGACTCGCTGGCATTCCGGCTGTTCATGGAAATGGACGGCGCGGACTTCGACAGCTACATCCGCTCGCACTGGCTGACGCGAGCCCACGCAATCCAGGCCGCAGCGAGCGTGATGCGCACGCAGCGAAATGGCAAGATCGTCGCGATCGGCACCGATGCCGGGCGCGTGGCCACGGCCGGCGAATCGTTCATCGGCGGCGCCACCGGCGGCATGATGCAGATGTGCCGCGTGCTCGCGCGCGAACTGGGCCGGGACGGAATCCGCATCAACGCAGTCGCCATGAGCTACATCTGGGACGCCGAACCGCGCTGGGGCGGCGCGTCGCCGGCGCTGGGCGGCGCGCAGGGCCGGGGCATGATCGACAAACTGCGCGAACGGATGCTGTTCCCGGTCCATTGCCACGACATCGCGCAGGCGGCGGCGTTCTTTGCCGGGCCAGGGTCGGACGCGATCACCGGGCAAACGCTCAGCGTCAACGGCGGCCTCAGCACCCCGGGCTGACTCGACGAGGTCCTCAGGCGTGACCATGCGCAGCCTTGACTGCCGTCCGGTCGATGGCGCCGGCGGGGGTCTTCGGCAATGAGCCGACGAAGACCACGTGCTTGGGTTTCTTGTAGCGCGCAATCCGCCCCCCGACAAATTCGATCAGCGCCTCGGCCGCCAGCGACTGAGCCGGCTTGAGCACACACACCGCCTTGATCGCTTCGCCCCACTGGGCGTCGGGAACACCGAAGACGATGGCCTCGGCCACGGCCGGATGCTCCAGCAGCGCGCGCTCCACTTCCGCCGGATAGACATTTTCCCCGCCGGGCTTGATCAGCTCCTTGGTCGGCGAGCGTCCCGCGTACCATAGATAGCCATCGCCATCGCGACGGCCCATGTCGCCGGTGTGGTGCCAGCCGTCGCGAAAAGTGAAGGCATTGTCCTCGTCCAGGCGCCAGTACCCGCTGAAAACCATCGGCCCGCGCACCACGATCTCGCCGACGAAGCCGGCGCCGACCGGCCGGTCCTGCTCGTCGACAAGCGCCAGCACATGTTGAGCCACCGGTCGGCCGGCGCTCCCCGGTCGCTCGGAATGTCTGGCCAGGGAAATCGGCCCTGCAGTTTCGGTCTGGCCATATGCGACCCAGAAATCGGCATGCGGGCAGGCGGCGCTGAAACGGTCCAGGGTTTCCGGCGTGTCGATTCCCGTGACGACGCGCAGCGACGAAAGCGCCGAGCCGGCCTGGGCGGCGGCATCCAGCAGGGAACCGAGCATGGGAGGAAAGGAGCCCATGACACTGCCACCCTGTTCATCGATCAGGCCCACCAGCGCCTTGGCGTCAAAGCGCGGCAACACGACAGTGCAGCCGCCGGCCTGCAGCAATGCCAGCGTGATGCCGATCCCCGCCACATGGAACAATGGCAGGATTCCGAGCTGCACATCCGCCGACGTGAGGCTCCATGCCTGGCTCGACGTCATCGCCGCCACCATCAAATTGCGGTGGGACAGCAGCGCGCCGCGCGGGCGGCCGCCCACCGCCGCGGTATGGATGATGACCAGTCCGGCGTCGTCATCGATGCGCGCCGCCGGCGGTTCCTGGGCCTCGAGATATAGCTGCGCAAGTGCCTTCCAGTGGCCGGTCGCAGCAGGACCTGTGCTGTATGCCAGCATTCCCCGCCGCGCCGCTTCCGGGACCAGGTCGTGCATCTCGGGAGCCGCGATCAGGACCTTCGCGGCGCTGTCCTGCAGGACATACGCCACCTCCTCGGCGGACAGCCTCCAGTTGACCGGCACGACGATGGCTCCGAGGCGGGCCGCGGCTCCGAACAGATCCAGATACGACAGGCAGTTGGGGGCCAGGATCGCGACGCGGTCACCCACGGCGACACCAAGGCCCGCCAGCCCGGCTGCCAGTTGCGCCGACCGCGCGGCGTATTGGGCGTGGCTCACGCTCTGGCCGTCCGTAACGAAGGCAGCGCCATCGCCGTGCAGGCAGGCGTTGCGCTCAATCTGATCGTGCAGGGTGAAGGATCTGAGATTCAAGGTGTGGTCCCCCGGCGCTATCTGTGGTTGCGCAGCGCCGGGGGCATGACCTCAGTCAGAAACTCCGTCACGCTCGCGGTAAAGGCATCGTTGGCGTCGCCCGCCACCATGTGTCCGGCGCCCCGCAGGTTCACGTAGCGCGCCTTCGGAAAAGTCTGCAGGAAAGCCGCCGCGCCGGCTTCGCTCAGCACGTCGCTGCGCTCGCCGCGCACCAGCAACACCGGCCCGCCGTATCGCAGCAGCCCGCGCTCGAACATCCCGCGATCATTGCGGTGGGTGTGGTTGTCGTCGTTCATCAGCCGCGGATCCCAGTGCCAGACCCACCTGCCCCGGTCATTCAGGCGAAGGTTTTTCTGCAGGCCGCGCGGATGCCTTGCGACGGGCCGCCCGCGATAGGCGCCGATATGCCGGGCGGCATCGTCGAGCGTGGCGAATCCGTCAGGGTGCGCGCGCATGAAGTTGACAATCCGCTCGACACCGGCGTTTTCCAGCCGTGGGGCGACATCAACCAGCCCGAGCGCGGCGATTGGAGGGCCATCGTCCCGCCCGACGGCCAGCATGCTCACCAATCCGCCCAAGGAAGCGCCAACCACCGCCAGCGGGGTTCCCAGCTCGCCCCAGAGGCGGCTCATTGCCCGCGCCAGCGTCTCGATTCTGTAGTCGCCGGCAACGGACCAGGCGCTTTCGCCGTGCCCAGGCAGGTCGAGAGCCACGGCACGCCAGCCAGCTTGTGCCAGAGCATGCGCCGTGCCGCCCCAGGCGTGCCGAGTCTGGCCGCCGCCGTGCAGCAGCAGGACTGTGGGTGCGTCTGGCGGGCCGAGGATGTCGGCCGCCCACGAGCCGCCATCGAACCCTCTGAACTCGCGCCGCACAGTTTCAATCATGAAGCCGCGCCCGGGCGCACTTCCGCCTCGAAATCTGCGCTCCCGCCGGCCTTGCCTCCCCATTGGGAGAAGGAACCATAGGTCTCGCCCCAGACCGAAAGAAGGGTGTCGCGCGGCAGGTCGGCGTAGCTGCCTCGCTCGCGCACGTACTCCATATGCCGTCTCCCACTGGCATCGAACTCGTGAAAGACCGAATCGGCGCGCCCGTCGAATTCCAGCGGATGCAGCCCCGCCTTCTCGCACAGCGACCGGTTAAACGCCGGCGTCGCCTTGACCCAATGCCCGTCGAGCCACAGTTCCGTGTAGCCGTGGAAGACGAACAGGTCGGTTCCCATCATTTCGAGCAGGCGTGGACTTGTCAGATGATTGCGCACGTCTGCGTAGCCGAGCCGGGACGGAACGCCCATCACCCGGGCCGCTGCCGCCAGCAAGGCGGCTTTAGGAATGCAGAAGCCGCGCCCGATCTCCAGCACGCGGCTGGCCTTCAAGCCTTGCTCTGACGTGTCGCAGTGGTAGGGATCGTAGCGAAAGCCGTCCCTCACCGCGTAGTACAGACAAACCGCGATCTCGACCGGCGACATCGCCGCGCTCGCATGGGCGTGGGCGAAGGCGACCACCGACGGCTTGTCGCTGTCAACATAATTTCCCGGAGCAAGATAGGCGGCAAGGCTCGCCTTGGTGGGGGTTCCGGCTTCCGTCATTCCAACATCCTCCTCCAGCGCGATCGATGAGCAGGCGCGCGCAGTTTGGCCTGGGGGGCGTGGCTGCAGGCCAACGGCGTACTTTTCCATTGTAGCATCGAACATACGTTAGTTAGGACTATAATCGGGCCAGCAGGAGGAACCGTGACGTCCAATTTTGATATCTTGCTTTCACCCCTCAGGGTCGGATCGCACAATTTGCGCAACCGGGCGCTGATGGGCTCCATGCACACCCGACTCGAATCGATGGACCGGGGCATCGAACGGCTGGCCTTGTTCTACGCCGAGCGAGCGCGTGGCGGCGCCGGCCTGATCGTCACTGGTGGCTACGCGCCGAACCTCGATGCGTTGCTCGACGAAGCAGGCCCTCGCCTCATGACCGCGGCGCAGGCCGAGGAGCTCAAGCCCATCCCGGCCGCCGTGCACGCAGAGGGGGGCAAGATCATCCTGCAGGTGCTGCACACCGGCCGTTACGGCAAGACCGGACAGCCCGTGGGCGCTTCAGCCATTCCCTCTCCAATCAATCGCCGGATCCCGCGCGCCCTGAGCGGCGCTGAGGTCTGGCAGACCATCGACGACTACGTGCGCTGCGCCGAACTCGCCCGGCAGGCCGGCTTTGACGGCGTCGAAGTGATGGGATCCGAAGGCTATTTCATCAACCAGTTCACCGTCCTGCGCAGTAACGACCGGACCGATGAATTCGGCGGCAGTGTGGAGAACCGGCATCGGCTGGCGGTCGAGATCGTGCGGCGCACGCGCCTGCGCCTGGGCCCCGACTTTCTCCTGATGTATCGGGTCTCCGCGCTAGACCTGGTCGAAGGCGGCGCCCCCGCGCACGAGATCGTCGCGCTTGCCCGCGCCGTCGAAGCCGCCGGAGCCGACATCATCAACACCGGCATCGGCTGGCATGAGGCGCGCATTCCAACCATCGCCTACGTGGTGCCGCGCGCGGCGTTCCGGTTCGCCGCGGCGCGTGTCAAGCGGGCGGTGTCGATTCCGGTGATCGTGTCCAACCGGATCAACATGCCCGAAGTGGCCGAGGAAATCCTGGCGAGCGGCGACGCCGACATGGTTTCCATGGCCCGGCCATTCCTGGCCGACGCGGACTTCGTGCGCAAGGCGGCCGAGGGCCGCCCCGACACCATCAACACCTGCATCGCCTGCAACCAGGCTTGCCTGGACTACATCTTCGACGACCGCGCCGCCACCTGCCTCGTCAACCCGCGCGCTGGGCGCGAACTGGAGTTCGCCGAACTCCCCGACAGCGCCGGCAGGCGCCGCGTCGCCGTGGTCGGCGCCGGTGCGGCGGGTCTGGCCTGTGCCGTGACGGCCGCCGCGCGCGGACATGCCGTGGCGCTGTATGAAGGCGCTGCCGAGATCGGAGGTCAACTCAACCTGGCGCGAGCCGTGCCCGGAAAGCAGGAATTCGACGAAATGCTGCGCTACTTCCGGCGCAGCGTCGAAAGCGGCGGGATCGAACTGCATCTTGGCAACCGGCCGAGCGCGGCCGATCTGGCGGCGGCGAAATTCGACTGCGTCGTCGTGGCCACCGGCGTGCGCGCCCGCACCCCGGACATCGAAGGCATCGACCATCCTAAGGTGATCGGCTATGCCGACCTGCTCTCGGGGCGCAAACGGGCGGGCCGACGGGTCGCGATCATCGGCGCCGGCGGAATCGGCTTCGACGTCGCCGAATATCTGCTGCATGACGAGGCGGTGAACGAAACTGGATCGTCCGCTGACCCGGTCACCCGTTTCCACGCCGAATGGGGCATCGACGTTTCGACCGATGCACCTGGCGGCCTGAAGCCGGCCCGATCGCCGCGCCGGCTGCGGGAAGTGACCCTGTTGCAGCGCAAACCCGAGAAGCCCGGCCGGGCCCTCGGCCTTTCGACTGGCTGGGCCCTGCGCGCACAGCTCGACCGGCGCGGCCTGACAACGCTTTCCGGCTGCAGCTACCGGCGCATCGACGACGCCGGCCTGCACCTGCTCGTCAGCGGCGAGGCGCAGCTGCTCGACGTCGACACAGTGGTGATCTGTGCCGGCCAGGACAGCGACAATGGGCTCGCGGCCGAGCTGCGCCGTGTGGGCATCGAACCCGCGGTGATTGGCGGTGCAGAGCAGGCGGCCGAACTCGATGCGCTCCGGGCCATCGACCAGGGCACGCGCGTGGCCATGGCGCTCTGAGGAGAGACGACTTGGATTTCGGCACCGCGCGCGAACACGAGGTCATCCGGGAGGCGATCGAACGCGTTTGCAGTCGCTTCGGCGACGACTACTGGCTGGAACGCGACCGCGTAGGCGGCTTTCCGCACGAACTGTACGACGCCCTGGCCCAGGGAGGCTGGCTCGGTATCTGCATGCCGCAGGAGTATGGCGGCAGCGGCATGGGTATCGCCGAGGCCACAGTGATGATGAGTACCATCGCGCGCTCGGGCGCCGGAATGTCGGGCGCGTCGGCGGTGCACATGAATATTTTCGGCTTGCAGCCGGTGGTGGTATTCGGCACCGACGATCAGAAACGCCGGATGCTGCCGCCGCTGATCGCGGGCCGCGAGAAGGCCTGCTTCGCCGTCACCGAGCCGAATACCGGCCTGAATACAACCAAGCTCAAGACCCGCGCGGAACGTGTCGGCGACCGCTACATCCTGTCCGGTCAGAAGGTCTGGATCTCGACCGCGCAGGTCGCCCACAAGACGCTGATCCTGGCGCGCACAACGCCGGCCGAGGACTGTGCCAAGCCCACGCTGGGCCTGAGCCTTTTCTATACCGACCTCGACCGCAGATACGTAGAGGTGCGCGAGATCGAAAAGATGGGGCGCAAGGCGGTGGACTCCAACCAGCTGTTCATCGACGGGTTGCCGGTGCCGCAGGAAGACCGCATCGGCGAGGAGGGCCGGGGCTTCGAATACATCCTGCATGGCATGAATCCCGAGCGCATCCTGATCGCCGGCGAGGCCGTCGGACTTGGCCGCGCCGCCCTTACGCGCGCGGTCAGCTACGCCGGCGAACGCGTCGTCTTCGACCGCCCGATCGGCCAGAACCAGGCCATCCAGCACCCGCTGGCGCAGTCGTGGATGGAACTCGAGGCCGCCGAATTGCTGGTGATGCGCGCCGCGTGGAAATACGACCACGGCGAGCCCTGCGCCGCCGACGCGAATGCCGCCAAGTACATGGCGGCCGAGGCTGGCTTCAACGCATGCCAGCGGGCCATGGCAACCCTCGGCGGGTTTGGCTACGCCAAGGAATACCACGTCGAGCGCTACCTGCGCGAAATGATGATTCCCCGCGTGGCGCCGATCAGCCCGCAACTGATTCTCTGCTTCATCGCCGAAAAGGTGCTGGGGCTGCCCAAATCGTACTGACCCCCCCTTTTCACCTTTCTTTTCCCACATGGCCGCCATCCACGCCGACCCAGACCGCCACCAGCAGCTCGAGATGCTGCGCTCCAGCGCCGCCAGCTTCACCACCAGGGAATCCCCCCTGTCGCGGGCCCGCGCATTGCGGGCCCAGCCCCCCGGATTCGATCCTGCATTCTGGAGCGCCCTCGCTGCGCAGGGCTGGACGGGAATGCTGGCACCGGAATCGCAGGGCGGCTACGCGCAGGGCCTGGCCGAGCTGGCGGAAGTGGCAGCAGCGCTGGCTGCGCAGGCAGCTCCCGAACCCATCACGCCGGTGGTTGTCTTCGCCGGCCGGCTGCTGCAGGGCTGCGGCGGGAACGAGGCGGCGGCCGGCCTTCTCGGTCAGCTGGCCGAGGGCCTGACCCTGCCCGCAGTGGCCTGGCAGGAGGATCCGACCGGCGCCGCCGCGTTCGACCGCAACGGCGCTCTCGCGGAACCTGCGAGCGTGTGCGTGCGGGGCGACAACGGATGGAATTTGCGTGGCGGCAAGCGCCACGTCCGGCCCGGCGCCGCGGCCAGCGGTTTCATCGTCAGTGCCACCTCGCCCGACGGCATCGTGCTGGCCTGGGTTCCCGCCGGTTCCCACGGACTGACGAGCACGGACGAGCAGCTGGCCGACGGTAGCTATTCGGCGCGGTTGTCGTTCAACGGTGTCGCGGTTTCACCCGGCCACCTGCTGGTCCAGGGCGCGGCTGCGCAAGCGGCACTGGCCACCGCCTACGACGAAACGCTGGTCCTTGCAAGCGTCGAATTGCTCGCGGTGTCGCGCCGCATGCTGTCGATGACGCTGGACTACCTGCGAACGCGTCGGCAGTTCGGCAAGCTGATCGGCACTTTCCAGGGCCTGCAGCACCGGGCGGTGGACCTGCTGATCCAGCAGGAACTGTGTGCAGCTGTCGTTGCCCAGGCGGTTTCCGAAATCGATCGCGGCTGCAGCGGCGGCGAACGCGCATTGCTGGCTGCGCGCGTCAAGGCCCGCTGCTCGGATGCAGCCCTGACGATTGCGCGCGAGTGCGTCCAGATGCACGGCGCGATCGGCGTCACAGACGAATACGACCTCGGCCTGTACCTGCAGCGCGCCCTGGTGCTGTCGGCCTGGCTCGGCAATTCCGGTGTCCAGCGCCGACGTTACGCCGCAATGAGCCGCCAGGCCGGCGCACCCGCAGGAGCAGCCGCATGAGCACCGACTGGAACGCACTGGAGACCGACGTTTTCCGCGCCACGGTGCGCGAGTTCTTCGAGCAGCACTATCCGGCCGAGCGGCGCTATCCAAAGCGGCGCCTGCGCTGGAGCGAAATCCGCGACTGGACACTGACGCTGTCGCGCCAGGGCTGGCTGGCGCCAAGCTGGCCAACCCGGTACGGTGGGATGGGGCTGGCGCCGGAGAAGCTGATCGCCTTCATCGAAGAACAGGAGCGGCACGGCGTCGGCCGCGCACCGGACATGGGCGTCACCATGGTTGGGCCGCTGCTGATCCAGCACGGCAGCGAGGCGCAGCGGGCGCACTACCTGCCCCTCATCCTGTCCTGCGAGAACATCTGGTGCCAAGGCTATTCGGAGCCGGGTTCCGGATCTGACCTGGCCAGCCTGCGCACCGAAGCGGTCCTCGACGGGGAGCACTTCGTCGTCAACGGCCAGAAGACGTGGACCACGCTGGCGCAGGATGCGACCCACATCTTCCTGCTGGTGCGCACCGACAAGGGCGCCAAGAAGCAGGAGGGCATCAGCTTCCTGCTGGCCGACATGAAGAGCCCCGGCATTACGGTGCGCCCGATCCGTAACATCGCCGGCCATGAGGACTTCTGCGAGGTGTTCCTTGAAAATGTGCGCGTGCCGCGCGCCAACCTGGTAGGCGAACTCAACCGGGGCTGGACCATTGCCAAGGCGCTGCTCGGCTTTGAACGCATTTTCCTTGGCAGCCCGAAGCAGAGCCAGTATGCCTTGGCGCGGGTGCGCGAGGCGGGCGAGCGGCTGGGGTTGCTGGACGACGCGGTTTTCGTCGATCGCTACACCCAGCTCGCCCTGGACGTGGCCGACCTGGGCACGCTCTATGCGCGCTTCGTCGAGCAGGTCAAGCGCGGCGAGCCCCTGGGGCAGGACGTTTCGATGCTCAAGATCTTCGCCACCGAAACCTATTCCCGCCTCGCCAACCTCCTGGTGGAGGTCGCGGGCGCAAGCGGCGCCACCCCGGGCGACATCGAGCTGGACACCGGCCAGATCGATGTCCTCACCACGTTCTACAACGCCCGCCCCGCAACCATCTACGGGGGCAGCAACGAAATCCAGCGCAACATTCTGGCAGCCAGCGTGTTGCAACTTCCGGCGTGACGGCGGAGCGAATTCACTTTCAGAAACAGGAGACTCATCGATGAACAAGGGCAGCATGCTGCAGGGAAAAGTGGCGGTCGTGACCGGTTCCGGCCGCGGCATCGGGCGCGACATCGCCTTGCGGATGGCGTCGCAGGGCGCCAGGGTCGTGGTCAATGACATCGGCGCATCGGTGGGCGGTGAAGGCAGCGATGCCAGCCCCGGCCAGCAGGTGGTGACCGAGATCAAGGCCGCGGGGGGGGAAGCGGTGCTCAGTACCGACAGCGTTTCGGACTGGAACGCGGCCAACCGGATCATTCAGTGCGCGGCGGACAACTTCGGGCGCATCGACATCGTGGTCAACAACGCGGGCATCCTGCGCGACCGGCTGTTTTTCAACATGTCGATCGAGGAATGGCACGCAGTGATCGACGTCCACCTGAATGGCAGCTTCTATGTCTCGCGCGCCGCCGCACCACACTTCAAGACGCAGCAGTCCGGCGCCTATGTGCACATGACGTCAACCTCGGGCCTGATCGGCAATCTGGGGCAGGCCAACTACGGCGCGGCCAAGCTCGGCATCGTGGCCCTGTCGCGCTCCATTGCCGGGGACATGAAGCGCTACAACGTTCGATCCAATTGCATCTCGCCGTTCGCCTGGAGCCGGATGATCGGTTCGATGCCCACGGAAACCCCGGAGCAGCAGGCCCGGGTCGAAAAACTCAAGAAACTCGACACCGCGCAGATCGCTCCAATGGCAGCCTTCCTGGCCAGCGACGCCGCCGCCGAAGTGACCGGGCAGATCTTCGCCGTGCGCGGCAACGAGATTTTCCTGATGAGCCAGCCACGGCCGGTGCGCGGGATGCACACCTCTGACGGCTGGACCCCCGAGACCATCGCCGAGCGCGTCCTGCCGGCGATGAAGCCCAATTTCACGCCCCTGGAGAGCTCGGCCATCGTGTTCTCCTGGGACCCGGTCTGAGCGCGGAGCACAGCATGGCGATCAACTACGACAAGCTGATGGCGTGGCCCTTCAAAGACGTCCGCCAGCGCTATACGCGGCGCGACACGATGCTCTACGCGCTCGGCATCGGCCTGGGCGCGGACCCGACCGACGAGGCCGAGTTGCGCTTCGTCTACGAAAAGGAGCTGCTGGCGCTGCCGACATTTCCGGTCGTGCTGGGCTACCCCGGCCCCTGGATCCTCGACCCCGCCACCGGCGTGGACGGGGTGCGCCTTGTGCATGGCGAGCAAAGTCTCGTGATCCACAAGTTGCCGGCGCCCGAGGGCGAAGTCATCGGGCGGACGCGGGTGACTGGCGTCGTCGACAAAGGCGCCGGCAAGGGTGCGCTCATTTTCAGCGAGCGCACGCTGCACGATGCCGCGAGTGGAAGCCTGCTCGCCACCCTCGACTCGACGACGTTCTGCCGGGCCGACGGTGGCTTCGGTGGCCCCGCGGGTCCGGTGAAGCCGGTGCACGAATTGCCGGCGCGCGCTCCCGATCACGTCGAGGACCGGGCGACGCTGGCCCGCGCGGCGCTGATCTACCGCCTGTCGGGCGACTACAACCCGCTTCACGCCGAGCCGGCCGTCGGTCGCGCCGCCGGCTTCGAGCGGCCAATCCTGCACGGCCTGGCCACGTACGGCATCGCCGGCTGGGCTCTGACCAAGTGCCTGTGCGGTGGCGACCCGAACGGCTTGGCTTCGATCGAGACCCGCTTCTCCTCGCCGGTCTATCCGGGAGAGACGATCCGCACCGAAATGTGGGTCGACGGCGACACCGTCTCGTTCCGCGCCCGCGTGGTCGAACGCGATATTGTCGTCCTGAACAATGGACGCGCCAGCCTGCGCTGACCCCCCCGCCCTCCCGCTTCGACCTCCAAACGCAAAGGACTCCAGCCAAATGAACTATTCCGATTTCCAGTTTCTCAAATTCGACTCCAAGCCCAACGGCGTGCTGCTGATCACCATCAATCGTCCCGAAGTGATGAACGCCACCAATGCGCGCCTGCATTGGGAACTGACCAAGGTCTGGGGCGTCGTCAACGACGACGCCAAGACCAAGGTGGCCGTCATCACCGGCTCCGGCGACCAGGCTTTCTCCGCGGGCGGCGATCTGGAGTGGGTGGCCAATATGGTGGGCAATCCAAAGGAAATCTCCAACACGATGACCGAGGCTTCGGACATCGTCTACAACATGATGGCCTGCGACAAGCCGATCATTTCCGCCATCAACGGGGTCGCGGTCGGCGCCGGCCTGGCCGTGGCCTTCCTGGCCGATATCAGCATCATGGCCGAGGAAGCCAAGATCACCGACGGCCACGTCAAGATCGGCGTGGCGGCGGGTGACCATGCGGCGATCCTGTGGCCGCTGTTGTGCGGCATGGCCAAGGCCAAGTACTACCTGATGACCGCCGAATTCGTCAATGGAAAGGAAGCCGAGCGCATCGGACTGGTCAGCCTGTGCGTGCCGCGCGCCGAACTGATGGACAAGGCCATGGCCGTGGCCAACAAGCTGGCGCTGGGCAGCCAGCAGGCGATCCGCTTCACCAAGCGCTCGCTCAACGGCTGGATGAACGTGGCCCGCCCTATTTTCGAAAGCTCGCTGGCCATGGAAATGCTCTGCTTCCTCGGCGAGGACGCCGCCGAAGGCGTTGCCTCGGTGCGGGAAAAGCGCGCACCGAAATTCCCGTCGGCCAGCCGCTGAATCCCCGCACAGGCCAAGCTTCAGGAGAACCCCCATGGATTTCGCGCTGACCCAGGAACAGCGGATGATTTACGAGTACGGCGACCGCATCTCGCAGCGCTTCGACCACAAGTACTGGAGAAGCTATGCCGAGAAGGGCGAACCGCCTGCCGAGCTGTACAGGCAGATCGCCGCCGATGGCTTCCTCGGGATCATGGTGCCCGAGGCTTACGGGGGCGCCGGCCAGGGCATGACCGAGATGCTGCTGTTCATGGAAGGGCTGGCAAACAACGGCATCCCCCTGCTCAACCTGGTGGTCGGACCGACCATGACGATGGGGCTGCTCGCCAAGCACGCCAGCGAGGCGATGAAGCGCCGGTTTCTCCCCGGCGGCTGCTCGGGCGAAACCAAGTTCTGCTTCGCGATCACGGAGCCCAACGCTGGCTCCAACTCGATGGAGATCACGACCCTCGCCAGGAGCGACGGCCGCGGCGGCTTCCGGCTCAACGGCCAGAAAGTGTTCATCACCGACGCCAATTGCGCCGACTACGCAATGGTCGTCACCCGGACCACAGCACGCAAGGAAGTGACGAAAAAGAGCGATGGCTTCACGATCTTCATGGTCGACATGAAGAAGAAGGGGATCAGCCAGACGCTGATTCCGGTCGCCTTTCCTGCTCCCGAGACCCAGTGGCAGGTTTTCTTCGACGACGTTGCGCTCACCGAAGACGACGTGCTGGGCGAGGTTGGCAAGGGCTTCAGCATCCTGTTCGACACGCTGAACCCGGAGCGCATTATCCTGTCGGGCCTGTGCACCGGCATCGGCCGCTTTGCCCTCAAGCGCGCGGTCGAATACGCCAACGAGCGCAAGCTGTTCAACAACACGCCGATCGGAGCTTATCAGGGGGTGCAGCATCCGCTCGCCATCGCGCGAAGCGAAGTCGAACTGGCCTCGTTGATGGCGTTGAAGGCGGCCTGGACCTTCGACAAAGGCCTGCCGGCTGGCGAGTTCTCCAACATGGCGAAGTATGCAGCGGCCGAGGCCGGCATCCGCGCCGTGGACAGCTCGATCCAGGTCTTCGGCGGCAACGGCTTCACCAAGGAATATGGCATGTACGACCTGTACGGCCTGGTTCGACTGCTGCGCACTGCGCCGCTGAACCGCGAGATGGTGCTCAACTACATCGGGGAGCACGTCATGGGCCTGCCGCGGTCCTACTGAGCACCGATGACCACCACCGTGTCGGCCCTGGCCGGGCTGAAAGTCATCGACCTCTCGCGCGTTTTGGGCGGGCCCTACTGCGGACAGATCCTGGCGGATCATGGGGCCCTGGTCATCAAGGTCGAACCTCCAGCGGGCGACGACACCCGTGCCTGGGGCCCGCCCTTCGACGCTGACGGGACCGCCGCCTATTACCACGGGTTAAACCGCAACAAGCGCGACATCGTCCTGGACCTGGCGCGCGCCGAGGGGCGGCAGGTGCTGCTGAAGCTGCTCGAAGACGCCGACGTGCTGATCGAAAACTTCAAGAGTGGCACCCTGGAGCGATGGGACCTGGGCTACGAACAGACCCTGCGCGCGCGCTTTCCCCGATTGATCCAGTGCCGCGTCAGCGGCTTCGGCGCCGACGGGCCGCTCGGCGGCGCCCCCGGCTACGACGCCGTGGCGCAGGCGCTCGGCGGCCTGATGAGCCTGAACGGATCCCAGCAGACCGGGCCGATGCGGGTCGGCGTGCCGGTGGTCGACCTTGCCACCGGCCTGCACGCCGTGATCGGCGTGCTGCTGGCGGTGATCGAACGCCAGCACTCGGGGCGCGGCCAGTTCGTCGAGGCCACGCTCTACGACACCACTGTGTCGCTGTTGCACCCGCAGGGCGTCAACTGGATGCAATCCGGCGCCGAGCCGCAACTGCTTGGCAATGCGCACTCGGCGATCGCCCCGTACGACAAGTTCGCCACCGGGACCTGCGAGGTGTTCCTGGGCATCGGCACTAACGCCCAATGGCGCAAGTTGTGCGCATTCCTGGACTCGCCGGAACTGGCGAACGACCCGCGCTTCGCCAGCAATGCAGACCGCTTCGGCTGCCGAGACGATCTGCGCGCCCTGCTGCAGCAAAAACTGGCGCACGTTGACGGCGAAGCGCTATGCCGCAGCCTGCTCGACGCGGGCATCCCCGCCGGCGCCGTGCGCTCCGTCCCGCAGGTGATGACCGATGCGCATACGCTTCACCGCCAGATGGTGGTGGAGGTCGAAGGCAGGCGCACTCTCGGAGTCCCGGTGAAATTGTCGCGCACCCCCGGGCAGGCCCTGACGGCAGCCCCGCGCTTCGGGCAGCACACGCGCGAAGTCCTCGCCGAACGCGGCTATTCCGCGGCTGCCATCGACACACTCATCCACTCCGGCATCGTGCAGACCGGCTGACGGCCCCATCCCATTTCGGAAAGACCAATATGTCAATGAGCCGCAGGAAGTTTGTCTCGGGTCTGCCCGCCTTCGCCACGCTGGGGCCGTGGGGTCAGGCCCGCGCCGAGGATCGCTATCCCTCCCGCCCAGTCAGGTTCGTGGTGCCGTTCGCCCCCGGGGGGCCGGCCGACGCCATCAGCCGGCTGGTCACGTCCCGTCTGCAGGAGCAGCTGGGGCAACCGGTGGTGATTGAAAATATTCCGGGCACTGGCGGCGGGCTCGGCGTTGCGCGGCTGGCCAGGATGCCGGCCGACGGCTATTCGATCGGCTTTGCGCACACCGCCACGTTCGGCATCGGGCCGCACCTGTTCAAGAACGTCGGCTACAACGCCGAGAAGGACTTCACCCCGATCGCCCGCATGTGCGAGTACATCAACGTGCTGGTGGTCAGGGCCGACAGCCCGTTTCAGTCGTTGAACGATCTGCTCGCCGCGGCACAGGCCAGGCCGGGAACCGTCAACTACGGCTCAGCCGGCAATGGTTCTTCGAATCACCTGTCGGGTGAGTTGCTGGCCATGCAGTCGAAGACGGGCCTGACCCACGTGCCCTATCGCGGCAGCGCGCTGGCCCTGAACGACGTCCTGGCGGGAAACCTGCAGTTCATGTTCGACGCGCCCAACATCGCGTTGCCGCACCTGCGCAGCGGCAAGCTGCGGGCGCTGGCGGTCACCGGTAGGACGCGGCACCGGCTGCTGCCCGAGGTGCCGGCCGTGAACGAAACCCTGCCGGGTTACGAAGTCATCGGCTGGATGGGAGTGGTCGGCCCCGCTGGGCTGCCGGCTGCGGTCCAGCGGCGGTTGGCGGCCGAGATCGAGAAAACGCTGGCCGCGCCCGATACCGCCGACCGGATCGCCGCGCTCGGTCTGGACGTGAGCTATGGCGGTCCCCAGGAACTCGGACAGGCCATCCGCCGCGATCTCGCGCTCTGGGGTCCCGTCATCAAGGCGTCCGGCCTGCGCCTCGATTGACCCCGCTCGCGCAGCCACCGCGGCGGTGTAGTACTCCAATGACAAGGACCTGGTATGACGTGTGCCTCCAGCCGCCTGCAGCCAGTGACCTTCCCGGGTCCGATCTCCGATGTGCTGGCGGAGTTTGTCGCCGGGCTGCAGCCGCAACAGATTCCCGGCGAAGTCCTGGAGCGGGCACGCCACCTGATCCTCGATGCGGTCGGGATCGCGCACGCCTCGACCCACCACGACTTCGCGAACCGCTCGCTGTCGGCGATGACCGAGCTGTCGGCCGACGCCGGCGACACCCCGGTGATCGGCCTGGCAACCAGGCTCGCGATGCGCGACGCGATGCTGATGAACGGAATCCTGATCCACGGCCTCGACTACGACGACACCCATGCGCGTGGGGTGATCCATGCCACCGCGAGCACCTTTCCCTGCGCCCTGGGCGCCGCGGCGCGTGCGCTGCTGGACGGCGAAGCGATGCTCACCGCTTACGTTGCGGGCGTGGAAGTCGGCGCCCGGCTGGCTTCAGTGGCGCGCGGCGGCTTCCACCAGGTGGGCTTCCACCCGACCGGGTTGATCGGCGCATTTGCCTGCGCCTTGGTGGCCGGCCGGCTGTTCGGCCTCAACGCCGCGCAGTTGGCGTCGGCCCAGGGAATCGCGCTGTCGGTCGCCTCCGGCAGCATGGAATTCCTGCAGGACGGCGCGTGGACCAAGCGCATGCACCCGGGATGGGCGGCGGCGGCCGGCCTGACCGCGGCGACCATGGCGCGCCACGGTTTCAAGGGCCCCCGCCAGCCCTATGAAGGCCGCTTCGGGGTCTTCAACAGCCACCTCGGGCCGCTCGCCCGGGATTGCGACCTGAGCCTGGCCACCGCCGGCCTGGGCGAGGTGTGGGAGTTGTCCAGGGTCACTGTCAAGCCGCTGCCGGCATGCCACTTCACCCACGCCTGCGCTGACGCGGCGGCCATCCTGCGCGACCGCCACGGCCTTCGCCCGGCGGACATCCGCAGCGTACGCGCGCTGGTGCCGGCAGAGGTGGTGAAGACGGTGTGCGAACCGGTTGCCACCAAGAAGCGTCCGCAAAACAGCTACGACGCCCAGTTCAGCATTCCCTACACGGTTGCCACCGCCTTGCTCAAAGGCAGATTCGGCCTCGCCGACCTCGACGAGGCGGCGCTGCGCGACGAACACGTGCTGGCGCTGGCGGGCAAGGTCGAGTACGAGATCGATCCAGATTCGCCATTCCCGACCTACTACTCGGGTGAGGTGGTCGTGACGCTGACCGACGGGCGTGAACTGCGCCACCGCGAGCATGTCCACCGCGGCGCCGCCGAGCGCCCCATCGCCAACGCCGACGTCGAGCGCAAGTTCATCGACAACATGCAGCTTGTCACAACGCCTGCTCGCGCCAGCCAGGTGCGCGACCTGGTGCTGGGGATCGGCCACGATTGTGCGGCCGCCGATGTCCAGCGCGGCCTGGCCGCGCGCGGCTGATTTCTTCATCGAACGCCCGCATGAACAACGACGCCGACCCGCAAGCGCAGATCCTCGATGCCATTGACCGGTTCCTCAAGACCGAGGTGCGCCCGCATGTGAGGCGGCTCGAGCAGGCCGACGAATATCCGGCGGCGATCGTCGAGCACATGAAGGTGCTGGGCCTCTTTGGCTGCACGATCGCCCCCGAGTACGGCGGTCTGGGCCTGTCCACCTCAACCTACGCCAGCATCGTTTCCCGCATCGCGGCCGTCTGGATGTCGGTCTCGGGCATCATCAACTCGCACCTCATCATGGCGTGCGCAGTGCAACGCCATGGAACCGAGGCGCAGAAGCGCGATCTGCTGCCCCGTTTTGCCAGCGGCGAGCTGCGCGGCGGCGTCGGCCTGACAGAAGCCGATGCCGGCACCGATCTGCAGGCAATCCGGACGCGCGCCGTACGCGACGGCGACCACTACATCATCAACGGCACCAAGACGTGGATCACCAACAGCCTGCATGGAGGCTGTCTCGCCCTGCTGGTCAAGACCGACCCGGCGGCCGTCCCGCGGCACAAGGGGATGAGCCTGTTCATCGCCGAGAAGGGCCCGGGTTTCGTGGTCGCCCGCAAGCTCAAGAAACTCGGATACCGCGGTATCGACACCTGCGAGCTGGTGTTCGACAACTACCGCGTACCAGCCGACCGCCTGATCGGCGAAATCGAGGGCCGCGGCCTGCAACAGGTCCTGTCGGGGCTCGAACTCGGCCGCATCAATGTCGCCGCGCGCGGCGTCGGCGTGGCACGCGCGGCGATGGATGACGCGGTCGCCTACGCGCAGCAGCGCACGACCTTCGGCAAGCCGATCTGCGAACACCAGGCGATCCAGCTCAAGCTTGGCGAGATGGCGACACGGGTCGAGGCGGCGCGGCTACTGGTCGAGTCGGCGGCGCGCGCCTACGACCGTGGGGAGCGCTGCGACATGGAAGCCGGCATGGCCAAGTACTTCGCAACCGAGGCGGCCATGGAGAACGCGCTCGAGTGCATGCGCATCCACGGCGCCTATGGCTACTCGCCCGAGTTCGACGTCGAGCGCTACTACCGCGATGCGCCGCTGCTGCTGATCGGCGAAGGCACCAACGAAATGCAGCGCATGATCATCGCCCGGCAGTTGATCCAGCGCCACGCGGCATGAAACGCGAGCCGGCATCCTCCATGCGTAGCTTGCGAGGCACCCTGGTCCCCGTTGCCGCGACCCTCGCCATCCAGGCGCTGATGTCGATGGCCACGGTCACACTGCCGGTGCTGGCGCCGCTGGCGGCGAAGGACATCGGGGCGCCGGTGGCCTGGGTCGGACTGTTCGTCGCGATGGTGTATGGAACCAGCATGGCCTGCGGGCTCGCCAGCGGCGCGCTGGTACGCAGGCTCGGAGCGTTGCGCCTGAGCCAGCTTTGTCTGGTGTGCGGGGGAGCCGGCGTGGCGCTGATCTCCACGGGTCAACCGGGCTTGGTCGTCTGCGGGGCACTGTTGCTGGGCTGCGGTTACGGGCCAGTGACGCCGGCCAGTTCGCACCTGCTGACGCGCGCCTCACCCCCTGAGCACCTTTCGATCATCTTTTCGCTCAAGCAGACCGGCGTGCCCCTGGGAGGCGTGCTCGCCGGCAGCTTGCTGCCGCTGGTCGTGCTGTGGGGCGGCTGGCGCGTGGCGGCCCTGTGCGTGGCGCTGGCCAGCATGCTGCTGGCGCTGGCCCTGGAACCCCTGCGTGGGCCGCTCGATGCCGACCGCACGCCGGGCGCACGCGTCGGCTTCGCCAGCCTGGCAGAGCCGGCCCGCCTTGTCGTTGCCGACCGCGCAGGCCGCCCGCTCGCACTGAGTTCGTTCTTCTTCGCATCGCTGCAACTGTGCCTGGGCACCTACCTGGTGACCTACCTGACGCAGGAGCACGGCTTCGACCTGGTCGGGGCCGGGCTGGCGCTGGCTGTGGCCCAGGGCGCCGGTATCGTCTCGCGGTTGATCGCTGGTGTGCTGGCGGATCGTAGCGGGCGGCCTGGCCGTGTGATGGGCGCGCTCGGCTGCATCATGGGTGTCTGCGCCATGGCGACGCCATTGACCGGCGATTGGCCGACTGCCGGACTGCTGCTCCTTTATGCAGCTTTCGGTGCCGGTTCGATCGGCTGGAACGGCGTCTACCTGGCAGAAGTGGCGCGCCGTGCACCACCGGGCTCGGTCAGCGCAGCGACCGGCGCCGCGCTCTTCGTGACCTACAGCGGCATCCTGGCCGGCCCGGCTATTTTCGCTGTCCTGGTACAAGCCGGCATCAGCTACGGGATGACTTTCGCACTGGTGGCAGCACCGGCCCTGTTTTGCGGGATCTACCTGATGCAGGCAACGCCACGGCCGCTGTGTTGAGCCGGCAAAACCGTCGCGACCCCTCATCGGCCGGCCCCAAATCTGAATCTACCTAATGACCGCTAGGGAAGATACCGATGTCGAACGTGACCCCGCGCAATACATTGCAGCAAGATTGGCCCGACCCCTGCGATGGCATCGGGTTGCGGGCCCCGTCTTACCGGAGGATCCCGTTATGCGGCGCAGACGCTCCCTTGTTGGCCTGTTCACCGGATTGCTGTGCCTGGGCAGCGCCATTGGACAACCGGCCCAGAACTACCCCAGCAAGCCGATCCGGTTCATCGTCCCCTATGCGCCTGGCGGCAGCACCAGCCAGGTCGCGCGGCTGATGGCGACCAAGCTGACTGAAAGCTGGGGCCAGCCGGTGCTGGTGGACAACCGGGGCGGCGGCAACACCGTCATCGGCACCGAGGCCCTGGCGAAGTCAGCGCCGGACGGCTACACCATCGGGTTGACGACCTCCACACTGGCGACATTGCCGCACCTGGTTGCAAATCTGCCGTTCGACCCCGTGAAGGACTTCGCGCCCGTCGCCCCCCTGGTGACCACCCAGTTGGTGCTGGTGCTCCACCCGTCGGTGCCGGCGAACAACCTCAAGGAATTCATCGCTCTGGCCAAGGCCAGGCCGAATGCGCTGAACTTTGCCGCAGTGGGCACCGGCAGCTCGACCCACCTTGCCGGAGAAGTCTTCAAGACTGTGGCCGGTGTGAAAATGCAGCATGTGGCCTACAAAGGCACCGCACCCGCCTTGACCGATCTGATCGGCGGCCAGATCCAGCTCAACTTCGACACACCCATCACGTCGATGCCGCACATCCGCGCGGGCAAGCTGAAGGCATTGGCGATCACCGGCAAGAACCGGTTGCCCACTCTGGCGGAGGTTCCGACTTTCGCCGAGGCCGGCCTGCCGGAGTACGACTTCCAGATCTGGTTCGGTGTGCTGGCGCCAGCGGGCACGCCCAAGGACATCGTGAACAAACTCTCTGCCGAGATCGCCAGGATCCTCGCCCTGCCCGACGTCAGGGAGACCCTGGCCGCGCAGGGACTGACCGCCTATCCGCTTTCCTCCGACCAGTTCGGCGGGCTGATCCGGTCCGACATCGAGCGTTACGGCAACGTCATCAAGTCCGCCGGCATCAAGATCGAATAGAACCGGCAGTGGCGTGTCCAGGGACAGTGCCGCGATTCCGATTTCTCTAACTAGCGTTAGGCTGTTATAATCATGCCTTTGCGCCGGCGGGCGTATTCACCACAGAAGGATCTCGCAATGGACCTGGAACTCAAGGGCAAATCGGTCGTCGTCACGGGCGGTGGCTCCAACATCGGCCGCGCGATCGTGCTCGCCTTCGCCGGCGAAGGCGCACACATCACGATCGGCGATGTCGATACGGCGCAGGCGCAGAAAACTGCCGAATTCGCCAGCCAGCTTGGTGCCGCCTCGGTGCAAGTCGTGAAGACCGACGTCACGAACCTCGAACAGGTGCAGGCCATGTTCAAGGCCGCGGCCGACAAGCACGGCGGCGTCGACATCCTGGTGAACAACGTGGGCTGGGACAACCTCATGTTCTTCACCCAGACCACGCCCGACTTCTGGCGCAAGGTGATCGACATCAATTACGTGGGCGTTCTCAACTGCACCAAGACCGCGCTCGACCTGATGATCAAGAAGAACAGCGGGGCCATCGTCTCGATCAGCTCGGATGCCAGCCGGCAGGGCGAACCGCGCGAGGCCGTTTACGGCGGCGTGAAGGCGGCGATCAACAGCTTCATGAAGACGATCGCCAAGGAGAACGGCCGCTACGGAATCCGCTGTAACGTGGTCTGCCCTGGCGTCACGATTCCGTCCACCTCGGACGAGGTCGGGGGCAACAGCATGTGGACCAATGCCGAAAGCATGTTCACGCCCGAACAACTTGAAAAGGTCACCAAGTCGCTGCCCTTGCGCAAGGTCGGCCGGCCACAGGACATCGCCAATGCCGTTGTCTTTCTGGCCTCCGGCAAGGTTGCAGGCCATGTGACCGGGCAGGTGCTCTCGGTGTCCGGCGGCTACAGCATGATCGGCTGAGAGGGAATCGATGAACTACCAGGACATCCTTTACGAAGAGCGCGACCAGATCGCCTACATCTCGATCAACCGGCCGGACGTGATGAATGCGTTTCGCGGCCAGACTGTCGAGGAGATGCTGCACGCGCTGCTGAAATCCGGCTGGGACAAGAACATCGCCGCCGTGGTGCTCGGCGGAACCGGCGAGCGGGCTTTCTGTACTGGCGGCGACCAGTCGGCGCACTCCGGCCAGTATGACGGCCGCGGCACCGCCGGCTTGCCGATCGAGGAATTGCACAGTGCGATCCGCGATGTCCCCAAACCGGTGATCGCGCGCGTGCAGGGGTACGCGATCGGCGGGGGCAACGTCATTGCCACGTTATGCGACCTCACCATCGCATCGGACAAGGCAGTCTTCGGCCAGGTGGGGCCCAAGGTGGGTTCGGTCGATCCGGGCTGGGGCACGGCCTACCTGGCTCAGATCGTGGGAGAAAAGAAGGCACGCGAGATCTGGTATATGTGCCGGCGCTACACCGCCCAGGAAGCACTGGCGATGGGACTGTGCAACGTCGTTGTTCCGCACGACCAGCTCGACGCCGAGGTCGCGAAATGGGGCCGGGAGATCGTCGAGAAAAGCCCCACGGCCCTGGCCATTGCCAAGCGTTCGTTCAATGCCTCGACCGAGAACATCCGCGGCATCGGCAGCCTTGGAATGCAGGCCCTGAGCCTGTACTATGACACCGATGAGTCGCGCGAAGGCGTGCGCGCGTTCCTCGAAAAGCGCAAACCCGACTTCCGCAAGGCCAGCAAGGACAAGAGCTGACGAGGGTTATCCACCTTGATCGATTCACCGTGAGCGACACCGGAGTTCCACAACCGGCAAGCTTCAGGCACGGGCCCTTCCAGGGTCTGGTCGGTTACGACATCGTGGACGACGAAAACGGCCTGTACTTCACGCTCACGATCCGCCGGGACCTGCTCAATCCGCATGGCGTCCTGCACGGTGGCGTCGCGCTGACGATGCTGGACGCAGTGGGTGGCCGCTGCCTGGTCGGTCGTGACCGGCGTGGCACCGGCGAGATGATCCGCTCATCCGTCACCGTCACCCTGACCACCGATTTCATGCGCGCCGTCGGCGAGGGCACCCTGTATGCCATCGGCACGCCCGACCACATCGGCAAGACGCTGGCCCATGTGTCGATGGAATTGAGACACGGTGCGATCGATGGCCTGCTGGTAGCGCGCGGGGTGGGCACTTACCGCGTCTACACGAAGTCACTGGCCAAGGCGGGCTGACGGCTTCAGGCGCAGGCGGGCAACCTCAATCGACGCCCGCTCGGATCTCGGGCGTTCGATCCCGGCCCGGTGGTCGAAGCAGCAGCACCAGCGGCAGCGCACCAAGCGCAATCCATTGCATCAGGCGGAAATCCTGCAGATAGGCCAGCGTGGCGGCTTGCCGGGTCACCTCGGCATTGAGTGCGATCAGACCCTGCGGCGTGTCCACGCTGTAGGCGCCGGCTTCAATGCCTTGTCGCAGAGCAAGGCTCAACGGTTCGATAAATTCATTCAACGCTGCATGGTTGGCCTGGGTGTTCCGCGCCAGCAGGGTGATGACGACCGAGATGCCGATGCTGCTGCCGATGTTCCGCATCAGGCTGTAGAGCGCCGTGCCTTCGTTGCGGTAGTGCGGCGCCAGGGTCGAGAAGGCGATCGTCGACAGCGGGACGAAGATGAAACCCAGACCCAGGCCCTGGGTGATCCCGCTACGCACCAGGTGCCAGCTGTCCATGTCGGTCGTAAAGCGCGTCATCTCCCACAGGGACAGGCTCGTCAACAGGAGCCCGAGGGCCATGCTGTAGCGCGGATCGATCCTGCCGGAGAGCCGGCCCACAACCATCATGGCAACCATGGTCCCCACGCCGCGCGGCGCCAGCAGATAGCCAACCTTGATCACCGGGTAACCCATGAGGGTTTGCATGAACGGAGGCAATAGGGCCATGGTGGCTAGCAGGATCAGCCCCACAATGAAAATCAACAGCACCCCGACACTGAAATTGCGGTCCGCAAACAAGCGCGGTTCGATGAACGGATGGTCGTGGGTAAAGATGTGGGCCACGAAGATGTAGAGCGCGATACCCGCCAGCATTGCCTCGACCACCACTTCGGTACTGGCGAACCAGTCGAGGGATTCGCCACGGTCGAGCATCATCTGAAATGCCCCGATGGCCAGACTGAGGAACGCGAAACCGAACAGGTCGAACCGGCGTCGCGCGTCGATCGGTGTTTCATGAACGAAGGCAGCCAGGCCGAACCACGCCAGCAAACCGAACGGCAGGTTGATATAGAAGACCCAACGCCAGCTGTAGTATTCGGTGAGCCACCCGCCCAGTGTGGGGCCCAGGATAGGCCCGACCATGACCCCGACACCCCACAACGCCATGGCCGAGCCGTGGCGCTCGATGGGGTAAGTGTCGAGCAGCACCGCTTGCGACAGCGGGACCAGGCAGGCGCCGAAGACTCCTTGCAGAAGTCGGAACAGCACGATCTGGCTCAAAGTCTGCGCGGCCCCGCAGAGCATCGACGCCAGCGTGAAGCCGACGACGGCCCACATGAAAAGCCGCTTGCGGCCCAGCCTCGCCGACAGGTAGCCGGTCAAGGGCATGAAGATGGCGGCGGCAACGATGTAGGACGTGAGCACCCAGGAAATCTGCTCCTGTGTCGCGCCCATCGTGCCCTGCATGTGCGGCAAAGCGACGTTGGCAATGGTGGTGTCCAGCGCCTGCATGATGGTAGCGAGCATCACCGACACGGTGATGAGACCGCGGTGGGAGCCTGCCGGCTGGAAGGAATTCATCTGGTTGCGCGCCCTGCGCAATTCAGCGCGCCAGTCCCGGCAGCCGGCGGCGATGCCCGGTATCGACTTCGACGGTGGCGCTCAGGCCGGTGCGCAACTGCGAAAGATCGGGGTCTTCGGCAAGCCTGATGCGAACCGACACCCGCTGGGCGATCTTCACCCAGTTCCCGGTGGCGTTCTGCGCCGGCAAGACGGAGAACTCCGCACCGGTGGCCGGACTCAGGCTGTCCACCTCGCCCCGCCAGGCCTTGCCTGGAAACGTGTCGACATGGATCGTCACCGGTTGCCCGATCCGCATGAACGCGATGTCCGTCTCGGTGAAGTTGGCTTCGATCCAGTGATTGCCACTGGCCACCAGGGCCATCGCGGTGCTTCCGGCGGCCACATACTGTCCCTGCTTGGGAGGCTTGCTCGCCGTTCCCGTCACCGGCGACCGGACCTGCACCCGCGCAAGGTCGAGCCTCGCCCGCTCTACATCTGCCTGCGCAACTCGATAGCTCGGGTGCTGCTCGGCCGCAAGATCGACGCCCCCGCCCAGGGTTTCTGCGATTCGCTTCAAATCCTGCTCCGTGGCTGTGACCTGCTGCGCGGCGAGATCGGTCGCTTGCCTCGCTTCGTCGAACCGGGAAGCGGAAACAAAATTCCTGGACACGAGGTCCGCCTGGCGCTCCTGTTCCCTGACGGCGAACGCATGGCGGGTCTGTGCCAACGTCATCTCTGCCTGCCTCACGCGATAGCTGGCCTTGAGCGCGGCCAGATCGGTGCGCACCTGGGCCAACTGCGCCTGCGACCTGGCCAAAGCCACCAGGAATGGCGCCTCGTCGAGCCGGAACAGGACCTGACCGGCGGTAACAATCTTGTTCTCCGCGACCATCACTTCCCTGATCGTTCCGGAGACCTCGGCACTGACGGGCACCTTGTCGGCCTTGACGTAAGCGTTGTCGGTTTCGACGTACCGCCCTCCACGCAGGTACACCGCTGCGGATGCCACAACAACGATCAACGGGACAAGCAGGAGCAGGACCAACCGTTTCGCGCGCAGCCGGCTGCTGCGCGCGGTCGGGCGGCCCGGTGAAGTGTCCG
This sequence comes from Ramlibacter sp. 2FC, assembly GCA_943372495.1. GTDB lineage: Bacteria > Pseudomonadota > Gammaproteobacteria > Burkholderiales > Burkholderiaceae_C > Ramlibacter. The sequence continues at coordinate 262,183 of CALRYV010000002.1, read as the reverse complement.
CGTGCTGGGGATCGTCCATGGGCAACGGGCGGCGAATGGTTTTCGCGGTCGGTTCAGGAAGAGGACAGGTTTGTCCGCATCCTGCGGAGCACCACCATGATCGCCGCAGCCTCTTGCTGGTCGATGCCGCGCAGCGCCTGCTTGCGGACTGCAGCGGCCACCTTTCCAACCGCGCGCAGATGCGAGCCGGCCATGGGGGTGAGGAAAATCCGGTAGGCGCGTCGATCCGCCGGGTCGGGCCGTCGCTGAGCCAGTCCCGCCTGAGCCAACCGGTCAACCAGGCGCGCCAGCGTGATCGGTTGCAGGTCGAGGAGCTGGGCCAGTTCGACTTGCCGGACGCCTTCATTGCGGGCAATGTAGATCAGGGCACGCGCCTGTGCCGGCGTCAGCTCGCTGCCTTCTAGCCGCTGCTGAAAGGCGCTTCGCATCAGGCGGGAAAGATCCGCAACCAGGAACCCCAGGCTCTCCTCTCTCAGGCTTGTCACCGGCGGGCCTTCTATTTGATAAGCAATGCTTATTATATAAGTTGCCTCATTTCGACCGGTGCGCCCGCTGCCCTCGCTCAAAACACCCCGAGCGCCAGGCCCGCAGCGATCGCCGCTCCCAGCTCCCTGCAACGCCCGAGGTCCTTCCGTCCGATCTTTTTCTCGCGCAGAATCTGCTGCGGCGTCTGCGCATGGGTGCAGACGATCAGCGCCTGCGCAATCGGCTTGAGACGCCACCCGATCGCGATCCGCTCAATCTGGCGCGCCGCGTTCTGCCCCTCGTTGCCAGCGCAGATAAGGCTGGCATAGGGTCGCCCGGCGAGCCGGTCGAGCGCTGGGTAGTAGCATCGGTCGAAGAAGTCCTTCAGGCCCCCCGACATCGCGCCAAGGTTCTCCGGCGTTGCGAAGACGAAGCCATCGGCCGCCAGCACGTCGGGGGGACCGGCACCGGACGCATGCAGCAGCCGGACTTGCACCTCGCTTTCATTCCGGGCCCCGGCAGCGGCGGCATTGGCCATCTGCAAGGTCCCGCCGGTCATGGTGTGATACACGATCAGGAGCGTCCTGCACGAGCCTGACCCTGTGCTTTCGGCCATCGCCTTTCACCTCTGTACGTGCCCGGCAAACCCGTGAAAGCTGCTGTACTCGTCGACCGCCGCGCGTTCCGTGATGAAGGCGTTCTCGGGTGCGCCGGTGTCCTCGTGGCCCAGCGCGATGCCGCACAACAGCATTTCTTTGTCCGTCATGGGCAGGTGCGCGCGCGCAATCTTGTGGAACCACGCAAAAGCGGCCTGCGCGCAGGTGTGCAGCCCCTGTGCCCGCGCCGCCACCAGGATGTTCTGGATGAACATGCCAACGTCCATGAAGCTGCCGGTGTTCAGGCGCCGGTCCAGGGTCACCAGCATGCCCACGGGCGCGTCGAAGAACGTGTAGTTGCGCAGCATCTGCTGCTGACGTGCGGCCATGTCGTCGCGGGCGATGCCCAGGGTGGCGTATAGCCCGAAGCCGCAGCGGCGGCGCCGCTCAAGATAAGGTTCGAACCAGTCGGTGGGGTAGTACGCGTATTCAGGCTGGTGACGGTCGGGATCACCGGCGGCCGCTGCGACGATGTCCTGGCACAGGCGCGAGCGCTGCTCGCCCGCCAGCACGTACACGCGCCAGGGCTGGACATTGTTGCCACTGGGCGCCCGGGCTGAAACGGCCAGGATATGCCGCACCACCGTTTCGTCCACTGGGGTGGGCAGGAACCGGCGAACGGACTTGCGGCTTTGTATCGCGTCATCGACATGCATATCCGGATCGTCTCCAGGTGAGGCTTCCGAAAATCCGCACTGGACTGCACGGCATTGTTCGGATAGGCTTTGCGCCATGGATTCTACCAAACGTCCGTTTGATTGGCAGCCGCCGGCTGAGGTTGTGGCAAAATCGAATCTCAGCGCCTTCCTGCGCAAGAGCGGCCAGCCGACTCTCGAGGCACTGACGCAGCGGGCCGACTCCGACCCGGCCTGGCTGATGCAGCAGGTTTTCGAGTTCTGCGACTTCCGCTTTTACCGGCCCTACAGCCGGATGCTGGACACCTCGCGCGGCATCGAGTGGGCGCGCTGGTGCGTGGGCGGAACGACCAATATCGTGCTGAACTGCATCGATCGCCATCGGGGCACCCCGGTCTGGGAGCGGCCCTTCCTGGTCTGGGAGGGCGAAGACCGCCGGGCGCAACGCAGCCTGAGCTATGAGGAGTTCGACGCCGAGGTCTGTCGCCTCGCGGGCGCGCTGACATCCATGGGCGTCGGGCCCGGCGACCGTGTCGGCCTCTACATGCCGAACGTTCCCGAGACTTTCATCGCCTTCTTCGCGGTGCTGAAGATCGGCGCCGTCCTGATGCCGCTGTTTTCCGGCTTCGGACCGCAGCCGCTGGTCGCACGGCTCAACGACGGAGCGGCCAAGGTGGTGCTGACTGTCGATGGCACCTGGCGTCGCGGCGTCCCGGGCGCCATGAAAACCGTGCTCGACCAGGCGCTTCAGTCGGTCCCGAGCGTCGAGCACGTGCTGGTGCTGCGGCATTTGGGCGAAAGCGTCTCATGTCCCATGACTCCCGGCCGCGATATCGACTGGGCCGGCGCGATTGCAAGGCATCCAGGCGAGCTGGCGACGGCGCAGATGGAGGCGGAAGCGCCGGCGGTCCTGCTCTACACGTCCGGCACGACGGGCAAGCCCAAGGGCTGCGTCTGGACCCACGTGAGCTTTCTGGGCTCGATGGTCACGCGTGACATGCACATCTGCGCCGATTTCAAGGGCAGCGACCGCTTCTTCTTCATGAGCGACATGGGCTGGATGGTCGGCGCCATGTGCGCATGCATTCCCAGCTACTTCGGCGGCAGCCTGCTGGTGGCCGAAGGCACCCCCGACTACCCCGACACCAGCCGCTTCTGGCGGCTGGTGCAGGACCACCGTGTCACTTACCTCGGCGTGGCGCCGACCCTGATCCGCGGGTTGATGCGTTACGGCGACGCCGAGGTTGAAAGCTTCGACCTGTCGGCCCTGCGGGTTGCAGTCTCCGGTGGAGAAGCGTGGACCGAAGCGCCGTGGCGCTGGTTCTTCGAGCATGTGTGCAAAGGGAAGCTGCCGTTCCTCAACATCGTCGGGGGCACCGAGGTGGGCGGCTGCAACCTCACCGGCACGCCGCATCATCCCCTGCGCCCAGGCTCCTTCGGCATGCGCGGTCTCGGCGTGGGCGCCGACATCGTCGACGACAGCGGCACGCCGGTCGGCCCCGGGCAGGTGGGCGAACTGGTGCTGCGCAACCCCAATATCGGCTTTACCAAGAGCCTGTGGCGCGACGACGCCCGCTACCTCGACAGTTACTGGAATACGATCCCCGGGCTGTGGGTGCACGGCGACTTCGCCATGCGCGACGAGGACGGGTTGTACTACATCCTGGGCCGCAGCGACGACACCATCAAGGTTTCCGGCAAACGCACCGGGCCCTCGGAAATCGAAACCCTGCTCACCGGCACCGGCAAGGTGTCTGAAGCGGCAGTGATCGGCGTGCCAGACGAACTCAAGGGTTCCGCCATCGTGTGCGTCTGTGTCCCGATGCCGGGAGTGGCGGCCGATGCTGCGCTGGAGCAGGAACTATCTGCGGCCGTTGTCAGCGGCATGGGCACTTCGTACCGACCGCGACAGGTGCTGCTGGTCAGCGACCTGCCAAAGACACGCAACATGAAGATCATGCGCAGGGTCGTGCGAGCGGTGTTCCATGGCGACAATCCCGGCGATCTGTCGTCGCTGGTCAACCCGGAGGCGGTGACCGAGCTGCAGGCCCGGCTGAACAACTGACGTCGCTGGCGCCGGCACCGGCCCAGGGCGGTTCAAGGCACGCCAAGCGCTGCGAGTGCCGCGACATAGCCAGCGTCGTACCCCTCGTCGCGTCCGACGCTCTCAACGACCCGGCGCAACAGGCCGTCGGTCAGGCCGTAGACAAGGCCGTGAACTTCCACCCGCTGGCCGCGTTCCCAGGCGCGGCGCAGGGTCGTCGTTCGACAGACGTTGCTGACCTGCTCGATCACGTTCAGTTCGCACAGCCGCGCGGCCCGGTCCTCGATCCGCGAGAGGGGCTCAAGCCGCTCGGCGTGCCGGCGCGCGACGTCCTCCAGGTGCCGCAGCCAGTTTTCGGCCAGGCCGGTCCGGCGGCGGTCGATCACTGCCTGCACGCCGCCACAGCCGTAGTGGCCGACCACCAGAACATGCTCGACTTTCAGGACCTCGACCGCATATTGCACGACCGACAGGCAGTTCAAATCGGAGTGCACCACAAGATTTCCGACGTTGCGGTGCACGAAGATTTCGCCGGGCCGCAGGCCCACGATTTCATTGGCGGGTACCCGGCTGTCGGAGCACCCGATCCACAGGTAGCGCGGTGCCTGCTGACCGGCCAGGCGGGTGAAGAAGTCAGGATCCTGGCCGGTACACCGGGCCGACCATTCGCGGTTGTTCTGGAACAGGGAATCAAGGCTGCACATGGTCTCTTCTCCGCAGGCCGGCTTCAGCGCCCCTGCCAGACTGGTTTGCGGTTCTCGGCAAAGGCGCGCGGGCCTTCCTGGGCATCTTCGCTGGCGTAGGCTGCGCGGTAGATGTTTTGGGCCAGCGCCATGCCGGCTTCGCAGCCGGCGCTCATTGCCGTCAGGATCGATTCCTTGCCGGCCATCACCGACAGCGGCGCGTTGTCGCGGATGCGCTCCGCCAGGGCCTGGGCGCGCGCCCGCACGGCATCGGGAGTGGGTTCGAGGTAATTGATGAACCCCAGCGAATGAAAGGTTTCGATCGGATAGAGTTCGCCTGTCAGAACCATTTCCATCAGCAGGGGCTGCGGCAGCATCCACAGAAGCGGAATTGCCCAGGGGCTGCCTCGCCCGGCGATGCGCGTTTCGGTGATGCCCACCTGCGTGCCTTTCAGGCCCACGCGCAGATCCGAGTTCAGGCTGAGCATCATGCCGCCGGCGATCAGGTGCCCGGTCATGGCGGCGATGACCGGCTTGGCGACGCGTCGCTGGCGGCCGTGGAACGGATCCTTCATCTTCGTCAGGATGTCCACCCCCTCTTCCTTCTTTACCCGCGAAGCCTCGCGCAGGTCGAGACCCGCGCAGAAAGTCCCGCAGTCGGCCGACGTGAGGATGGCCACCCGCACGCTCTTGTCGGCATCCACCTCGCCCCACAGATCGTGCAGTCGGTTGGCTGCCGCGGGCGAGAGAGCGTTGCGCATCTCGGGCCGGTTGATCGTGACGATGGCGATTCCATCGTGAACTTCGTAGAGGACAGTTTCCGCTTCACTCATGACTGGATCTCCTGATGATGAATCTTCGGTTCCGCGATCGGGTCCGGCAGCGACCCTGTCCGGATGTGCCGTGCGCCAGGCAAACGCCCCTCACGCGTCATGGACCATGTCCCCGGTTTCCCGTGCGACCTGGGAACGCACGAGTTCGCCCGTTAACTGCTCGATCCAGCGGCCAATGGGAACAGCCGGAACGAACCGCCGGTGAATCACCTGGAAGTGGCGTGTGCTCTCCGCCCAGGCGACAAGTTCCGCCAGGGGCAGTTGCCGCAGCTCGAGCAGCTTGAACTTCAGCATCACCTTGGCCGCGTGATGTGCATGGCGTTCGGGACGCCCGACGAAAGCGTTCAGCCGCTCCCGGGCATGGCCGAGAACATCGGCACGGAAGCGAAACACCGCCCCGTGTCCGGGAATGACCCAGCGCGGCGCCAGCCGCTCAATCAGGTCGAAGGTCGCGCCAACAGCGTCGAATGCGGCTTCGCCCTCGAGTTCCGGGAACACCACGCCAAAGCCTTTTTCCCACAAGGCATCGGCCGAGATCAAGGTCCGGGACCGGGGCTCGAACAGGATGACCGAGTGCGGGTCATGGCCGGGTGCGGCGTGAATCTGCCAGGCGGTGTCCGCCAGCCGGATGTCGGTGCCTGGGGACAGGACGCCGTCGTGCTTGAACCTCGGGCAGATCTGTCCGGTGGGCTCGTAGTTCAGGCCCACCGGGTCCCACGACGACACAAGCGCCGCCTGGCCGGGAGGAATGAGCGTGCGCAGCGCTGGATAGGCCGATTGCAGTGCCGCGTTGCCCCCGCAGTGGTCGCTGTGCAGATGGGTATTAAGCAGCAGATCCAGCGGCCGCTGCCGCAACCCGGCGCCGACCAGTTCGACAGTCTGCCGCGAATGGGTGCTGTAGCCGCTGTCCACCAGCGCACTGGATTCCGATCCGAGGAACAGGACGTTGTTCGAAGACAGCCAGCCCCGCTCGAAAACGCGCATCCCCGCCGGAAGTTCAGTGCCGGTCATGTGTCTTCCCCCGCATCGTCGCCACCACTTCAGCAGCGCCGGTTGTTCCAGCGTGCCGGACGTTTCTCAAGGAAGGCAGCGATACCTTCCTTCGCCTCGGCGGTCTCCCATGCATCGGCCAGCCGGTCGGCCGTATAGATCCGGCAGTCCAGCGGCTGGCGGTCGTTGACATAGGAAAACAGCCGCTTGGTGGACGCGATGGCCGCGGCCGGAAGGCTCATGACCAGATCGAGCTCCTCTTCGACCGCGCGATCCAGGTTCTCCGGCGCTTCGACGCGATCGATCAGCCCGATGCGTTCGGCCTCCACGGCATCGATGAACTTCGCGGTCAGGCCGAGCCGGCGCGACCGTGCCAGGCCGATGCGCCGCACAACGTAGGGCGCGATGTTGGCCGGCAGCAGACCGAGGCGCGCCTCGGTGAGCGAGTTCGCCGCCGCGGGCGACAGTGCGTTGCGGATTTCGGGGCGGTTGATCTTGACGGTGGCGATGCCGTCGCGCACCTCGTAGATCACGGTGTCTGCGTCGTTCATGGTGGCAACTTTCTATCGGGAAGGTTCATTCAGGCTGCGGGGTCGCGCTTGCGGCGCCAGGCCGGCGCCCGCTTCTCGAAGAAGCTCGTCAGGCCCTCGCGCGCTTCTTCGGTCTCCCAGAAATCGGCCAGGCGGTCAACTGTGTAGATCAGGTTGTCGGCAGGATCGTGAGCCAGGACGAACTGCACCAGCTTCTTGGTCATCTGCACCGCGCCCGGTGCGCAGGCCAGCGCTAGGTCGATCTCGGCATTGACCGCGTTGTCGAGATCCGCCGCCGCGACCACCTCGTGCACCAGGCCATAGCGCTGCGCTTCGGCGGCCGCCATGATCTTGCCATTGAGGAAGACGCGCCGGGCGTAACTCGGGCCGAGCTTGGCCGCGACATAGGGCGAGATCGTCGCGGGCACCAGACCGAGGCGAACCTCGCTCAGCGAGATGCGCGCGCTGTCCACGGCCACCGCGACGTCGCAGATGGCGATCAGGCCGACCCCGCCGCCGTAGGCGGAGCCGTTGATGCGGCCGATGATCGGGCGCCCGAAGGTGTCGAGTCGCGCCAGCAGTGCTGCCAGTGGCGCACCGCTGCGGATGCGGCTGGCGCGGTCCTGGCTGCCCTGGCTCTGCTGCCAACGGAAGTCGCCGCCGGCGCAGAAGTCCTCGCCGTCGCCGCTCAGCACCACGACGCGCGCTGCGGGGTTGGCTTCGATGAGGTCGAGCGCCTGGCCAATCTCCTGGAACATCGTGGGGTTCAGGGCGTTGTGGACATCGGCCCGGGCCAGCGTGAGGCGGGAGACGCCCGCCGCATCGAACGTGAGTCGGATGGTCTCAAAGTCTTTCATGGGATTGATTGCCTCTGGATGGGACCATTTCCAGCCTGATCGATTCGTACTTCAACGTCCTCTCCTTGTTGTCATTGAATGAGCGCGGTGCGCCTATGCCGGCTCGGCGGCGTCGACCACCGCCACCACCAAGCCGCGCTCGACCGTCTGCCCCGCCACCACCGTCAGGCTGCGCAGCACGCCGTCGTGCTCGGCGCAGATCTTCATTTCCATCTTCATCGACTCCATGGTCACCACCACGTCGCCGGCGCGCACCGCGTCGCCCACCGCGGCGTGGGTCTGAAGTATCGTGCCCATCATCGGCGTGCGCAACTCGCCCGAGGTCACCAGCGCCGCAGCGGCCTGGGCCAGGTAGGCGATGGCCTCGAAGACGAAGCCGCTGCCCTGGGCCTGCACGAACAGGTTGCCGTCGCGGCCCGCGATGGCCAGGGTTTCGACCGCATCGCCGACGCCCAGCTGCCAGAGCGCGCCCTGCGGACGAAGCGACAGGCGCAGGCGCTCGTCACCCACTTGCACCGGCAATTCGCCGCTGCCGGACGGCGCGCCGAAGCGGACCTCGTGCAGGCGCTGGCCGTCGCGCAGCAGTAGCGTCGGCACCGCCGTCACCGGGTCGTCGCCGGCGTGCATATGCCAGCCGGTGACGTCGGGCGCCGACCAGGCGCCGTAGCCGGCGCCGTGGCTGCGCACATCGAGCAGCCACCAGGCCGCGGCGGCGGCCAGCAGCGGCAGCGGCGTGATCCCGGCGCTGCGCTGCGCCGCCAGCACCTCGTCGACGCTGCGGGTGTGAAAGCTGGCATCGCGGGTCTGCGGCAGCGCGATCAGCTGCTGCAGGAAGCGGCAGTTCGTCGTCACGCCGAGCACGCGCGTTTCGCCGAGTGCGAGCGCGAGGCGGTCGAGTGCGGCATCGCGATCCGGCGCGTGCACGATCAGCTTGGCCAGCATCGAGTCGTAGTACGGCGTCACCACCGAGCCGGCGCGCACGCCGGTCTCCACACGCACCCCGTGGGCCGGGAACTGCACGTCGACGATCTCGCCGGTGGACGGCATGAAGTCGTGCGCGGCGTCCTCGGCACACACGCGCGCCTCGACCGCGTGGCCGCGCAGCGTCACGTCGGCCTGGTGCAGCGGCAGGTCCTCGCCGGCCGCCACCCGCAGCATCAGCTCGACGATGTCAACGCCGGTCACCTCTTCCGTCACCGGGTGCTCGACCTGCAGCCGCGGGTTGACTTCGAGGAACCAGTGCCGGTCGCCAGCGACGAGGAACTCGACGGTGCCGACGCCGCGGTAGTTCAACCGCTGCGCCAGCCGCACCGCGTCGGCCAGCATCTGCTCGCGCAGCCCGGCGGGCAGCGGCGCGGCGGGCGCTTCCTCGATCAGCTTCTGGTGCCGGCGCTGAAGCGTGCATTCGCGCTCGAACAGGTGGATGACCTGGCCGCGCCCGTCGCCGGCGATCTGCACCTCGACATGCCGGCCGTGCTCGATGTACGGCTCGACGATCAGCGCCGGGTCGCCGAAGGCGCTTCGGGCTTCGCGCATCGCGGTGCCGACGGCATCCATCAGCGCGTCGTGCTGCCGCACCACATGCATGCCCTTGCCGCCACCGCCCGCGGCCGGTTTCAGCAGCACCGGCAGCGGCAGTGCGCGCGCCCACGCGGCCACCACTTCGGCGTCGGCGCTGGCCTGCTCGCCGCCGCTGAGCACGGCCACATCGGCCGCGCGCGCCTCCGCCTTTGCCGATGCCTTGTTGCCCAGCCGCTCGATGACCTCGGGCGTCGGGCCGATGAAGACCAGGCCGGCGGCCTCGACCGCGCGCGCGAACGCGGGGTTCTCGGCCAGGAAGCCGTAGCCCGGGTGGATGGCCTGCGCACCGCTGCGCCGGGCGGCGGCGATGACGGCATCGATGCGCAGATAGCTCTCGGCCGCGCTGGCGCCACCCAGGCCAATCGATTCACCGATCACGACCGTGTGCAGCGCATCGCGATCGGCACTCGAATGCACGCCGGCCACGGCGATGCCGAGGCGCTGGCAGGTACGGGCAATGCGGCAGGCGATCTCACCGCGATTCGCGATCAAAATCTTGTTGAACACTTTAGCGTCCGCTCCAGCGCGGCACGCGCTTTTCGTTGAAGGCTTTGACGCCTTCGAGCCGGTCGTCCGACGACACCAGCACGTTGTAGGCGGCGATGTCGAGCGCGTAGCCGGTGTGGAAGTCGACCTCGCCGCCGCGCGACGCGGCGAGCTTGGCGTAGTGCACCGCCATCGGCGCGGCCAGCACGATCTCGCGCGCGTCGGCCACCGCCACGGCGAGCGCCTGGCCGGGCTCGGCCAGCGTCGTCACCATGTTCCATTCAGCCGCCTGTTCGGCCGAGAAGCGCCGCGCCGTCAGCAGCAGCTGCTTGGCACGCCGCGCGCCGACGGCGCGCACCAGGTTCTGGATGCCGCCGCCGCCCGGCATGATGCCGCGCCGAACTTCGGGCAGCGAGAACACCGCCGTTCGCGCCGCGACGATCCAGTCGCACATCAGCGCCAGTTCGCAGCCGCCGCCGTGCGCGTGGCCTTCGACCGCGGCGATCGCGGGGCGCGGAAAGTCCTTCACCGCGAGCAGCACTTCCTCGGCGAGCTGGTGCTGTTTGCGCCAGGCGGCGTCGGTCATGCCATTGCGCTGTTTCAGGTCGCCGCCGGTGCAGAACGTGCGCTCGCCGGCGCCGCTGAAGATCAGCACGCGCAGGCTGTCGTCGAAGGCCAGTTCGTGCAGCGCGTTGCGCAGGTCGACGAACATCTGGGTGTTCATCGCGTTCATCACCTCGGGCCGGTTCAGCACCAGGCAGCGGATGCCGTCTTCGGGCACGGTGCCCGGCGCGGGCTGGATCAGCAGGGTTTCGTAGTCCATGGGGCTCTCAATACGAACGCGGCATGCCCAGCAGGTGCTCGGCCACCTGCGCCAGCACCAGGTTGTTCGAGATCGGCGCAGTGCGGAACAGCCGGCTCTCCTTCCACTTGCGCTCGATGTCGTACTCGCAGGCCACGCCGTAGCCGCCGAAGGTCGTCATCGCCGCTTCGGCGGCTTCCCAGGCCGCCTCGCTGGCGAGGTACTTGACCATCGTCGCCTCGCGCCCGCACGGCAGGCCGGCGTCGAACAGCGTCGCGGCCTTGTTGCGCATCAGCTCGGCGGCCTCGATGTTCATGTGCGCCCGCGCGATCGGGAACTGCACGCCCTGGTTGGCGCCGATCGGGCGGTCGAAGACGACGCGCTCGCAGCCGTAGCGCGCAGCCTTGCCGACGAACCAGTGGCCATCGCCGATCGCCTCGCTCGCCACCAGCAGGCGCTCGGAATGCAGCGAATCCAGCAGGTAGTGAAAGCCCTTGCCTTCCTCGCCGATGCGGTCGTTGTCGGTGAGCTCGAGGTTGTCGATGAAGACCTGGAAGGTGTGGTGGTTGATCATCGTGCGGATCGGCGTCGCCTTGAGCGCCGCCCCCGCCTTCGCGATGTCGATCAGGAACAGGCTCAGGCCGTCGGTCTTCTTCTTCACCGCGTCGATCGGCGTGGTGCGCGCGATCAGCAGGTACATGTGCGAATGGCTGAAACGCGAGGTCCAGATCTTCTGGCCGTTGACGACGTAGCCGCCCGGCACCTTGCGCGCGAAGGTCTTGATCGCCAGCGTGTTGGAACCAGCGTCGGGCTCGGTCACGCCGAAGGCCTGCAGGCGCAGGCTGCCGTCGGCGATGCGCGGCAGCGTCCCGCGCTTCTGCGCCTCGCTGCCATGGCGCAGGATCGACGCCATCGTGTACATCTGCGCATGGCAGTGCACCGCGCTGCCGCCGTTCTGGTTGATCTCCTGCAGGATCAGGCAGGCGTCCAGCAGCGGCAGCCCGGCGCCCCCGTATTCCTCGGGGATCAGCGCGGCTAGCCAGCCGGCCTTGGCCATCGCATCGACGAACGCCTCGGGATAGGCGCCGTCCTGCGCGCACTGGCGCCAGTACTCGGGGCCGAAGCCCTTGCACAGGTCCTTGACGGCGGCGCGGATCTGGCCCTGGGTCTCGGTGTAGTCGAAGTTCATGTGGATGTCGGCCTTGTCATTCAATCGACGACGCGTTGCTGTCGCAGCGCCGCCAGTTCATCGGCATCCAGGCCCAGCGCCGTCAACACCTCGTCGGTGCTCGCGCCCAGCACAGGCGGCGGCTGCCCGCTGCGCCCGCGCCGGCCCTGCGAACTGAACGGCAGGCCCATCGCCTGGTGTTGCGGTGCGCCCGGCAGCGGCAGCGCGCCCAGCATGCCGACCGCCTGCACCTGCTCATGCGCCAGCATCTGGGCCACGTCGTGCATCTCGCTGCACGGCGCGCCGGCCGCGCGCAGCGCCGTCACGCAGTCGATGGTGCTGCGCTGCCGGGTGCGCGATTCGAGCTCGGCGTGCAGCGCCTCGCGGTGGCCGATGCGCGCCGACATGTCGATGAAGCGCGGGTCCTGCGCCAGCCCGGGGCAACCCAGCGCGCTGCAGATGCGGCCGAACAGCCGGTCGTTGGCCGCGGCGATGAAGACCTTGCCGTCGGCGCTGTCGAAGAGCTCGTAGGGCGCCATCATCGCCATCGCCGAACCCATCTTGCGCGGCAGGCGCTGGGTAGCCAGGTAGTTCGCGACCGGCACCGTCATCCACGACAGCCCGGTCTCGAGCAGGCTCGCGTGCACGCGCATGCCTTCGCCCGTGGTGGCGCGGCGCAGCAGCGCGGCCAGGATCGCCATCGTGGCCCACATGCCGGTGCCCATGTCGATCAGCGACACCCCGACGCGCGCGGGCTCGTCTCCTTCGTGGCCGCTGACGCTCATGATGCCGGTGAAGGCCTGCATCAGCGGGTCGTAGCCGGGCAGTGCGCTCATCGGGCCGACCTCGCCGAACGCGCTGATCGCGCAATAGACCAGGCGCGGGTTGGCCGGCCGAAGGTGCTCGTCGCCGAGGTTGCGCGCCTCGGCACTGCCGGGCTTGAGCGAATGCACGAACACGTCGGCGCCGGCCGCCAGGCGCGCGACCAGCTGCTGGCCGGCCGCGCTGTCGAGGTCGATGCAGACGCTCTTCTTGTTGCGGTTCAGCGCCGCGAAGCCGGTCGAGACGCCGGCGATCTCGGGCGGCTTCCACTGGCGCGCGTCGTCGCCGCTGCCCGGGCGTTCGATCTTGATGACTTCGGCGCCGAGGTCGCCGAGGATCTGGGTGCAGAACGGGCCGGCGACATTCTGCGTCAGATCGATGACGCGGCAGCCCTGGAGGATGGTTTCGAGCATGGGTGCGTGCCTTGTGCCGGCGTCACATGCGAAACACGCCGAAATGCGTGTCGCGTTGCGGCTGGCGCCCCGCCATCTCGAACAGCAGCGCCATCGTGTCGCGCGTCTCCAGCGGGTCGATCACCATGTCGCACCACATGTTTGCGGCGTAGTTGTACGGGCTGGCGAAGGTCTCGAACTGCTTGCGGATCGGCTGCTTGAAACGCTCCTTCTCCTCCTCGGTCCAGCTCGTGCCCTCGCGCTCGTGGATGTTGTCGCGCACCATCGTCATCGTCGTCGCCGCCTGCTCGGGCCCCATCAGCGCGGCGCGGCCGGTGGGCCACATCATCATCACGTGCGGCTTGAACGGCCGGCCGCACATCGCCAGGTAGGCGGCGGCATAGGAGCCGCCGGTGATCAGCGTGTAGCGCGGCACGTTGGCCGAGGCCATCGCGGTCATGAACTTGGCGCCGTGCTTGGCGATACCCTCGCGCTCCACCGCCTGGCCTACCATGAAGCCCGACACATCGGCAATGAACAGCAGCGGGATGTCGCGCTGGCAGGCCAGCTCGATGAAGTGCGCGCCCTTCAGCGCGCACTCGGAGAAGATCACGCCGTTGTTCGCCAGGATGCCGACCTGGAAGCCCTTGATGCGCGCAAAGCCGCAGATCATCGAGCTGCCGAACAGCGGCTTGAACTCCTGCAGGTCGCTGTCGTCGATCAGCCGCGCCAGCACCTCGCGGTTGTCGGTGGGGTGGCGGTTGTCGGCGCTGACGATGCCGTAGATCTCGCGCGGGTCGTGGCGTGGCGGGCGGGAGGGCGCCACGTCCCAGCGCTGCTTCGGGCCGGTGCCCAGGTTGGCGACGATGTCGCGCACGATCGCGATCGCGTGGCCGTCGCTCTCGGCGAGGTGGTCGGTGACGCCGCTGACGCGGCTGTGCATGTCGCCGCCGCCGAGCGTCTCGACGTCGACCACCTCCTTGGTCGCGGCGAACACCAGCTGCGGCCCGCCAAGGAACATCGCGCCCTGGTTGCGCACGATCACTGCCTCGTCGCACAGCGCCGGCAGGTAGGCGCCGCCGGCGGTGGACGGGCCATGCACCGTCGCGATCTGCGTGATGCCTTCGCCCGACATGCGAATCTGGTTGTAGAAGATCGAACCGAACTGGCCGTCGTCGGGGAAGATGAAGGCCTGCTCGGGCAGGTTCGCACCCCCCGACTGGACCATCGTGATGCACGGCAGCCGGTGCTGCCACGCGAACATCTGCGCCCGCACGTGCTTCTTCGACGTGATGCCGTAGTAGGTGCCGCCCTTCACGGTGGCGTCGTGGATCATCAGCATGCAGGGCCGGCCGCTGACCAGACCGACGCCGGTGATGATGCTGCCGCCCGGCGGCACGCCTTCGTACAGGCCGTCGCCGGCGAGCTGGCCGAATTCGAGGAAGGGCGAGCCGGGGTCGAGCACGGCCGCCAGCCGCTCGCGCGGCAGCAGCTGGCCGCGTTCCTTGTGCAGCCGGCGCGCCTTCTCGGGCCCGCCGACGAGCGCGCGTGCGCGGCGCGCGTGCAGGTCGGCGATGCGCGCAAGGTAGGCGTCGCGGTTGCGCGCGAAGGTGTCGCTGGTGGTCGAGACCATGGTCGACATCGGAGTCATGCGCTGGCTTTCATCAAGAGGCGTGGCGCCGGTGCGGCGCGCTGGGCAGGCTCGCGCACTCGGCGGGCACCCGCAGGGTAGCGAAGCGTTGCAGGTGATGGTCAACTCCGCCGAACCAGTTCTGGAACAGCGTCAGGCGGCGAAAGTAGTGGCCGATGTCCAGTTCCTCGGTCATGCCGACGCCGCCGTGCAGCTGCACGCCCTGTTGCCCGACGTAGCGGGCGCGCTCGCCGATCGCCACCTTGGCCGCGGACACCGCGCGCGCGCGTTCGGCGGGCACCGGGTGGTCGGCCTGCAGCGCCGCCAGCAGCAGCATCGAACGGCTGGCTTCGACCGCGGCGAACATGTCGACCAGACGGTGCTGAAGCACCTGGAAGCTCGCCAGCGGCGCGTCAAACTGCTTGCGCGTGGCGAGGTACTCGCCGGTCTTGAACAGCACCGCCGTCATCGCGCCCAGCGCGTCGGCGCAGGCCGCGACGGTGGCCAGGTCGACGGCGCGTTCCAGCGTGGCCAGGCCGGCCGCGGGGTCGCCCAATGCGGCGGCGCTGTCGAGCGCCACTTCATTCAGGTGGAGCTCGCCGGCACGGGCGCCGTCGTAGCGCGCATAGGCCGTCAGGCTCAGACCCTCGGCTAGGGCCGGGACGACGAACAGGCCGATCCCGTCACGCTCGCCCGTTGCGCCCGCTGTGCGCGCGGCGACCACGAAGGCATCGGCCCAGGGCGCGGCCGGCACGCCGGTCTTGTGGCCGGACAGCACCCAGCCGCTGCCCTGCCAGCGCGCGCTGGCGGCCACCCAGGCCAGTTCGTGGCGCGAATCGGCCTCGGTGTGGGCCAGCGT
This sequence comes from Ramlibacter sp. 2FC, assembly GCA_943372495.1. Lineage (GTDB taxonomy): Bacteria > Pseudomonadota > Gammaproteobacteria > Burkholderiales > Burkholderiaceae_C > Ramlibacter. The sequence goes on along the minus strand of CALRYV010000002.1, from coordinate 246,750 downwards.
GTAGATGGCCTCGCCGGCCACCAGCGGCGGCAGCAGGGCCGCGCATTGGGCCGCGCTGCCGGCACCGGCGATCGCCTGGCCGGCGAGCACGCTGCTGGCCAGGTAGGGCTCGACCACCAGCGCCGCGCCCAGCGCCTCGGCGACCTGGATGAGCTCGGGCATCGCACCGAAGCCGCCATGCGCTTCGGGCAGGCCCAGCCCGAGCCAGCCGAACTCGGCAAAGCGGCGCCAGTGCGCGCGGCTCATGCCAAGGTCGGAGGCGATCAGCTGGTTGCGCGCGTCGAAGCCGTATTCGGCGCGCAGGTATTTCTGCGCGGCATCGCGCAGCATCTTCTGTTCGGGGGTGGGCGTCAGGTCCATCGCTGGTCTCGGTACGCGAGTCAGGCCCGGCCCTTGCCCAGCATCGACCGGGCCAGCACGGTTTTCTGCACCTCGTCACTGCCGCCGTAGATGGTGGCGGCGCGCAGAAAGGCGTAGCGCTCCATCGCATGGGCGTGGTCGGAGTCCGCGAGTGCACCCTGCACATGCCAAGGCCAGGCCTGCTCGGCGCCGATCTCCACGCTCAGCTCCGACAGCGTCTGCTGCACCGCGGTGCCCATGATCTTCAGCAACGACGACTCCGGCCCCGGCGCCTTGCCGGCCGCGGCGTCGGAAAGCACGCGCAGGTTCGTGTATTCGAGCGCCATTAGATCGATCTCGGCACGCCCCAGCTTGGCGCGCATCGCGGCATCGTCGATCAGGGGCCGGCCACCCGAACGCCGCTCGGCGGCCGCGCGGTACAGGTTGGCCAGCGCCGCCTTGCTGTCGGCCACACCGGCGATGCTGGTGCGCTCGTGCGTCAGCAGGTACTTGGCGATCTCCCAGCCCTGCCCCTCCTGGCCCACCAGGTTGGCCCTGGACACGCGCAGGTCGGTGAAGAAGACCTGGTTCAGGTGGTGCTCGCCGTCGATCGAGACGATCGGCCGCACCTCGATGCCGGCGCGGTCCATCTCGATCAGCAGGAAGGAGATGCCCTCCTGCTTCTTGCCGGCAGTGGCGGTGCGCACCAGGCAGAACATCATGTTTGCCCAGTGGGCGTAGGTGGTCCAGATCTTGGAGCCGTTGATGACGTAGTCGTCACCGTCGGCCACGGCGCTGGTCTTCAGGCTGGCCAGGTCGGAGCCGGCGCCAGGCTCCGAATAGCCCTGGCACCACCAGTCCTCGCAGCGCCTGATGCGCGGCAGGTACTTCGCCTTCTGCGCCTCGGTGCCGAAGGCAATCAGCACCGGGCCCAGCATGATCACACCCATCGACAAGCCGATGGGCGCATTGGCCGCGGCGCGCTCCAGATCGAACAGGTAGCGCTGGGTCGGCGTCCAGCCGGGGCCGCCATGCTCCTTGGGCCAGCCCACGACTAGGTAGCCCTGTTCGTCGAGCCGGCACTGCCACTGGACGATGTCGTCCTTGTTCAGCATCTGGCCGGTGACCACCTTGCGACGCAGGTGCCCGGGCGTGTTGGCGGCGAACCACTCGCGCACCTCGCGCTGGAACGCCCGCTCGCTGTCGTTGAAGGAAAATTCCATGGCCGGCTCCGCTGGCAACGATCAGATGGAAATGCCGCCGCCGCAGATCAGCGTCTGGCCACTGATGTAGTTGGACTCCGGCGTGCACAGCAGATACACCGAGCCGGCAGCCTCTTCGGTCGTGCCGCCGCGGCCCAGCGGAATGCTGCGCTCCATCATCGCCAGCAGGTCGGGGTTGACGCCGACCTTGATCTTGCGGCCCTCGACGTCGATCGACGCATCGCCACCGGCCGGCGCTTCGGTCAGCCGGGTCTTGATCATGCCGAAGGCGACCGCGTTGACGTTGACCTTGTAGCGCCCCCATTCCTTGGACAGCGCCTTGGTCAGGCCGATGATGCCGGCCTTGCCGGCCGAGTAGTTTGCTTGGCCGGCGTTGCCGCCGGTGCCGGCGATCGACGAGATGTTGACCACCTTGCGGAACACTTCCTTGCCGGCCTCGGCCTCGACCTTCGAGGTGTGGCGGAGGTAGTCGGCGGCGGCGCGCAGGATCTTGAACGGCGCCGTCAAGTGCACGTCGAGGATCGAGTGCCACTGCTCGTCGGTCATCTTCTGGATCACGTTGTCCCAGGTGTAGCCGGCGTTGTTGATGATGATGTCCAGGCCGCCAAAGCCGTCGATCGCGGTCTTCACGAAACGTTCGGCAAAGCCGTCCGCCGTGACGCTGCCGACGCAGGCGATGGCCTGGCCGCCGGCGGCCTTGATGTCGGCCACGGTCTGCTCGGCGGGTGCTGCGTCGAGGTCGTTGACGACGACCTTGGCGCCTTCGCTGGCCAGCTTCATGGCGATGGCGCGGCCGATGCCGCGGCCGGAACCGGAGACGATGGCGACCTTGCCTTCAAGATTCTTCATGGATGTGTCCTTGATGTGGATGTAGGTGTGATGGGTGAGTTCAGTCCAGCGCCACCAGCGCGTCGCCGGCCAGCGTGACTTCGCCGCTGGCCTTGGCGGCGGTCAGCTCCACGCGCGCGCAGGGCCGGCCTTTGTGGATCAGCTTCTCGACCACCTTGCCGCTGCACTGCACCCGGTCGCCCAGTTGCGTGATGGCCGCGAAACGCACGCCATAGCTCAGGATGCGCTGCGGCGGCACCCATTGCGCAAGCGCTCGGGCCAGGTAGGCCATGGACAACATGCCGTGCGCAAACACGTCCTTCATGCCCGCTTTCTTGGCGAAATCGATGTCGATGTGGATCGGGTTGTGGTCACCCGAGGCGCCGGCAAACAGGGCCAGCGTGGTGCGGCTGATCGGTGCCAGTTGCAACACGGGCAGGGCGTCGCCGACCTGGATCTTTTGTGCGTCGAATGTCATGGCATTTCCTTCAGGCGTGGCGCACGACGATGACCGAGTGCAGATCGGCGACATGTTCGCCAAGCTGGTTCGTGACCTTCGTGTCGTTGACGACGAACTCCAGCGCACCGCCCTTCTTGTCGTAGATGTCGCTCACCCTGGACTCAAAGCGCAAGGTGTCGCCCGCACACACCGGCGCGTGGTAGTCGAAGCGCTGCTCGCCGTGCAGCACCTTGCCGAGGTCGATCTCAAGCGTCTCGATCAGCTTCATGGTCTCGCCCGAATCGCCCGGCGCGCCGAAGATGAAGGTCGGCGGCGCCACGATGCCGCGGTAGCCGGCGGCCTTGGCGGCCGCCTCGTCGGTGTGGATGGGGTCGGTCAGGCCGATCACCTTGGCGAAGAAGGCGATGCGGCCCTTCTCCACGTCCCACAGCGTGGGCGACGGCGCGTAGCCGATGTGTTTCTTGTCGATCACGTTCACGCGCCCTGGTAGAGCGTGACGACGCAAGCGCCGCCCAGCCCGAGGTTGTGCTGCAGCGCCACCTGCGCGCCCTTCACCTGGCGCTTGTCGGCCGTGCCGCGCAGTTGGTGCGTCAGCTCGTAGCACTGGGCCAGGCCGGTGGCGCCCAGTGGATGGCCCTTGGACAACAGGCCTCCGGAGGGGTTGGTGACGACCTTGCCGCCATAGGTGTTGTCGCCGTCGCGCACGAACTTTTCGGCGCCCCCTTCCGGGCACAGGCCCAGGCCCTCGTAGGTGATCAGTTCGTTCTGCGCAAAGCAGTCGTGCAGTTCGACCACGTCGACGTCGCCAGGGCCGATACCGGCCGCTTCATAGACCTGGCGGCCCGCGTCGCGCGCCATGTCGTAGCCGACAACGCGCATCATGTCCTTCGAGTCGAAGGTGCTGTGGAAATCGGTGGTCATGGCCTGGGCCGTGATGCTGACCTGGGTGTTCAGGCCGTGCTTTTTTGCAAAGGCTTCGGAGCAGATCACGGCGGCGGCGGCGCCGCAGGTGGGCGGGCAGGCCATCAGACGCGTCATCACGCCTTCCCAGAGCATCGGCGAGGCCATCACGTCGTCGGTGCTGACCTCCTTGCGGAACAGCGCGAGCGGGTTGTTGACCGCGTGCCGGCTGGCCTTGGCGCGGATGCTCGCGAAGGTCTCGAGCCGGGTGCCGTACTTGTCCATGTGGGCCTTGCCGGCGCCGCCGAAGTAGCGCAGCGCGAGCGGGATCTCGGGGTGACCGACCAGCGCGTCGGTGGCCAGGTCGAATTCCTCGAACGGCGTCGGCCGGTCGGTGAAGGCGGCCTTGATGGCACCTGGCTGCATCTGTTCGAAGCCCAGCGCCAGCACGCAGTCGATCGCGCCCGACTGCACCGCCTGGCGCGCCAGGAACAGCGCCGACGAGCCAGTGGAGCAGTTGTTGTTGACGTTGACGATCGGGATGCCCGTCATGCCCACCGGATACAGGGCGCGCTGGCCGCAGGTGGAATCGCCGTAGACGTAGCCGACGTAGGCCTGCTGGATCTTTGAGTAATCGATCCCGGCGTCGGCCAGTGCCTGGCGGGCGGCCTGCGCTCCCATGACGTTGTAGGGCTCGCTCGCACCGGGCTTGGCGAACGGGACCATGCCGACGCCGGCGACGATGACTTTCTGGTTCATGGCAAAAAACTCCTTGGGTTTCGGACTCGACCGCCCCTTGGCGGCAGATACCCGTCAGCCTGCGTTGGCCCTGGTGCGTACTCGGCCTTGAGATCCCGCTTGAGGATCTTGTTGGCCGCACTGATCGGCAGCGAGTTGCGGAAATGGATGCGCTTGGGCGCCTTGAAGCCGGGCAGGCGATCGCGACAGAACTCAATCAACTCGGCCTCGGTCACGGTGGCCCCGGGACGCGCGATCACCGCGGCCGTCACCGCCTCGCCCCAGTGCTCGTCGGGCAGGCCGAACCGGCGCACTGCATCACGGCCAGATGGGTGCCCAGCACGCTTTCCACTTCCTGGCAATAGACGTTTTCGCCGCCGGTCTTGATCATGTCCTTCTTGCGGTCGGCAAAGTAGTAGTTGCCCGCAACATCACGGAACAGGATGTCGCCAGGGTGGAACCAGCCAATGCGGAGAGCGCGCCGGTTGGCCTCGTCGTTCTTGTAGTAGCCCTTCATGATGATCGGCCCGCGCACGATCTGCTCGCCCGATTCACCGTCGGCCACGTCCTTGCCGTCATCGTCGACCAGACGCACGTCGGCGGCCACCGAAGCGGCGCGGCCGACCCAGCGGCCGTCCTGGTTGGGCATCTGCTCCCAACCGTCCACCCAGCCACCGGTCAGCAAAGAGGCGGTCGATTCGCTGGAACCTTGCACCGACAAGAAGCGCGACGACGGCGCAGGCTGCTTCCAGGCCTGCGCCGCCCGGCGCAGGCTGTCGCCCAGGTTCTGCCGGCGCAGCAGGTTCATCTCGATTTCGGGGTTCATGTGGGTCTCGTTGGGGTGTCGCGGGGATGTGCGTCGCCCGGCGCCAGCCAGAGCCGCTCGATTTCGTGGCGCTGGATCTTGCCGGTGCTGCTGCGTGGGAACGTCGCCAGATTCACAACACGGAATTCCTTGGGAATCTTGTAGCCGGCCAGCTGCGCGCGGCAGCATTCCCGGAGTGCCTCGGTGTCCACGCCAGCGCCAGGCTTGAAGGCCACGAAGGCCACCGGCACTTCGCCCCAGCGCCCGTCACGCTGCCGCACCACCGCAGCGTCGGCCACGCTGGGCTGGGCCAGCAGCACGCGTTCGATCTCGGCCGGATAGATGTTCTCGCCGCCCGACTTGATCAGGTACTTGACGCGGTCGACGAAGTCCAGCGTGCCGTCGGCGCGGCGCACGAGCAGGTCGCCCATGTGAAACCAGCCGCCGCGGAAGTCGTGGTCGTTGACCTCGGGCGCATTCCAGTAGCCCGAGAACAGCATCGGCCCGCGCACCGCGGCTTCGCCGGGCGTGCCCACCGGCACATCGCGGTCGTCGGCATCGACCAAGCGCAGGCGGCAAAAGACCGACTCACGCTTGGCCAGGCTGGCGGGAACGACGCCGGGCGCCAACAAGGCGCCCGAGGCCGGGGCCAGACCGGTTTCGGTCGCGCCGAAGCTGTTGATGTACGGGGCGCCCAACAAGCCGGTCAAATCAGCGATCTGCTGCAGCGGCACCAAGTCGGCCATCGCGCCGACGACGCGCACACCACGCGGCTTGGTGCGATTGCGCCGCAGGCCGTCGATGAGCAGGTCGATCATGCCCGGCATCGCCACCAGCCAGCCGATCGATTCGCGCTCGATCGTCGCGCAAAGCCGGTCAACGTCGAGGCCGTCCTGCACCACCACCTTGCCGCCGATCATCAGCGTGGCCAGGCTGAAATCGGTGGCCGCCATGTGAAACAGCGGCGACCAAGCCACGTACGACTGTTCAGCGCCGATGCCGAATTCGGCCGCGAAGCACATCGCCCGCGCCACCATGGCGCGCTGGCTGATCACCGCGCCCTTGGGCAGCCCGGTGGTACCGCTGGTGTAGAGGATGACCAGACCCTGCTCCGGGTCGACATCGATCAGCGGATCGATGTCCGGCACACCGGCCAGCAGCAACTCGAACTGGGTGTCGATCTCGACCACATCGGGCACGCCGTGGTCGATGCGCGCCACCACCGGCGCATAACGCGCCGACACGAACACCATCCGGGGCGCGACGAGGCGCATGCAATGGCGCGTTTCCCCGTCGACCAGGCGCCAGTTCAGGCAGGCCACGACGACGCCGGTCTTGGCCGCCGCCAGTTGCAGCACGATGTACTCGCGACAGTTCTCGGCCAGAACAGCCACCCGGTCGCCGGGCTGCAGACCGCGAACCAGCAGGGCCTGCGCCAATCGGTTGACGAGCTGATCGAGATCACCATAGCTCAGCGTGCCCTCGCTGTCTTCCAGCGCCGGACAATTGGTGCGGGTGACCACCTGCTTGCGCAACAGGTCTGCCACTGTCAGCGTCTGCGCGAAGTTTCCCGTTGCCATGCCAGTCCGTTGTGCTCCAGTTGTGGTGCCACCAAAGGGCCGCCTTCCGTCATGAGTCTACCTAACGCTTGACAGATAAGCAACGACGGCCTAACCTGCCTCTGGATTCGACGCCAGCCAGGTCAACGCTTTCCGCTGCATCAAGATCCTCGAGATCGGCGCCGGCACCTCCGAGGTGCGCAGGATGATCATCGCCGAAGAGCTGCTGAAGGGCTGACGCCCAGCTGGACTGCGGCCCGATGCAGGCCGCGGCCAGGAACTGAAAAGAAGGAGACAAGCAATTGGAAGCGATGACTGCCATACGGCTCGAGCGGCGCGACGCGACGGCGTGGATCACGCTCAACCGGCCCGAGGCGATGAATGCCTTGTCCGACACGATGTGCGGCGAGTTGCTCGCTGCCATCGAACAGATCGAGCAGGATCCGCAGATCCGTGTCGTCGTGCTGACCGGCGCCGGCCGCGCCTTTTGTGCCGGCGCCGACCTGAAGGGCGTGTTCGAGAGCGCCGGCACCGAACCCGGCGCGGACGACCCGATGACCGCGTTCCTCGATATCGTGGCCGGCATGATGGACCGCCTGCGCGCCCTCCCCAAGCCGACCATCGCGGCACTGAACGGCCTGACCATCGCCGGCGGGCTGGAACTGGCGATGGCCTGCGACCTGATCATCGCCACCGAAAGCACCCGCATCGGTGACGCGCACGCCAACTTCGGCGTCTTCCCCGGCGCCGGTGGTGCGGCGGTGCTGCCGCGGCGCATCGGCGCCACGGCCGCCAAGTACCTGCTGTTCACCGGCGACACCCAGAGCGCGGCGGAATTGGTGCCGCTGGGCCTGGTCAATCGGGTCGTGCCAGACGCCGAGCTCACCGCCGAAGTCGAGAAGCTCGCAGCGCGCATCGCCGGCAAGAGCCCGCTGGTGCTTCGGCGCATGAAGCAGGCCGTGGCCGACGGTCTGGAGCAGCCGCAGGCCTCGGCACTGCGCCTGGAGCGCCTGGTGCTCGACGCGCACCGCCATTCGCACGACATCCGCGAAGGCCTCGCGGCATTCGTCGGCAAACGCAAGCCCGAGTTCAAGGGCTACTGATACAACGCGCCCCATTGGAGCCGACCCCATGAGCAGTCCACAACCCGCCGTGTACGTCGCCGGCGTCGGCATGACGCCGACCGGCAAGTTCCTCGACCGCAGCATCAAGCAGCTCACCGCCGATGCGGTGATGGCCGCGCTGACCGACGCCGGCCTGCAGGCCGGCGACATCGAGAGTGCGTTCTTCTCGAACGCGACCCAGGGAGCCCTGGAAGGCCAGACCATGGTGCGCGGGCAGATCGCGCTGCGCTCGATGGGCATCGAATCGATCCCGGTCTACAACCTCGAGAACGCCTGCGCCAGCGGCAGTTCGGCCTTCAACCTGGCGGTACAGTACGTGCGCTCGGGCGAAGGCGAGATCGCGCTGGCCGTGGGCGCCGAGAAAATGTTCTGCACCGACAGGGCCAAGATGTTCAGCGTCTTCGATGGCGCCTGGGATCTCCAGACCATCGAAGCCAACAAGCGCACGCTGCTGGCCATGGGCGATGGCGTCGAGCCGCCCGAGGGCACCACCTCGAAGGCGCCGTACAGCCTGTTCATGGACATCTATGCCGCCTTCGGGCGATTCCACATGTGCGAGTTCGGTACCACGCAGCGCCAGTTCGCCGCGGTGGCGGCCAAGAACCACGGGCACTCGGTGCACAACCCGCTGGCGCAGTACCGCAATGCCTACACCATCGAGCAGATCCTGGCCGCACCGCCGATCACCTACCCGCTGACCCTGCCGATGTGCGCGCCGATCAGCGACGGCGCCGCGGCGGTGCTGGTTTGTTCCGAAGCCGCGCTGGCGCGACTCGCCGACCGGCGCCGTGCGATCCGCGTGCTGGCCTCGGTGGTGGCTACCGGTTCGACGCGGCGGCCCGAGGACGTCGGTCAGCATGTGACGGTCAAGGCGTCGAAGCTGGCCTATGAGCGCGCCGGCGTTGGCCCGCAGGATATTTCAGTGGCCGAAGTGCACGATGCCACCGCCATCGGCGAGATCGTGCAGAGCGAGAACCTGGGTTTCTGCGAGTTTGGCGCCGGTGGCGCGCTGGCCGAAAGCGGCGCGACCACGCTGGGCGGGCGCATCCCCGTCAACACCTCGGGCGGGCTCGAGTCCAAGGGCCACCCGATCGGCGCCACGGGGCTGGGCCAGTTGCACGAGTTGGTGACGCAACTTCGTGGCGAAGCCGGAGCGCGCCAGGTGCGGGCCGCGCGGCTCGCGATCGCCGAGAACGGCGGTGGCCTGTTCGGCATCGAAGAGGCGGTGTGCGCCATCACCATTCTCGGCCGCTGAAGGGGACCCAACGATGAATCCTTCCGGCAAGGTTGCAGTCGTCACCGGAGCCGCTTCGGGCCTGGGCCGCGCGGTGGCCGAAGCACTTTTCGCGGCCGGCTCGAGCGTGGCCCTGTTTGATCGCGACGCCGAACGCGGCGCCGCCACGGCCGCCGCACTGGGCACAGCGTCGCTCTTTCTGCCGGTCGACGTGACCAGCGAAACCCAGGTCCAGGCCGGCATCGACCAAACCCTGGAGCGCTTCGGCGCCCTGCACATTTGCGTCAACTGCGCCGGCGTGCCCGACGCCGCGAAGACGGTCGCCGACGGCAAGCCGTTCCCGCTTGCGCTGTGGGAAAAAGTCATCGCCATCAACCTCACCGGCACCTTCAACGTGCTGCGCCTGGCCTCGGTTGCGATGTCGCGCAACGAACCCGAAGACGGCGAGCGCGGCGTCATCGTCAACCTGTCGTCGGGTGCGGCGCACGACGGCCAGATGGGGCAGGCGGCCTATGCCGCCAGCAAGGCCGGCGTGATCGGCCTGACCCTGCCGGTGGCGCGCGACCTCGCCGAGCTGGGCATCCGCTGTGTGGCAGTGGCGCCCGGCCTGTTCGACACGCCGATGGTGGCCGGGTTGCCCAGGAAGGTGGCGCAAGCCATTGTCGACCGCATGGTGCTGTTCCCGCGCCGCATGGGGGCGCCGGCTGAGTTGGCGCACATGGTGCGCAGCATCGTCGAGAACCCCTACATCAATGCCACCTGCCTGCACATCGATGCCGGTGCCCGCATGAGTTCGCGCTGAACCAGCGCCCTTTCCATTTCAAGGTCGATCCCATGAACTTCCTGCCCACCGAAGAACAGCGCCTCGCCGTCGAAGGCTTCAACCGCTTTCTCGAAACCAAGCTGCGCCCCATCGTCCAGCGCTACCAGCCCGACAAGCTGATCGAGAAGGAACGCATGCTGGAGATCTTCCAGATGATGCTGCCCTACGGCATGGGCGGCAACGGCATCATCGCCGAGAAGCATGGCGGCCTGGGCATGCCCTGGCTGACCTACGCGCTGATGTACGAACAGCTCGCGCGCGTGTCGGGCGACGTCGCCATCTCGCTGCTGATCCAGCAGCTCGGCGCCTATTCGCTCGAGGTCTGCACGAACGAGTCGATGCGCGACAAGTACCTGCCGCGCATGCTGCGCGCCGAGATCATCGCCTGCAGCGGCATCAGCGAACCCGGCGTCGGCTCCAACGTGGCCGAGGTGACCTGCCGCGCCAAGAAGGACGGCGACCACTACGTCGTCACCGGCGAGAAGACCTGGATCTCCAACGGCCACTATTCCGACTTCTGCATGGTCATCGTGCGCACCTCGGACGAAGGCGCCAAGGGCCTGTCGATGATCCTCGTCGACCGCGCCGAGCACGGCTACGAAAGCCGCAACATCGACAAGCTGGGACTGAACAGCACCTCGACCGCGCAGCTGTTCTTCGACAACGTGCGCGTGCCCGCCGGCAACATGCTGATCGCCCCCGGCGCCGGGCTGAAGAACACACTGGTGCTGTTCGAGAAGGCGCGACCCATGGTCGGCCTCACGTCCGTGGGCATCGCGCAGGCCGCGCTCGACAAGGCAGTGGCCTACGCCAAGGAACGCCGCCAGCATGGCAAGCCGATCGGGGCGCACCAGCTGATCCAGGGCATGCTGGCCGAGGCCGCGATCGAACTCGACGCGGCCAAGCTGCTGGTCTACCGCGCCTTCAACCTGATCGACCACGGCGTGCGCTGCGAGGTCGAGAGCGCGATGGCCAAGTGCTACGCCACCGAGATCGCGGTCGACGTGGCCTCCAAGGCGGTGCAGATCCACGGCGGCAACGGCATCACCAAGGACTTCGGCGTCGAGCTGCTGTTCCGCAACGCCCGCATGATGACCATCCCCGACGGCACCACCGAGATCCAGAAGCTGATCATCGGCCGGGCATTGACCGGGCTGAACGCCTTCTCCTGACCCATGGCCACCGCTTCGCACACCGCATCGGCGGGAGCCCCTCCCGCGCTGGTAGCGCAGGGAGTGACCCTGCGCTTTGGCGGCGTCACGGCGCTGTCCGATGTCAGCGTCGAGATCCGTCCCGACGAGATGCTGGCGATCATCGGCCCGAACGGCGCGGGCAAGAGTTCGCTGCTCAATGTGCTGAGCGGCTTTTATCGCCCGCAGCAGGGCAGCGTGCAGTACAAGGGCCGCGACCTGCGCGGCAGCGCCGTGCACGACATCGCGCGCGAGGGCGTGGTGCGCACCTTCCAGGGCACGCACCTGTTTGCCAACATGAGCGTGCTCGACAACATCCTGGTGGGCCGCTTCAGCCACATGCGCTCCAGCCTGGCCCAGGCCTTCATGTACTTTCCCTGGACGCAGCGCGAAGAGGCGCGGCACCGCGAGGTGGCAGAGAACATCATCGAGTTCCTTGAAATCGAGAACATCCGCCACCAGCCGGTGGGCTCGCTCGGCTACGGGCTGCGCAAGCGCGTCGACCTCGGGCGTGCGCTGGCGATGGAGCCCAAGGTGCTGCTGATGGACGAGCCGATGGCTGGCATGAACACCGAAGAGAAGGAGGACCTGGCCCGCTTCATCATCGACGTGCGCGAGGCCAAGCACATCCCGGTGGTGCTGGTGGAACACGACATGGGGGTGGTGATGGACCTGGCCGACCGCGTGGCCGTGCTCGACTTCGGTCGCAAGATCGCCGACGGCACGCCGGCCCAGGTGCAGGCCGACCCGGCGGTGATCCAGGCCTACCTGGGAGCGACGGCATGAGCAGCCCGGCCTCCGCCCTGGCCCGCGACAGCGCACAGCGCGTGTCCGCGCCCATGCCGCTCGCGGCGCCCGGCGCCGTTGCCGTTGCCGAAACCATCGTGCTGCGCACCCTGCCGCAGACCCTGCTCTCGCACGCCGGCACCCAGCCCGGGCGGCTGGCGCAACGGGTGAAGCGCAAGGGCATTTGGCGCAGCTACACCTGGGGCGAGGTACTGGAGCAGGTGCGCGGCATCGCACTGGGCGCCGCTGCACTGGGCCTGACGCGCGGCGACACCGCCATCGTCATCGGTGAGAACGAGCCCGAGCATTACTGGGCCATCTTCGCCGCGCAGTCGCTGGGCGCCAAGACCGTGTCGGTCTACCCCGACGCCACCGCCGACGAACTGCATTACCTGTGCGAAGACTCGCAGGCGAAGTTCATCTTCGCGCAAGACCAGGAGCAGGTCGACAAGGCCATCGCGCTGGCACCCAAGCTGCCTGCGCTGCGCGGCATCGCCTACTGGGACGACTCGGGCATGTGGTCGTACCGGCACGACCTGCTGCACGCCTTCGAGAGCCTGGCCACGGTGGGCCGGCAGGAGCATGATCGGCACCCGCAGCGCTTCGAGCGCGAGGTGGAATCGGGCGGCATGGACGACCTGGCCCTGCTCTCCTACACCTCGGGCACGACAAGCAAACCCAAGGGCGTGATGATCACGCACCGCTGGTTGATCGACAACGCCACGCGCATGCGCAGTGCGCTGCCGATAGCGCCCGGCATGGAGTACCTGTCTTACACGCCGCTGGCCTGGATCACCGAGCAGTTGCTGGGCGTGACGCTGGGTCTGACCCTGCCGCTGGTGGTCAACTTCCCCGAGGGGCCCGACCAGGTGCTGCCCAACCTGCGCGAGCTGGCGCCGCACATGGTGCTGTTCGGCCCGCGCCAATGGGAGAGCATCGCCGCCACCATCGAGGCGCGCATGCTGCACGCTGGCTGGCTGTCGCGGCGCATCTACCGCTGGGGCGTGCGCGTCGGCCACGACGTGCACGTGGCGCGACTCGAGGGCCGGCCAGCGCCGGCCCTGTCGCGGCTGCTGCTGCCGCTGGCCGAGGTGCTGACGCTGCATGCCGTGCGCGACCAGTTCGGTTTCCTGCGCTCGAAGGTCGCCGTCTCGGGCGGCACGGCGATGGCGCCCGACGTGTTCCGCCTCTTCCACGCCCTGGGCGTGCCGCTGCGCAACATCTACGGCTGCTCCGAATTCGGGCTGATCGCCGGCCACCGCGGCGAGCGTTACGACCTGGAAACCGTTGGTCCGCTGCTCGACGTCGACCCGGTGTTCGGCGCGCCGCTGGAGGCCCGCATCGAAGCCAGCGGCGAGTTGCTGCTGCGCGGCGGCACCGGCTTCCTCGGCTACTGGAACAAGCCGGACAAGACCGCGGCGCTCGACCGCGACGGCTGGTTCGCCAGCGGCGACGCCGTGCGGCGCACCGAGCACGGCGAGATCGTCTTCCTCGACCGCGTCGAGCACCTGGTCAAGCTGGCCAACGGCCACCCATACCCACCGCAGTTCATCGAAACGCGGCTGCGCTTCTCACCCTTCATCAAGGACGTGATGGTGCTGGGCGACGCCACTCGGCCCTGGGTCGGCGCGCTGATCAACATCGACATGGGCGTGGCGGCGCGCTGGGCCGAAGAGCGGCGCATCGCCTTCTCGACCTTCACCGACCTGTCGCAGCGGCCGGAGATCCGCGCTCTGGTGCGCGACGAGATCGCGCGCATCAACACCCTGCTGCCCGAGGGTTCGCGCGTCGTGCGCTTCGCCAACTTCCCCAAGGAGCTCGACGCCGACGAGGGCGAACTCACCCGTACCCGCAAGCTGCGCCGCGAGTTCCTGGAGCAGCGCTACAAGGCGCTGATCGACGGCCTTTACGCGGGCGCGAGCGACATCGACTGCGAAATCGCCGTGACCTACCAGGACGGCCGCAACGGCGTGCTGCGCGCCACCGTGACGGCCACGGACATCACCAGGGCCGACCCAAGATGATCATCGAGTTCTTCAACTACGCGCTCAACGGCGCCCTGCTCGGCCTGCTGTATTCGCTGGTGGCGATGGGCTTCGTCGTCATCTACCGCGCCAGCAAGGTCTTCAACATGGCGGTCGGCGAGATGCTGGTCGTCGGTGCCTTCCTGGTGTGGTGGGCGGTGCAGTCGCGCGGCATGCACCCAGCGCTGGGCATCGGCGTGGCGCTGGCCATCTCGGTGCTGATCGGCCTGGCCATCGAACGGCTGCTGTTCCGCCGCCTGATCGGCGAGTCGGTGTTCTCGATGATCATGGTCACCATCGGCCTGCTGATCCTGATGCGCGGCCTGGTGCTGCTGATCTGGGGCCCGCAGGAGCGGCAGTTCCCGGCCATCATCTCGCTCACGCCGCTGATCTACGGCGAGTTGATCGTGCCGCGTTCGCTGGCCGCCGGCGGCATCATCGCCATCGTGTGCGCCGCGGCACTGCACTGGTTCTTCAACCGCAGCCGCGCCGGGCTGGCCATGTCGGCCGTGGCCGAGGACCACCAGATCGCGCTGGCCATGGGCATCAGCGTGCGCCGCTCCATCGCCTTCGCCTGGGCGCTGGGCGGGGTGCTGTCGGTCATCACCTCGATGGTCTACCTCAGCGGCAAGTCGCTGACCTTCCTGTCGTCGGAGATCGGCTTCGCCGCCCTGCCGGTGGCGCTGCTGGCGGGGCTGGAATCGATCGGCGGGCTGCTGCTGGCGGGCATCATCGTCGGTGTCGTCCAGGGGCTGACCGCCGCCTACATCGACCCGCTGATCGGCGGCAACGCCGCTTCGGTGGTCCCCTACGTCTTCATGCTGGTCGTGCTCATCGTCCGACCCACCGGCATGTTCGGCTGGAAGCGCATCGAAAGAGTTTGAGCCATGGATCCCTCCGGAATTTTCTCCACCAGCTACGGGCGCGACAGCGCACTCGTCCGCACGCGGGCACAGTGGTTGGCGCTGGCCCTGTTCGGCGCCGCGCTGCTGCTGTACCCCTGGCTCGCCTCACCGCGCCTGGTGGCGGTGGCCAACCTGATGCTGGTCACGGCCATCGTCGTGGTCGGGCTGCAGATCACCACCGGCTATGCCGGACAGATCAACCTTGGCCAGGCGGCCTTCATGGGCGTCGGCGCCTATGGCGCCAGCGCGATGGAGGTCAAGTTCGGCCTGCCGTTCTGGATCGCCGTGCCGGTGGGCGGCGTGTTGGCCGCGCTGGCCGGCTGGGCCTTCGGCCTGACGGCGGCGCGCATCAAGGGCTTTTACCTCGCGCTGACCACCATCGCGGCGCAGTTCCTGTTCGTCTTCGTGGTGCTCAACCTGCCGTCGTCCTGGCTCGGCGGCGTCAACGGCTTCAGCCTCGAGCCGGCCCGCCTCGGGCCCCTGGTCTTCGACAGCGACCGCGCGCTCTACCACCTGTTCCTGTTCAGCACCGCGGTGATGGTGTTCGGCGCCTTCGGCATCCTGCGCAGCCGCCACGGCCGCGCCTTCGTGGCGGTGCGCGACGACGATGTGGCCGCCGGCATGATGGGCATCGACGTCGCCGGTACCAAGGCGCGGGCGTTCGTCCTGGGCGCTTTCTATGCCGGCATCGGCGGCGCGCTCTGGGCTTACCAGATCCGCTTCGTCTCGGTCGACCAGTTCACGCTGTTCAACTCGATCTGGTTCATCGCGATGATGATCGTCGGCGGACTGGGTTCGATCGTCGGCGCGCTGATCGGCACGGTGCTGATCCGCACCGTGCAGGAAACTATCACCAGCCTGGGCCCCGACATCGTGCAGCACATGCCCAGCCTGGGCAGCGACATCGTGTTCGCGAGCATGAACGTGTTCCTGGGCCTGGTCATCACCGGCTTCCTGCTGCTCGAACCCAAGGGCCTGATGCATCGCTGGAACATCTTCAAGGCCACGTATCGCCTCTGGCCTTTCCCCCATTGATTCCCATCGTAGACATTCCACCCCTTAGGAGATCGACATGCAAAGACGCCCCTTCCTGACCTGCGCCACGGCCCTGGCCGCCGGCCTGCTGCTGAGCTCCGTGAGCTCCGTCGCCCGCGCGCAGACCACCATCAACGTGGCCGCGCTCGCCGACTTCGCCGGCCCCTACGCCAACGTCATGAACGACATGCAGGGCGGGCGACTGGCGGTGGTCGAGTGGTGGAACAAGGAGGTCGGCGAGAAGCTCAAGGTGCGCATCGTCGTCAAGACCTACGACACCCGCTACGACGTCGCACAAACGGCCAGCCTGTGGCCCGGCATCAAGGCCGAACTCAAGCCGGCGCTGGTGCTGGGCCTCGGCGGCCCCGATGCCGCCGCGCTGCAGCAGCGGCTGCCCGAGGACAAGGTGCCGATGTTGTTCGGCACCGCCGCCTACGGCTTCGGCTGGAAGCCCAACCAGTGGGCGCTGAACGTCCGCCCCACCTATCCGCACGAGGCCGCCGGCTTCCTTGAATGGTTCCGCAGCGCCAAGCTCGAAAACAAGCGGCCGGTCAAGGTCGGCATCATCACGTCGGAGGCCACGCCGGCCTACGCCGACATGGCCAAGGGCCTGCAAAGCTACACCAAGGCTCACCCGGACAAGGCCACTTTCGTCGAAGCCATCTGGACTGAAGTGCAGCCGACCGACCTGACCCTGCAGGTTCGCCGCCTGGCCAACGCCGGCACCGACGTGATCGTGATCCAGACCAACACGGCGCAGGCCGTGGCCACCAAGCGCGCGCTGCAGGCGCTGGGCAAGAACATCCCGATCATGCTGTCGCTGCACAACGGCCTGGCCGGATCGTCCAAGGCGTTGGGCGATCCGAACGGCTTTGCCGGCGACTTCGAGGTCGGGGCCATCGCCGACGCCAGCGAAGACGACACTACGGCCCGCAAGTACTATCGCACGCTGCAGGACAAGCATGGCCTGAAGTCCGGCTGGAACGCGATGACGATGATCGGCCTCGGCCAGAGCATCGTGGCCGTGCGCGCCATCGAGGCCGCGGTCAAGGCCAAGGGCGCCGACAAGGTCACCGGCGAGGCGGTGCACGCCGCGCTGCTGGCCACCCAGTTCTCCGGCACCGAACTCATGGGGCTTCTGCCGGGGGTGGACTTCAGCGTCGATGCGCCCTTCCCCACCGGCAGCGCCAAGGTCAATGTGGCCACCATGAAGGACGGCAAGGTGATTCGCGCGGCGGGCGACATTGCCGTGCCTACGGTGCCGAAGTGGTGACGGACAGCAGCGAATCGGCCGTGGTGGAGGCGCGGCGCCAGGCCGCCAAGCAGGCGCCAGAGCACCCGACTCCCACCGCGGCGGGCGCGCTGCTGACCTTGGGCAACGTCGAGGTGCTGTACGCCGAGGTCATCCTGGCGCTCAAGGGCGTCTCGATGCAGGTTCCGCAGCGCGGCTGCGTCGCCCTCTTGGGTGCCAACGGTGCCGGCAAGAGCACGACGCTGAAGGCCATCTCGGGCGTGATCGACTCCGAGGACGGGCGCGTCTCGGGCGGCAGCATCGCCTTCGGAGGAGAGCCGATCCACGGCCGGGACTCGGCCACCGTGGTGCGCGCCGGCCTGGTGCACGTGATGGAAGGCCGGCGCGTGCTGCCGCACATGACGGTGGAGCAGAACCTCATCATCGGCGGCCACATGTTCAAGTCGGGCGCCGCCATGCGCCGGGCACTGGCGGCGGTGTACCAGGCCATTCCGCGCCTGGCCGACCTGCGCAAGCGTGTCGCCGGCTACCTCTCGGGCGGCGAACAGCAGATGCTGGTGATCGGTCGCGCCATCATGGCCGAGCCCAGCCTGATGCTGATCGACGAGCCGTCGCTGGGCCTGGCGCCGCGCATGATCGAGGAGGTCTTCGCCGTGCTGCACCGCCTGCGCGACCAGGGCCTGGCGCTGCTGATCGTCGAACAGAACACGCGCGTGGCGCTCGAAA
Organism: Ramlibacter sp. 2FC; assembly: GCA_943372495.1. Taxonomy (GTDB): domain Bacteria; phylum Pseudomonadota; class Gammaproteobacteria; order Burkholderiales; family Burkholderiaceae_C; genus Ramlibacter. The sequence continues at coordinate 228,799 of CALRYV010000002.1, read as the reverse complement.
TCGCCGACTACGGCTACGTGATGGAAGGCGGGCGCATCGTGCTCGAGGGCCGCGCCGATGAATTGCGTGCCAACGAGGACGTGCGCGAGTTCTACCTCGGCCTGGACCGCGAGGGCGGGCGCAAGAGCTTCCGCGATGTCAAGCATTACCGGCGGCGCAAGCGCTGGCTGGGCTGAATCAACCAAAGGAGCAGCGATATGAGCGGTCCCCTGCAGGGCCTGAAAGTCATCGAGTTCGGCGGCATCGGGCCGGGGCCGTTCTGCGCCATGATGCTGGCCGACATGGGGGCTGACGTGATCCGCCTCGACCGCAAGGCGGACAAGGGCAAGGACCGCGATGCGCCGGGCTTCCTTCTGGCCGGCCGGCACGGCGTGTTGCACCGGGGTCGGCGCTCGGCGGCGGTGGACCTCAAGTCGGCCGAAGACCGCGACAAGGTGCTGGCGATGGTTGATGACGCCGACGCCCTGGTCGAAGGCTACCGCCCGGGCGTGATGGAGCGGCTGGGCCTCGGCCCGGACGCGCTGCTGGCGCGCAACCCGCGGCTGGTCTACGGCCGCATGACCGGCTGGGGCCAGGACGGTCCGCTGGCCCAGGCGGCGGGCCACGATATCAACTACATCGCGCTGTCGGGGGCGCTGGCGACGATCGGCCGCAAGGAAGGCGGCCCGGTCGCGCCGGCGGCGATGGTCGGTGACCTAGGCGGCGGCGGCATGATGCTCGCTTTCGGCATCATGTGCGCGGTGTTCGAGGCCCGCAATTCTGGCCGCGGACAGGTCGTCGACGCGGCGGTGCTCGACGGCGCCGCGCTGCTCACTTCCATCGTCTGCGAGCTGCGTGCCATCGGCCACTGGAAGGACGAGCGCGAGTCCAACTTGCTGGACGGCGGCTCGCACTTCTACGACACCTACGAATGCGCCGACGGAAAGTGGATCTCGATCGGCGCCCTAGAGCCGCAGTTCTATGCCCTGCTGCTGGACAAGCTCGGAATCGCCGATCCGCTGTTCCTGCGCCAGCGCGACCCGGCGGCCTGGCCTGAACTCAAGCGAAGACTGGCCGCGACCTTTCGCGGCCAGCCGAGCGACCATTGGTGCGCGTTGCTCGAAGGCAGCGACGTGTGCTTCGGACCCGTACTCACCACCGCCGACGCGGCGCGCCACCCGCACAATCTGGCGCGCGGCACGTTTTTCGAAAGCCACGGTGTGCTGCAGCCCTCACCCGCTCCGCGCTTCAGCCGCACCCCGGCCGGACAGCCCGGGCCCGCACCTTATATCGGCGAGCACGATGCAGACCTGCTGTAAAACCACCGTGAAGGCCGCATGCAGACCGGCTTGAAGGACAAGGTGGCCATCGTCACGGGCTCGGGCCGGGGCATCGGCGCCGAGACCACGCGCGCGCTGGCCGAAGAAGGCGCCCGCATCGTCGTCACCGACATCGACGGGCAGGCGGCGTCGGACCATTGCGCCGCGCTGCAGCGCGACGGCTTCAGCGCGATCGCGGTGGCCGCCGACGTGACCCGCGCCGCCGATGTCCAACGGCTGGTCCAGGCTGCACTTGACGCCTTCGGCAGCGTGCACGTGCTGGTCAACAACGCGGGGTTCGCGCGCGATGCGCGAATCGTCAAGCTCAGCGAAGCCGATTGGGACGCCGTTGTCGACACCGTGCTCAAGGGCGCCTTCCTGTGCAGCAAGGCGGTGGTGCCGGCGATGGCTGGACAGCACTGGGGCCGCATCGTCAATATTTCGTCGCGCGCGCACCTCGGCAATCCGGGACAGGCCAGCTATTCGGCGGCCAAGGCCGGCGTGCTCGGCTTCACGGCCGCACTGGCGCTCGAGCTCGGGCGCGACGGCATCACCGTCAACAGCATCGCGCCCGGGTTTGTCGAGACCGACGGCGTGCGCAACCTGCCCCACTATCAGAAGATCAGGGACAACGCCATCGCCCGGACTCCGATCGGTCGTCTCGGCGTTCCGCGCGACATCGCCAGCGCCGTGGTGTTCATGGCCAGCGAAGCGGCCAGCTATGTGACCGGCGCCACGCTGCATGTCACCGGCGGTCGCTTCGCCACCTGAAACGGACACAGGCATGGACTTCGGATTCACACCGGAACAGGACGCGATGCGCGAATCGGTGCGCCGCTTCCTGCGGGAACGGGTGGCGCCCCGGGTGGCCGAGTGCGAGCGGCAGCGCGAGTTCGCCTGGGAGCTGCTGCCGCAGCTGCAGCCCTTCGGCTACCTGGGCGGCCTGTTGCCGGAAGACGCCGGCGGCTTCGGCATGCGCTATGCCGACTGGGCGATCCTGATGGAAGAGGCCGGCTATTGCTGGCTGTCGCTGCGGGTGATGATGAATTCACTCAACATCGTGGCGCAGCTGCTGCACCGGCACGGCACTCCCGCGCAGCTGCAGAGGCACCTGCAACCACTGCTGGCCGGCCAGCTGCGCCACTGGATGGCGATCACCGAGCCCAACCACGGCTCGAACGTGGCCGGCATCGAGACCCGGGCCGAGGACCGGGGCGACCATTACCTCGTCAACGGCAGCAAGCTGTGGATCACCAACGGCATCCACGGCAATTTCGGCGTGCTGCTGGCGCGCACCTTCAGCGCCCGCTGCGACGGCGGCATCAGCATGTTCATCGTCGAACGCGAGGTGACGCGCTACGAGGCGCGGCGCGCCGACGTCATGTTCATCCGCGCGACCGGCACTTCCCAGCTGAGTTTCGTCGATGCTGTGGTGCCCAAGGAAAACCTGCTCGGGGTCGAAGGTGAAGGGCTGAAAGCCGTGCTGACGGGACTGAACTTCGGCCGCCTCAATGTCGCCATGGGCGCAGTCGGCGCCGCACGCTCAGCCCTCGACCTGTCGATCGCCTACGCCGGCCAGCGCAAGCAGTTCGGCAAGCCCATTGCCAGCTATCAACTGGTGCAAAAACTGATCGTCGACATGATGGTGCGCTGCGAGGCCGCACGCGCCCTCGGCTACCGTGCGGCCTGGGCGCTGGACCAGGGCGGCCCGGCCCGCACCGAATGTTCGATCGCCAAGCTCTATGCTGCAGAAGCAGCGCACGAAGTCGCCGGCATGGCGCTGCAGGTGCACGGCGGCAGCGGCTACAGCGAGGAGTTGCCGATCGAGCGCATCTTCCGCGACACACGCGGCGGCCTGATCCCCGAAGGCACCACCGAAATCCAGACCCTGATCATCGGGCGTGAGGTGCTCGGCGTGTCGGCGTTCCACTGAACCAGGGCCGAAACATGAGCATGACTCTTCTCCACGCCCTGCGCCTGAACGCGCGCCGGGCACCGCAGCGGGTGGCCATCCGCTTTCGGGACACGGCTCTTACCTATGCCGATCTGCTGGCCAGCACCGAGCAGACCATGCGCGCCTTCGCCGGCCTGGGGATCGAACCCGGCGAGAAGGTGCCGATGCTGTCGCACAACCACACCCACATGCTGGTCGCTTATTTCGCCTTGACCGGAATCGGCGCCATCCCTGCGCCGCTGAACTACCGCCTCGCCGCCGACGACCTGCGACACGCCATGACCGCCGCGCATGCGCGCTTCGTGCTCCTGGGAACTGGCTTCGGCGCCAGGGCCACCGAGCTGTCCGATGCCGCGCGCCGCTGGATCTGGTTCGCCGACGCCGAGGCGCAGGCACCGGCCGACGCATTGCGCTGGCAAACGCTGCTGGTCACGGCCGCGCCCGCCGTGCCGCAGCGACGCGCCGGCAGCACCATCATGCTGCACACCTCCGGCACGACCGGTCGCCCCAAGGGTGCACTGCGATCGCGCTTCGGTTTCGAGGAGCGGGCAATCGAGCAGGGCTTCGGCGCAGACGACCGGACGCTGGCCACACTGCCGATCTGTCTGGCCGCGGGCTGCGTCTACACGCTGCTGCCCCTTTACCTGGGTGCGACCGTCACGCTGCACGAGCATTTCGATGCCGGCACCGTCATCGATTGCATCGAGCGCGAACGCATCCAGTCGGCGATGTTGTTGCCGGCGATGCTGCAGTCCCTGGTCGAGCACCCGCGCTTTGCGGCTGCAGACCTGTCCAGCCTGCGCGTGATCCAGTCCGGCGCCGGTGCCTTGTCCAGCAGCCTCAAGCGCGCCGTGCTCGATCGTCTTGGAGATGGCGTCCTCAACATCTACGCCGCGTCGAGCGAAGTGGGACCCTATGCCAACCTCAAGGGATTCGAGGTACGCGCTCACATGGAAGGCAACTGCGTCGGCCGGCCGTTTTTCGGGGTGGAACTCAAACTGCTCGACGACGATGGGCAGGAAGTTGCGCCTGGGGAGGTGGGAGAGATCTGCTGCCGGAGCGACTCGCAGTACGACGGATACTTCGAAGACCCGGAGCTGACTGAAAGCACGCGGCGAGGCGACTTCATCACGGTCGGCGATCTCGGGCGGATCGACGCCAACGGCCTGCTGCACTTCGTGGGCCGCAAGCGGGACATCATCAAGAGCGGCGGCATCAACATTCACGCCTCCGAGATCGAAGAGGTGCTGCAACAGCATCCCGCCGTGGCCGAGGCGCATTGTGTCGGCTTGCCGGACGCGCGGTGGACCGAGCTGATCTGCGCGGTCATCGTGCCGCATCCGGGCGCGATAGCCGGCACGGCCGACGACGCCCTGGAGATTGCCGCCTTTGCCGCCGCGCGACTGGCGGCCTACAAGAAGCCGCGCCGCGTCGTTTTCATGGACGCGGTTCCCAGAAACCTGACCGGCCGCGTGGTGAAAGCCGAGCTGGTCGATCAGGTCCTGCAACGCCTGGCCGCCGGAGGCGCTTCGGGGGCCGGAACCAAGGAGCCCGCATGAACATGTCCGTACAGAGCGCCGAACCCTGCTTCTTCGAAGACCTCATCGCGGGTGATGCGTTCCTCAGCCCGACGCGCACCATCACCGAGGCCGACGTCGTCAACTTCGCCTGCCTGTCGGCGGATTTCAACCGCCTGCATGTGGACGCGGAGTACGCCAGCGGAACGCATTATGGCCAGCGCATCGCACATGGCCTGCTGGTGTTGTCGGTGATGTCGGGGCTGATCACGCGCATGCTGCTGAACCAGCATCTCGAGCCCAGCCTGCTCGGCCTGCTGGACATCCAGTGCCGCTTTCCAAAGCCGACCTTCATCGGCGACACGTTGCGCGCGCGGGTCGAGATCATCCAGAAAACCGAGACCTCCAAGGGCGACAGGGGTGTCGTCGCCTTCGGACGCCAGGCTATCAACCAGCGCGGCGAGGTGGTCGTCGAAGGCATCTGGAAACTGCTGGTGCGCCGGCGCCCGGCAGGAACCATTTCATCCACCATGAAAGCAGCCTCATGACAGCTCCAGCCCGTTCTCTCTTGCGTCGTCGGTTTTGCCAGGTGCTGTCAGCGGGGGCGGGCAGCATCGCACTCCCGTCGTTGGCCCAGAATCCCTGGCCCAACAAGCCGATCCGTCTGGTCGTGCCCTATCCGCCCGGCGGCTTCACCGACCAGATGGCGCGCCTGGTCCAGCCCGGGCTGCAGTCCCGCCTCGGCCAGGCCATCCTCATCGACAACAAGCCCGGCGCCAACAGCATCATCGGCGTCGACGCGGTGGCCAAGTCGCCTGCGGACGGCTACACCTTCGCCGTGGTGATCGCCGCCTACGCCGCCAACACCACGCTCTACCCCAAACTCCCCTACGACCCGCGCCGGGACCTGATCGGCGTCGCCCCGATGGCGTCGGCCCCGCTGCTGGCCGCCGTGTCGAACCGCGCGCCGTTCAAATCCGTCGTCGAGCTGCTCGGGTATGCGCGGCGCAACCCCGGAAAGATCAGTTTCGGCTCGTCGGGCACCGGCTCGGCGGCGCATCTCACCGGCGAGTTGTTGAAGGCCGTCACCAAGACCTACATGGTGCACATCCCGTACCGCGGCGCGGCTCCGGCGCTTGGCGACCTGATCGCCGGCCAGATCGATCTGTTGTTCGACGGTGGGGCGGCGGTCGTCAACGCCGGCAAAGCGGCTCAGGTGCAGGTGATCGGCGTCACCAGCGGGCAACGACTGCCGCTGCAACCGCAGATACCGACTTTCATCGAACAGGGCGTGCCCGGATTCACCAGTTCGTCGTGGGCGGCGATGCTGGCGCCCGCGGGCACGCCGCGCGAGATCGTACGCCGGATGTCCGACGAAGTGACGCTGATCCTGCGCAGCGCTGAATCGAAGGCTCGGCTCGATGCCATGGTGGTGTTCCCCAGCGGCGGCACGCCCCAGGACTGCGACGCCTTCCTGGCGGCAGAGACCGTCAAATGGGGCAAGGTGATCCGGGAGGCCGGCGTCACGCTGGATTGACGCCGCCGCACCGGCGAACTCGATGGCCCGGGCACGCGCCGCGCGCGCCCGGCGCGCGAGTGTCAGCGGAATTTGCTGAAGTCCGGCTTGCGCTTTTCCAGGAATGCCGTCGCTCCTTCCGTCTGCTCCCCGGTCTCGAAGTAGTTGGGCGCGACCTCCTTGATCAGGTCGCTCATGTCGCGGCCCATGATCGGCAGCATGTGGTGGTAGAAGGACCGTTTGACGATGCGCAGGCAGGTCGGGCTCAGCGACAGCAGCTCGTCGGCGTATTTGCGCACTTCTTCGTCGAGCTTCGCCATCGGGACCACGGAATTGGCCAGGCCCCAGTCGAGCGCCTGCTGCGCGGTGTAGCGCCGGCACAGCATCCAGAGTTCGCGCGCGCGCTTGTGGCCCAGCACGTTGGCCGAGTGGGAGACGATGTAGCCGCCCGCCGGGGACCCGACCCGCGGTCCGTTCTGTCCGAAGATGGCGTGCTCGGCGGCAACCGTGAAATCGCAGAAGTAGGCGATGTGATGGCCGCCGCCGATCGCATAGCCGTTGACACGGGCGATCACCGGCTTTGGGCACTCGACGATCTGCCGGTTGAAGGTGAAATTCAGGTCCTCCAGGCCGCTCTTGCCGCCACTGCCCTTTTCCCAGTTGACGTCGCCGCCAACACAAAACGCCCGCTCTCCGGTGCCGGTGAGGACGATGACGCCGATCTTCGGATCCGCGGCTGCAAGGTCGAGTAGGCGTTGCATCTCCACGATGTTGTCGCCGGTGAACGCGTTCAGCGTCTTGGGGCGGTTGATGGTGATCGTGCCGACGTAATCCTTGACGTCGAGGTAGATTTCCTTGTCGGACATGCGGAGCTTCCTTTTAATGAGTTGAGAAAATTCGGATGGGCGTGGCTCAATTCACCTTGATCTGGGCGTCGCGGATCACCTTGCCCAGCTTGGCCATTTCGGACTTGATGTGGGCCGCGAATTCGTCGGGGGTCGAGGTCGTGATCTCCCCGCCGAACGCTGCCACTCGCTCGCGTGTCTCCTGCAGGCTCATGACCTTGATGACCTGCGCGTTGAGCTGGTCGACGATCGCCTTGGGCGTGCCGGCAGGGGCAAGCAGGCCGACCCAGGCGGTCGATTCGAAGCCGGGATAGCCCGATTCGGCGACGGTGGGCAGATCGGGTAACAGCGCAAGCCGCCTTGCGCTGGTGGTCGCCAGGGCCTTGAGCTTGCCGCCCTTGATCTGGGCGATGGAAGACGACGCGCTGTCGAAGATCAGCGGCACCTGGCCGGCGATTACATCGGCCACCGCGGGCGCGCTGCCGCGGTAGGGGATGTGCGTCACGTCGATGCCGGCCGCCGCCTTGAACAGCTCCGCCGCCAGGTGGGTCGAGGTTCCATTCCCCGACGACGCGTAGCTCAGTTGACCCGGCCTCGCCTTCGCCATGCCGACCAGGTCGGCCAGCGAGCTGACAGGGACCGAAGGATGGACCGAGATGATGTTCGGCACCGCCGCGAGCAGGCTGATGGGCACGAAATCCTTCACCGGGTCGTAGGCGAGCTTGCCGAACAGCGCCAGGTTGGCGCCATGGGTTGCGTTGAAACCGATGAACAGGGTGTAGCCATCCGCCGGTGACCTTGCGGCGGCCTCCGCGCCGATGTTGCCCCCCGCACCTCCCCTGTTGTCGATGAGGATCGGCTGGCCGAGTTGATCGGCCAGCCGCAACGCAAGCGTGCGCGCCACGTTGTCGAGGACGCCGGCGGGCGTGGACGGGACGATGATGCGCACCGGCTTGGTCGGGTAACTCGGCTGGGCCAACGCCGGCGACGAAGCGCCGGCCAGGCCCGACAGCAGCGCGGCCAGAGCGGCACGTCTCGATAGTGAAACAAGCATGCGGTTTCCTTGGTTCAAGCGGTGGACCGGGCCGGACCCGAGAGCGTCTGCCGCCGTCCAGTAGAGTAACATAACAACTGTTAGTTTGGCATCGCTATTGTTCGCCGCCTGATGCACGGTGCTCCGAAGAAATCCGGACCGCCACTCCCGCGAGACCTTCGGGTTGCCGCGCTTGACAGGCCAGAAGCGCATCGTTAATCTCAGAAATCAATCCGGAACAACTGTTCCGATATCAGAACAAATCCTGAGACAAGCCCCGTGCAGCAAGCACTGACGTTGCTCGAACCGCCCCTTACCGCCTTGCGGGAGGACAGCGCGCCGATGGCATTGGCCCGCGTGTTGCGGACCCTGCGGCTGCTCGCCGACGAGCCGGACGGCCTGACACTGGCACAACTCATGGTTCTGCTGGACGCACCCAAGACCAGCGTTCACTCCCTGCTGCGCGGCCTCACGGTAGCCGGCTATCTCCATCGCTTCGACGCCGTGTACCGCCTCGGCCCTGAAGCGTTCGTGCTGGGCGCGGCCCTGGTGGGTGCGCGTTCGCTGGCAATTGTGGCCACACCCTTCCTGCGCGACGCCCGGGCGCAATCGGGCGAAACGGTCTTGCTGGCGGTGATCGATCGGGGCGCGGGCCGGTTGACCTATACGCAGATCGTCGAAAGCCACAAGCCCGTGCGTTACACCGTACCGGTGGGGACGACCCGGCCGCTGTTCGCCTCTTCGGCCGGCCGCGTCCTGCTGGCGTTCCAGGACGAAGCCTGGCGCCGTGATTACCTGGCGAGCGCCGATCTGCGGGCCCTGACCGAACGGACGGTGACAGACCGCCGCCAGCTGACGCGCATCCTCAATCGCGTTCGGGCCGCCGGCTTTGCATCCACCATCGGCGAGGTCACACCTGACGTTGCCGGCTTCGCGGCACCTGTCTTCGAGCCAAACGGCCAGGTCAACACTGCATTGATCGTGGCCGCGCCGATCGAGCGCGGGCGGGCGGCGGCCGAGCGCCTGACGCGCATCGCAATCGAAACCGCGCAGCTGCTGTCCCAGGCGCTTGGTCACCGGGCAGCGCAGGAAAAGTCACCTCAACCAACCAGTCGCACGATATGAGCAACGAACTGCTTTATGAAGTCAGGGACGGCGTCGCCGTCATCACCATCAACCGTCCCGAACGCAAGAACGCGCTGAACCGCGCCGTGCGGCAGGCGCTGTTCGAGGTCTGGCCGCGCTTCGAGGCCGATGACACCGCCCAGGTCGCGATCCTGACCGGCGCGGGCGACACCTTCTGCGCCGGCATGGACCTGGTCGAGGCTGCCGATACGCAGTTGCGCATCCCACCCAAGAATTTCATGCCGGTGCTGGGCGACACGATCGAAGTCACCAAGCCGGTCATCGCGGCCGTGCAGGGCTACGCCTACGCGGGCGGCTGGCTGCTGGCGCAGATGTGCGATCTTTGCGTCGCCGACGAGACGGCCAGATTCGCCATCACCGAGGGCCGGGTCGGCCGCGGCATGCCGTGGGCCTCGCCACTCATCCACATGCTTCCCCAGCGCATCGTGATGGAAGTGGCGATGACCTGCGAGCCCCTGACAGCGCAACGCGCCTACGAACTCGGCTACGTGAATCGCGTGATGCCCAGCGGCCAGGCATTACAGGGGGCCAAGGAAATGGCGGCGCGCATCAGGGTCAATGCGCCGCTGACCGTGCGAGGTGCCAAGGAAATGGTCCGCATGGCTACCGAGATGGGGCGGACGGCAGCGCTGCGGGCATCGCATCGCGCCTTCGATTCCGTCTACCTCAGCGAAGACGCGCTGGAAGGGCCACAGGCGTTTCGCGAGAAACGCAAACCCCAATGGAAAGGACGATGACATCATGATCCACACCGCACCGCACCGCACCGCGCCGCTGGCGGCCAGAAAAACCGAATCCGCTCCGGTGCATCTCACGAGCATCCTTGCGGTCCAGAACGCGGCCTGGACATTCGCGGATCTGCCTGCCGATGCCCGCGTGCTGGTCCGCCAGTGCCTGCTCGACTGGGTGGCCGTCACGCTGTCGGGAGCGCAGGAGCCGCTGACCCACATGTTGGCGGAAGAGGCGCGCGAACAGGGCGGTTTCCAGCACGCGACCGTGGTTGGCCACGGCTTCGCCACCAGCTGCCGCCAGGCCGCGCTGGTCAACGGCGCCGCATCACACGCGCTCGACTATGACGACGTGAACATGTCATTCACGGGGCACCCGACAGTGGTGCTGGTACCTGCGTTGCTCGCCCTCGCCGAGGCCCGGGGCGCCAGCGGCGCGGACTTCATGACGGCTTTTGTGGCCGGCTATGAAACACTGTGCCGGATCGGCGCGGCGGTTTCTCCTGGCCACTACATGCACGGCTTCCATGCGACCGGGACGATCGGCACCTTCGGCGCGGCTGCGGCGTGCTCGCGCCTGCTGCAGCTCAATGCCGACGATACGGCAGTGGCATTGGGGATCGCAGCAACCGAGGCGGCGGGCCTGAAAGCGATGTTCGGCACCATGTGCAAGCCCCTGCATGCCGGCAAGGCCAGCGCCGACGGCATGATGGCCGCCCAGCTCGCAGCACGCGGATTCACCAGCCGGGACGACGCGATCGAGGCCATGCAGGGGTTCGCCGCCACCCACGGGCCCGATTTCAACCCTGAACTTGCGTTGCAGCGACCGGCGAACGGCCTGCACCTTCGCAACAACCTGTTCAAGTACCACGCCGCCTGCTATGGCACGCACGCGGCCATCGAGGCCACCCGGCAACTGCGGGAGCGCCACCGCCTGACCGCTTCCGATGTGCGTCGCGTGGTGGTTCGCGCGCCGGCCAGCAGCGATGGTGTGTGCAACATTCCCTCGCCACGTACCGGCCTGGAAGCGAAGTTCAGTCTCCGGCATACGGTCGCGATGGCGCTCGGCGGCTTCGACACCGGCGACATGGCGAACTACAGCGACCGCGTCACCAACGATGGCGCCTTGGCTGGCCTGCGCCAGCGCGTGCACGTCGAGCTGATCCGGGAATGTGATGACATGACCCTGGCCGATGTCGAAATCGAAACCGCCGACGGCTGCACTGTACGCCAGCGCCACGACAGCGGTGTTCCCGCCACGGATCTGTCTGCGCAACAGGAGCGCCTCGAGGCCAAGTTTCGCAACCTTGCCCGTCCGATGCTGGATGGCCCATCGTGCGAGGCAGCGCTCGACCTGATCGACAGACTGGAGGAACTGCCGGATCTCTCGCCGCTGGCCGGCCTGCTGGCGTGCCAGCCGGGCCGCGACCGGCGCCATTGAAACGGCGCTGCCTCACTTGACAACGACGGAGCAAAGCCAATGAATTTTCTGACGGAAGAACAATCAGCCTGGAAAGACTCGGTTCGCCGCTGGGTCGACCGGGACGTCGGGCGCGAGTACATCCGCAAATGCGACATGGACCGGGCGTTTCCCTACGAAGCTTACGAGAAAGCCGCAAAACTGGGTTTTCACCGCCTGCTGGTTCCCGAATCGGACGGCGGTGACGGCGGCGACATCTTCTCCTACGCGCTGATGTGCGAGGCCCTGTCGGTGTATGGCGTCGATTTTTCGGTCGCCATCGCCGGCGGTATCTTCACGGCGATGAACCTGTCGCTGCATGGAACGCCCGACCAGAAGAAGAGGTTCCTCGAGCCTTTCATGCGCGGGGAGGTGCTCTTCCCCATCTCGATGTCGGAACCGAACGCGGGCTCCGATGTGGCCAATGTGCAAACCCGCGCCGAACCCGACGGCGACGACTATGTGCTCAATGGCCAGAAACTCTGGTGCAGCGGCGCGGCCAATCGCGGTGCCAAGATCCTGATGCTCGTGCGGACCGCCCAGACCCCGGATAAGCGCAACGGCCTGACGGTCTTCATCGTGCCGAACGACACGCCCGGGCTGACGATTCGTCCGCTGCAGACACTGGCCCGCCGGTCGGTCGTCACGACCGAGATTTTCCTGGACAACGTGCGGCTGCCGGCCGCCAACATGCTCGGCGGACCCGGTGAAGGGTTCAAGATCATCGCCGGCGAACACCTCTCTCTGGAACGGGTCGCCGTCGCGGCGAGTTACGTGGGCAACGCGCAGGGCGCGGTCGACGATGCGCTCGCCTATGCACAGCAGCGTGTCCAGTTCGGCAAGCCGATCTACGAATTCCAGGTGCTGCGCCACATGCTGGCGGACATGCAGACGCAGACCGATGCGGCACGCCTGCTGACATACCGTGCCGCCAACCTCGCAGCGAATCATCTGCCCTGCCGCAAGGAAGTCGCCATGGCCAAGCTGTTCGCGTCCGAGACGCTGCAGACTGTCACCCGCCAGGGCATGCAGATCATGGGCGGTCACGGCATGATTCCCGAGTCGGACATGGAGCGCTACTTCCGGGAGGGCATGCAGTCCACCATCGGGGGAGGCACGTCACAGATCCAGCGCACCATCATCGCGCAGGAAATGCGGGCCTGACATGGGCGCAACCGCGCTGCCCGGGGCTGCCGTCGTGCCGGTACTGGCCGCCAGCGTCCTGCTGGTGCGCAATGGCGCATCAGGGCTTGAGGTGCTGATGGTGGTGCGCCACCACGGCATGGATTTCGCCCGTGGCGCGGCCGTCTTTCCCGGCGGCAAGGTGGCGCCCGCGGACCATGACGCCAGGCTCGTATCGCACACCCACGAGATGGCCACAGTCGGGCGGACGCAGGCGGCGTTGCAGGTTGCCGCCATCCGTGAAACCTTCGAGGAGTGCGGGCTGCTGCTTGCGCGCGAGGATGAAAATGGTGCGATGGTGGGCGGCAAGCGACTCGACCGGTTGCGGGAACACTGGGCGCAGGCAATCGCTGGTGGCGGCGGCGCCTTCGTCGACATGGTTTGCCAGGAGGCACTGCACCTCGCGGGAAGCACACTGCAGCCATTTGCCCACTGGGTCACGCCGGAACATTCTCCCAAGCGCTTCGACACCCATTTCTTCATCGCGGCCGCCCCGCCGGATCAGCTCGCCCGGCACGACGGTACTGAAGCGGTGGAATCATTCTGGATCCGTCCTGCCGCCGCCTTGAAGGAATGCGAGGAGCGCCGGCGTACCGCGATGTTCCCGACCCTGTCCAATCTTGCGCTGCTGGCCCAGTCGGTCGACGTTGCGGATGCCTTGGATGCCGCGCGCCGCCGGCCCGACCAGCGCATCCAGCCCTGGCTGGCCGACCGCGCCGACGGCAGGAAGATTCCGGTCCTGCCAGCGGACACCGGCTATCCCGCACTGTCAGACCTGCTGATGGAGCAGGTCGCACGGTGATCCTCTGCCTGTCCCCAATCCAACCAACTTCCCGGAGACAAAACCCATGGAAACCCTAGGCCTCGGCCTGCATTTCGAAGACCTGCCCGTCGGGCGTGAATTTCGCACCGTGGCGCGTACCGTCACGGAGACAGACATCGTCAATTTCATCACCTGCACCGGGATGACCGAGGTCCTGTTCACGGACCTGGAATTCCTGCGCACCGAATCCGACATCAAGGGACGCGTGGCCCCCGGCGCGCTGGCCTATACGTTCGCGGAGGGTCTGCTCGTCCATGCGACGATGCAGCACACCGGCTACGCTTTTCTTGAAATGGACCTCAAGGTTCACAACCCGGTGTTCGCCGGCGACACGATTCATGTCGAATGCGAGGTGATCGAGGCGCGCCTGAGCAAAAGCCGGCCGGGACGCGGGCTGGTGCGCACGCGCAACAAGATCGTCAAGCACGACGGCACCGTGGCGATCACCTACACACCCATGCGCATGATCAAGTGCCGCAATCCGGGCCAATGAATCGCGCGCCCCTGCGCCGGGTCAAGCAAGACAGAGGCTGACCATGAATATGATGCGTGTGCCAATGATCTGGTCCGTCTTGCTGGTATGCGGGCTGGCCGGGCCGGCCCATGCCCAGCCCTATCCGGCCAGGGGCATCATCGCCGCCACCGCGGCGGCCAAGTCACCGGCCGACGGCTACACGCTGTTTTTCACCAGCAACACGACGCAGGCCGCGAATCCCAGCCTGTTTCCCAACCTGCCCTACGATCCGGTGAAAGACTTCGTGCCGGTGGCCCCGATGGCCACCGCCGCCAACCTGCTGGTGGTCAGCTCCTCGCTGGGCGTGTCGAGCGTGAAGGAATTGATTCAGTTGGCCAGGGCCCAGCCGGGCAAGCTGAGCTTCGCCTCCGGCAGCAGCCTGTCGCGCGTCAACGGTGAAATGTTCAAGTCGATGACCGGCATCGACATCGTCCACGTTGCCTACAAGAGCAATCCGCAGGGCGTGACCGACCTGCTGGCCGGCCATGTGCAGCTGATGTTCACCGACACCGTCACCGCATTGCCTCACGTCAAGGCCGGCACGCTCAAGGCCCTGGGCATTGGCAGCGGCATGCGCTCTTCCCTGCTCGCCGAGGTCCCGACCATCGCCGAAGCCGAGGTGCCTGGCTACGAGCTGACCGGCTGGCTGGCGGTGTTTGCCCCCGCCGGAACGCCGGATGCCGTGGTGGCCAGGCTCAATGGAGAAATCGTCCGCATCCTGGCAAAGTGCGCGTCGAGATTCCGAAGTGGGCCCGCATCATCAAGGAAGCGGGCATGAAGGCCGAATGAACACCGTGACAGGACCCATCTCATGAACAACTACACCCTGAATGACGACCAGCGACAGATCCAGGAGTTGGTGCGCAGGCTGGCGCGCGAGAAGGTCGCCCAGCGTGCGGCGGATATTGACCGGACAGGCGAATACCCGCAGGACATGTTCGACCTGCTGCGTGAAGTCGGCCTGTTCACCATTCCCTTCCCCAAGGAGTACGGCGGCACCGACAGCATGCTGTCTGCGGCGGTGGCGATCGAGGAGCTGGGACGCGTCTGCTACAACACCGCCTACCTGCTGATCGTGCAGTGGGTGCCCTTTGGCGCGATTCTCGCCGCCGGCAGCGATGAGCAGAAGCGGCGCCTGCTCGGTCCCCTTGCCGCCGGTGACATGCGCGCCGCGTTCTCTACCACCGAGCCGCAGAGCGGCTCCGACGTTGCTGGCATCCGCACGCGGGCCAGGCGCTGCGATGGTGGCTATCGCATAAGCGGCTCGAAGATCTGGTGCACCAATTCCAACATCGCCGACTTCGTGCTGGTCGCGGCCAAGACCGGAGATGGCGATGGCGCGCGCGCGGTCAACCTTTTCATCGTCGAGCGCGGCATGAAGGGCTTCACGATCGGTCGCCATGAAGACAAGATGGGTGCCCGCGGAGTGCCTTCTTGTCCCTTGTTCCTGGACGACGTCTTTGTTCCCGAAGCTAACCGCATTGGGGAGGACGGCAGGGGCTTCAAGGACGTGATGGAAGCCTTCAACAAGAGCCGTCCGCTGATCGGTGCGCGGGGTGTCGGCCTTGCCCAGGGTGCAATCGACCACAGCATGGAGTTCGTGACCAACCGGGTCACCTTCGGCCGCAAGGTGAGCGAGAACCAGGGCATCCGCTGGATGCTGGCCGACATGGCCATCCAGACCACGGCGGCCCGGCAGCTGGTTTACCACGCTGCTTCAGCCGTGGACAGCGGGCTGTCCGGTATCGAGCTCGCACCCATCGCGGCGATGGCCAAATGCTTCGCCACCGACACGGCGATGCGTGTCGCCACCGACGCGGTGCAGCTCTTCGGCGCCTCCGGCATCTCGTCGGAGTACCCGATCAACCGCTACTTCCGCGACGCCAAGGTGCTGCAGATCATCGAAGGCACCAACCAGATCCAGCGCAACATCATCGGCGACGGCTTGCTCGGCCGCGTTGCGCGCTAGAAGCAGCAAACACCAACAAGCGAGACACCATGAACACACAAGGAATCTCTCTGCGCCCCCTGGGCTGCCGTCCCGGCGCCCGCCAGCTCAGAATGGCAGCAGGGCCGCTGAGGCACCTGCTCTTCGCTGCTGCGCTGATGCTCTACGCCGGCTCGGCCTCCCACGCGGCCGATCCCGCCGTCCTTTCCATTCCCGTCGTCACGCCTCTCAGCGGCCCGACATCGGTGATTGGCCAGGACGCGTCCAAGGCGCTGGACATCGCCTTGCGGCACATCGCCGAGGACGGCGGCGTGCTCGGACGCAAGCTGGAGTTGAAGATCGTCGACACGCAAGGCAAGCCCGACGTGATGCGGCGTGAGCTGGAGCGTCTGGCACGGCTGGAGAATGCGCCGCTGGTGCTCGGGTGCGAGGTGAGCGCCGCCACCGCCGCGGCGGCGCAGTTTGCCGAACAGTTCAAGGTGCCCTACCTCAACTCGGCTGCCGTGGCTGCTGACATTCTCGAACGCGGATACGCTTGGTACTTCTCGGACCAGATCACCGGCGACGACGAGGCACGCACGGTGACCTCCTTCGTCGAGCACCTGATTGCCCAGCGTCCCGGAAAACCAGCGAAATTCGCCTTCCTGTTCGAAGACAGCCCGCGCGGTGCCGGGACAATCGATGCGACGCGCAAGTTGCTCAAGGCCAAAGGCCTGGTTCCGGTGATCGAGGTCTCGTACAACCGCGCCGAGCGCAACCTGCTGCCGCAGGTGAAGAAGGTCGAGCAGGCTGGCCCGGACATCGTGGTCTGGGCCGGCTATACCGAAGATGTGGTGGCGGGGCTGAAGGCCATGCAACAAATCGCCTATATGCCCTACGTTGTGGGAATCGGCGGAGGCCCCGGCGATCCGCGCATCCCGACGCTGGTCGACGCGGCCTTCGTGCAGAAGCTGCGGCTGAGCACCGTGGACTACTTCAATCCCGACCTGGCCCGCGCCAAGCGGTTCACCGACGCGTACCACAAACAATACGGAGTGATGCCGAGCAGCTACGCCTCGCTGTGCTACCGCGGCGCGTACACAGCCCGTGCCGCGCTGGAAAGCGCGCTGAAAGCCAAGGGCGGCAACATCGACCGGGAGTCGATCCGGCAAGCCTTTCGGGCCTTGAAGATCCCCGGGGAGGCAACCATCGCGCCGTTCCGTTCGATCGAGTTCGACGCCCATGGGCGCAACATCGGCGCCCAGTGCCTGATTGCGCAGTGGCACGATGGCGCCACCAGGAAAGTGACAGTCTGGCCCAAGGACGTCGCCACGCGCGCGCCGCTTCCGCTGCAATGAGGAGACGGCGCGGATCCATCGCATGACGCTCGACCTGTTTCTGCAGGCCGCCGTCTCCGGCCTGCTGCTCGGCGGCATTTATGCCCTGATCGCCCTGGCGCTTGCGCTGGTGTTCGGCGTGATGAGGGTTCTCAACTTCGCCCACGGCGACCTGCTCCTGATCGCGATGTATGGGACGGTGGTGCTAAACAAGACGTTTGGCCTGCATCCCTACGCCTCAATGGTGTTACTGGCACCCCTGATGGGCGCGCTCGGCTGGGCGATGTTCGTCGTTTTCATTCGTCCGCTGCTCGCATCCAGCGTGTTGATGCAGGCCCAGCTCACGATCGGCATCTCGTTCATGATCCAGAGCGCGGCGCTGATGGTCTTCGGTGCCGACCTGATGAACGTGCACACGGCGTTCGAGAACAGCATCTGGTCGGTCGGCGGCATCGTGATCGGTGTTCCGCTGCTGGCCGCGTTCGGAGTCTCGGTGTGCACTTGCGTCTTCGTCGGATGGTTTCTGGGGCACACAGAGACAGGCTTCCGGATCCGGGCGACGGCACAGGACCCCGTCATGGCGCGGCTTTGCGGCGTGGCGGTGCCGCGCGTCCAGAAAATGGTGTTCGCGGCCAGCATCGCCGTGCTGGCGATCGCCGCGGGCAGTCTGATGACCTTCTTTCACGTGACGCCGCATACCGGGGTTCAATTCAGCATCCTGTCGTTGCTGATCGTCGTTCTTGGCGGCCTGGGCGATCTGAAGGGCACGTTCATCGGGGCGCTGCTGATCGGGCTGGCCGAGTCGCTGGCCGGCGCCGCCTTCGATAGCGCGCTGGCGCCCGCGGTGATCTACATCCTGTTCGGCCTGGCCCTGCTGTTCCGGCCGCGTGGCCTGTTCGGCCGCGGGAGCATCGCTTGACGCTGCCCGGCCGGCACCAGCGGCGCGTCGAGACGGCCCAGGCGCTGCTGCTGGTCTGGGTCGCGGCCGGCGCAGCCATGCTCACCGGAAATCCCTACTGGATCAGCGTCGCCACCACCATGCTCATGTGGGTGCACCTGTGCGTGGCCTGGAACGCCGTCGGCGGGATGGTGGGCCAGATCTCGTTTGGCAACGCGGCTTTCTTCGGCATCGGCGCTTACACCTCGACCTGGCTCGGCGCGCAGTTCGGCCTGAGTCCCTGGCTCGGCATGCTCGTCGGCGGTGCGCTGGCGGCCGGTGCCGGCTGGTGCGTCGGCTACCTGCCGTTTCGCTGGCGGCTCAGTCACCTGGTGTTCGCGCTGCTGACCATGACTCTAGCCTTCGTGCTGCAGTTCACCGTCAGCGGAATCAAGCCGCTTGGCGGGACGGCGGGTTTGTTCATCAATGCCCCGGCCTCCCTCGCCAGCATGCGATTCGACGACCCCGCCGGCTATCTGATCGTCATTGCGCTGTTCGCCAGCGTCATCGTGCTCGTCGTCGGCGTGCTGTTCCAGGGACGGCGCGGCTACTTCTGGCGCGCGGCGCGCGACAACGAGGACGCCGCGGCGGCCGCCGGTGTCGACCTGTTCCGCATCAAGCAGGAGGCCCTTGCCCTGAGCGCATTCGCCTCGGCCCTCGCGGGCACGTTTTACGCGCAGCAGATCGGCTACATCGACCCCCACTCGGTGCTCGGTGTCGACATCGCCATCCAGATTTTGCTCTTTGCGGTGGTCGGTGGCGCCGGTACCCAGCTGGGTCCGGTGGTTGGGCCGCTGTTCCTGGTGCCGCTGGGCGAAGCTCTGCGCCTGAATCTTGGCGGCGGCGCGGGTGCCACCATGCACCAGTTCTTTTATGGCGCCGCACTGGTGGTCGTCATCCTGCTGTGGCCTGGCGGAATCGTCGGCGGGCTGCGCAAAGCGTTGTCAGCACGGCCAGGTGGTGCACTGCAACCCGTGGCCGACGCGCCTGCGCCTGCGGCCCTTGCGCACCAGCGTGCGCCGACGCGAACCAGCCCCTTGGTCGAGATCGTCGGGGTTGGCAAACGGTTCGGCGGACTGCAGGCGCTGCACGACGTCTCGTTCTCCGTGCAGTCCGGCGAGATCCTCGGACTGATCGGCCCGAACGGCGCCGGCAAGACCACCCTGTTCTCGATTCTCTCGGGATTTCAGCCTCCAAGCGCCGGTCAGATCAGTTGCGCAGGTGAACGGATCGACGGACTGGCGCCACACCAGGTTTGCCGGCGCGGCATCGCCCGCACTTTCCAAATCACCCAGGCGTTTCCGACGCTTTCCGTGTTCGACACCGTGCTCACCGCCGCCCTGGTGCGCCACGACATCGGCGCCGCGCAACGCATCGCCGACGCTGTGCTTTCGCGCACCGGGTTGTGGCCGCGGCGCACCGTCCTGTGTGCCGACATCACGCTTGCCGAACAACGCCGGCTCGAGATCGCACGCGCCCTGGCCACCGAGCCCACAATCCTGCTGCTCGACGAGTCGATGGCTGGCTTGACCCCGCGCGAGACCGACGAGGCGCTGCGTCTGCTGCGCGGGCTGCGCGACGAAGGCCTCACCATCGTGTTGATCGAGCATGTGATGCGGGCGGTGATGAACGTGTGCGACCGGCTCGTCGTGCTCGATGCCGGAAGGTTGATCGCCGTCGGCACGCCGGCCGCCGTGGCTGCCGATCCGCAGGTGATCCGGGCCTACCTCGGCGCAAAGGCGGCACCACTATGAGCCTGCTGGTCGTCGACTCTCTGCGTGCCGGGTACGGAAGCCTCGAGATCCTCCACGGGGTTTCGCTGAGCATTGAGCCGGGTGAGGCGGTCGCTGTGCTGGGCCCGAACGGCGCCGGCAAATCGACACTGCTGCGAACCATTTCCGGGCTGATCGCGCCTCGCGCTGGCCGCGTGCAGTTCCAGCAGTCCACGCTCACCGGACTGCCGGCGCATGCGATCCCCCATCTTGGACTGGTGCATGTTCCAGAGGCGCGCCATGTGTTCGGGCAACTAACCGTCGAGGAAAACCTGATGGTGGGCGGAACGCCCCTGCCCGCCCGTTCAGCACGGCTTGCCGCACTCGACGAGGTCTGGGCGCTGTTCCCGATGCTGCGCGACAAGGCAGGTGCCGTCGCGGCATCGCTCTCAGGCGGACAACAGCAGATGCTGGCGATCGGCCGCGCGCTCATGGCCCGTCCCAAGCTCCTGATGCTCGACGAACCCTCGCTCGGGCTCGCGCCCGTTGTGGTGGATGAACTCTATGCCGCGCTCGGAAAACTCAAGGGAAGCGGAATCACGATTTTGCTTGTCGAGCAGGACGTGCACACGGCGCTCGAATTTGCCGACCGCGCCTATGTGCTTGAAAGCGGGCTGATCGCACTCACCGGCACCGCAGATGCGCTGCGCGAGGACCCGCATATCCGCGACCTGTATCTCGGGCTGTAGGGCGCTGTCCGGGGCCGGGCACGGCGCGGTCCCGAACGTGTGGCTGGACTGCGTTTCCCATTTATTTGGCTCGTGCCGGAAGAAACTTGGCTGCCTGAGCGCGATCGTCTTCCCTGCCGGCTTCGGCTTCGGCCATTGACAGGTAGGTCTTCTGCAGCCGCCGAAGGCTTGCCTCCATTTCTTTCACAGCGCCATCGGCATCGCCAGCGGCGAAGCACTTGATGAAGCGCTGCCTGGACTTCAAAACGAACGAGTTGTCAAAGTTACCAATCTTGAGAACGAACTCGCGCAGCACGTCCAGCACGCCGTTCATTACCGGCACCATGATCGGGTTGCCGGCAATGCGCGCCAGGATCCGGTGAAACTCCAGGTGGACTTCCAGCCGGCGTACGAATTCACCTTTCGAATATGCATCTTCCGCTGCTGCGGCGTTTTCCTTCAATGCCCTCAGGTCTGCCGCCGTCGCCCTCTTGCACGCTTCACGCACAACGATCGATTCGAGCCAGATCCGCGCTTCCGTCAATTGTGCGGGCTGAATGGCGCCGAGATGGTACATGTCCATCAGTCCAGTCATGACGGCCTCTCCGCTGTGCTCGCTGATGTACGCTCCGCCCGTCGCGCCCTTTTGCAGCCTGATCAAGCCCGCGTATTCGAGCGACCTCAGCGCCTCACGTAGGGTGTTCCGCGAGACGCCGAACTGCTCCGCCAAAGTCCGTTCTGCTGGCAGCCGGCTGCCGACCTTGATGCGCCCCGCGGCGAGTTCCGCTCGAATCTGCCTGGCGATCTCCTCGAATGCGCGAGCGGAACGGATCACCCGGAATTGAAGGTCGGCGGGGCCAGCCTCTGACCCTGAAGCGGCTTGGGTGCGATTCCGGTTGCGTGGCGTCACGCGCGCCGATGGTTCCACCATGGTCAATATTTCGCTCGCGAGTAATGGGGCAAGACTGCTTTCCGGCCCACCCACCGATGGTGGGTACGGGTTTGTCTTCCGGCCGTCGGAATGGGCATGCCTCACAAATCCATGAGTTTAGCAATCACGTTCCGCTGGATTTCGTTGCTGCCGCCTCCAATTGGTCCGACCCGGGAATCCCGGAAAAACATTTGCATGTCGTACTCCATCGAGTAACCCGCGCCGCCGAGCACCTGCAATCCGATGTCGGCGCAGCGGAAGTTGTTGTCGGTACACACAATCTTCGCGAGCGAAGTTTCCTTGAGGGCCGGATCGCCGGCATCAAGAAGTTCCGCTACCCGGTAGACTGACTGTCTTGCGCTCTCCGCCATGATGTACATGTCAACCAGCTTGTGCTGGATGACCTGGAACTGCGAGATCGGCTGGTTGAACTGGATCCGCTGCTTCGCGTAATCGCTCGCGTATTCGGTAATCTTGAAACAGTGGCCGGCTGAAATCGCCGCCAGTCCCATGCGCTCGACCGCCAGGCACTTCATGATGTTTTTCCAGGCAAGTCCCTCGCCTCCAATCAGATTGGATGCAGGAACCCGGACGTTATCGAAGAAAACTTCGTTCGCGTGCGTGGTACGCCGGCCGAGCATGGCGAGCGGCTTGATGGTCACTCCCGGCGCCTTGGCATCGACGAGCAGGGTGCTGATCCCCTGATGCCGGGCCGCCTGCGTGTCGGTCTTGGTGATCACAACCAGATAATCAGCCACGTGAGCGCAGGTGATCCAGACCTTGTTGCCATTCAAGATGAAGTCGTCGCCGTCGCGCCGCGCATTCGTCTTGATGCCCGCCACGTCCGAGCCGGTGCCCGGTTCGGACATTGCGAGAGCCAACTTGGCCTTGCCGGCAATGATCCGGGGGACGATCTCGCGCTGCAGCTCAGGCGATCCGAATTTGGCCACATGCATGCCGGCATAGATCGCGGTGGTGGTGACGCCTTGGGCAATCCCGGTGTAGTAATAGCCCAGCGTCTCCAGAAAGACCGCGATGTCCTTATTGGAGCCTCCCGTGCCGCCGAGCGCCTCGGGATAGAAAATGCCGAGGTAACCGGCCCGCGCCAGCGCGTCGTAGGCTTCGTGCGGGAATTCACGTGCCTCATCCATCTTGCGCACATTCTCCCAGGGTAAATGTTTGGCCAGTAGATCCAATACGCCCTCCCGCACCATTCGCTGCTCTTCGGAAAGGCCAGCTACATTCATCAAGCTCATTTCTTGTTTCCTTCAGCGGTTCGCCGCTTGCCAGCCCCTGGGTTGCCTGTCACAGGCACTGCCCCGGCTCTGGTCAGTACCATCGTCGTCATCAGACCTTCTTGCACCACTTCGTCGCGCTGGTTCAGAAGCTCCATCCGCCGGATCAAAATGCCGCGATCGGGTTTGGACGTCGGCCGGGCCGATACCACCGTTGCCCGCAGACGAATCGTGTCCCCGAAAAAGATCGGCTTCAGGAACTTCCATTCGTCGATACCCAGCGCGGCCACCGCTGTGCCGTCCAAGTAACCAAGGCTGGCGCTCAGGCCGGTTGCCACCGACAACCCGAGCGCACCATGGGCAATCCGTTGTCCGATCGGAGACTTGGCACTGTGCTCGGCATCGGTGTGCATGGGATTGACGTCCCCCGACACCCATGAAAACGCCACGACATCGGTCTCTGTGATCGTTCGGGCACGGCTGATGTCCACTTGCCCTGCCTCGAACTCTTCAATGCATCTTCCTTGCATCTCAAGGCCTCGTGAATTGGTTGTTGAGGCGGTGCACGCTACTCTGTCTTCATGTTGCTGGAGCGGATCGCTGCGGCAAACTGCGCGCTTTCCTTCTGCATGAGTGCCGCGAACGCCTCTGGCGTGGAACCCTGCGCCATTGCTCCCATCGCGAAGAGTCCTGCCCGCACCCGGGTCTCCTGCAGCACTTCGGCCAGCGCCTCGCTGAACTTGTCCACTACGCTCCTGGGGGTGCCAGCGGGCGCCAGGATGCCGAACCACACTTCGGCAGTAAATCCCGGAAGCGCCTCGGCGATGGGCCGGGTGTCGGGTACAACGTCCGTCGGCTTGCTCGTTGCCACGCCCAGAAGCTTCAATTGCCCTTGCTGGATCAACCCCCGCAACCCACCGGACGGCACCGATAGCAACATCTGCGCCTCATCCGTTCGCAACGCGGTTGTCGCAGGTGCTTCGCCCTTGTAGGGGATGTGGGTCATCTGGATGTTTGCGGCCTGCGTGAATAGCGCTGAAGCAAGATTGCCGTAGGATCCAACGCCGGCCGTTGCGTAGTTAAGCTTCCCGGGGTGGCTCTTGGCGTAGGAGATGAACTCACGCACGTTTTTGGCGGGGACACTCTTGCTCACCGACAGCACCATGGGAACCTTCGTGACGACGGAAATCGGCACGAAGTCCTTGAGCGGGTCGAACGCCGGCTTGTCGGCAAGCATCGGAGCGATCAGCAATCCATTGTTGGGAAACAGCAGGGTATAACCATCCGCTGGCGCACGCGCAACGGCAAGCGCCCCGATCATCCCCGACGCCCCAGCCTTGTTGTCGATGACGATGGGCTGACCAAGTAGCTTGGACAGCGGTTGCGCGATCAGTCGAATCTGGTTGTCGCTCGATCCGCCCGCAGGATACGGAACGACGATCGTGATCGGCTTATTGGGGAAATTTGCCGGCACACTCTGCGCCTGAACCTGCGAGCTAGCGGCGACAGCCAGCAACGTGGCCATGGTCAATTTTTCAAGATGCCTCATTTCTTGTCTCCTGGTTTGGGGGGTGTGATACTGAAAAAGGGAGTCTCTAGGACCAGCGTGCGCATCAACCTGGTCGGAGATGTTCGTTGCGCCCAACGGGAGGGGCGTTCCCAGATGGGCGCGCTGCAAACAGGTCCCCATCATCGAACTGCAGACGCACGATCTCGACGTTCATGCCAATGCGGGGCGCGATCCCATCGACTTCCAGCAGCTTGCAGGCCAGCCGGATGCCGCATTCGAGATCGGTAATGCAGACGTTGTACGGGACTTCTTTTGAAAAAATCGTGGGCGCCGCGTGGATACGCGTCCACGCATACAAAACTCCGCGGCTGCCGAGGTCGACCCAATCCTGCTTCGTCGACCAGCACTTGGGGCAAACCGCTTTCGGTGGAAAGGTGGTGTGGGCACAAGCGCTGCACTGGGTCGAAGTCCAGCGGCCTTGCGCAAGCGCCGACCAGAAGGGCTTTGTGAAGCCTGACACACGAGGCGGATAGGCTCGCTCCGACGCAACTCTGATAGTCTCAAGCATCAGCGAACCCCTTCGAACACGTGAACCAATGCCGCGTTGTAGTTGCCCAGCTCTCCGGTGGCAACTGCAAAACGCGCGTCCTTGACCTGACGTTCACCCGCGAGGCCTCGAAGCTGGGCCGCGAGTTCCACATAGTTGTACAAAGAGGTCACATACGACGGATGACCACGCGAGGTGAGTCCTCCGGATGTCGAGATCGGGATGCGCCCCCCAAGCCGCGTCTCGCCTTCAAGGGCCGCGGCGCCGCCCTGCCCGCGTTCGACCAGTCCAAGCGCTTCGCTCACCAGTATTTCGACGATTGTGCAGGGCGCATACAACTCGGCGACGTCAATGTCGGCCGCGCTGATTCCGGCTTGTGCGTAGGCCTGTCCCGATGCCGCGCGTGCCGCTTCGAATGCGATCATGTCGCCCGGTTCATCGCCGATCTGGTGCCGTCCGTCATGCCTGAACCCACGGCCTCGCACCAGCAAATAGGGACGACCCAGAGATCTGGCGAACTCTTCGCTGGCAAGCACCAGGCATGCGGCGCCGTCACCACGCGGGGGGACGTCATAGAGGCCCAGCGGCTCGACGATCGGCCGCTGCGCCAGAACTTCCGAGGCCGTGATCGGCTTGCGGTACTGGGCGAGTGGATTGAGCGAAGCGTGATAGCGATTCTTGACCGCGACTGCTGCCAGATGCTCCCGCGTCGCATTGAACTCATGCATATAGCGCGCTGCATCCATGGCATACCAGGAGATGGGTGTGAACCCTGCCGACGCATGGAAATCGACGTCGCCTGTGGCCCGCATGCTGCTCATCGCATGGTCCGCCGCAGAGACCGCGGTTTCCATGTTGATTCCCAGCGCGAGCGCCACCTTGGCGCGGCCCAGCAGAATGTCATTGCATGCTTGGTCGAGCGCGAGCGCAGCCGTCATTCCGTTGCCCATCACCTCCAGGACCGAGCCGGAGCACGCCAGCCCCAGTTGCGCGGCGACAAACGTGTGCAAATATTTTTGGCGCGTGTAGGGCCGAGGCAAAGTGAACACGAGGCTGTCGACGTCCTGCCTGGAAATGGAGGCATCGGCCGCCGCCTCTACCACGAGTCGCACGAGGATTTCGTGTTCCAGGGTTTGCAGCGCATCGCCGTCGGCAGTCTGATGTCTCGCCACGGGGATCGCACTGGCGCCAATCAAGGCAACGCGCCCAGCCTGCCCTGCATGGCTCATCGTGCGGCCCTCTTGATGGCACTGTCAGCTTGCCGCCGTGTGTGGAAAAGGTGGTTGCGCGTCACGGCCCAAGGTGCTGGAAGTAGCTACTAATATGCATCGGTCAATGGTAGAACCAATAGGCGATGTCTCGCAAGCGCTTACGCCCCAGAAATATTGGTGATAACCCTATATCTTTGAGAATAGGCATTTGATGTTCGCCAACAGGTTGACCGCGGCTTGGGCGCTTGACGCAGCCGCGCCGGCGTCGCCATAATGGTTGGACCATTGAGCCACAAATTGAGTGATATGTTTGACCGAGAAAAGATAGGCGAACTTCCAATCCACCCGACTCAACCTACCCCTGGGAAGAGCGCGGTCGCAGGCCTGAAGGTGGTGGACTTCACTCACTTCCTCGCGGGCCCGCTCGCCACGATGATGCTGGGCGATTTCGGCGCCGACGTGATCAAGATCGAGCCTCCCGGCAAGGGCGAGGACTTCCGGTACTACCCGCCGCAAGATCCAGCGCTCCATGCCCAAGGCGGCCCATTCCTGTGGTCGAACAGAAACAAGCGCAGCGTTGCCCTCGACATCAAGACGTCCGAGGGCGTCCAGACCGTGCTGGAGTTGATCGCACTGGCCGACGTCGTCATCGAGAACTTCTCCACCGGCGTCATGCAGCGCTTCGGTCTTGGCTACGAACGCTGCGCCGAAATCAATCCGAGGCTGATCTACTGTTCCGTGTCGGCGTACGGGAGGGAGGGCCCCTACTCGGACCGGCTCGGATTCGACCCGGTGGCCCAGGCCGAAAGCGGATTTATCTCGATGAATGGCTATGCGGACCGGCCCGGAGTAAGGACCGGCTCGGCGATCATGGACATCGCGACGGCCATGATGGCCAGCAACGCGATCCTGCTTGCACTGCTTGCCCGTGAGCGCACCGGCATGGGCCAGCAAGTCGAAGTGGGTTTGTTCGACACGGCCGTCCTCATGACCGGTTTCGCTGCCATGCAGCATCTCATCACCGGCAAAGAGCCACAGCGCCATGGGAACACCAGCCCCGACACCTGTCCTTCGGGCGTATTTTCCGCCTCCGACCGTCCGTTCTATATCAACTGCGGAAACGACAAGATTTTCCAGCGCCTCTTCACGGAAGTGATCGATCGCCCTGATATCGCAAGCCATGCCGAGTACGCCCGCAGCGGTGATCGCCTCAAGCAGAGGGACTTTCTGTTCAAGGTCCTGACCGAAGCATTTTCCGCTTATCCGTGGAGCCACTGGCAGGCGCGCCTGCGTGCGGCCGCCGTCCCTCATGGTGAAGTGCGGTCACTGGGGGAAGCACTGAATTCCGGCGAGGCGACGTCGCGCGGTCTCATTACCCGTATCCCCCACCCAGTTGTCGGGTGGATTCCCAACGTGGCGTCGCCAATTCGCATGTCGCAGACTCCGGTGGTCGAGCCGCGCGCGGCACCGTCCGTGGGTCAGCACACGGAAGAGGTACTGAAGGAGTTTCTTGGTTACGATGACGCTCGCCTGGCCGTGCTGCGGGCCGCCGGGGCACTCGGCGCGCCGCGCGATGAGGCAGTGAGGAGTCCTTGACCGCAGAAAAAGTCCCGCGCTCCCACCGGCCCGGCCAGCAGGTTTCAGGGTGGTTGAGTCCGCCGTTTGCCCGCATGCTCCTCTGACATGGCACCGACTCAGTCGGTGTCGATCGCTGGTCGGTGACCACGGGGGTGGCAGCCGGTCGCCGGCATTCTTGCCGGACTTGTCGAGTCGCTGGGGCTGGAGAGGACGGCCGTTACAGCTTGCACAGGGGCGAGGGCGGGGGAGTAAGCGACGGGTCAAAGCGCTGCTCGATAACCGGGCGCAGAACGCCTTCGGCGACTTTCGCTCGAGCCACATAGTTCGGCAGCACCAACTGATTGTCCTGAGCACGCATCGTCACTTTGCCGTAGATCGTGTCCAGCTGGGTACCGCGCAAGGCCTTGCTCACGTCGGCGGGCTTGACGCTGCCGGCCTTTCTTACGCCCTCAAACATCACCTGCGCGCCGTTGTAGGCCTGCCCTTCGTTATCGGTGGGGAGGCGATTGAATTTTGCCTTCCAGGCGGCTACAAAACCCTTGTTGCGCGGCGTGTCGATGTCGGGGGTGTAACCCGAGGTCCCGATGGTTTCCTTAAGCGCATTGCCGGTGGCGTTGATCATGAAATTCATGACCAGCGCATGGCCCACGAGCTTCTTTGCCGGAATCAGTCCGAACTCCTCGGCCTGCTTGATAAAGGCGATTGCGTCGCGGCCGACTTCGGCCACCCAGATGGCTTCGACGTTGCTGGCCTTCAACTGGGCGATATAGGGCGAGAAGTCCTTGGTGCCCAGCGGCACGTACAGCGACAGGGGCACGGTCTTGCCAGCCGCTTCGGCGGCCTTCTTGAAGGATTCACCTGAGTCCCGTCCCCAAACATAGTCGGCGGCCAGGACGGCAAACGATTTCTCCTTGAGGTCCTTCGCCCACTGGTTGATCATGGCGATGTCCATCGCGTCCGAATGATTGGTTCGGAAGCTGCGCGGCTTGCAGCTGTCGCCAGTCAGCTTGTCCGACTTGCTGGCCACGACGAAGTAAGCGGCATCCCAGCGATCGAGGTTCTGTGCAAGAGCCAGCGAGATCGACGAGGCAATGGCGCCGATCAGCAAGTTGTGGCCCTCTCGGGCCAGCTTTTCGGCGACTCGGCGGCCGGCCTCAGGGGTGCTTTCGTCATCGCCAATCTGTACTTCAACTTTGCGACCGTCCACGCCGCCCTGGGCGTTCGCTTCGTCGATCGCGAACTGGACCGCACGAATCACTTCCTCGCCTTGCTGGGCGAACACCCCTGATTTGGACGACACCAAGCCGACCTTGACGGGCTCCTTGCCCTGTGCCAGAACGGTCAGCGGCACGAAGGCTGTCAGTGCGAGCACAGCCAATGCGCGTTGCATGGGTTTCATCTTGAACATCTCTTGTCTCCTGAATCGATGAGCCGGAAACCGGTCCGGCAGCCGTCCACCAAAAAAATCAGACCATTACATGCGCCTGCAGGCGCTCCAGGCTGGACGCTGCGTTGGTCACGGGCCCTTCGGCCACCACCGCGCCCTTGGCCATCGCACAGTAGCGTTCGGCCACACGGATCACCAGACTCATGTTCTGTTCAATCAACAGCAGGGCCGTCCCCTGACCCGCGACCTGCGCGAACACCTGCGCGAGATGGTCGACAATCACTGGCGCCAAGCCTTCGGTCGGTTCGTCCAGCAGCAGCAAGGCGGGGTTGGCCATCAGTGCGCGACCGATCGCCAGCATTTGCTGCTGCCCGCCGGACAGCGCCGTGCCAGGCGTGTGCGCGCGCTCCTCGAGGATCGGGAAAAGTTTGTAGACCTCGGCCACACTCCACGGGCCTTTGCGCCTGACGGCGGCGCCCAGCAGAAGGTTCTCCTTGACCGAAAGGTTGGCCACGATGCGCCGACCCTGCGGCACCACCGCGACGCCATGCTGCGCAGCAAAATAGGGGCGCGGACGCGACAGCACGCTCGCATCCAGATGAATCTGTCCGCCGCGCAACGTCGCCAGGCCGAGCACCGTGTTCACCACCGTGGTCTTGCCCACGCCGTTGCGCCCGATCAGGGCGACCCGTTCGCCGGGATTCACCGCAAGGCTCAAGTTGTGCAGAATGTGAGCCGAACCGTAGAAGGCGTTGACGTTCTCAAGCCGGAGAAGCGCGCTCATGCGGTGCTCCCGAGATAGGCCTCGCGGACCCGCGGGTCCGCGCGCACGGCCGCCGGCAACCCGCTGGCGATGACGCGGCCGAGTTCAACCACGGTAACGACATCGGAAATGCCGAAGACCACATCCATGTCGTGTTCCACCAGCAGCACCGACACGTCCCAGCGCGAGGTAAGCGCCTTCAGGTGCCGGGACAGATCCTGCGATTCCCTGACCGACAGGCCAGCCATGGGCTCGTCCAGCAGCAGCACACTGGGGCGGCCCACCAGGGCCAGCGCCAGATCCAGGCGCCGCTGCTCGCCATAGCCCAGGTCTCCGGCCGCCACACCGACCATCGGCATCAGTCCCAGCTCGTCGAGCACGGCGTCGGCGTCGGCCGCCGAATCGGCGACGCCCATCTTGTGCGATGCCAGTTCCACTTGTTTGCGAACCGTCATCTGGCCGAAGATGCTGGTGCGCTGGAACGAGCGCGACAGGCCGCGGCGGCGACGCTCGACTGGGCCGAAGCGGGTGACGTCCTGCGCGCCCAGCTGGATCCGACCGCGCGTGAGGCGAATGCGGCCGGTGATGGCATCGATCACGGTGGACTTGCCGGCACCGTTCGGGCCGATCAGCCCCCGGATCTCGCCTTGCCGCAGGGTCAGCGAGATCCCGTCCACTGCCTTGACGCCGCCATAGTGGACCGCCACGTCATGGGCTTGTAGAACAAACTCAGTCATGTGAACCCCCTGGCAGCGCCCCGCCGGTGACCTGCGGATGGCGATGGCGCCCGCGCCTGAACAGCTGCACCAGCGCGCCCGCGAGGCCGCTGGGCGAGAACACGATGACAGTGATCAGTGCAATGCCGAAGATCGCCATCCAGTGGCTGGCGTTGTCACCGAGCAAATCCTTGGCCAGGAAATACACCATCGCTCCCAGTGGCGGGCCCCACAGTGCCTTGTAGCCGCCGACGACCACCATCATCAGCGCTACGCCCGATACGCTCCAGTGGAGGCTTTCGGGCGAAACGAACCCGGTGCTGAGCGCCGCCAGCGCGCCGGCGAGGGCGGTGACGCCGGCCGATAACGCGAACAACGCCGCCCGGGGCAATAGCGTGCGAATGCCGATGAAGCGTGCCCGTTCTTCGTTGTCGCGGGCCGCCTCGGTGATGGCGCCGAAGCGGCCCCGCAGAGCCAGAGCGAGCGCGGCCATACACAGCACCAGCGCTGTCCAGCACAGCAGGAACAGGTGGGAAGGACGCAGAACGCTTGAGAGCGGGAAGCCGAAAAGCGTGGCCGGCCAGTCGAGGTTCATACCGTCGGCGCCGCCTGTCAGGCCACGCGAGCGCGCCACCGTCAGGAAGAACATCTGGCCGATGGCCAGTGTCAGCATGCCGAAGGCGATGCCTGGAACGCGCACGATAATCAAGCCGAGGACGAAGGCGAACAACGTGAGCCCCAGCACCGCCAGCACGATGGCGCCTTCCGCCGGCACGGTCTTGAACTGCAGCAGGACGCCAATGATGTAGCCGGCTGAGCCGAAGTAGATCGCGTGGCCGAAGCTGGCCATGCCATTCTGGCGCAGCAGCAGGCCCACTCCCAGCGCGAAGATGGCGTAGATGGTGGCCTGCGTCAGCAGCGAGAGGAAGGTGCTGGAGGTGGTTAACATGGCCAGGCCGGAGCCCGCGCCCAAGGTGGCCACTGACAGCCAGAAGATTCGCAGCAACGACATCGCTTGCACTTCTCAAGTCCGGCTGCCGGCGAGGCCTGCGGGCTTCCACAGCAACACGGCCACCATCAGTCCGAATGGCAGCACGGCCGCGAGGTCAGGCAGGTACACAGCGCCAAGCGCCTGCATCTGCCCCAGGACCAGGGCGGCGACGAAGGCCCCCGCCAGGCTGCCGAGCCCGCCGATCACCACCACGACGAACGAGTCGATCAGCACGTCGCTGCTCATGGAAGGCGAAAGTGCGAGGAATGGGGCGGCCACCACGCCGGCCAGTCCCGCCAAGGCGGTGCCCAGGCCGACCACGCCGGCGCTTAATGCATCCGTGTTGACGCCCTGCATCGCCGTGGTTAGCGGGTCGGTGCTGGCTGCACGCACGAACAGGCCGGCACGCGAGAAACGCAGCCACAGACTCAAGCCCAATGCGACACCTACCCCCACGGCAATCACGCCGATGCGATAGGCCGGGACTGCAGTGCCGAGCAGGTTCATCGACACACTCAGCAATTCCGGGGGCGGCACGGACAGATTGCCCTTGCCCCAGACCGTCTGCACGAAATCTTCCAACACCAGCAACAGGCCGAACGTGACCAGCACGACAGTGAGAGGATCCCGGTCCTGCAACAGGCGGAAACCATAGCGATCCAGCAGCACGCCCAACACGGCCATGACGACTGGCACGGCGACCAGGGCGACCCAAAAGTTGCTGTGCATGGCGATCGAAAAGCCCAGGTAGGCGCCCAGCATGTAGAGAGAGCCGTGGGCGAAATTCACCACCCGGCGCAAACCGTAAATCAGCGCCAGACCCGAGGACATGATGATCAGCAAGGCGCCGTATACCAGGCCGTTGAATAGATTGATGGTCAGCATAGAGATGTCTCCGATCTTGTTTTTGGGGAGAACCTGGCGGGTGGAAAGTCAGGCCCCACTGTCCGCCAGTCGCGAAAGGTCCTGTTCGACTCCGCCGAAAGCCGCCCAGCCCCCGTCCACCGGGACGACGGCCCCGGTCACGTAGCTCGCGCGCTCACTGGCCAGAAAGGCGATGACCTCTGCCACCTCTGCCGGTTCTGCCAGCCGACCCATGGGCGTGCGATGCCGGATGGCCGCGCCGTCAAGTGCGCCCTGGCGTTCGAGATCAGCCACCAGGGCGGTCCGCACATAGCCCGGCGCCACTGCGTTGACACGGATACCGGCGCGCGCCCATTCGCTGGCCATGGCGCGAGTCATGCCCAGGACTCCGGCCTTGGCCGCGCTGTAGGCATTGCGCGTCGGCAGCCCGCACGCACCGGCGATCGAACTCAGGTTGACGATGGCGCCACGCCCACCCCCCGGGCCCGGCTCCGCCGCAAGCATGTGCCGGGCGACGGCCTGACTCATCAGAAAGCTGCCGCGCAGATGCACGCCCAGCACCCAGTCGAATGCTTCGGCGTTTTGTTGCGTGGTGGGGCCGGTCTGGTCGGCAATCCCGGCGTTATTGACAAGTGCATCGACGTGGCTAAAGACAGCCATCACGGCCTCGACGGCAGAGGCCACGCTGGCCGACGAAGTCACATCGCAGTGCCTGCCCAGATGTGCCTCGCCGAGTTCGGCGGAGCGCGCTTGCACTGCGTCGGTACGCACATCCAGCAGGGCGACGCACCAGCCGTCCGCCGCCAGCCGCTGGGCAGTGGCCCAGCCGATGCCATCGGCTGCGCCGGTGACCACGGCCACCTGGGGGCGACGTCGCACGACAGCCGGCGGCAGGGCGGAGCTCTCCCTCATGGCTTGTCCCCCAGAATCCGCAGGCTGGCCAGATCGACCGCGCGGATGAGCCGGGTTTCCTGCGCAGTGATCAGGTGCTCGGAAGCGGCCATGTAGGCTGGGAAGTCGGGGTGCGTATCGCGCGCCTTGCAGCGCTGCTCGTAGTCGGCGAGATCCCGGTAGGCCCAGAGGTGAACGAACTGGTTCAACGGGCCCACATGACTCACATACATGCCGATCGGGTTGCCGAGTGTCCGCAGCAGGATTGGCATGGCCAGACGATCGAACACCTCGAGGAACTCGTTCATCTTGCGGAGTCGGACGGTGTAAATGCGATGGTCGACCAGGGGTAATTCGAGTCGGGTCATGCGCGCGCTCCTGCAAGATCGGCGATGTGATTCGCGGTGATGTAGCCGAACGTCATGTTCGGTCCGTGGGTGATGCCCGCCCCAGGGTACTTCCCACCCATCACGCTGGCGCGATCGTTCCCCACCGCATAGAGGCCCTCGATCGGACTGCCGTTGCGCCGAAGCACTTCGCCGACCACGCTGGTGCGGATGCCGTCGAAGGTGCCCAGGTCCCCCATGACGACCTTGACGGCGTAGAAGGGACCTTGCGTCAGGGGGGCCACGCACGGATTGGGGTGGTGCTCAGGATCGGCCAGATAGCGGTTGAATGCCGTGCGACCGCGCCCGAACGCCGAGTCCTCGCCGTTGACAGCGCCCAGGTTGTACTCACGGACGGTGATTTCCAGACCAGCGGTATCGATACCGGCGTTACGGGCCAGGTCTGCCAGCGTCGCTCCCTTGATCAGGTAGCCCCTGCGCACGAGGCCGCCCAGGGGAATCGGCGCAGGCTTGGCATACCCCAGGCCGTATTTGGCAATGGCCGTCCGGTCGCAGACCAGCCACATCGCCGTCTCTTGCTCGCCCGCACAGGCCCGGATCAGCGCGGCGCCGACATCGTGGTAAGAATTGGATTCGTTGGTAAAACGTTTGCCGTTGCGCAGGACGCCGATGATGCCGGGTTTGTAGCGGTCAAGCAGGTGGGGGAACACGCCGAACCCGCCATCCGCATAGGGGACGCGCGACACCGGCATCCAGGCCGCGCTGTCTTCATAGCGGATGTCGGCCGTGCCGCCCACGGCTTCGGCCATCGCCAGGCCATCGCCGGTATTGCCGACGGGGGTGGGCGAGAGATGTACGCCGCCCCGTCGCAAATGTGGATAGGCCTTGGCGATGCGTTGAACATCCTGCGGAAAACCACCGCAGGCCAGCACCACGCCGCGTCGCGCGCTGATGCGCCGGTTGCCCTGGACGCCGCCAATAAGGGCCCCCACTGCCCGGTCCTTCTCGATCAGGATCCCGGTGGCGGGGCTGCTGGTCAGGATGGGAATCCCCAGGTCCAGCGCCGATTGGGCCAGCCGCGCCGCCAGCGCGTTGCCACTCGTGACGTGGATGGCACGCCCATACCGGGCCAGTTCCCAGACATGATTCACCAGGCGTCTGGCGACGTAGAGAAACGATCTCAACGACTTGGTCGCATGGAAGAAGTGCTTCAAATCGGCATTGGAGGAGTTGAACATCATGCCCATGAACGTAATCGTCCGAAGTGGCGGCTTCAGCCGTGCCATGTCCTTGCCCAGGCCCCGAATGTCGAACGGCTCGGCCAAGATCGAGCGCCCCAGTCCCGCGCCCCCAGGGAGGTCGGGGTGGTAGTCCGGGTAGAGCGTGGGGATGAACTTCATGGCCGTCTCGCGTTCGAAGAAATCGACCATCTTCGGCCCGTTGTCCAGAAACGCGCCCACGGCCGTTTCGTCATAGAACGAGCCGGTCTCCTGCATCAAATAAGTTCGGACGGCCTCTCGCGTCTCGGTTGGATTCTGCTGGCGACCGTGAGAACTCGCCGGAATCCAGAGGACTCCTCCGGACAAGGCGGTGGTTCCGCCGAACACTGCTTCTTTCTCGACGACCACCACATCGAGGCCGCGTTTTTTTGCGGTGATGGCGGTGCTGAGGCCGGCCGCGCCGGAGCCGATGACGAGCAGGTCACACTCAATGTCTGTCATTGTCTTTTCCCTGTTCAGGCCTGGGCGGTCTGATTGAAGCCGGGCCGGGGAATCATGTCCATGAGCATCGAACTCATGCCGCCGTCGACCACGATCTCTGCCGCGTTGACATAGGCTGAGCGCGCGCTGGCCAGGAACAGCGCCACGTCGGCGACGTCCTGCGGCTGCCCGACCCTGCGACTGGCGGTGGCACTGGCGCGCCGTTGCTCGAAGCCGGGGACCTCATAGAACCTGGCTGACAGCGCCGTGCGGATCAGGCCCGGACATATGGCGTTGCTCCGGACGCCGTGCGGCCCCCACTCGACAGCCATCTGGCGCGAGAGCAGTAACACCCCGGCCTTGCTCGCGCTGTACGCACCGCTCCCGGTCTGGGGGAATAGCCCCGAAATCGAGGAGATGTTCACGATGCTGCCGCGGCCCGCCTCGCGCATCGGCCGCGAAAAAAGGCGGCCACAAAGGAGGTATCCCGTGAGGTTGGTCGCCAACACGGCGTTCCAGTCGTCCAGGCTCATGTCGCACAAGTTGCCGGGCTGCAGCAGCCCCGCGTTGTTGACCAGGGTGCCGCAGGTTCCCAGCTCGGCCTCCACCCGCCGGCATGCGGCCATGACGCTTGCCTCGTCGGCGACATCGCATGTCAGGGCGATGGCACGGCCACCTTGCGCGACCAGTTCGGCGACGCCTCTCTCGCATCCTTCGGCGTCGCGGTCCAGCAGCGCGACCGATGCGCCCGCTTCCCCGAGACCGCGCGCGATCGCGGCGCCGATGCCACTGGCCGCCCCGGTCACCACGCAGACCTGGCCTTCGAGGCCGAGCCAATGATGCTTGGAATCGTTCATTACGTCCTTCGTAGAGTCGAGCCCGAATTGTTGACGGTCAGGCCCTGCGCCGGTTTGACGATCCACGCAGACCATAGGACAATTCGTGCATGAATTTTTACCGGCCCGACGAATGACGAGGGTTATCCCTAGGTACGCCCTGTACGGGGACCAGGCCCAGCCGGGATGGCACAATTCGTTCGACTTCGAATGGATTCCCCAGCGCTCCCGGCCTTACAACTGGAACATCGAGCCGCACGTCCACGAGTCCTTCATTCAGGTGCTGTACCTGACGCAAGGGTCAGTGGAAATGGCGCTGAACAACGCGCAGTTGCAACTTTCCGCACCCTGCCTGCTGGTCGTGCCGGCGCAAAACGTGCACGGCTTTCACTTCTCACCCGATGTGGACGGGCCCGTGGTGACGGCTGCCCAGCGGCCGCTGGAATCGCTGACCGGCATTCTGATGCCCGAGTTGTTGCAGACTTTGCGCAAGCCTGTGGCGATCAATCTGACAGGTGCCGATCGTGAGGCCGAAGCCCTGCTGCCGCTGTTCCTGGCCATTGAGCGAGAGTCGCGCATGCATGCGATGGGCCAGGTGGCGGCGGGCATGTCTCTTCTCATGGCCTTGCTGGTGCACGTGGCTCGCATCAGCATTGCGCATCCCGTGCCTTTGCCGGCGCGCGGCTTGCGAAAAAACCAGCAGATCGACAAATACCGCTCGCTTGTCGACGAAAACTTCAAGAGTCGCTTGCCGCTGTCGGATTATGCGCAGCAGTTGGGCGTCACAACCGGACAACTGTCGCGTCTGTGTCGGGAAGTCCTGGGCATTTCGGGGCTGGACGTGATCAACGCGCGGATCATCCATGAAGCGCAGCGAGACCTGGTCTACGGCACCAGCAGCATCAAGCAGCAGGCCGATCTGCTGGGGTTCAAGGATGAAGCTTATTTCTGCCGGTTTTTCCGCAAGCACACTGGCCTGACGCCCCTGCAGTTCCGTTCCCAAGCCCTTGAGTCCATGCTTGTACCTGCCCACCAGCCCAGGCACCGTGAGGCCCGGGATGGTGAAGTGCCAGGTTAGGAGGCGGCGCCTGTAACCGGCCCGAAGGCGCCCTTTTCCTGTAAATCACGGATCTCCGAGGCATCGAGACCGAATTCAGCCAACAGTTCCTCAGTGTGTTCGCCCAGGGATGGCGCGTGGCGCCGATGCTCAGGCACCGACTCTGACCACTCGGTCGAAATGGCTGTCTGCCTGAGCCGCCCTTCGGTCGGATGCTCGACTGACTGGAAATACCCCGTCGCCGCAAGATGCTCGTCCGCCAGTACGTCTTCGATGCTGTACATCCGTGAAGCGGGGATATCCACGCGCTCGAACAGCTCCAGCCATTCCGAAGTGCTCCGGGTTTCGATGACTTTGCTCAGGTAGCCATAGACATGGGCAATGTGGCTAAGCCTCTCGTTCTGGCTCGAGAACCTCTTGTCCTGGATAAAAAGCTCCGGCTGGCCGATGGCTTCAAAGAAGCTGCGCCAGTGCTTGTCGTTGTAGACCAGCACGCAAATGTAGCCGTCGCGGCTGCGGTACGGCCGCCGGTCGTGCGCCAGGCTGCGCTGGTAGCCGGCCACACCCTCTGGCGGCTGGAACAATTCGCCCGCCATGTGTTCGCCGAGCACGATCGAAAGCATCCCCTCGAACATCGGCACGTCCACCCGCTGGCCCTTGCCAGTGCGTTCGCGGTACACCAGTGCGCTGGCGATGGCGGTGCAAAGTTGCAAGCCGGCCATCCGGTCGACCAGCACCATCGGGGCGTAGCGCGGCACTTCCGCGCCCGCCTCACGATTGAGCCAGGGGATTGCGCACATGCCCTGGATCAGGTCGTCGTAGGCTGGCTTCGCAGCATAGGGGCCGCGCTGGCTAAAGCCGAACGCACCGGCATAAATGATGCGAGGCGCCACCTGCCGCAAGGCTTCATAGGACAGCCCCAGCCGTGCCATGGCCTGCGGCCGGATGTTGTAGACCAGCACGTCGGCGCGACGCGCCATCCGAAGCAACACATCGCGGCCACCTGGATGCTTGAGATCGATCACCATGGAACGCTTGTTGCGGTTCGTCGTCAGGTAAAAATGACCCATTCCGGGATTTCGCATCGGGCCGGATTTGCGCATCACGTCCCCCTCCGGCGGCTCGATCTTGATCACGTCGGCGCCATAATCGGCCAGCACCTGGCTCGCATAAGGGCCCATGATCACGCTGGTGAGGTCAAGGATCCGGATACCGTCGAGAGGACCGCTCATGGATTCAATCGACTTTCGCGCCGGACATCTTGACCACCTTGCCCCATTTCACGTAGTCGGCGCGCAGGAAACTCCTGAACTCGTCCGGCGCGAGGGTCCAGACTTCGTAGGCCATGCCCTTGATCGCCTCCTGCAATTCCGGCGTGCGCAATGCCCGCAGCGTCTCGTTGTAGAGGCGGTCCACAATCGGTTGCGGCAGGTTCGCCGGGCCGACCAGGCCAAACCAGAGATCGCTCCCCGCCTCCTCGAAGCCGGGAAAGCCAGCCTCCTTCATCGTTGGCACGTCCGGCATGTAGCTGCTGCGCTTGCTTCCAGTGATCGCCAGGGGACGGACCCTGCCTGCCCTGACCTGTGGCAAGGCCGTCGTGGGAATGTCGAACATCGCCGAAACGCTGCCGCTCATCACATCCACCAGTGCCGGGGCGTTTCCCTTGTACGGGATGTGGGCCAAGTTGGTGCCGGTTAGCGACTTCAGCAACTCCCCCGACAGGTGGTTGGTGGAGCCGTTGCCGCCAGAAGCATAGTTCGCCTGCGTCGGATTGGCCCTGGCCCATGCGATGAACTCGGCCACCGTGCGAGCCGGCACGGCCGGATTGACTAGAAGGACGTTGGTGTAAGAAACGATGGGGGTGATCGGCGTCAGTTCGGTCAGCGGATCGTATGGATGCCTGGCATACATGTGCGGATTGATCGCGGTCGAACCGGTATGCGCAAAGCCCAGGGTGTATCCGTCCGGCGCGGCCTTGGCCACAGTGTCGATGCCGATGCTGCCGCCGGCGCCGGTCTTGTTTTCGACCAGAACGGGCTTGCCCATCCCTTCGGTCAGGCTTCGGGCCAGGGCCCGTGCCAGGACATCGCTTGGACCACCGGCCGCGAATGGCACGATCAGGCGGATCGGTTTGTTGGGGTATGCCTGCGCAAGCGAGGTCTGCGGGAGGATCAAAACCGCCGCAACGAAAGTGAAGGCGTGAAGAATCCGCATGGGGTTGTCTCCTGAACAAACAATGTGTCTTTTACAGCAACGAAGGTGCAGAACGCACCGCCTAGCCAAGTTCCCGCACCAGTTCCCGCGCCGTGATGATCTGCATGATCTGGCTACTGCCTTCATAGATTCGCAGCAGCCGAACATCGCGATAAAGGCGTTCGATCGCATATTCCTTGATATAGCCGTTTCCACCGTGGATCTGCATGACGCGATCGGCAATGCGGCCGGCCGCCTCCGTGGTGAAATATTTGCAGCAGGCCGCCTCCTTGGTGATCTTCATGCCGGCGTCCTTGTCGCGGGCGGCCCGTTCCACCATGGCTCGCGCCGCATACGCCTCGGCCTGACTGTCGGCCAACATCGCCTGAATCAGCTGAAAATTGGCGATCGGCTGGCCGAACTGCTTTCGCTCGGTTGCATAGCGCACACCTTCATCAAGAAGCCGCTGGCACAGTCCCGTCGCCACCGCCGCCATGTGCAGCCGCGCGTGGTCAAGTGACTTCATCGCGTTCTTGAAACCTGTGCCTTCCGGGCCCAACAATGCGTTGGCCGGCACGCGGCAGTTTTCGAAAATGACGTCTGATTCATGAGATCCCGCAAAGCCCATTTTTCGATAGGGCTTGGCGACCGTCAAGCCAGGTGTCTCGCGGTCGACCAGGAAGGCCGATATGCCACTGGCCCCCGCCTCCTTGGGGGAGGTGCGCGCGAACACTGTGAACACACCGGCGTGGATCGCGTTGGTAATGAAACGCTTGGTGCCGTTGATGACGTAAAAATCTCCCTCCTTCAACGCGCGAGTGGTGAGCGATGCGGCGTCCGAGCCGGAATCGGGTTCCGTGAGACAGAACGACGCCATCATTTCTCCGGTAGCCAGTCTTGGCAGGTATTTCTGCTTTTGCTCTTCGGTACCGTAGTTGATGATGCCCAGCGTTCCCACACCATTGGTCGTGCCGAAATAGGAACGGAAGGCAGGCTGTGCATAAGCCACCTCGAACACCAGCCTCGCTTCTTCGTACATGCTCAGGCCGAGGCCGCCGTACTCCTCTGGAATCGTCATGCCGAACAGACCCAAATCCCGCAGACCCTTGACAACGTCCGTCGGGATTTCGTGCGTTTCCTCCACCACGCTCTCAGCAGGGAGAAGAACTTCACGCGTGAATCTTCTGACCGCGTCTACCAGCAGTTCCAAGGTTTGCGAGCGTTCTGTGTCGATGGTGTTTTCCATATTCTCATTTGAAAGTGAAGATTCAATCCATCTTGACACCGGCGGCTTTAACGATCCGGGTCCACAACCCGATTTCGGTGCGCAACTTTCTTTCGAAGTCATCCGACGCCAGGATTTCAATTTCCGCACCCATCGCCGCG
Organism: Ramlibacter sp. 2FC; assembly: GCA_943372495.1. Taxonomy (GTDB): domain Bacteria; phylum Pseudomonadota; class Gammaproteobacteria; order Burkholderiales; family Burkholderiaceae_C; genus Ramlibacter. The sequence goes on along the minus strand of CALRYV010000002.1, from coordinate 188,000 downwards.
ATGCGATCAGACGAGCGTTGTTCCTTCAACACCGCTGTCATGTCGCTCTGCAGCTTGGACACGATGGCGGAAGAAAGGCCCGCCGGTCCAACGAAGCCGTTCCAGTTGACCATGCTGTAACCCGGAACGCCAGCTTCATTGACGGTCGGGACATTCGGAAGCAGTGACGAGCGGCTGTCACCGGACACGGCGAGCGCCCGCAACTTGCCGGCCTTTACGTGTGGCGCCAGCACCGAAACGGATGTTGCCATGAGCGCCACCTGTCCCGAGATCAGGTCTATGACTCCCGCGCCGTTCGTCTTGTAAGGAACGTGCGTTAGCTGGACATTCGCCATGTACGCTAGCTTGGCAACCGCGAGGTGCGGCGAGCCGCCGTTTCCGCTTGAGCTATAGGCAATCTCCCCCGGTCTCGCTTTCGCCAGCGCAAGTAACTCCTGCAACGTCTGCACAGGTAGCGCGGGGTTCACGCAAAACGCAAACTGGTTGAATGTCGTGTGCAGGATCGGCTTGAAATCCTTGACCGGGTCATATGGCAAATTCGGGTAGAGGGCCGCATTGATCGCATGATTGCTCGACAGCATGCCCAGCGTGTATCCGTCCGGAACCGCCCGGGCGATGGCTTGCGTTCCGAGGACGCCACCGGCGCCGGTCTGATTCTCGACCACTACGGCCACGCCCCAATATTCGGAGAGCCGCTCCGCCATCAGGCGGGCGGTGGCATCGCTTACAGTACCGGGCCCATAGGGAACGATTACCTTCACCAACTTGGCCGGATAAGCCTGAGCTGTGGCGCCTGACCCCAGCAGGACGAGCGGAAGCGCAGACACATAGCCTGCGATCTGGCGCCTGGAAAAGCATTGCATGGTTGCCTCCGGTTCGGATCTCGGCGACTTCGGCTTGCCTGCTGGCACGTTACCTTACTAAGCCATTCGCCGGCAAGTCCGGGCTCCCGGGCAGGCTAGCTAGCACTTCAGGCGCAGACAGTGTACGGCCTGAGGTACTGGGACAGCCAAGCGGCTAATGTGAAGCACGTTCACCGGGCCCAAGAAAGCGAGCCTGAGTCTTATCGCAATGTGCGAGTCACCCTTGCGGGTTCACTGCGTCTTCCTTCGTTGCGCAGCTTGTTTCGCGTGAGGCAGGTTGCCAGTCGTTGCTCCACGCCGCCCATCGACAGCACCTTGGCCAGCCTGATCTCGACAGGACGAATCGGCATGACGAGCAGGTGTTCCAGCGTGACGTGTTCGCGCTCGAGGATCACCGCGGCGCCGGACAGGATAATCGACAGCATCGTGACCATGCTGATCACCTCCATTACGCCGGCGGACCAGGTACTGTTCAAGTGGGATTGAAGCGCATACGAATGGCCAGTTCCACCGGCGTGTAGTCGCATCGCGCTCGCCTTGCGCGAAAATCTAAAGCTCAAGCTGGACCAGGCGACCCGCGTACAGCAGCGACAAGAAGTCGCAATGTTGCGCCTCGGTTCATGAAGTGCGTGGGGGCAAAGATCGTCGTCCGCTGCCGCCCGACCGGCGGTAGGCCATCCCTTGGCCCCGCCGATCGGCGCTCTCTCAATGGTGTCATAGATATGCCAGCGCGACCAGGGCAGCGTGCTGGCTGGCTCGCCGGCCCTCGGTCACTGAGGGGTTTTCTGCGATGTTGTTGCGTGCATGCGGCATGCCTGTGTAACACCGGGCGAATTGCGCGTTCCCTGCGTGCATCGACGCTAATATTGGTATCAGGACTTTCTTATCACATGCGCCGAAAGGAACTTTTCAGTGTCATCACGTTCCTGGCCACCCTCGCCTTCGCGCTGGTGGCCGCGAAGCTGCTCGCGGCGAAGCTGATCGGTCGCGACGCGACGGCGGCCGAACTGACCGTGATGGCGATTTCGATCAGCGTATTGGCCATGTGGAATCGCGCCCGTTCCAGCAGGCGGCAGCGCCAGCGACTCGACCAGATCCGCGACTCGGCGCTCTGGTGATCGGCCGGGGGGCTCGGGGTTGTGCCCGCACGGGGTCGCACTACTCGAGCGCATTCCCTTGCCGCCCGTTAGACCGTGGATCCCCGCCTTCCGGTTCTGCCTTGGCAACCGCATCGCCGTGCGGTTCCACCGACGATGCGCCCACCGCCGCGCGCAATGCCTGCGACTTGCGCCAGCGCGCCTGCCTGCGTTTGGCCGCCGCAACGGAAGTGAGCACGTTGTAACCCGGGACATGGACCGTCGTGAAATAGCTTTGCGGATCGAATCTGGATGGGCTGCCATCTTCGCGCTGGTGCGCAGCGGTTTCCCCCGTGGATATGCCCGGGAGTGAAAGTGTCTTGTCTGCCATGGATCGCTCCTGATCATTCAAGAATTGCAGACGCCGCTAGAACGCCGGCTTCCAGTCGACACCCTGGCGCCAGTTGCGCTCCCAGTGCCGCAGGTAGCCATGCGCCACTGCGGAGTTGTTCCACAGGACCAGGACGTTTTCGCTGTTGGCGCTGGCCGCGGCAGCCGAATAGTTGAAGCTTCCCGTCTGCGTGGTCGACCGATCGGCAACGATCACCTTGTCGTGATGGATCGCGTATGCCCCGATCGTTCGGACCTGGACTCCTGCAAGCGCCAGCGCGCCCAGGGCTGCCCGGGCCTTGCCGCTTCGGTCTTCGCTGACGTTGTTGCGGTGGTCCACCACCACCCGGACATCGACACCGCGCTTGCGGGCTGCGATCAGTGCGGCAGTCACGGGAGCGCTGGTGAACGAGTAGCCCAGGACGCGCAATTCGCTCTTTGCGGCGGTGATGACCCTGAGCACCAGACCTTCCGCGCCCTGGCGCGGCGAGAACGCAAATTCGACCTCGCCCGTCGCCCGCACGCGCGTGGTCGACGGCCGGACGCCCTGTTCGATCAGCTCCAGGACATCCGCCGGCCGCGACTGTGCTCCAGCGTCAGCCAATGCGGTGGCGCCGACAATGGCCAGCGTCACCGCCAGCCTGGTATGGAACTTCATCCTGTTTCCTCCTTCAGGTTTCACAAAAAGGAACAAGCCCCGCGAAACTGTCGCGGGGCTTGTGGGCTGCGGGCAGCTTGCGCGCCGCAGACGGTGTGGTCCCACACCGGCGTTGCGCGGTGGCGGCGCCGATGTGCGAGGCGCAATCAGCAAGGCCTCGTAGCCCCGACCTCATGCGCAGCACGTTTCTCCTGCACCGGCATTCAACGGCAGGTCACCGGTGTCCGGTGACGTGGTCCGTTCGAACCCCTGTGCAGAACTTCCTGCACCCGCCTCGCCGCCATCCGTCTCCGGCGGTATCGAGGCAGGCGCCCTGAGCAGCGCGGCAATCCGCGGCCTGCGTTCAGGCGGTATCTGGCATCCGCCCAGGAGCGCCGCACGGGTGCTGCGCTTCGCAAGCGGACGCTCGGCGTCGATCCTTTGACAGACCTCACCGATGTCCATGGACGACACCACGGGTGCCGCCGCCTGGGTGTCGTGCGCGAGCACGATCACCCAGAAGATGCAGATGGGGGTGATGACCATTTTCTCTCCGGAGAACAATGGACGGCCACCCCCACGGAACGGGATGGGATCCCGTCCGGGTTGATGAAATAGGCTGATTCGTCAGCTCGACCTTCTCCACGAGGGAGGCAGTGACGCAATCTTATGGACAGCCATGGGGGTCGGGCAAAACTCTTGATGTCATGCCGCACACGCTCACGGGATCGGTGTCCATGTCGCCTGGGGCGGCGCGGGCATCGCCTGACGACACCGCGACGCCAGCACGAAGCAGACAGCTGCGATGTCGCCCAGCTCCGCCATCAGCCATCCAAGCGCCTCGACGCTGTCGGAGGTGATCGAACCGTCTTCGATCTCGACGGCCGCATAGGCCAGCAGGCAGCCAATCGCCGACAGGCCGCGACCCATTAGCGCGGCCGTGGTCTCCGCGTTCTCTGCCACGCTCCCAAGCAGGGACGCGGAACAGTTCGCGAAGTCGATGTCTCCAGCAGCGCCTGTGGTCATCCTGGGCAACTGCTCCACCAGCATGCGCATCGGACGCTCAACCTCGGACTTCGGGAGCCGGTGCAGTTGTGCAACGGTCGGCCTCGACGGCCGGATCTTTGCGCTTGTCATTCATTGCCCCCGGATGGACGGCAACGATCCGCCGGCTTGCGCGGGGTTTCCATGCGGCAGGCTTGTGCAGATGCATCGCCTGAAGCGGGAGTGAAAGAAATCTTCATGATGGTCCTCGAATGAATTCGCGGACCACCGCCATGCGGACGGGGGCCCGCATGGGTTGAGAGATATGAATCCGCGCTGGCGCGGATGTCGCAGGTGCCTTGCCGTGGCTGGGAGCAGCTATCTGCGCCAGGGGGACTGCAGGACCCCCCTGGGCTGCCGTGCAAGGCCGAACACCCAGTTGGGCACGACGACAAGCAAACAGACGCCGCAGTCTTCGACCGTGCGAACGACGACACTGCGCCGCTCGCCATGCATCACACCGGTCTCGATCTCCCCTTCCCCGACGTCTTCAGCCCATTCGGGATGGGTCTCGAGCTTGCGGGCAAGGTAACGCGCGCCTTCCTCGGTCAGGGTGTACCGGCCGCCGCGCTGCGTGGCGCCTTTGCGCGGTTCCAGGTAATCGACCCTGTTCTTCCTGCGCATGTCCAGCAGCATCATCACGGTCGCCGACTCGGAGCCGTGCCCGAATTCACACAGTTCTCCCATCAGCTCGGAGAGCAACATGCCGGATTCCGGCCCGTCTTTCAGGAGCTTGAGAAGCCTGATGCTGCGTGGCGTCGTCATGGCGAATCCTTGTTCAAGAACTGCACCGCTGCAGGGACTGAAATCGAGAGCTGAGCGTCAAGGTGGTTGCCTATCTCGCGGGTCGTTCAGCCCGGGACCCGGATGTATTCCGAGGCGGGAATCACGATGGCTTCTGGACAGACCCTGCGGATGGCGTCTTCATGCATCCGCAGCGCGATCCTGGCGAACCTCGGCGAGCAATAGCCAGTTTTGACCATGTCCCGCAGGACGTGCTCGTCAACCGTGGGATCCTTCATGACGACCTGACCCTGCTTGCCGTCGCCGCAGGCGGCGATGATCACTTTGCCTGCCAGCGGCGCCGGATAAAGCCGCGGCATGAACAGGTAGCCGGCATGGGGCTTGAGCAGGCCCTCCTCGTCGAGGATCATCAGATGCCTCGCCAGTGCCTCTGCCCGGGGCTCGACGAACTGCACCAGCCTGCAATCGAGCAGGTGATAGAGATGCTCCAGCCGCGCCACGCCGGCGGGATTCTGCGCGACATGGATGGTGGAGAGGATCGCGCACTGGTTCGCGTGATCGGGCGAAATGAGAAATGCTTTCATGATGGTCCTGTGAAGTTGCGCAGGCCATGCCCCAACCGGGCACAGGGCCCGCCTGGGTGAAAGATTCGCGCCGGTGAGGACGCGCATGAATGAATTGGCTGATGCGTCAGCTCGCATGCAACTACCCCTTGGGCAGGAAGCAATGCCGTCAATCTAGTCGTGCGCCGGTCGCGGGCGCCGCCCCAATGCGGCAATTCCTCGGGTTTGGGGCGGCGCGGCCCGGTCTTTCCGGGCTCCACGCGGTCACGCGCCCGGCGCAACGCCGCCTGCATATCCGGTACTGCCCGTGCCGAGCGCACGAAGTTCGAAGGTGGGCAATGCGTTGACTCCCGCAGCCCTGCTATGGATACACGCGCAGGCCTGGCCCAGTAGTGCCTCGAGGCGGGCAAGGATGGCATCCATGAGGTGCTGGGGGATGGGCTCCGGTGCTTCGCACATCACCGTGACCATCGCGGTGATCCGGTCGCCCGTCGCGGCCGGACCCACCAGCCGACAACAGGTGATGCATGCCTGGCGCGTCAGGGTCTGCAGCTCAGGGTCGGTTCCCAGCCGCTGCTCGATCTCCTGCAACCGCTGCATGCGCTTCCTTGCCAGCGCGGACATGTTGCGCACGGTCCCGACATATGCGGTCGTGGCACTGGGGCGGCCATGCCCGAGTTCCTCGGCCAGCTGCAGCCGGGTCGCATGGTCGACCGCGGGCGGGGCCATCTCGCCGCCGAGCACCGGGGCCGCCACGCCGGCGCCAAGCTCGTATTGCCGCACGGCAAATGAATGCCGCCCGCCATGCGGTGTGCTGGCAAAGAAGCCATTCCCCTGAAAGCCGATCTTGCGGCACAGGTAGTAGTAGTGATTGCGGGCCTGCGACAGACGCCGTGGTGGCAGCGGCGCCAGGACTTTTTGCGGGTGGGCTGCCGCCAGGACCTTGGCCCGCTCGACCAGCTCCGCCTCCCAGGGGGAGCGGATCTTCACCTCGCGCACGCGCCCGCCCTTGGCCCCGCGGGAAATGACAAGGACGTTTCCCTTGTGGGCCTCCTGGGGCCGGAACATCAGCTGCTCCTCCAGCCGCAATCCGAAGGCCCAGGCCAGCCGCAGCTGCAGGCCCGTGACTTCGCATTGTTCGTCCATCGCCTTGAACAGGTCCTCGGGATCGATCCCGCGGGACTCCCAGGTCTTTGGCTGCGTCAGGCTCGTCGTGCGCACTGCCCGTTCGGGATTCAACAGCAGATCGCAAAGGAGTGGCGCCAGGTCGGGCTTTCCCATCCAGATGCCGAAGCGGCGCAGGACCGTGTTGAGCAAAGCCAGGTCCGACGCCGAACTGCCCTTGGCCTCCCAGTTGCGGGTGACCGCGCATACGTGCCGGGTCGACAGCTCGGTGAGGTTCTGCAACTTCATGTTCAGCTCGTCGCGCAGGGTCTGGAGCACCCTTCGCAGGATGTCGAAGTAGCGCTCCTCGGTGCGGTAGGAGACCTGCCGCTTGCGCCCAGTCGCCGCAGCGATCCGGAAGGCCTGGAAGAATTTCACCAGCTGGCCAAACGGATCTCCGGGATGGTCGCGCTTTAGCTTCGTGAGTAGCGGCAGCCCTATGCCGCGCTCCTTGTGCATGCGGCGCATCGCCGGCGACAAAGATGAACGCTGCTTTCCCGTGGCAGCAAATCTGGTGAACCGATGCCGCTTTGACGTTGCCCGTGTCTCCAATGACTTCATGATTCAAGCCTCCAGCAAGAGATAAAGAAATCAGCCCGTGCGGCGCGACGTACCCCGCGCAAGGAATACGGCCACAGCACCGGCTGCGTCTGTCTGGCGAAAACTCACACACACATTCGTCGGCAGGGGAACTTCCTGGCGGCTGCTGGAGCACAGCGAGCCCCGGGAACGGGAGCGCCCTTTAGCACTTGACCCTGCTACCGTTTTCCAGACGGCCGCCTCCCGACCCTGAAAGGGCCAGGACACCACCAAGCCCGGTGGGCTGGTGGGGGTTGTTGATCCATCAAAGGAGGATCAACCCTGTTCCGCGTTCGGAAGAACGTCGGCAATGTCATCGACTTCGCAGGGCCTGCCGGCACTGCGCGCACATCCCCTGCAATGGCGAACCGGAAGGGACAGCCACGGGGGCTGCACCATCGGTCGCTTCCCTGGCGCTGAGGCTGGATTCACCAGCCGGCCCAGGAAATCAGGGGTGGGTACGTCGAAACAACAATTCAGGAGCCACGGGGAATTCCGTGGACCGGCTCCCACCGACCCTCGCCAGAGTGGCCGGTGGGGAGGTGGCCTACGCGGCCAGTCAAGTGCTGTGCGCTCGCGCAGATCGAAGCTGCGCAAGTCTTGCCTCCGCCACGACCTGGAAGTCGTGCGAGTGCCATGGGACGTTGTTTCCCGTCCAGGACAGATGTCACTCCATCAGTGAGAAGCCGCCGCAAGGCGGTGTGTCGCGCAGCTGCGCCCGCGACGCCGGCAGTCTGGCCGGTACAGGCCCGAAGGCGGGGAAGTGAGCTTCCCTTTGCAGCAGGCGACGACTTGAGAGCCGCAACCCGCTGCTGGTTGTGAAAGGACTGATTCGTCAGCTCGTCCCGGTTGCCTTTCGGCACCAAGTGGAATCGATGATAGCGAGGTGAAGCGGGGCCTCATCAAGGGTTTTGCGAAGGTTCTGAACAGGTTCTGCACCGCACATGCGTTTTTCAACAAGATTTTTCTGGCCATGGGTTTCTTGAACCTGGCCCGTGAACCCAATACCGGCGCGGGATCCCAGGACCCTCTGTATGGTCCGGACCGGTGATGCCAAATGCGCAGGCAGTCGCGGAACGGCCGGCGTCTTCGCCACGCGCCGCGCTCACCACGCAACGTCGTCCCGCCGAACTGGCGCGGTACTGCCGCCAAGGGAAATCTGCTCCAGGTCGCACCCCGGGCCTGGTGGCAGCAAGCTGTCACTGGTGCCATTGCGTTCCTGAAGGGCTGCATCGGCTCTGATGCAGCCTTGGCGACAAGTTCCCCCCCCCAAAGACACGACCCGCGACCGCCGCAAAGCGTTGCTTCGGCCTTGTTGCGTGGGCTGGTCGCGACCCCTCGTCCTGACAATCTGGCGTCATCGACAGCAGCTGGCCACCCCATGGACACTTCAACACCTGTCACCCGGCTTGGTGCCATCGGCATTGATGTCGGATTCTTCTCGACCAAGTTCACGACCGGGCGCGTTGCGCAGGGGACATCACGATCGGCCATCCCGACCGACCGGTTTCCGTCCGTTGCTCCATTCCAGCATGTCGAACCCCAGGGACCCACAAGCGCCGTGGCCGGAGATGGAGTCCGGCTCACCGTGGAGGGAGTCGCCCACTATGTCGGCAGGGACACGCTGCTGGAAGCCGCCGGATATGGCATGACAGCATTCTCCGAGGACTTCAGCACGACCACGGCCTACAAGGCCCTGTTCCGCGGCGCGCTGTACATGATCGCCAGGGCCAACGCGGTCCCGGGAGACCTGGAGGTCGACATGCTGGTCGGCGGGCTACCCATGGTGTCCTACGACAGGTTTCGCAGCCGTCTGGAAGCCTTCATGCAGGAGCCGCATGTCCTTCCTCACCCGAACGTCCCCGGCGCGAATCTCACGGTCCGGGTCCGGCGGACCCGGGTCCTCGGGCAACCGCAGGGCGCCCTGGTGAACCACCAGCTCTCCAAGGGCGTCAAGTTCAAGCCGGGCCAGCTCAACCTCGTGCTTGACCTGGGCGGGGGGACCTTTGACTGGTATGTTGCGCAAGAGGCCAAGGGCAGCCGCTCGCGTTCAGGCTCGGCGCCCATCGGTGCGCTGGTGTGCGCCAGCGCGGTCTGCGCCCAGATCAGGGACGGCTACCAGCACAGCCCGCTGATCATGAGCCGGGTCGATGAAGCGCTGCGCACCGGCTCCCGCACTGTGTCCATCTCGGGTGTCTCCTACAAGCTTGGCGCCTATGCGCCTACCGTACGCGCCATCCTCAAGCAGGCGCTGGACCAGATGCGCCAGGCTGTTGGCAAGCTGGACGAGATGGACGTCATCCTGTTCACCGGCGGTGGGGCCAGGTTGCTGCACTCGGTGGCCGAAGAGCAGCTGAAGGAATACCGCAGCGTCTTTGCCATCGACCAGGACACGGTTGTTTCCAACGTCCGCGGCTTTCACTTCTGGGCGGAACATCTGCTGGCGCAGCAGGAGGCGGCGGTATGACAACGCCCGGCGAACGGGACGACGGGTTCCAGCTGAGGGTGCACATGACGTTCAGCGAGCAGGCCCACCCCCAGTTCGTCCATGCGCTCAGGGGATTGGCGCCCCGCGCCAGGAGCCGGCTGATCCGCACGCTGGTGGAACGTGCGCTGGCGGTCGGCCCGGAACAGGGACTGCAGCCCCGCGGATCGGCTTCAGAACTCTTTCCGGGTGCAGCAATGAGAAGTAGCCAGCGCCCCCTCCAGTCGCCTCTGGCGGGCCTCACGTCGGCCGCCTCGCTCGCGGATGCCGAGGAGATGGGCGCATAGGCCCCTGGTGAACTCTTGACATGGCGTTCATCCGTGAGATGTTGATTCCATGGAAAACCACGTCCCTGCCCTGCTGCAAGATGCCACGTCACCGAAGTCCGAGACCCGAGAAGCTCGCTGGGACCGGTCGGCGTTCCGGCTGCATGCCCTTGCAATGAATCCTGACCTTGCCGCCATGGCTTCGACCGCGGCGCTGGAACCTGCCGAGGCTGATTTGCCGCTGCACTGGGTGCTTCTGGATCCGGTGCTGGCGTCCATCGCTCATTCGTCCGTTTCGCATCAGAAAGAGATCGCTCGGCTGACAGGCTTGCCGGCGGTTAACGAAACACTGCTGGTCGCCGACGTTCTTGTTCGCCTCGGTGTGGCTGGCACGATAGAGCCTCGCGGCGCATTTGCCTGCACCCACTTTGCTGCGCGGCTGCTGTGGCGCAGCGCCGCACTGACGATCACCCAGCATCGGGAGATGGAGAGAGCCGCACAGGCGCGGCGTGCGGGCTGGAGCCGCGGATGATGCACAGGGCCACCTCCGCGGCGCTCACCGCCATTCTGTCTTCGAACTGCTGGGCGGGGGACACCGGGGGCGCTCCAGCTCCAACCGCCAATACCGCGGCTCAGAGCTGCATCGCACCTGCGGCCCGGCATCACCAGGTCAATCACTTGTTGCTGCGCGCGATCCTCAAGGTGGAGTCGAACCTGAATCCACGCACAGTGGCCCGCAATGGCGACGGAACGATCGATGTCGGCATGGGGCAGATCAACTCCAGGCATTTTCCGCAGCTTGCCACCTATGGGATCCTGCCCAGCCACCTGCTCGACCCGTGCATCGGCAGCTACGTTGCGGCCTGGCATCTTTCCAGGGTCATCGCCTTGCACGGCAACACATGGGAGGCTGTAGCCAGGTACCACAGTGCAACGCCCTACTTCAACCGGCGCTACCGCATCCTCCTGAACAATGAGCTGGTCGCTTCCGGCGTGATCCCCGGGTCACGCCTTCCCGTTCCGCCTCTTCGTCCGGCTAGCCTTGGGCCGACGCGGCCCGGTTCGCCTGGCGGGCCGAGTGCAGATCAAGGCGCGGTGGTGCTCGATCAGGCGGCGCCCATGCCCCGCTTCGCAGGAGCCGGCTCAGTGCAGGAAGCTGGGCCTGGACAGGCCGCGCGCTGATCGCCTGCCGCCACAAGGTCAGCCGTCGAAGCTGACTCCGATCTTTGTGCCGGCTTCTGCGCAACCTGAGGCGAGTGCCGCCTGGTCGTAGCTGCTCCCGTTGCTCTTGTAGGCGTAGCCACCGGTAAGGCGGCCCAGGGTCGCGCCTGAGCCCAGCGCAACGCCGGTGCCAACCCGTACTTCATAAGCGGTCGCCTCGATGCCCGACGCGAGCGCGCTGCATTCGTCGCGGGTCATGACGCCGTTGCCGCCCAGGACGATGGCGAAGCGCGTGTCGGCGCCGGAAAACTGCATCGGCGCCAGCCAGGCATCATACGTGCTGGCTGCGTCGGCTGTCATGGGCCGCTGCACGAGGCCGAGTTTGAAGAGCGCGGCCGTCGACAGTCCCGTGAAGGTCCCGGTCCCCCGCCAGTGCCTGCGAATGTCTTCGCCCAGAGCCACCAGCTTGATCGCCTGGTCGTCCGCGGAAACACGGCGCTTGAGGAGGGAGTAAGCACCGGCCGAGATGGCAATCACCAACGACACGACGGCCAGAGCAAGCATCATCTCGTTGAGCGCGAATCCGCAATGTCCTCGCCATGCAACACGGTGCCTGGCGTACAAGGTCGATTTGTGAATTGACGATTGCGCCGGCTGAGGCCGCTCAGTGACCTGATCCATGACACCCTCAGTTCGGAAGCCGGCTGGCGAACAGCGTGAGTTCGGACGCGCTCACGAAGTCGGCCAGATTGGCCTTCCAGCCGTCGCCGCAGGCCTGATAAGTGGCGGCGGCGCGTTTGGCGACGCAGACCTCGCGATCGGTATCCGGGACGGTGCCGCCGTTGCCGCCAAGATATCCGGCCGCAGTCCGGGCGGTCTGGTAGCGGCGTGCGTTGGCGGGGACCGCGGTTGCGGTTCCGTCCGTCGCTGCGGACGCGAAGATCGCCTCGACCCCACCGGTGGGCGTCGTGCCGTTGTAGACCATGCGGTAAACCGCCACCCAGGATTCGCCGTAAGCGTTGCGCACCCTGATCGTGGAGGGGAGCACTTTCAGGAAGCGAAGCATCGTGCCGTCGATCGCGCAGGTATGGAGCGTGGTGGAAACCGCGACCGTGCCGCCACTGCCGTCAGCGGGATTCACACCGATCCTGCACAAGCCGGCCGCTCCCGTTCCATCCGTCATCGCCGCCTCGTAAGTCGCGCGGTTGGCCTTGAAATGTTCTTCGGCCACGGCCTTGAACGCCTTCAGGTCGTCGGCAAGTGCCTTGGCTGCCAGGTCGTCGGAGTTACGGGCGAGGAGCGGCATGGAACCCGCGACGATGAGCCCTGTGACGGCAACCGCGAGCAGGATGTCGGCCAGTGCAATTCCAAGCTGGCGACGAGTGCGCAATAAGGGACGCATTGAGGTACCCCCTTACGTCCCGGCGCACAGGTTTGCGGAGGCTGCCGCCTGTGCGTCCTGCTGTCCGATCACGACATAGTTGGGTGTTCCCGGCTGCAAGGCGCCACCGTTGCCAACCAGGACCGTGATCGATCCAGTCGACACGATGGTCGGCAACACTGGAAGCGTCGTCGTGCCGGACCTCACCGTCTGCACCGGAAACATAGCGGGCAATCTGGCCAGCGTAGTTTCGGCAAGTTCGGTACAGGTCACCCAGGATCCGTCAGGGCGCCGGACTGACTTCCAGTGCGGCGGCATGCCCGCATTGCGCAATGATGGCGGCGCGGCATTCTTGATGGCGGTCCAGCCATAGGCAGTCGTCACGGCCGGAGCCGCCGTCTGCCCGAAGTAGCTACCGGAGGTGTACAGGAATGCGCGGTACTGCTGCAGCTGCGACAGCGAATGCATCTCGCGACCCACCTCGCCGCCCGGCAGGGCCAGCAGAACGCCGAGGAGGATGGCAAGGCCGATGACGGCAGGGATGGCCAGGGCCAACATCGCATGGTCCTCAGGCAGTAGCACCCGTGGTTTTCCAGAGATCGGCACCGGCCCGCACCAGGTTGGCCTGCATCTGGACTTCATCGAAAAGCCACAGCAACTGGCCCCCGGCAATCGCGGTGGCGACGCGGCTGTTCGGGCTCGGCGACACCAGGATCTGGGCCTGCAGGATGTCGCCAAGAAGGCGCTGGTACAGCGCGATGCGCAGCAGGGCGCCAAGCGCGGGCAGCAGCCGCGACGGCAGGCCGCCGTCCCCAAGGTACGGCGCATGGCGCGGCATGCGCCGCAGCCGGTACCACTCGCCGTCGATCGACTGCTCGTCGAAATGCGCACGCCAGACGATGTCCTGGTGCGACACCGCAAAGTCGTCCTGTTCGGGACGCTCCCTGCGCTTCTCGTTGCAGCGCTGGACCAGGGCGCCGCAACAGTTGCGGAACTCCGGCGGGATCTGCGCCGGCCCCGGAAAGCAGAAGCTCTTGCTGCCATCCGCGATGCACAGGGCAAGGTCGGTGATCGTCGCATCGATCCGCTGGTCGTCACGCATGGTGTCCCCGCTCACGGCTGGTCCCAGTTGGGGATCGCGTCGCAGGTCGGCGCCTGGTACTGAAGAACGACCTGGCCCGCGACGCCGCCGGCGACGCAGTCATAGAAGCCACCGCCCTGGTTCTGAAAATACAGGAACCCGGCGCTGCCCGCCGAAGGATCGAGCGCGAAGGCAGCCGGCCTGAAAGCGCGGGCGGATCGGGTCGGATATGCAGTGGGGTCATAGGGACTGGGACAGTAGGTCCAGCCACCCCAGGTTCCGTCGCGACCGAGGGCGCCACCGCCTCCTGACTGATAGCTGGTTCCCCGATAGCCGTCCCAGCCACCGCCCGCACCGTTAGAACCCTGAGTCGCCCCGTTGCCGCCGCTGGCGCCGGGCAGAGCGCTGCCACCCGCATTAGAGGCGCCGTTGCCGACGCCGCTCTGCCCCAGCCCGCCCCTGCCACCCAGCGTCCCGGTTCCGCCCTGCGCCAGGTCAACTGTATTTCCGAAGGGCGCCGTCACAGCGTCATTGCTGCCGGCCCCGCCGCCGAAGTAGCCGGCGCCACCGCCGGCCGGCAGGGCGTAGTACGTGTAGACGCCGGTGTAGTTGTAGTAGCGGTAGCCGGCGCCACCACCGCCGCCGACGACAATGCGAAGCGTGTCCGATGGGGCAAGCTGGATCTGCCCCATGGACGCCGGGGAGGCAGGCGTGGCACTCGCCGCGCCGATCGCCGTTGCGATCACCGTGCCGTTCTTCAGGATGGCGGTGGACCCACCGCCGCCGCCGAAGCGCTGTTCTACCGAGGAGGTGCTTCTGCCTCCTCCGCCTCCTCCACCGACCAGCTGGTAGAACACAGTCAGCGGCCGGGTCGAGCCGCCCAGGAAGCGCGACGCCATCGAGATCGTGCGGTCGCCCCGTGCCGGTTCGGCGAAGCAGGTCTGTAGCGTCTCCTGCATCCCGGTGCCGGGTGCACTGGATGCCGGCGGAAAGAAGGCATAACCGGCCAGCGAGTTCGGCGTGACTACGACCGGCGCCGCCCGGGATGGTGACCAGGCACAAACGGCGAGTGCACCCGCCGCGCACCGCGAGACCCATTCGGCCAGCCGGAGGTGTTTGCTGCACAAGTCAAGAGCCGCCATGGCACCACCTTCTATCGCTCTAGCGGAAACTGGCGGCGATCACCGGATTGGGTTCGTTGCAGCCGGTTGCCAGATTGGCCTGGTTGATGATGGTGCCAACCTTGAAGGCGTTGCCTCCTGTCACCTGTCCGGCGCCCCCCGCCGCGGCGCTGGTGCCGACGTTGACATTGGTCGCTACACCTGTGGCGAGGCGGTTGGCAATCGAGGCGCAGTCCTCCTTGCTGACGGCGTTGATCGGGCCGCCGATCGTCAGGACAAAACTGGTGGGGCCGCCGGACACGCTCATGGTGTTGCCATAGCCGTCCTGCACTTTCGTCCCGTCCCACTTCAGCGGCTTCTGGATCAGCGCCAGCTTGTTGATTTCCGCCGGGGCAAGGGTCGTGTAACTGCCTGCGTTGCGCCAGTTCTTCTGGATGTCGGCGGCCAGGCTGATGGTCTTGGTGGCCTGGTCGTCGGCGTTGATGCCGCCGCGCAGGAAGGCATAGGCACCGGCGCTGATGCCGACCAGGAGCGCGATCACCGCCACCGCCAGCAGCAGTTCGGCCAGTGCAAAGCCCGCGCTGCGCCGGGCGCGGATGGAGTCGTGTTGTGAATTCATGATGTCCCTTTCCTCTGTTGAAAACGTGAAACGCCTACCCATGAAAACCCGTGGCCAGCGCGGATTGCGCCTGAGCGTTGGTCGCCGATACCCTGACGGCCTGCACGATGCCCAGCAGGGAGCCCATGGTCCAGACGATGAACGCCGCGACCAGGACCTTGAGAACCATGTTGATCACGGCAAAGGTCGCGCGGGTGCGTGCGATGGCATGCGCGATGACTTCGTCGGCGATGCGGCCCATCGCGCCCGGGAAGTCGGAGGAGTCGCCGTACAGGCGGATCAGCCAGTGCTGACCGCGGTCGATGATGTGCAGGCCGCACAGCGCGTCCTCCGGTGTCGCGGCATTGCGCAGGCCGGTCTTGAGCTGCCCGTAAATCGTCTTCATGTAGCGGTTCGAACCTTGCTGCAGCTGGTTCAGCGCGACATCGAACTTGACGCCGGCCGCGACGAAACCGGACAACGAGGTCAGCACCGCAGCGCCGTTGACACGCGCCAGCAGGGTGAACGGAAACAGGTAGCGGTCGCACAGCGCGCGCCGGGGCCCGGTCCAGTTGGCGGCGGCCCGGAAGAACGCAATCAGGCCGACAGCCATCGCCGCGCCGACACCCAGTGCCAGCGGGATCGCCTGGTCGGCCAGCTCGCCGTAGACCTGGGCAGCGCGCGGCCAGCGCGCACGCGGTGCGATCGCCGTAAAGGTCGGAAGGATCTCGATGCTGAAGAAGACCAGGATCGCCATCAGCATGAGCAGCAGGCCCACCGGTTCCTGCATCGGGCCCACGATCTCCTCGCGAAGCCGGCGGGTCGCCTGGACGTAGTCGCCGGCACGCCGGAATCCCGTCGCCAGGCTGCCCGATGATTCGCCGGCGTCGATCAGGCTCGCTTCGTTGGTAGGAACCAGACCGGTGAGATCGGTGCCGACCGTGGCACGGTCGCCGGCAACGGCCCCCGGGACAGCGGCGCCCGACATCCTGCGCAGGAGTTCCCGCACCAGGGGTGCCAGCGGATTGCGGCTGCGCGAGTATTCTGCTGACAGCTTTTCCAGCACGACATAGACCAACTTGCCGTCGCCGACGGCACGCGCCATCGCGTGGTACCAGTCCTGGCGGGCCTTCGCCGAGATCATCAGGCGCTGCAAAAGCGTCAGGGTGGCCATGGACGTCCTTCCTCTCTTCAGATCAGATCAGTTCAGCCTGGCTTCGCCGGCGTCGACTGCGCCTGGCGCCTTCGGTCCGCTGACGTCAGTGAAGCCGGCCTGCACCCACGGGGACACCGCCCCGGGCGCGCCGGGATTCGCCATGGTGTTGCCCGAAGTGCTGCGGTCCTGCTCCCGGCGCGGCGGAGCGATCGCGATGCTTCCGATCTGGACTTCAACGTCGGTCGGGTCGACCAGGCCGCGTCGCAGCTTGGATATGGCATGGGCCATGACGCGGACTCCCGCGCCATCGGTATTGATGCCGGTGCGATGCCAGTGGGTGCGGGCGCCCGGTTCGTCGTCCTCGCGCAGCAGCCGCAGGAACTCCTCGTCGGGGACCAGCAGTTCGGCACATGGGGTACGCCCGACGATGCCGGTGAAATTGCAGTGGGGGCAACCGCGGCGATTGCGGCCCCGAACCTGCTCGCCGCCGTCATGGACCACGTTCAGCACGCGGTCCCATGTCGCTGCCAGCAGGCTGCCGCGCTGGACAGCCTCCCGCGCCGGCAGGGCGCAGTCGGGACACAGCAAGGGCACCAGCCGCTGGTAGATCACCCCCGAGATGAAGCCGGGGCGGGCCAGCAGCGACATCGGCACGCCGATCTCGCGCAGCCGCGGAAAAACCGCCAGCGCCTCGTAAGCGTGCAGTGTGGACAGGATCTTGCGGCCGGCGAGCACCAGGTCCTTCACCGGCTCGGCCTGCTCGCTGGAGCGGATCTCCCCGACCAGGGCCACATCCGGATCCTGCCGCAGCGTCGAACCGAGCAGTTCGCGGTAGATGCGGGCGATCTCGTGGGGCGCCAGCTTGCCGCGCGGCACGCCCATCTGGCAGGCGCGGGCGATCAGGTATTCGACCGGGTCCTCGATGGTGACGACCTTGATGGAGGCACCGCGGCGCTGGTAGATGCGCTGGATGAAAGACTGCAGCGAGGTCGACTTGCCCGAGTTGGTGGGTCCGACCAGCAGCACCAGCCCGGTCGAGCCGATCAGCATGTCGTCGATCGCCCGCACCATCTGCGGCGTATAGCCGACGGCGTCCAGCTCACGGGCCGCCATGTCGCCGTCCATGCGAAGGACCCGCAGGGTGCACTGGATGTTGGGCGCCGGATAGATTGGAGCGCTGTTGAACCGCAGTTGCACCCGCGCGCCGGTCGCCAAAACATGTTCGACGGCTGTGTCCTGCACCGCATTCGGGTCCCAGTTGGTGCCCGAGTTCTGGCGATCGGCGTGCACGTTGTACAGGACCCGCAGGATCGACATCGCCGTCGGCGTTGCCAGGTTCGGTTGTTCGAATCGTTCCCCATGGATGCGGAAGAAGACCCTGGCGATGGCGCCGCGGGTCTCGACGTGAATGTCCGAGGCCCCGGTCTGCACGGCGGCGGCAATGAGGTCGAAGGCGCAGCGCTCGACCTCGGAACGCTCAATGCCCAATTGGTCGTGTTCCGCGTGGAAGCTGCCGTGCAGGGCCTTGAGGATTTCATGCGACACGGCCAGCCGCTCACGCCGCTCGAATCCTGCTTCTGCGCAGCGGGCGCCGATCTCGAACTCGATCCGGCTGGCCACCTGCTCGCGCGTACGCAGGATGAGAATTGACGCCTCGCCCGTCACGAGCAGGGCGAACCCCGCCTCATAGCTGGCAGGCAGTCCCTTCCCCGGAAACTCCGCGAAGGGCAGGTAACGACCCAGCGGAAGATCGGTCATGTCGACCACAACATCCACGTCCGACGCAGCCACGTCAGGGAAATCCGGACTGGCGGCCTCCTCGCTGCCGGGATGCAGTGCCGGGATAGCCTGTTCGGACTCCAGGGTCGGGGCCGGTCCGCCCCGGCGCGCCGCGTCGCCAGGGCTGTCGAGGAGTTTGCTGAACAACATGGTGTCGTGCCTGTCCCGGTTGGCGGTCAGCGGTTGACGAAGGTCCAGCGCCCGTCCAGTTCCATGGACGGACTGCTGGCCATGCGGGTCCAGCGCACCGACTCCAGGCTCACGGGCAGCGCGCCAAGAGTGACCATGACGTCGTGGGCGCGGACCAGGGCCGCCGGCCCGCCGATCGCGATGCGCACAGACCCGCCGGTGCCAAGGTCCACCGTCTGCAGGCCCAGTTCGGGCGGGGGTGTCATCACGATGGCAGCAGGCGCGCCCACGCCCGCGTCAGGCACCTGAAACTGCAGCGCCTGCGCGATGGCAAGTCGCAACGCCGCGGCATCCGGTCCCTGCGGAGCCGCCGCCTGCATCGGCGGTGGCGCAAGCGCGACTTCGCTCCGCGCCGTGGTGGCTGGTTCGACGTCGTCCACCCAATCCGGGATCGCGGCCTTGTCGACGTAACGCACGAACGCACTGCCCGCCTGCCAGCGGATCACACAGCGGGCCGGCGTGCACTCCATGGCATCGGCGACATAGCCATTGACCGTGAGCGGCAGTTGCCGCCTGATCCGCTCCCAGATCGCCCATTGCGCCTGCGGGGCTTGCTGCGATGCCCGCAACTGCGCGCGCCGCTGTTCGACGGCCTGGCGGAATGCGGCAATGCGGGCCTGCTTTTCTGCGGCCTGCCGCGCTGCCTGTTCGCGGCCCTGTGTCAGGCGGGCCAGCGCTTCTTGCCGGTCGGCCGCGCGACGCAGATCGGTGCCGTCCAGCCAGAGCACCACGCCGACGCCGGCGAGCACAAGCGCCACTGCGGATGCGCCAACGACCCGTTTCGCATGCGAGGCGGGGGGCCGGAGGCGCGCCGCGTGCACCTGGGACCGCGTGATCCTGCCGTCGGCGACCTGGCTTTCGTAGAGGCTCAAGGCGTCGGTCAGCGACATCTTCGCGCCCCTGGCGTCGCCCACCATGTCGTGCACATAGCTCATCTGCTCGCGCAGCAGCGGCGGCACTTCCTCCTGGCTGACGATGCGGTCATGCCCGGAGAATGGAACGCCCGATGCTACGCTCGCAAACCACACGCGACCATCGGCCAGCGCCTGGCAGATCAGCGTGTTGGGGAACACCAGTCCCACCGCCATCGCGGCGCTGACTACCGGCCCGGGAAGCGGTGCGTCGTCCGACAGGCCAACGGCGACCGCCTGCTGGCCGGTTCCCTGGGCCGTGACGTCGACCACGATCGACGGCTTGCGGGACTGCCGGATATGCGCGCGCGCCTGTGCCGAATCGACGAAGTCGGACCATGCCAGCCCGATGGCATACGAATGCTTGTTGTGGGTGTACAGCATGACGGCCGCCATCTCCGCCTGTTATCGGGCGCGAGGCGCCGGATTGTTGACGGTGGCCGCCACAGGCGCCCCGGCCGCACTGGCCGCAGCTGCCGGACCGGTATCGGGGCCGATCGGTGGCCGGGCTCGTGCCGGCAACGGACTGCCGACAACCGGCGGTGGCGGCAGCAGTTCCGGCGGCAGCGGACCCGTTGCCGGCATGCCGGGCGGCAACGGGGTGGCGCCGCCCGGACCGTCCCGCACGCCGGCGATGAATTCAAGCGGCATCGCGTTGAGCCTGCGGCCGGCCTGCACCGACACCATGACCGACTTCGGCGTGATGGCGACGACTTTCATGGAGCCGCGGATGACGTCGCCTTCCCGATACGTCGAGATCATGCCGCTGGGCAGCATCAGGCGCGCCTGCAGGTCCTGCGCGAAGCCGTACACCGCGACCACCCGCGGCAGGGAGCCGAGGCTGGTTCCCGCTGTGAGGCTCAGCGCCTGGTCGAGTTCGAGCTTCTTGCGCAGTAGCTGGACCTGGGCGTCCATCCGGTTCAGGCGGTCGGCAAGAGTACCGGTTTCGTCATCGGCCCCGAGGCACGGCATCGAAAATGCGACGACCAGCGTCAGCGCGGCGATCGAGGCGGGCTTACGCATCATGCTTCCTCCCGCCGTTGACCTGCATCACGATCACGACCATCTGGCGCTGGCTGATGCCTGTCCTGGAGGCACCCCCAAGGCCGACGCTGCGGTCGGTGCTGTCGCGGTTCTGGTCGAATCCGAACAGCACGATGGACTGGCCGTCGCGCACAAAGGCCTGTTGCTGCAGCGACTGGCTGGAGATCTGCGGCGTCTGGATCGATGCGTCCCCGGACCGGACCTGGGTCAGGGCCGTCAGCTGCGAGATCTGCATCTGGTACTGCAGCAGGATGCGGTTGTCGCCCAGGATCAGCGGCAGGAAGTTGGCCGTGAAACCGACCACCCGGCTTCCTGGCAGCAGCGAGGTCGTGGTGCCCACGTTGGCGGCCGTCGTGGTCGCACTGGACGCCAGGTAGTTCACTTCGTTGGCGACCTGGATCGGCGATGGCTGTCCGTTGATGGCGATCACCTGACCCTGCGTCTGCAGCGCCACGTTCCCGAACTGCGAAAGCGCCTGCACGACCAGGTCGGAGCCCTGGAAGCGGCCGCTTTCCGAAGCGATGGTGAGCTGGCCCGGCGTGCTGCCGATCTGGCCGGGCGTCGGCCCGACCAGGCTGACGGCGTAACGCCTCATCTTCCTGTAGACGGCATCCAGGCTGAAGCCGATCGCACTCTGGTCGTCGAGCGTGAGCGAATAGATCTTCACGTCGACCATCACGTTCTGCGCGAACCGCGAGTTGATCGAGTGCAGGTAGGCCGCGATCCGCTCGATCGCGAGCGGCCGCGCCGTCACCGTGACGATCCCGAGTTCGGGATTGGCGGTCGCGCGGCCGGCGCGGCCGGACGCGGTCAGGCCTGCCCCTGCTCCGCCGCCAGTGTTGCCGCCCGCGCGCGTGCCGGCCGGGGCGCCCGCCTGAGCCGCAGCGGGCGGCTGGCCATCCGACAGCAGCGCGCCGATGCCGCCCATGATGGAGGACCAGGGGTCGATCGTGAGGCTCTGGGACACCGAGACGTCGCCACCGCCACTGGCGCTTCCGGTGCCTCCGCCGCTGTTGCCGCTTGCGGACGCGCCGCCCAGCGAGATCGATGCGGAGATGCTCTTGGCGCCGGGTGGCAGGTACACGCTCAGCGTGCGGGTCTCGAAGCGGAAGAATTCGATACTCCGGCTGCGCGCCACATAGCGCCAGGAGGCATCGTTCTGGGCAGCGATCTCGTCCAGCAAACTGGAGGCAGGCCGGTCTGCGAATTCAATCTGGACGCGGCCGGTCAGCGGACCCGCGGGCGGCGACGCCCCGGCGGCTGAAGGACCGGTTGGCCCGGCCGCTGGCGGCTGCATGATCTCGCCCGCAACGATGGCCATGCCAAGCAGTTGCGACACCGCCTGCAGCACTTCAGAAAGCGTCTGCGCGCCCGAGGTGCTGTAACTCAGTTTGCGCGAAAGCAGCTCGGGCACCGGGTCCATCACGCGCAGCGAGAGCTCCTCGCCTGCCAGCCGGGGCCGGGCCGTGCGGACCACGGAAGAGGAGGTCGCGGAGTCGATGTTGTCCCGACGCAGGCGCTCGGCCACATCGGCGGTGGCCTGGCCGTTGGCCTGGGCCCGGCCGATTGGGGACACGGTGCATCCCTGCATCAGCAGCGCAGCTGCCAGGGCGCATGGCAGTGCCTGTCGGGTCAGGCGTCGCGCAAGGTATGACATGGCGTCGTCCTTCAGTCGTTTCGGACTTCAGTGCTCAGCACTTCCATCACGTGGTTGCCATCGCTGATCCGCAGCTGGACCGGCTTGCCTTCGCCGCGCAGGATGTCGATCACCTCGCTGACCGCGTCGGCGACGTCGGTCTTGCCGATCACCGTTTCGCGCAAGGTCTTCCAGGACTTGTCGGGATACCAGCGCAACTCCCAGCCGTGGTGCTCGGCCCAGCGCTGCAGTTCCGTATGGATCGGCTCACCGGTACGCAGCCGATGTACCAGCGGTGGAATCAATGGGGCCATGGCGACTCTGGCGCCAGGCGCCGCGGGGGCGAAAGGAAGGCGCGGGCTGTCGTAGAACGGCTCGGTCGAGATCAGGATGCCCTGCGCAGTGACTGCCTGCGGCTGCAGCGACCACAGCAGGAGAGCAATGACAGGCGCAAGCCCGCGTGCGTGCATCGGAGGCCGGGCGGATGACTGGAGCGGCATCTCATTCCTCCGAAATCACCAGGGTCTGGTTGCTGTACGCCGTCGCCCGCATCCGGTAGCCGGCAGCCCGGGCCTGGTTGACGACATAGTCGGCCGCCTGCAGGTAGTCGGGACGGGACAGGGTCGCTTCACCGGTGATTGGCACCGTCGGACCGCCCTGCCAGACCAGGGTCCAGCCGGCGTCCCTGGCCCAGCGCTCCAGCATCCGCTCCAGCGTCGCGTCCGACTTGCGGACCGCCCAGACCACCGGGTTCGGGATGGCGGGCGCTGCCCCCGCGACCCGCTCCGGAAAGGAAGGACGTGGACTGTCGTTCGCCGCAGCGAGCAGTGTCCCGGCCTCGTGCGGTGCCAGGGCGCCGGAGCGCAGGCGTTGCAGCACGGACGCTTCGTCATAGCGCATGGATGTCGCGCGCTGCGAACCGGGCTCCTGCACCCGCAGCGTCACGCCGTAGAACATGCCGTTCCCGGCCTCCTTCAACTCCGCCGTCGTCTTCTGCTGCACATTCGCCCTGCCCGCGCCGGCTGTGACCAGGGCGGCGGTCATCGCCCTGGCGCGAGCCTCGGCCAGCGATTCCTTGTGGCCGGCGTCGTCCCGGCCAATCACCTCGAAGCGCGTCCCCGCCCTGGCGTCGGCCACCACGGACCGGACCAGCTTCTGCGCCGCCGGTGTCAGGCGGGCGCTGTCCTTGCCGAAGGGGACCTGGTGCTCCCGCCATGCCTCGGGCGTCGACATCCATTCGACGGCGTCACCCTTGAGCGGCGTGGCGTAGCTGCTTTCTTCAAGGGCGATCCGCGGCCTCGTGGGAACCAGCATCTCGCGTGGCAGGCCATAGACCGGCTGGCTGGCGGCAAGCATGCGGATCGACGGCGGCGTGGCTTGCGGACGGCGCTGCGGCTCGGGCACTGTCGGCGTCGCCGGCGGTGTCATGGTGGCCGGTCGACGCACGCCCCCGATGTACGCCACCTTCGCCGCGCCGAAGCCCAGGCGCAACGCGAAGCCGTCGGACACGGCGGCAACCTTGACGTAAGGGCCTTCGAGTTGCGGCACCAGCAGCTGCGTTCCAACCGCCCCTTCGATGAAGATCGTCGGCACCGGCTCGCCGCTGCGGAACTGGAAGAACGTGTGCTTGCCGTCGTCGAACACATGGACCGGCTTGACCCGCGCGTCGCCCGACAGTTGATAGGAAAAGTCGTAGGCTCCGATGCGGTCCTGGCCTGAGCCGGTTGCGGGAACCAGCAGCAGACCGGCGAGCACCGCGGGAATGACGCGGTTGCGCGGAGTGTGCGTCGTGGCTGGCATCACAGGCTCCGGTATGCCCCGGCGAACTCGATGTCGCGCGTCACCTCGACCAGCACCTGGGTGCCCCTGGCGACGGTGATGGTGGGCTCGATCGCCTTGTTGCGCTCCAGGATCGAGCGCGACACATCGACCAGCACCTGGCCGGCGGCCGACACTGCGCCGCCCTGGTAGCTGCCGCCGACGATGGTGGGGCTGCTCCGGTTCCCCTCCACCTTGTTGGCCAGCAGGGCCACCAGCACGCTGCTGGCGAACTGCCTGAAGAAGTGGTTGTTGACGTCGCCCTCGATGCCCGCGGCCCCGGCCGGGTCGGCGCCGCCAAAGCCCGGCAGGTCGACGCTGGCGCCGTTGGGCAATGTGATGCGGGTAAAGGCGAACAGGATGCGCTGTTGTCCTGTGCGTACCGCGTTGGAATACTTTCCGGAGAGCATGGAGCCCTTGGGCACCAGCAGGTACCGGCTGCTCAGCGAGTCGTACACGTCTTCGGTCGTGTACGCCGTCACTTCGCCGGGAAGATCGGTGTTCAGGTCCTTGCCCAGGACAGCGGGCAGCACCTTGCCCTGCAGCAGCGTGTAGGGATGGGCGACGACATAGGGTCGCAGCGGCGCTGGCCTGGGCGCGTCGCTCCACTCCTTCAACCAGGCGCGGTCGCCGGCCCGTGCCGATACCGGCTGCTCCGGACGGCGCTGCTGCGCCTCGAGCAGCGCCGCCAGCCGGTCGGAGGCTGGCGCAGGCGCCGACGCGGGGGCAGCACTGGGCTCAGGCCCCAGGCTGCGCAGCCGGCTGAGCATGGGATCTGCCGCCGGCTGACTGGCGCCCGCAGCCGGCGCTTCGCCGAAGTCGTGCTTGACGCTGGCGCTGTTGCGCGCCGCCGCTTCCATCTCGACTCCCGTGCCGGTGCCGTCCAGCCCCTCCGTCCTGCGTCCGTACAGCACAGCGGCATTGCTGTCGCGGCGGACGTCAGGGGGCACCACCGGGACAGGCAGCGCCGCGGGCGCCCCTTGCGGCAACGGCGCGATGGCAGACGCCGGCGGCGCCACGACCGGAGCCATTGCTGACGCAGGAGCAGATGCAAAACGAAGGCGCCGCTGCGAATCCTCGAATTCGCCATCGATCGTGCGGGCCAGGCCGGTGTTGACCGGTTTCTCGCGCTTTGGGCTCGGCTCCCGCTGCGTGTCCGGCAGCAGGCGCGGCGCAAAGACGCCCGCCACCGCCAGCATGACGACGCCGACGACCGCCCAGGCGACCGTGCTTTTCTTGAGCGGTGCGCGCGACGCCACCTCGCCCGGATCGATGATCGATTTGCTGGACAAAGGCATGTCAGTTACCCCTGGGCATCAACCATCCGAACGGCGAGGGAGGCTTCACACGGGAGAACTTCACCTCCTGCTTGCCCAGTTTCAGGACACCGCGATCCATCACGCGCTGTGCCAGCAGGTAGTCGCCCCTGACCACGTAGTTGACGATCGCGAGCTCACCGCCCTCCCCGGCGCCGAACAGCGCGGGCAGTTCGGCCAGCTTCGATGGCATGCGCAGCCAAGTGAAGGTGCCGTCATCGAACAGCGACAGTGGCCGGAAAGCGGCTTCGCCTTCCAGCGTGTAGTCGAAGCGCAGGTCCTGCGGGCGGATCCCCGCGCCGACGTTCTGGTCGCGCCGCTCCTGGTCGGCAGCCCGTTCCGCCGCCGCCGTGACCTGCGTCCGTTCCTCCTCGGCCCGGGCATCGAGCAGCAGGGTCTCGCCGTAGCGCCAGGTCACGCGCTGGTACCACTTGGAGCCAGGACCCGTGCTGCGCAGCACGAACTGGTAACTGCGCTTGTCGGTGATGACTGTCATCGACGTCTCGGCCTGCTCGTAGACCGGCTTGACGAACAGGTGGCGCCTGTTCTGCGTCGGGGTCAGTTCCCAGTGCTTGGTGTCGCCGCCCGCAATCGTCTGGATCCGTTCGTCGGCGCCGAACTCGATGTGGGTCAGCGACTTGGGACGGGCCAGGACCAGGAAGGTGTTGTCGGCGTCGTACTCGAACTGCACCAGGCGCGTGTCGCCAGGCAGGGGCGTGGCGAACAGCTCGGCGCCGGCCGGCAGCGAGGCGGCCAGGCAGCAGGCCCCGAGGACGGCGGCGGCGATGACCGGTGCCGAGGTCATTTCCTGGCCTCTTCCTCGGTCACGTTCATCGAGGTGATGTACAGGCCAAGCGGATTGGCCAGGATGTCCTTCTCGGTGGCCGGTGGAATGATTTCGTACTTGAGGGTGACCCGGAAACTGGCGGTTGCCGAACTGGCATTGGTCCCCTGCGCCTCCTGGGTCGTGAGGAAGATAAAGGCGACGCCGGGCGTGCTGACATCGACGCTGCGTACCTCGGCCCGCCGCTGCAGCGATGCGTCGCGCGTCATGCGGTCGGCGATTGATTGCCGCAGACGGAACTCGGTGAACTGCTCCGTCCCCAGGCCGCGGGTCATGACGTTGGCCTCGCCGAACAGCTGGCGGGTGCGCAGCTGGTCGATGGTGAACACCTTCTCGATCCACTTGGCCAGTTCCGCCTTGAGCACCGCATCGGCCGGCCGCACGGGCTCGATGCGGACCGGCTTGCTCAGGACGCCCTGGCGGTCATTGACCTCGACGATCCAGGGCACGGCGATGTTGCTGCGCGAATTCAGCACGTACATCAGGAACGAGGCGAAGGCGAGTGCGACGCACATGCAGGCGACCAGGAACATCCGTTGCTGGCCCACCAGGGCGCTGCCGTAGATCTCGGCGAACTCGCCGGCAGGATCCTTGTACAGGCCAGCAGGAGCCGTGGCGGCGTCGCCGAGCCGCTGCGGTGAGCGGGATGTTCTGCGGAAGGAAAACACGATCGGGCCGTGGAGAGTAGGGCCCGAATCTTGGAACCGCTCGCCCGCGAGGTGCCACTGCAAAGACGCCGATTCGATGCTTTGCGACGGCCAGGACACGGAAGGTTGGGCGACGCGTTCCGGCGGGCTGGATTCCCGATCCCGTCAGGACGAAATCAACCAGGATGACGATGCGTTATCTCGGCAGCGTGGCGTCATTCGCCGGGTGCGGCGAGCGCCGGGCCATTGCGCACCGCTTGCCCAGGGAGGCCGCAGGTCCCGCTCTATCGTTCATGTCGGGCGTCTGGTGGCAGTGTGCAAGGACGGAGACCTTCGTATCCGTCTGTCCAGCCGGAGCAGCCTCGCAAACCTCGCAAATCTCGCGGGATCCTCATCGAACGAACCGGACGGCGACCGGTCGTGACGCTACTTCGAGACAGGCGTGGAGATCGTCATTGCGCAGCGCTCCGAGGCGCGGGATTGCGTTCGATCACGATCAGCTTGGAACCGGCGTCTCTTCGCCGTGCTTGCGTCAACGTCTGCCGGGTTCACAAGTCGCTGCGGTCACATCGGCGATCGGGGCGGGTCTTGATTGATCCCGTCTTCACGCTCGAAGAGACTGCGGTACTGACCGCGCAGGCAACAAAAAACCCGCCGCAGCGGGTTCTTGCGGACGCGGGGAAGGCCTACTTCTTGTCGCTGGCGGCAGCGCGCTGCTTGCCACCCTCTTCCAGCACTTTCAACTGGCGATCAGTAGCCTTGCGCAGAACTTCACCGTAAATGCGCTTCTTGTCCGCAGACGAGGCTTCACGAATGAACTTCGACAGCGACGTTTCCTTGACAGTGGTTTGCTTTTCAAAAAAGCCGAACATAAATCTTCCCTCTTAGCGAACCAGCTTCTCAACGTCTTCCCTGGTGTATTTTTCGGGGACGTAATTCTCGATGCGATCGACGTTCGCACTGTACTGACGGCGGGAACCGTCAGTGTCTTTCAAGAGTAAATCAATCTTGATCGCCTGGCCAAACTTTACCTTAAGCGCATCAACCACTTTCCTGGCCGCGAAATACTGGTCCACGAACGTTTCCGGCCGAATTCCCCGCCCGTCCACCAGTTCGCGGGCCTGTACAAATTTCCAGGCCGATAGCGGCTCCTGGTAGACATACAAAATTTGGACGGGACGCCCCTTATTCAAGGAGCGGGTGATGTTGCCTTCCGCCACGTTGTAGTTCGAAAGTGTTCCATCCAGCAGGAAGCTTTGACTCTGTTTGAGGGCCGTGTCATGGATTCGTTCAACGATGACGGTCACCGCGCGTTGGAAGAGCCAGGCATTGCCACCGTTGTAGCCGGGGAATTCGGACCTCAACTCATCCGGGTCAATCCGTAGCACCGGCGGCCCGTCCAAACTCGCCAACAGCTCGATGGAGGCTTCGGTTTTTCCAGCCCCGGGAGACCCTGCCATGAAAACCGACACCGGCATGTCCTCGCCGGGAAACTTGGCCGTGTCGGTCAGTCGAGCCACAATTTCCTTACGGTTTGCCTTGGCATAGGCAATTGCCGCTTCCTGGATTTGGGCCTCTTCGTCCGTCACGCCTGGCATTGTGCTACGGCCAACCGCCTGAGCCGGATCATGGTTCAGCTTGGGCCGACGTTTCGCCGGTTGTCGATGTGTGTCCCACCGCCGAATAGGCAGTGGTGATACATCCCCGTCGCCCGTCCGCGGCAGGTGACTTTCATACCCGATCCTCGTGCCCGACCTCCCTGCGCGGCGGCTCGCAGCACCTTGCCAATTTCTCAGCTGGCGTCGGGTGCGGCAGGTGCCGACGCCGCAACCACTCGTTCCATCATGGCGGCGATGACGAACTTCCGCAGGCGCTCGTATCGGCCAAGGCGGATCATGTCCCGGGGAGCCACGTCGCCCAGCAAGGATTTGCGGGTCTTGAACCAGGTGACAGCCTTGTCGACGTCCCCGTCGAACACCTGGGCTACCAGGTTCATGGTGTTGCCGATCTCTTCAAGGCGCTCACGAACCTGCTCGGGCATCGCGTCGTCATAACGAACGGACTTGGGCGAGACCCAGGCCAGGCGCGACACATCCGCCTTCTTCAACCCTAGCGCCACGGACACAGCTTTGGCATCGAAGGAAGACCCTCGGCCGAACTGGAGGTAGTCGGCCGGCACGCTATCGAACAGGCCAAGATCGGGACCCTTGATTTTTGACTCCTGGCGGCAACACACCATCCTCCATCTCGAACTTGACCACTTTCAAACCAAGTTCTGACCGCAAATGAAGCATATCTCCTCCAGGAGTAAACGGCTATGGAAGTCCGTCAACCAATTACGGCTTGAGGCCGGCGGGAGCCGCCGCGCACGGCTCACCGGGTGGGATCTCCGCTTCGTTGCCAGTAGCACCTGGGGGGGCATATAGGTCCAAAGTAACGTGTTGTTGCCACGGACCGACAGAACGGTTTTGCAAAGCAGGAAAGGCCCAAAATGACCATCGAGATACGTAGCCATGTGTAACACGCCGCTACACTCGCTGCGTGACCACAGAAAACACAGGCACCACCCGGCGCTCCACCACCTACACCTCGACCGTGAGCCTTCGCAGGCTGGAGCATGTCGAGCTGGGCGGATTTGGCGGCATGCAGCTTGACGGTGATGGCTCGAGCGTACAAACCCCTGTGCTGATCGCAGCAAGGTCCAGCCACATCGGGGTTCCCCAGGAGTACGCGCTGCTACAAGGGCGATTCGGACAGATGGGGCAGGACTGGACGGTGGCGGTCCGTTCGCTGGGTCTGAATGAACACGGCAGGACCGTTGAGTCGTTCTGTCTGGACCTCAGGGACGGAAAGAAGGTGGACTTCCATTTCGACGTGACGTCGTTTTACCGGTCGTAAATCGGTCCGGCCAAATCGCCGATGAAAACGGGGTCTGGTGGTGGGACGCGCCCATGCGCATGTCAGCCGGGAGCCCCGAAGACGGCACAGGCCATCAGACGATCACCCTGAGGACCTCCCTCAGCACAAACCAGACTCCCTTTGCCAGGAAGAAGGCAAGGGCACACAAGCCCAGTCCAGCCGTCCATGGACTGATCCGCCAGAACTTCGAGAGCGAACCGAGGATGCCCGTTGCTGCGCCGGGCCCCGCCCTGCCGCCCTGCAGTGACGGGGCCTCCAAATGCCCGTCACCAACCCCTGGTGCCTGCGCGCGGACCGTCAGAAACGCTTCGATCTCATGAGCCGCCTCCGGCGCATGGACCGCGGCTCGCAGCAACTTGGCGATCGCCAGCTGGTCTTCAGGGGCAAACAGGTACAGGGAGTTCAACCACCAGGTGACGAACCGCTCGTCGTGGAAGTCATATGGCTGCTGGTACGCAGCAGTGACGGTTGTCGGCGACTCCTGTTCCATCGAAACCAGCCCACTGGCATGCGTCTACCGACCGGCCAGGACGACGTCGGTCGCCGCCCGGACATCGTCCACAGTCAGCACAACGCTGCCGTCGTACCCCTGACGATGGATGGCCCGGTTGACGGCGTACTGCAGCGTTCCCTCGATCGCCGCGATCGTCTGGCCTTCCAGCAGGGCGGCGATATCGAACGCATCGGCTCCGGGTTCGATCGCCAGCTTCTTGCGTTTGATCCAGTCGGCGATGAAGCGAGGCACCACGTCCGATGCCGGCGCGGCAAACATCACCTTCTCCGTAAAGCGCCCCGCGCGCAACAATGCCGGGTCGATCTCCTCGGGATGGTTCGTCGCTGCAATGAAGACCACATCCGCGACCTTTTCCTGGGCGCCATCCATGAGCGACAGCAGCTTGTTGGTGATATCTGGGGTCGCGGAGAACTGGCGGGCCCGAAGAAGATCGTCCGCCTCGTCGATGAACACGATTGCCGGACGAGCGTCCTTCGCATCCTCGTAGACCTCGGCCAGCCGGCTGCGGTTGGCGACCAGGTCAGGACCGGCCAGCGCGAAAAATGCCCAGCCGCATTCTTTCGCCAGTGCCATTGCCGCTGCGGTCTTGCCGGTTCCTGAAGGGCCGTGGAACAGAACACCGGAAGGCAGGCTTCCGCCCATGCTCTCGATGTGACCGGCGTCCTTGAGCCGGGACGCGACCATCTCAAGAGCCTCGCGCACTGCCGGATCGAGAACGAGTTCCGTCAGGGACTTCGCACTGGGCGCCGGTCGTCGTGCCTGTCCCTGTACCTCCCGCAGCGCTCCCATCCAGTCATTGAAACCAACCGCCGCCAGCCCATGCTGCCCGGCGTACCGTGCAAGCGCCTTGGTCACGGCCTGCAGCCTTGCCACGGAAAAACCGTTCCAGCGCTTCGCCACGGAGACCAGGTCATCCTCAACAACATGGATGCCGGGGACGTGACCAGCCGCGCCCTGACGCAAGATTCCCAGCCGGGCCGCCTCGTCGGGCGGAGTAATCTCGATCTTGTAGTCGAAGCGTCCTTCACGAATGGCGGCGGTATCCAGCTTTGCCAGGTGGTTCGTCGCTCCAACAAGGACGACACGCTGATCGCGCAGCCGCACGATTTCCGTCAGCAGGACGTTGGTGATCTTGCTGTCTTCGGAGTTGTTGCTGCCCATGTCCCGGCCGACGAGGAAGCTGTCGATCTCGTCGATGAAAAAGACACAGGGCGCAGTGCGGGCAGCCAAGGCAAAGCAGTTGGCGATCACCCTGGGCATTTCCCCCACCCATTTCGACGCCACATCGCCATAGGTCATCTGCAGGAAGGGAACGCCAAGCTCTCCGGCCAGTGCCTCGGCAAACGCCGTCTTGCCGTTACCGGGTTCGCCATGCAAGAGGATGCCGTTCGGTGGTGCCTCTGTTCCGGGCGCGCGCTCCGAAACGACCGCGCGGGCCGGGAGCAGGAGCTTTTCCTTGACCGCGCCCATGCCGTGGATCGAGGAGAAGCTTTTCCGCGCTCGGGTCGCACTGATCGGCGTCGCATAGTGCTCTGAAGCGTCTTCTGGATGCGCGGTATCAGAGTTCCGCGCCTGCACTGACCTTTGCGCCGTCGCGTGACGCCGCACATAGTCAACTTCGAGTTCACGCTCCGTGGGCACTACGTAGCCGTACTTCAAAGGCTTCCAGTACAGCCATAGACATGCGATTCCCATAGCAAAAGTTACCACCGCCGCCAGCAAATGCTCGGTGCCGTTAGTGGCTCCGTGGGTTCGGTTGATGCATGACAGGATTAGAAGGGATGCAAATGCCAGCATGGGCAATGCCAACCATTTGAATTCTGTCGTCACACCAGCGTCTCCCAAGACTGGGTAAGCCTTATCGGCTCGCGGAACGCAAAGTTGGATTCCAATCCAGTGCGTAATCACCGCCAGTGCGATCGTGAGCGCAAAGGTGAAAACAATGAAGTTTCTAACCTCAGGGATGCCGTCGGCAATGGAATCAACGGGGAGTCTCGCAATGATGAGCCAATAGACAACAACCCACCAAGCGCACCGAGCGAGCAGACACACGCCAAAATCCAATTTCCGTTCGAGCCAAAACAGACTTGCCGCAAGACTCGATTGATGGCGCATGTTCACCCATGCCGATCCACGGACGGATTCGGGCATTTCACTCAGGGTCTTCCTAGCTGCGAACATAGCCGACGTGTCGCTCCCCATTGCGCGGAATCTATCCCATGGATGCGATGTGTCAAGAGTTACGCCTGCCCACGACTCCCGGATTAGTCGAGCTGACCGGTTTGGAGATGGTGTATCTCGGGGACGGGGGACCCACAAAGGTCTCCCCGGCTTCCTTAATCGCCGTCCTGAGGTTCTTCTTCTCCAGCTGCTTAACGTAGCTTTCTCCGGAGATTCGTGACATCAGGGACAGATCTCGCCCGATGTTGTATTGGCCGTTTTGAGCTCCAGTGACGTGCGCAAGCTGTGAATCTTGATTCGCCAACTTTGCGCCGCCGATTCTGGAGAGACCCGCTCCAACCGCATGTGCCGCTGGCTTCATCACGTTCGGAAGCGCCCTGGCCAACCCTGACCCTGCATGGCCGGGCTGGGACAAGCGGCTGCCTCCCCCGCTGGCTTGGCCCATACCCCCTAGGACTCCCTTGGTAGCCGGCGACCTGGATGCAATGTGCGACCAGCTGCCAAATCCCGCGCCACCCGCGGAGCCCGAGAGGAGGCCGTTCGCCAACGCGGGGACCTGTGCCATCAGGAGCGCCGAAATTCCGGCCAGCAGGATCATCGAGGAGAAGAGCACGATGTCGATCCCGACGGAATCGAGCACCGTCGGCTTCGCAGCTGCCGCCTGCTGGGAAAGAATGACCAGGGAGGCCATCATGCTGCTGGTGATCTTTAGCATCAGCAGGCCGATGATCTTCATCATGGCCGCCGCGAGGAAGAACCGCAGCCAGCTGTCGAACAGCCAGCTCGCCGGCCTGAACAGCAGGAACGGCACGAAGAACGGCGCAAAAACCATCGCGATGCTGATCGCCACCTGGCTCATGACGAGATTGGCGATATAGATAGCGAGGGCGAAGAGGATGAAGAACACCGTCACGGCGGTTCCGGCCAGCGCATAGAGGACAACCGGAATGGCGGCAAACCAGGTCGCCGGATCCCAGCTCACCTGGGTCGCGGGCGCCACGCTCCAGACATTGGCGACAGCGGTGAACGCCTGCTGCCCGGCCGCCGCGATCATCGAGGACACCGACGTCACGCTTTCTCCCAGCACGGCGCTTCCAAGCACATTCATCGTCGCATTCAGGACGGTGGCCACATCCCGGTCCAGGAACAGCGCGACGATTGCGGCCGTCACTGCAAAGGGGACGAAATCCGCGATGAAGCCGCTGAAGAAACCGGTGCCGGAGACAAAACCCTTGATCAGCATCCAGACCAGATTCATACCCACGAAGAAGCCGAACAGTCCGCGACCGATCTCGAGGACGCCGTCATGGCCGCTCGCGGTCATCCCATTCAGGCCGCTCTCGATCGCGTCCGCCACGTTGGTCATTGCCGATGCGGCTGTAGGGGCGGCCGGGGCTTGCGTTGGCTGGGCAATGGAGCCGAGTGAAGCCAGCATGAACATCACCAGCAGCACGAGCACGATTCTCCGGCCGGTGCCGTGGCGATTGCCCGCGGTTTCGGCTGAAGGCGTGTTCTCGATAGGACCCGACGCCAGCCCTCCTAACAATGGGCTGACACGTGAGAGGAGCCGCATTTTCGCTTCCTAGTAGCCGGGCGCCCGCATGCTCTCGATCAGCTGACGCTGGCGCTGCTTCGTCGATGCCTCGTTGCTGATGATCTGTTCGGCAATGGACTTCGCCGCCGCGCGGTTCGCCACCTCCTTCTCGAGGGCTTCCGCCTTGTCGGTGCCCTGCGCTTCCGACGTCAGTGCCACCATCCGTGTCATCTGTTGCAGCAGGAGGTTCATCTGTGAGTTCAGCAGCTGGGTTGCCCCATGGACACCAGGGGTCTGTGGGACCAGCCTGCCCAGGTCGCGCACCATGAAGATGTCCTGCTTGATCTGCTCCGCCTGTGCCCGCTCCCGGGCCAATCTGGCCCTGGCAAGGGCGCTTCCGTTCTCGACCAGCCTGTTTTCGCGCAAGACGTAGTCCTGCAGCGTCAGGTTCTGCAGCCTGGCCTCGGTGATCCGTGCGTCGATGGTCCTGGAGTACCCGTTCAGGTCCAGGCCCAGTGCCTGCAGCGAGGTCTGGTACGCGTCCATGTCGGTGCGCATCTTCATCGCATCCGCAATCGAGAGGCCACTGATCTTCACGCCCGACTGGATCTGTTCGAGCAGCTGCTTGTAGATCACGACGTGGGAATCGGCCAGCTGCTTGACTGTCTTCGCCTGCTGTCCAACCTGGGCAATCAGCTCACCGTTGTTCATGAGCTGGGTGATCTCGGTCGCGCCACCGGTCATCCCGCCCATGGAATGGCCGGTTGCCGGCACAACCAGTACGGCACTCACCAGCACGCGCATCCACCGCTCAGACATGAAGCACCTCCTTCAGATAGTCCAGCTGCCAGTCCACAGCCCCGGAGCAGGATGCTTCGGCAGCCTGCGCACGCAGGCCCGGGTGTCCGGTCGCTTCATTGATGGCGACCAGCACGCGCGGCATGGTCGCCTGGACGAGGCGCGTCATGGCCGGCTTGACCAGGAGGTAGTCACGCTTGGGAACCGCGGCGGACAACAACTCCAGCTGCGCGTCATTCAGATTGAACAGGGCGCGCAGGATGGGTCCTGTTGCCGTGACCGAGTCGTTCAGCGCCGGCAGGAAAATCCGGGTCGGTACGTTGCTGATGAACGCCGCCCAGGATTTCAGGCGCTGCAACTCCTCGGGCGACTGGGTCGCAAAGACGACAAAAGCGCGCTTCTTGCGAAACGTCCGCAGCCAGTCATTGATCTTCTCCTCGAAGGTCGGGTTGGCCAGCATGTACCACGACTCCTCGACATAGATCATGGTGGGCGTGCGGCCGTCCAGCCGCCGCTCGATGCAGTAGAAGGCGTAGTCCATGAACGGCGCCGCAACCTCCGGGGTCTGGAGCAGCTTGCCGGTTTCCATGCAAACCAGGTTCGACAGCGAGAAGGAGTCCTCATCGTTGTCGAAGAAGTCGCTGTAGGCGCCCTTCGCATAGCTGCCTTCCCGCTCGCTGCGGTCGACATAGGGCGCGAGCCTCGATGCCAGCCGCTTGTTGCTGCCGTTGACGAGGGAATACAGCGTTCCGAGCCGCCAGTGCTGCGGCCCAAGGTCCTTCAGGCCCTGGACCGCCGCGCTCAACTCCTCCTTGCTTTCCGGGGAGAGCGCATCTCCACCCGATGACAGCAGCACGTCGAGCCAGCGCAGCAGGCCGAGGTCGTCAGCGTCGGCCAGCATGCGCCGGACCGGATTGATGCGGATCCCGCTGCGGTCCGGATGCGCCATGTCGATGCACAGGCCACCCAGCAGCGTCGTCAGCAGCGCCATGGAATGGTCCTTGTCGAAGGTGAAGGCCTGACAGGGGTAGAACTTGAGAAACTGCGCGATGAGCAGCGACATGAAGGTCGACTTGCCGGAGCCCGAGCCCCCGATCACCACGGCATGCCCGAGGTCCTGGGCATGGGTGTTGAAGTCGTAGGGAACGCCATGCGGCGTCATGAAGCGGACGTGGGCCGGCACCTCCCGACCGAGCACCGTGCAGAAGAGCTCGTGCCGGGGCTCGCCTCGCGAGATCGTGCGGATCGGAGCAAGATCCGCCAGGTTGGCTGACGATGCGAGGTACCGCCGCAGCTGCGCCCTGCTGTTGCCAGGCAGCGATCCCAGGAATCCCGATATCAGTCCCTGCCGCTCGCGGGTGATGGCAAAGCCCACGGAACGCAGGGCACTGGCGATGACCTCGGCCGAGCGATTGGCGTCTCGCACGGTGTTCCCAAGCGCAAGAACCGTCATGTTGTAGTAGCCATAGGACAGGTCCCCAGCCGTGAGGTCGACGAGTGCCTGCTGCGCATCCTGTGCCAGAACCAGGTTGCCGGTGTTGACCTTGTCGCTTTCGATGCCAGTGATCCGCTCGAACATACGCACCGCGACGCTCTTGACTTCCATGCGGTAGAACTGCTCGGCTGACTGGATCGCCTTCTCCGCGAGATAGCGGTCGATAAAGCGGAAGGTCTGGACCAGCAGGTATTCGCATGGCAGCGCCAGCATGCGGTCGACATGCAGGCTGTAGGCCTCAGGGGGCATGCCGGTCGTGGACAAGGCGGCGCAGTAGACGGCCCGCCCCGGCCCCCTGAATTCAAGCAGGTCGCCCTGGCGCACCAGGTCGTCGGCCGGCAGCAGCGTGTTCAGGTAGACCGGCCGATCGGGAATCGCCACGGGACCGGGCGGCGAAGCGATGTTGGCGCGGCCGAACAGGTCGCCAAGCAGATATTCACCGGCCAGACGCCTGAAACCCAGGCTGCCGACAACAATGCTGGAAAACGATCCCAGAATCCCCTCGAACTCTTCGACCATTTCTGCGAGCTGGCCCTGGACCGATGCGATCGCTGACCGGCTGCTGAAGCGGCGAGCCAGCACCGCCCCCAGGGCTGCAAGCGCATGCTCGGAATGCTCCATTTCCGCGCGCAACTGTTCCAGCAACGCCTCGGTCCGGGTTGGGAAGCTGTAGCCCAGATAAACGCGGTGGGTCAGCCTGGCGTTGGGAACGTCGGTGCAGGTTGCCGCCCATTGTTCGTCGATCACCCTGGCCACGACATTGTCGTAATGTGCTTGCGGATAGCTGGTGTCATAGCGACGCTCCTGCACCGACCACAGCGTGATGCGATCGGTCAGCTGCTTCATCGCCGTCTGCAGGAGGTCGATCCTGCGGTTGACGTCGTCGTCGATCGCCCCTTCGATGTCGGCGCCGGCGTAGGCATATGCGGCCAGCAGCGAGCCGTCGTGGCAGATGACGATCTGGTCGGTCGCCATGCCAAACCAGGGGATGAGCTCACCGTATGAAGCAGTCGTCCGGCGTGGCTTGGTGAACAGGTCGTCGAGCCCTACCACGGCAGTCCCCTGCCCCAGCCACCGGCGCGCCGTTGCCAAAGCTCGGGGCGCGGCAGCGCCTGGTAGGAGTGGCGCTCATCCAGGTAGCGCTGGAAGACGCTCATGAACATCGGATCCTTCTTGGTCAGCCAGCGGGCGATGAGGAGCGCCAGCAGCGCCACCGGCAGCGCCAGATAAGCCTTGGATGCAAAGAAGAACGAGGCGAGGAACGCCGAGCCATAGAAGCCCAGGGGATCGGCGCCCATGACAGTCCTGGGGCGGTGCAGGCTCGCATGGAAGACGCTGGAGCGGCGCACACCATCACTCCTCAGGTGAAGCAGGAGGGAACCTGGATGGTGTTGGTCGACAGCAGGATGCTCGCCAGTCCCTGCAGGATTCCGTAGATCACCACCAGCGACAGGATCTTGGTCCAGTCCATCCGCGCGAACTGGCCAATCACCAGGGTCGCGACAGCCACCAGCAGGAACACGATGATTGCGAGCTCGCTCTTCATCCACTTCACCACGTCGCATCCGATGCCGGTGATGAATGGCAGGCTGAAGCCGGCGGCGCTTGCGGCGACGGGCAGCAAAAGCAGGGCGGTCAGGAGTACCGGCTTCAGCCGGTCGAAGTTCAGCGCATAGCGAATCTCAGGTGACTTCATTTCGCCTCCTCCGGTCCGGTGGTCACCGTTCGGTACTCGCCTCGACCCCGGTCAAATCCATCGACCCTGCAGACCTGGGACAAGCTGCGACTTCCGTTGTTCTGCTCGATGAAGAAGATTGCGTCGACCGTGGCGGCGATCCGCGCCTGCAGCACTTCGAACGGAATGCCAGTGTTGGCCATCATCACCAGCGACTCCAGCCTGCTCAGTGCATCGGCAGCGCCATCAGCGTGGATCGTCGCCCCCGATCCCGGATGCCCGGTATTCGACGCGTCCAGCCAGTCAAAGGCTTCCGGGCCTCGCAATTCGCCGAGGATGATGCGGTGCGGGCTGTAGCGCATTCCCATCATCACGGCGCGCCTGGCAGTGACCCCCTGCTCCGGATCGCACTCGATCAGCACATGGTTGGGCGAAGCGATCTTCAGCTCCTGGACCTGTTCGATCACGAACAACCGCTCCTCCGGAGGAATCAGCGCCAGGATGCAATTCATCAGGGTGGTCTTGCCGGAATACGTACCGCCCGCGATCAGGAAGTTCTTCCTACCGGCGATGGTGTCCCGGATGAGTCCGGCCTGGCCGGCAGACATGGTTCCGGCTAAGACATAGTCGTCCAGCGTGCGGATGGTCGTGGCATGGCGCCGGATGCACATGGACGGGCCCTTGACCGCCACGGGTGGCAGCGCTGCCTCGACCCGGAAACCGGGAAAGCGTGCCGAAAGCACGAGCTGGTTCTTGTCGACGACCTTGTCTGCCATGCTGGCCAACAGCTGGATGGCGGTGCGGATCTGGCCATCGGTCAACGGGACATCCAGCTTCTGGTCCGGTCCGCGCTGCCGGATGAAGACGTCGTGCGGCCCGTTGACCATGATCTCGTTGATGCTGCCGTCGTCGAACGCTGGCCGCAGGGGCGACAGGGCATCCATGAAGCCAGCCAGGCTCCGCTGGGAAAACCCGGGTGATGATTCCTTCGCGCAGGCGTTCGGGGCCATGCGGGCAATCTATGCCGGACCCGTCACGGAAAGCCGCTCCAACACCTTCAATCAAGCCGTTTGGAACAGCGGTGCGACGAAATGCACCACCGAAAGCGAGAAAGGCCTGCCCGTCGCCCGGCAGGCCTTTCTCGGGATGAAGCGCGATTACTTCTTCTTGGCCTTGGCAGGGGCAGCCTTCTTGGCGACCGACTTCTTTGCCACAGGCTTGGCGGCGGTCTTCTCGGCCTTGCGCTTGGCGAACTTGCTGTCGACGGCGGCCTTGAATGCGCTGCCGGCCACAAACTTCGGCAGCTTCGCGGCGGCAATCTTCACTGTCGCGCCGGTCTGCGGGTTGCGACCGGTTCGCGCGGCACGGGCGGTCTGCTTGAAGGTGCCGAAGCCGACCAGCGACACGCTGTCGCCCTTCTTCACTGTGTTGACGACAGCGTCAAGAATCGTGGCGAGGATGCGGCCAGCTTCCGCGCGGGAAACGTCGTGCTTGGAAGTAATGGTCTCGAGGAGTTCGATGCGGTTCATTTGTATTTCTGTTTTGAGGTTGTCACCTGAGTTGCGCAGGTGTCCGCCCTGTGAGCGGCGGGCCGATCATAACGGAGCATGCTTTCAGCACGAAAGACCAGCAACGAGCCTGTTCGCGCTCGCTGCTAGTTGCCGCCCGGACTCAGATCACTCGATGGCAGTCCATTCGAAGGCGCCGGCGGCGTTTCGCCAGGACCGGCCCTTGCAAAGCGCCCAGGGGCCGCCGGCGCGGAGGCATCCTGCAACTCAAAGGCGCAGTCGAATAGTTTCTCGGCTTCCAGCCAGTTCACCCGCTTTCGCCACAGGTCGATGAAGGCGCGCGACACGTCGACTGCGTTCGGGCTGATCTGGACCGTCTGGAGTCCCAAGGCACCGAATGTGTCTTCCTCATCGTGCAGGGAGCCGTCCTGCCGCGCATAGCTGTAGTACCGCTTGATCGCTCCAGGTCTGGCGTATGAGTTGCCTTCGCACAGGCCGCCCGTTTCCGCCGCACGATCCGCATGTGCCTGCGAGAAACTGTCCTGGACCATGTGCAGCAATACGCCGAGCGCGACCTGGTCGATGTCCTTTCGCACCTCGACGATGCCGGTCGCAAACAGGTTCGTGGCGGTGATGTCGCCTGGGAAGTAGCGCGTAAGATCTTCCAGCCCGATCTGCCTGATGTACTTGTCAGCAGCGATCTCCCTGGTGGCGACGCCCCAAAGGAAGCGCGCCCACATCTTCATCCGCGCCCGTGTCTGCCCTGCGGCTTCACCATCGACTGCACCCATGGAGTGCATGAACTGAAGATCGCCATAGTGGGAGCGGTAAAGGAGGTAATCACCGGGTCCAAAGGGAATAACGCCGGGATTCTTCCGCAGCGCCAGGCCAGCCTTGACGCCAGCGTCCTTGAACAGGCCAAGCCAGCATCTGGGCTGCGCCGTGGAGCGAAGCGTGACCCTGACGTCGCAGTCAGCGATCCGCGGCGGACTGTCAGCGTTGAGCCGGAATGGCGGGTCGTCGGGCCAGCGCACGCCATACAGCAGCACGCGGTTGGCGTTGATCGCGTCCTCGGTCAGGCACTCCCTCTCGTTGCCAGGCGGCTGGTCGCAGCCGATCGCCGCCAAGGTGATTGCCTCATGAACAGGCGCCTTGGTCATCGGGAGGGCTGCGCCGACCATCCATTGCCCAACGGAGTCCGCAAAGGCATTGGCGCCCAGGCGGCCCAGTTTGCGATCCACGTCGCTGACCTTCGGCAGGATCTGGAAGGCACTGGCCGCGCCTGCCATTGCGAGCAGCAACGCGACGGCGACACCGACCCGAGACCACGGAGCCGTCTTTTCCATTTCGCCTCCCGTCACGAACGTTGATTCGTTGTGCTTGATTATATGTGAAATTATGATAATCTGAGTGCATGCTCCCCCACGTCACCGCCTCAAGCGTTCTCGTCAGGTGCATGGCCGCCAGTTGCGGCACGTTTCTCCCTCATCGTCACCACCAACCCGCCAACCCACTGGAGCAACCTCATGAAGAAAGCGCCACAAGTCCATATCCATTCCGCGATCGGCCGGCCCCGCCACGTGCGCCCTGCACGCCGGCAAATCGCTGGCTGAGCGACCAGCGTTGGCTGGTCACAGGGTGCCGCTTTTTCGGCACTGTCGGATTTGGAGAATGTTCAATGACAAAGGAAACAAGCAAGGAAGCCGGAAGGAAGTTCGTCCAGGTGTCGCTGTCTCAGGACTTTGCCGCGGAGTTGCGCAGGCAGGCTGATGCTGCAGACCGGTCGATGGCGTCGCAACTGGAACACTGGGCCAAAGTCGCCCGGGCGATCGAATCGGTCGTCCCTGC
This sequence comes from Ramlibacter sp. 2FC, assembly GCA_943372495.1. Lineage (GTDB taxonomy): Bacteria > Pseudomonadota > Gammaproteobacteria > Burkholderiales > Burkholderiaceae_C > Ramlibacter. The sequence goes on along the minus strand of CALRYV010000002.1, from coordinate 147,035 downwards.
CGGTGCGCTCGGCGAGCTCAAGGGCGGCCGGGATCCAGGCGAGGTGCTCTCGCGTGTCGGGGCATATCTTCTCAACCAGAACCCCAGTGCCTTGAAAGCCAGGCTGGCCGGCGCGCAGTCGCCCCGCTATGGCGTCGATGACGATGACCCGGAAGTCGCCGTGCGCATCGACCCCGACGGGACGCAGACCCGTGGACGGTTCGATGCCGCAGGCAACTTCATCCCCGCGCCCGCTGCCACCGAAAGGATGCAAGATGACGACCGGCCAAAATCCAAAGCACCCAAGCGGACCGAAAGTCGTCCCGCTAAAGGATCACGTTCTTCATCGGCTGGTCAGCGAAATCCTGTCTCCGCCTGAGGGTGACAGGCGTCCGGTGCTACTGTTCCTGGCCGGACCGAACGGATCGGGCAAGTCCAGCCTGTTCGCAGAAATCGATGGCCTGAGTCCGGGGCGGGACTTTCCGTTCGTCAATGCGGACCTCATCGCCAGGGTGCTTTCCGGCATCCCGCAGGCGGACGTGCTCGCCCAGCGCATCGCGGACGTCACACGCGAACACATGCTGCAGCAAAAGGCGAGCTTCGCGACCGAGACTGTTTTCAGCGACGAGGTCGGCGCGAAGCTCGACTTCCTGCGCCGGGCTGAAGAGGCCGGGTTCCACGTCGTGATGATCTACGTCACGCTGGCGAACGTTCACCTGTCACGGCAGCGCGTCGCATTCCGCGTGAAGGAGCACCAGGGCCACGACGTGCCGCCTGACCGTCTGGAGCGCAGGTTCATTGCCTCCCGGGAAAACTGCAGGCGCGCCCTGTACCGCGTGGAAACAGCCTTGGTCCTGGACAACTCGAGTGCTGACGTGGACCGGGCGTTGCGGCTCATGGCCGTGGTGAAAAAGGGCCAGGTGGCGTTCAGGGCCGACAAGGTGCCGGCGTATGTGCAGCAACTGCTACCGGTTCCCTCGGAACTCGACGTTGCCGCTTCGCAAGACAAGGAAGCGCGCCCGGGTGCGTCTCAGCCATAGCGATTCGCGACTCAATAACGATACGGGGACGGCAATGGGCAAGAACATCGTGATTTTCTCGGATGGCACCGGTCAGGCCGGTGGCGTGCGCCCCGACCAGCATCTGAGCAACATCTACAAGCTCTATCGAGCCTGTAGAACCGGACCGGACAGTCCCATCAATCCGGTGGAGCAGGTCGCCTTCTACGACGCCGGCCTGGGAACCGATGCAGATGCGGGCAGCATCCCTTTGCGTGCGGCGCAGTTATTCAGCAAGCTTCTCAGTTCTGCGACCGGCCGCGGCATCAGCACCAACATCACCGACTGCTACGAGGCGATCCTCAAGCACTACCAACCAGGGGACAGGATCTTTCTGTTCGGCTTCAGCCGCGGCGCCTATACGGCTAGGTGCGTGGGCGGAGTGCTCAGCCTGTGCGGTGTTCCGACGACCGCCGCCGACGGCACACCATTGCCGCGTTACGGATCTGCGCTGCGGGCCGTGGCCGCGGAAGCCGTCTCTCAGGTCTATGAGCACGGCGCCGGACGCAACAGGGACAAGTTCGCACCGGAGCGGCAGGAAAAGGCACGACGATTCAGGATCAAGTACCGATCGGAGATCGAGGGAGGCGCGAACGTGGTGCCCTACTTCATCGGCGTTTTCGATACCGTCGCGTCGCTGGGATCGAAGGGGTTGCGGCGCGTCCTTGACTTCTTCCTGATCGCCATGTCCGTCATCATCCCCTGCGGACTCGCGGCCGCGGTGGTCAAAGTTGCATTCGATGTCAACTTCTGGACGGTGTTTTGGTCTCTTTGTGGCTTGTTGGCAGCCTGGTCGATTCTTCACGGCATCGTCTCCAGCATCAAAATCATCAGGAATTTCCCGACGCCCGGGAAATCACACTGGCACTGGACCAGGTGGCAGTCCGGTTTCTACGACCTTGACCTGAATCGGCAGGTCCGAGCGGCAAGGCACGCACTCGCCATCGACGAAACACGGGCCGATTTCGCAAGGGTCCCGTGGGCCAATCAAGGCGCACTCGAACAGCGCCCTGCCGGTGAACCTGAATGGCTGCAGCAGATATGGTTCGCGGGCAACCACTCGGACATCGGCGGCAGCTATGCCGAGGACGAGTCCAGGTTGTCCGACATGGCGTTACGCTGGATGGTCGACGAAGTTGCGAAGATGCCGCACCCGTTGATCGTGCGCGAAACGGTTCTGCAGCTGTTTCCCGACGCCTCGGGAATGCAGCATTCTGAAGTGGAAAGCGCCAGGGCGCTTTGGCCCGGGTGGTTCCCTGCCGGCTGGAAGCGGTCGTGGACTGAAAAGCCCAGGGTTGAGGCACGCGGGGCAACATGGCACCCTAGCGTCCTCGAGCGTTTTGGAGCGAAAGCAGTGCAGCAGTACGGCACGACCGCACCCTACCGCCCCAGGACGCTTGTGAAGGATGAGCGTGTGGCTCCCCTGTACGGGACGACCCCGGCTTCTTCCTAGTATCGACAGGACGCCCCACGCTGGCATCCTCGACAGCAGCCGACAGGTCAGAGGCCGCAAACCACGTGACGACAAGGCAAGCTGGGGCACATCCAGGCGTGCCTGCTTTCTCGCACCAGCACAGCGCAGGCAGCCGCCCACTTCAAATGCGGCCGAAGATCGGCTGACTGTTCGACACAAGCGCCGACAGCGGCATCACCATCAACAACGCCCAGAGCGGAGACACCAGAGGGGTGACCGGGAACGGGGCGACCAGGTAAACAAGCGGTGCCATCGCCATAGGGATCACGGCATGGCTCGCCACAGAAAATGCTGCCGGCCGGATGGCGCCGAACTCTGCCCGCTTGATGGCACGCTGGACGAAGCCATCGACCAGCGCGGCGCCGAAGACGGGCAGCAGGACCAAGAACCAGACTCCGAAGATGAACAGGCGCAGGCAGGCGACGTACAGGCTCATGACCAGGCCCTGCACATAGGAGTTGTAGGCGTGGGTCATCGAGGTCCCCGGGCCCGGGACGATCCGCTCGGTGCGCTTCATGCCCTCTCCCTGGATCCTGGCGCCCGCCAGCGTGCCTGAAGGCGTGTACACCGTGAAGACAATGCTGGCCCGGGCGCTCAGCCACACTGTCGTTCTTTCTCCGAAGGTGCCCTGCGTCAGCTCCAGTTCCCGCGTCACGAAGGCTTCCATGGCCGGGCCGCTGCGCAGTAGCGGCAGGCACAGGAACAGAACCAGAACGGCACACAGCCAGAAGCCGACATGGCTTTTCGCGTTCATCGCCGTTCGTTCCTGTACCGCGTCGCCACGCCGACGTCCCGGGCATTGGCGACGGCACACAGGATCTTGAGCCGGAAGCCTTCGACCTCGCTGGCGCTCAGGCCTTCGCTCATGAAGAAGCGCACCTCCGTCAGCCGCTCCCGCCGTGTCCAGGCGTCAAAGGCTGTCGCAAGCGTATCGAAAGGACCGACCGGCCGATCACGCTGGAAGCCCCAGGCCACGGTACCGGCGATGTCATCGGTCGCCGTGCCAATACCGTGCAGAAAGTTGGCGACGATCAGGTTGCGGGTGTCCTCCTGGTTGCGCATCCCCTCTTTCACGTGCTGGATGGCCTGGAGCACCGCCGAGATTGCAGCCGATTGCCGCGGCGCGCCGCGGCACGGCCAGTCGGCCGAAAACAATTCGACGAGCCTGTCCGCGGCGAGACGCAGATTGGGATAGACAAGCCAGATGGCGCGTGCGTCATAGCTCAGGCCGGCAGCGTCAATCGCGGTGTCGAGCCTTTGCTGGCTGGCAATGGCCTGCGGAACCAGAACGGTGTGCGACGGCTGCATGCCCACGGACGGCCCGGCGGGTGCCGATGTGATGCTGACGACATTGGAAGCCATGGCCTGCCTCACTCGAGTTTGAGTACTGGAATCCGGCCCTTGATGAATTCGCTGCGATTGAGCATCGCGACGTAGTGCAGGTCTGGCATTCCCGGCAGTAGCGATGGCGGGAACAGTTCGGTGTCCTTCTCGTTGATGGACTCGCCCCGCCTGACCGAGAATTCCAGGCCCGTGTCCTCGCTCCTGGAGCCGGTGGCCTGGCTGAGCGACCGGACGCCGATCGCCGTCATGCCGAACTTCCGTGCCACCATTTCCATGGTGTCCGCATCCTGAGTCGCGCCCACGATCATGTTGTTCATGTTGCCCATGAAGCGCATCGCCTTGGCCCGGTTGCCGGCGAAGGCGTCGACCAGGTCGGACAGCGTCTGGCCCAGGGCCCAGATGAACATGCCCGCGCCCCGGCCCTTGTTGGCCTGCTGGATCAGCGGTTCGCACATGACGTCGCCCCATTCGTCGACGATCACGTGGATGCGGCGCGGCTCCAGTCCCTCGTCCTCTTCGGTGCCGTGGTTGTAGATCTCGGCGCCGACGGCCGACAGGTCGGCCAGGGTCATCGCCGCCAGCGCATGGCCGACGCTGGGATCGGCCAGCGTGTCGGTCCCGACATACAGGATGTGGCGCCCGGTGACGACACGCATCATGTCCATGATCGGGCGGTTGTCCTCCAGGTCCTCGTAGTCCGGCGACAGCAGCCCCTTCAGGTCGTCGGTGCTCAGCTTGGTGAGCATTGGAGTGATCGACACGATCATCTTGCCGAACCACTCCTTGTTGGCTTCGAGGATGGCAAGCAATCCTTTGATCTCCTCGGGCTTCTCGACGACACCACGCCGGCGGGCGTCGGCCTGGTCTTCGCCGAGTTCCCGGTTGAACACCTGGATCATTGCGGTCAGGTCTGCCGAGCCGGTTTCCAGCCCCGTGGCCGCCCGGCCGCGCGGCGGGCGGCTGCCGACAAATCCCTGCCGTGCGATCTCCTCCAGCACGCGGTCCGCCAGGGCCGCCGCCTCTGTCCGGAACAGTTTGGACAAGGCTTCCTCGGCGAGGCGTTCGACGCTGACACGAGACTGCATCGAGGTCTTCAGCGCCGCGATGCTGACGCGCCGGCCGACGTACTTCATGCCGTTGGTGATCGAATGGACCGCGTTCCAGCAGAATTCCTTGAAGGTGCTGTCCTCCTGGGCGGAGAGCACGAGAGACACACGCGAGGCTACCTGGCTGACGCGGTCCCAGTTCTTCAGCAGGTCCATCCGCGTCGATTGCGAGGCGAACGCCGGATGCATCATCAGGAACCGCTCCGGCTCACCGACAGCTGCGGCACAGGCCCGGCAAATTTCCCTCAGCTCCGGATCGCCCTTGGGATCGATCACGATCACGGTGTCGCCGCGGGCCACCAGCTGGAACGCGATCAGCGACACCAGCCTTGTCTTGATGGCGCCGGTGGTGGCGATCACGGCGCAATGGCCCTTGAGCGCGTCGAACGGTGCCACCACATCCTGCTCGACCACTTCCAGGCCGTGGATCCACGGCATGCCGCGCTCGTTCGCAGGGTTGCGTTGCTCGCCCAGCAAACGCAGCACCCACCGGGGCGGGTAGACATCAGCCAGGTCGCGTTTCATGATCTCGTGCGCGCGCCGGGTGTGGCGCGGTTCCCAGCGGTAGCCCCACCCCAGCCACAGGGCGGGTCCCATCCCCGGCAGCGAACGCAGCAGCTGGCCGGTCGTGATGACGGCCGGTGGCTTGCCGACCAGAGACAGCTTCTTGCGCGCCAGGCCGTGCGCGGCCGCCAGCCTCCACAGCCCGAATACCCCGCACTGCGCGACCAGCAGGAAGATGGTGACGCCACCGAAATCGAGCGTCAGGCCCCAGGCCAGGCACCACAGCATCGCAAGGCCCCATGCGCCGGCGGCCCTGGCCTCATAGAGAGGACGCAGGATCTGTTCGTAATGAGCTGCGGTCTGGCTCATTGCAGGCCCAGTCGTCGCATGGTGTGAGCCGCCAGGATGAAGCACGGGACCGCCTCCCGTGCCCCATCGGCCAGCGTGACTGGATAGATCATCTTGCCGGTGGTATAGGGGGATACATAGAGAAGTCCCAGCTCGCCCAGGCGTGTCAGGAACGACGTCGGGTCCGCAGTGAGCTGGGGGAGAAGAGCGAACTCAAAGGCTGCACCCTGTTCGCACCGCTGCATCGCGTTGCGCCCTGCCCCCTTGCCCCGCCAGAGCTGGACCAGTTGGCCGAGCACGTTGCCGTTCTGCTGAGAGAGCGAAAGCCGCAAGTCGTCGGGGAGTAGATCGACTGGACGCTGCCGCGGTGGTTCCGCGTCTTCCCCGTCAGCACTGGCTGGCTGGCTCTCGGGTGCACGGTGGGCTTCTTCCTCAGTTTCTCCCCGCTCCCCGCCGGCAGCTTCCACCAGTCGCAAGGGTGGTGCGCTTGCAAGTGCCAGTTCTCCTTGCGCTGTGGCCGGCGACGCCTTCTGGTGGCTCGACCTTCCTGGCACCGGCTTCGGGCGATTCGCCGGCGTCGGAGTGCTGCGGCCTGGACCGCCGCTCACCGGCTCCGGCACAGGGATGTCCGGCCGACCCGGTTTCGCGGTCGTGGAAGCCGGCGGTGCGGAGCGCGGCACGCGATCCGGATCGAGCAGCAGGTCGGGCTGAGTGACGATGACGCCCACCCGCTGTTTGCCTTGCCGGTCTACAAACGGCACCACTGAAAGCTCGTCAACGCCTGGCTCCACCAATCGGCTGGAGACAAGCAGGAACAGCACGGCCGCTTCCGTTTCGGGGATGCCAGGGTAGTCCTTGTTGCGGCAGAACTCGATGATGTCGCGGCCGGCCTTTGGCCATTCGAGGTACACGCCTGCGGCGTCGGCGTAAAGCGTTTCCGTGTCCAGCCGCCACGCTGATCGGCTCAGGCTCACCAATGCATCAAGCAAGTACGGCGCAATATTGGAGCCAATGGTCAGCCTTCCATAGTTTTGCTGCCGCCGGACATTCTCCCGGGCAAGGACCGACTGCCACATGTCCCTGACCAGACCTGCTGCGACCAGCCCCCTGGGTGGCGCACCGGTCACGATGTCCAGCAAGGCCCGCAGCAGGCTTGGCGAGCCGCGCTCCAGCCACTCGACGTTGGCCCGACCGATCAGCGAAAGCGCGAAGCTTCCCGTCAGCGCCGCCGGTCCGAACTGGGGTCCGTCAGCGCGCCATGACACGAACAGACGACGGGCCGGATCGGCAGACGCGAAGCCGGTCACGGGTTCCAGGACTGGGGACCAGTTGGTCCCCCGCGAATCCATCACGGTCATCGACCCGAGCGCCCCACCAATAGGGAACAGCAGGCCGGAGGCAAAGCACAGGTAGCGCCAGCGTCTCTCGAGCCGGTGCCGCGCCTCAACCCCCAATTCGCCCGTAAAAATCCGTCCGTCGCTCGCCCGAAAGCAGCTGAACCCCGTTTCGACCGCCGCCCGGAACAGTCCACCGGCTCCGGCGAATCCCTCGCTTGCCGAACCCGGCAAAACGTTCACGTAGTCAGCGACGCGCGCGAGCGGTTGCGCGAACCGGCGGTCGAATATTTCCGGCGGCAGCGCCGCATGCAGTCGCAGCATGGCCAGCAGTTCCTGCTGGTCGCGCATCAGCGTGTCGGGGTGCTGAACCGGCAAGCCGGGATCGCGCGGTGGATAGGCGACCAGGCTCTGATGATCCAGACGCCCGGCAGGCAGGAGCCCGGATGAGCCAGGCAGCGCTCGCTCCGCGGCAGCCACGCGACTGGATGGCGGGGACCGGAAGGGCCATGGGCGCATGTGCCGATTCTGGTCAGCGCCGCATTGCCGTTGCCCCCGCAACCGGGTCGATCAGCCGTGTTGCGCAGGTCGACTGGTGGATCGGCGGGGCGCAGCCGGTTCACGGTATGACCGGCACTCGTCGTCCTCGGCGTCTCGTTCCACCCGCGCCCTGCCCGGTATCCCGGCATGCTTGTGGACAACACAGAGCGGACACTGCGAGGGGACTTGCCGGCGATGGATGTAGCTCGCACCGCAGTTCTGGCATTCCGTGAGATTGACCTCGCCCAGCGTGTAGCCTTCGTACACGGTGCAGAAGTTCTCGAAATTGAGTGATGCCTGGCCAGCCTGGGTATAGGTCTGCGCCAGATAACGGCGGTAGGTGTAGATCAGGCGGTCCACCAGGTTGTCCGACGCGAGACCACTTTCGCTGTCCTCGATCCCCCCGTGGCTGGTTGCCAGCAGGGTAGTCATGAGAAAGCTTGCGACATAGCGCTCGTTGACATAGAGCGACTTGCGGCGCACCCCATCGAAGCCGTTGCCACGGGCCATGTTGCATGGGACGCCATGCCTTGCGCACACCGCCTGGATCTGCTTGCACACCAGAATGTCCTGTTCATTCAGGCCCAGCAGGTTCTTGACGAAGGCGGTGCGCTGGCTTAGCAGGGCGACCGCCTCGAAGCGCGCCACTTTCTGGGGATCTGCCGCCCACTGGCTCAGCTCGGCGATCGTCTTGTTCTTCCAGGACGCCATGTTCCGACCTCAGTACGGTCCCGAGGTGGAGCACACGGCCAGAACCGTCCGGTGGGAAGTGTGGAGTGTCGGGTTGAGGGCCGCGTGGAAGAAGTACCTGGCGCCGACAGCCAGCTTCACGAGGCGCAGGCCCCGGCGGGCCGCCATCAGGATGTCGCTGAGGGTCGCCGCCTGCAGCGTCTGGACGAGCGAGGCGGACAGACCGAACACGCATTGGGAATGGACAGCGGACACCCGGACCGCGCTCCAGCGATTGGTCAGCACCAGCTGGTTCTCTTCGGCGACGATTGCATCGACCTCGTCGCGCGGGGACGAACCGGGCGTCGGGCCGGTCTCGTCAGGACGCAACACCCGGGCGAGGACATCGTCCGGCTGGCTGAACCTGAAGAGCGGACTGGTGCAGTCGGCTGCGCGATCCACCTGGAGCTTGACCAGGGTGCGCAACTGGGACACGCAACCGGGATCCATGCCAAGTCGTGCCGCGTCGCTCAGCGGTGCACCCGAGACAATGAAATTCCACCGCCTCAGAAGAAGTTGACGGTTCTCGTCCCTGACATCGTTGTCGCTGTCCATGGGTTCCTCCCTCATCGATGGCGGCTTGAGCCGGCGCCGATTGCAGATCTTTTTGAAATGCAGCGTCAATTTACAGCAACAAATTTTGAGTCGTAAAGACTTCTGGTCAGTTTTGACAGCAGGGGAATTTCTTAAGGTGTCCATCGATCGAGTGAAATGCAGCCCAGTTTTTCACGAACGCTCGCTGGAAATGCAGCAGTGGCCGAAGCGGGGCTGGTTTGACGTCAAGAACACTGGGTCAGTAGCGAATCGCTGCGCAATAATGACTTCGCTGGAGTTGCCGCCATCGCGAACGGCGTACGAGACGTGGAGCGGCACTATCTTCTGAGGTGAGACGGCGAATGAGGGCAGAAGCAACCTACGCACAGCGCGCCGCCAGGCGGCTGAACGCGCTCCTGGATGAGGAGGGGTTTCCATTTGACGAGCTGGGCCGGTCGAAGGCGGTCGGCGCGCGAATCGGCATCGGCATGCAGACTGCCCAGCAATTGCTGTCCGGCCTGGTGCCCTGGACCTGGGTTCAGATCGACAAGGTCTGCTCGGTGTTCAACAGGACCCCTGGGTACTTCCTCGACCCGGTGGCGTCGGAACCAATGCCCAGTGATGTGCAGCTGGTGCCCAGTTCGGATGGCGGCGAATCCATCGTCTGGCGCTCCCCCCGTGGGTTCCTTGCGCATCCTCCGGCACTGGGCACACCGCTGCGCTACATCACGATGCGCGAGCGCACACTGCGCTATCCCCTTGGCAGTCTGCTCCTATACGAAGAGATAGGGACGGTGGAAGGTGTGAGGGCAGGCGGGGCCTATGTCATTGAGCGCGACGACCGGCTCGAGGTGATGCAATGCCAGGCTTCAGGGGAAACACTGGCCAGCTTCGAACCGATCGGCCAGCAGGGGATTTCCGTGATGGTCCCCCTGGCGCCCGCAACGGCGGGCGATGGCCAGGCGCGGATCGCAGGAAGCATCTTCGCTGCGATATCCCCGTCGTGATGCCTGCGCCCTGAGGCGCGGCATCGAATCAGCCCGGCCGTCACTGCCCTCCCCCCGGAAGTCCAGAAGGACCGTCGCGCTGCACCAGGTCGGCCATATCAGTATCGGCCTGTCCCGCGCGGACGATCGTTGAAATCAGTCCAGCCTTGCGCAGCCGGCGTGCAAGAGCGGCTGCCGCGACACTGCCGGCGCGCTTTCCCTGCTTCGCCCTGTCCGAATCGGCATAGATGACGATCCGGCGGACTCTGGGACGAAGATATTCGGGCAGGATGAAGTTGGGCAGGATGCTGCTCGAATGACATGGCCAGACCACCAGGCCGCTCAGGAGGGATGCGGCCAGCGCGGTTTCGATTCCCTCCGCCAGGCCCAGCGTGTCGCCCTCGGGTTCTCCCAGCCGAAACGCAAAACTGTTCGCGCTCAGGCCGACACAGGTTTTCTTGGGGTGTGCCACCGGAGCCTTGCGCCCTTCGGATGTCAGGTGGGTCTTGTGCAGCTGGACCCAGTTGCCTTCGGCGTCGAAGCCGCGCACCAGCATCGTCGGAAACGTGCCTGTGTGAACCGGCGAGTCCCCTTCGTTGGCCGGAGCGTCCCAGTAGTCGAGGGCCGGATGCGTGCGGATCTCCCCCGGGATGGATTGCAGACCGGGAAGCCGCGCACGCAGATAGCGGTCGACGGGATCACCGGCGGCCACGGCCCGGGCTTCGTTCCAGATCTTCTCCATGCGCTTCCATACCCTTTCCCTGATGACTCGCGCTTTCGGCATGGGCGGCCGGGCCGGCTGCAGGACGGACGGCGCGGCGGACCCCGGCTGGTAGCCGTAGAAGCGCCGGACGTGGTCGGCCAGCTGGCGGAACTCGGTGTAGCCCATGAACCGCATCAGGAAATCCCGGCAGCTGGCATAGCCGCCGGTGCAATGCCGGCACACCCACGCCACCTTCCTGGGTGAAAACGCAAAGCGGTCGGTACCGCCGCAGAACGGGCAGGGGCCGTTCCTGCCCGTCAGATAGGCGCCGGCGCCGGCGTCGGTGAGCACGCTGACCCAGTCGAAGTCGGCGCGCGCAATGAGCTGTTCATAGGACGGTTGAAGTCTTTCGGTTGAAGTCATGGTCGCTCCAGATGAAATTGACCGCCCTCGTGGGCGCGTCACGTTGATGAAAATTGCTGATCGGCTCAGCTGCCCGTCCGCCCGCGATGGACAGACTTTCAGGAAAAGTGGCCGCCGCTTACACGGCTTTGTTCAAGCACGGTGAGTGCTGCTTGAAGAACTGCCCTCCCCGCCATGGGAAGGGCAGCCAATGCCTTAGTCGGCCAGGCGACGCGCCAGTTCGTTCTCGAACAAGGCGGCCAGGGCGTCCGGCAATTCGGCGACCGAGTTGACCGATACGCGGGCCGGGAACAGATGGCCCAGGGCCACACCAATCCCCACACCGATCACCTGCACGCCGACCGTTCCCGCTTGGGCGATCACGGCCTCGGCCAATGCGACTTCCGGCGCGTCTGGCTTGCCATCGGTGATGACGACCATCAGCCGCTTCTCGGCCCGAATGGCCAGGAGCAGACGCAAGCGATGCGCGATCGCCGAACCAGTCGGAGTTCCTCCGTCCGGCTCGATGGCCGCCAGCCGGTCCCGACTCGCGCCGACGTTCTGGCCGAACTCCAGGATCTCCTCGCTGACACTGTCCGTTCCCGGAAAGACGTCGAGCGATGTCCTGACGCCATTGATCCTCTGCAAGGCAAGCAGAAAGGCCTGCGTCACCTCAACCGCCTGTTCGAAACCGTGCTCTTGCATCGAGCCCGATCGATCGAGCAGGACCGAGATCGCCGCGTCGACGCCAATCGCGCCGGCCCGCTTCTTGAAGACTCGTGTGTCGCCCAGCTGCTTCAGGCGCCACAGCTGGGACGTCGCGATCCGCGGGCCGGCTGCCGAGACCAGGAACGGCTTACGCCTGAGCGCCTGCAGTGCCCGGAGCAGGACCGTGACCAGCTTTCCGGGGATGCCGGGAAGCAGGGTTCGTCCTGCGTCATCACGAGACCCAGCTGGTCCGCCGCCGGCGTCCAGCAAGGCCGCGAGCCCTGCCGCTTCGTCGACACCGTCTGTGGGCGACCCGCCGATCCCGATGGCCGCCGCTTGGGCGAAGGCCTCGATCGAGGACACCGGCGCCTGGAGCAGTTCACGCAACGCCTGCAGCCCTGCGTCCGAAACCGGAGCAGTTGCGCCTTCCGTCGCTTGCGCGCGGTACGCGGCCGCCATTGATGAACAGTCCTGCGAACGCGCGTGACCTTTGAGCATCGCCAGGGCGTCACTCAAGGGATCGTTGCCGACCGGGTCGGATAAACAGCTATCCCCGGGACATTCCGATTGCGGTGTGTCCGTCGCGGCGGCGCCAGGATCCGCCGACGGCGGAGGCGTTGCATCACCACTTACATCGCCATCAGCGTTCGCCATCTCGTCATCCTGCTGACGCGGATCGCCTCCGTCATAGGGCTGCTCGTTGGCTTCTCCGCCATCCGAGCTTCCTTCCGGACCCTTTGATTGGGCAGACCCCCCGGCTTGTGTCGCTTGAATTCCATCAGGCTTGTGATCCTGGAGCAGGTCCCGGATCAGCGCCCCCAGAGCCACAGCCTGCTGGCTCGATTTCAAGGTCGACGCCTGCACGGCCAGGTCAATGGCCTGCTGAAGTTTCAGCGGGCCTGTCCATTCCAGTGCCATTGCCTCGAAAGCCTCCCTGCTCTGCGACGCTTCGGTCGTCTCGAGCAAGGCCTCGTGGGCGGCGGCCCAGATGGTGAGCATCTGTACCTCCTCGGGATGACGCGAGCTCGCGCCAAGCCGGACTGCATGAAGGGCACTCGCGATCGCGACAGCGCGATTGAATATCTCTGGCGTCCCGCGAAATTCACGGGACAGCCTTGCCTTCAGCCTGACTTCCTCCAGCACCGCCGCAAATGGCAGTGTCCCGGGGTCAGTCGCAGCGAAAGCCGCTGCCTTCGTGTACCAGAGCTTCGCGATTTCGCGAAGCGCCAGGGCGAGCAGCAGCTCGTACTCCTGGTCGTGCTCCCCGGTTGGTCGGGGGAGGTAGATGGCTTCGTCGTCGCAGAACGCAGCGGCATCTGCCTGGTCGATCCAGAGAACGCAATCGCTCGACCCAAGGCACAAGGCCGTGATGCCTTCGATGGCGCGGACAACGGCCCGTGGGGTAAGAGGTCGTGCGCTCATAGCAGCAACGACAGGTCATGGGCAGCGGCCGCCGCGCCGGCCGAGACTGCGACAGCTACCGGGCGCATCGACTGCAGTTGCCCGTCCTCGATGACCGCGCCTTCCCAATGCCGGGCTGGTCCTGCGTTGGCGTCGGCAGGAGAGGTCGCCGGTCCCAGGAGGTCGTCAACCGACCTTCCCTGCTGCGCCAGCTGCGCCATCTCGGCGGCCTGCCGTGGCGTCGACAGCATGCGAGCGAGCGACCAAACCTTCAGCAGGCCCGAGCCGTCGATCCTGCCACTTGCCGGCAGGGACGCCAGTACCTCCTGGATCATGTCGGCCAGCGGCCCGATCGATGCATCGAGGAAGCGGAAGGTCGTGAGCTTGGCAGCGGCCCGCTTCAGCGGTCCGATGGTTTTCTGGGTCACGTACTCTCGTCGCGCCGTTCCGCCATTGCGGCTATCGGCAGCCAGGTAGTCCGTGATCAGGCTGTTGGCTTCATCCGCCACTTCCCGCATCAGCTCGCCCTTGAGGCCGTGCAACTGGCTCTCGAAGCGCGCGTTGAGTGCCGGCGTCAGGGATTCGGCAGGTGCCGAAATCCTGAACGCGTGAAAGTCGAAGCCGATCCGTCCGGCGACATGGGTCGCCGTCGGGATGTGGCTGAACAGACTGGTCCAGCCCGGGTTGGCTGCAACGTGCTTCGACCTCCAGTCGCGCACGCGCTGGTCGTAGGCTGCGATGAAACTGCCTGCCAGGCTGGAAAACTCCTGCTGCAGTTTCACGAGCTCGTCGTGGACATCGCTGAACCGGCCGGCCGGCACACCAATGGCACCGAGGATCGGCAGTCCCGCGCGCCGAAGCACACGTTCAGCCTGGCCCTTGATGGTGTGGAAGCGCCGGATGTCCTCCGGATCGCAGATCTTGACCGAGCCGAGGTTCGCGAGATCCTTTTCGGGGAGCTTGCGAAACTCGGGGTTCGAATGAACCAGGTCGGTCTTTTCGAGATGCCGGCGTCCACTCCAGATGTGGACGTCGAGCAGGACGCAGACAAGGTTGGCCGCGTCTGTGTGAATCACTTGCGCCATGTGCTTGCTCCAGATGAAAAAAGGAGCAAGCCCCCACCGGGGACTGGCCCCTGGTGGGAATGAATGAAATGGCTGGGTTCCCCGTTGCCGGGCAGGTGTCTCAGCTACCTGTGCGTGACGTCGCCACTGGAAAACGAAGACAGTCTAGACCAGCCGAACGCCATGCCTCGAAACTCTTAATCTGCCGCGCTTCGGAGCGAGATTCCCTCGGTGCCACTGGTTATCATGACCCGACCACCATGAAATACGCCCTTCCACTGCACCCTCCCGCGATCGTCAATGCAGCGGGAAAGGCGCTAAAGAACTTTGAACCTCGACTTCCGACCGGCGAGATCACACTCAATGTGATCGACAACTGGCGTGCCGCACACAACCACCCGTTAAACGTCTTCTACGTAACCATGCGGGCGCGAGCAAAGCGAATCAACGAAACAGCGGTGACTGCTCAGCGCATAAAGCGGATGGAGTCAATTTTGGGAAAGCTACTAAAGCAGCGAACGATGCACCTCGCCCAGATGCAGGACATTGGAGGCTGTCGCGCAGTCGTAAGAGATATCGCTAGTTTGGAAAAGCTGGTTCACGAATACGAGTCGCGCACGTCCGTGCACCAGCTAGCCGGCAAGAAGGACTACCTTTCGGATCCGAAACCAGACGGTTACCGAAGCGTGCACCTCGTGTTCCGGTACAACGGAGGTACGAAAAAGGCGAAGTACACCGGAATGAGAATTGAGATCCAGCTCCGCACGAGCCTGCAGCACATTTGGGCGACCGCAGTTGAAGCTGCCGGAACGTTTACGAAGCAGGCTCTCAAGTCGAATCAGGGTTCCGCCGAATGGTTGCGGTTTTTCGCGTGTATGAGTAGCTGGTTCGCAATGCGCGAGAACTGTCCGCCGGTTCCCGGCGTTCCGACTGAACTGCGTGAGCTCGCATCTGAAATAGAAGAGCTAGATACCAAACTTCACGTCGTCACGGTGCTGCAAAGCTTCAACGTCACAGCTCGTCAGGCCGGTGCAGCCCTTGGCATGAAGTATTTTTTGCTTTCCCTTGACCCTATCGGACGAACTTTAGATTTTAGCGGCTTCAAAGCTGACCAGTCCGAAGAGGCCAATACCGCCTATACAGAATTGGAACAGCTAAACGTTCACCATGCCGGTTCCCAAGCTGTTCTGGTGTCCGTTGATTCGATCAAGGCTCTTCGGAGGGCATACCCAAACTACTTCTTGGACACGACTAGGTTCGTCCGCGAGGTGGCGAGGATCGTGCGCATGGTGCGCGAATCGGATCCGGCTTCGTCGGGCCGGGGCCGACTCTCGGCGAACGTGAAGAGGCCGAATATTTGACCGAAATGGCTGGCAGGAGGCAAAGTTGTCCGCGTTCAAGTTCGCTCCTGAAGTCGATCCACCAACGCGCTCGTACGGCTGCACGCGACCTCAGTATTTTCTCGTTCACCCGCATTCGCCGGTATGGCCGCAATACCAGCAAACTAGGCAACCAGAGATCCTGTGCGCGCTCATGGTGCGGCATTGCGAGCAGAAAAGGCCCGCACCGGTTGCGGCGAACTCCAACGGCAGATCACCCTGTGCGACGGGTGCGACCTCCGCTGCT
This sequence comes from Ramlibacter sp. 2FC, assembly GCA_943372495.1. GTDB lineage: Bacteria > Pseudomonadota > Gammaproteobacteria > Burkholderiales > Burkholderiaceae_C > Ramlibacter. The sequence continues at coordinate 131,195 of CALRYV010000002.1, read as the reverse complement.
GCAAGTCCCAGAACCCGGTAGCGCTCGAGCAGCTGCGTTGCGAGATATGCCACAGTGGAGGGATAGCCCTGCTGCCGATCCGAACCTGGCACAAAGGCCAAGAAGTCACCGCGCTGTTCGCCGAAGGTGGCGAGCTTTTGCAGCTTCATTTGAGCCCATTGCGGGTCGCTGATGCGCATGTCGATCGACAACAGCTTTGTCAGGCCATCCAACACTCGCGGATAGCGTCCGCTCAGCCACACCGAGTACGGTCGCACCGATTCGTCGTCCAGGCGCACTTCCTTGGTCACCATCAGGAAGTCATCGCCCGTCACATCATTGCGAACGTCGACGTGCCAGCCCATGGCGCCTGTGGGTCCCGTCTTGGGCTCCCGCCGAGAGAACAGGGAACTCACCATGATCGAGGGCCCCGAGTCTTCCAGCGCGCCGAGCGTTTCAAGTCGATGGCGGACGAAGCGGCTGAAGCCCGCCACCAGGCTGGGGGCGCGGACCGTGCGCCCAGTCTCCGGATCGTGCATGTCGAAGGCGTCGTCAGCCTGAGTGTCGGCAAGGGAATCCAGCTTCAGGCGCAGCCATCCTGGATCTCCGGTGCGCATGTCGACGGACAGCAACTTGGCTATCGCCGCCAGGCCACGCGGCTGCTCGTTGCCGGCGACATAGACCTCGATCGGGTGAATTCCGTCAGCGCCCTCGTCGTGGCCGACCACGACAGCGAAGTCTCCCTGGGGATGCCTGGCGTGATACGTCTTGGACGATATGCCGCATGGGGTCACAGGCCGACTGGGCCAGCGCAGTTTGGTCATGAAGTGGGTCCCGGTTTTCAGCTCGACCCGCCTGTCAGGATCATCTACAGGCAGTCCATCCCCGCCTTGTGCTGCGTCTCGCAGGACATGGCCGCGCATCGGGTTGGGCCGGTAAGCGCTGACACCTTTCAGGCCAGCCTTCCAGGCCCGCATGTAGATGCCAGCGAATTCGGAAAACTCGCAGCTCGCCGGAACATTGATGGTCTTGGAGATCGCGCTGTCGACAAGGGGTGCCGCCGCCTCCAGCACCGCCATGTGCTCGTCCACCGACATCTCCAAGGCCCCGACAAACAACTCGCTATCAGCTTCCGGGCCATTCCGACTCCTGAAGTCCCGGAAAGCGGCGTTGTCGACGGTGAAGGATTTCCGGCTGCCGTCAGCGAGGATCTTCACGCGTTCCTGGCGCCGGCTGAAGATCGGCTCGATCCCGCTGCTGGCGTTGTCGCCGAACGTCAGCGAGATCGTTCCGGTCGGTGCGATGGACAGGAGATGCGAATTGCGGATCCCGTGCACCCGGATGCCGTCCTGGATTGCCTCGGGGAGGCGCGAGGCGAAGGTCCCAGGCCTCAGGTACTGGTCGACATCGAACAGCGCGAAGGGGCCAAAATCCTTCGCTAGTTCGATCGAGGCCAGGTAGGCGGCGTCGCGTAGCGCGGTATGGATCTGTCGAGCGAAGTCCACGCCCTCCAAGCTGTTGTAGCGAATGCCCAATCTGGCCATCGCGTCGGCAAGCCCAAGGTAGCCCAGTCCGACGCGCCGCTTGCTCTGCGCCTCGACCTGTTGCTCCGGCAGTGGCCAGCGTGTGACGTCGAGGACACGGTCGAGGAATTCCACGGCGCCTGCGGCCGCGTCGCCGAATGCCTCCCAGTCGAACGACGCACTTCCCGTGAACGACTCGATGACGAACTGCTGCAGCATCAGGCTGCCCAGGCAACAGCAGCCATACGCAGGAAGAAATTGCTCGCCGCATGGATTGCAGGCATCGATCTGCTCGCAGTACCAGAGGTTGTTGTCCTCGTTGACCCGATCGATGAACACAACGCCAGGTTCTGCCCCGGTGTAGGTGTTGCGCATGATCCGGTCCCATATCTCGCGCGCACTCACGGTCCGATAGACGTGGAGCTTCCTGCCATCCGCACCAGGCCTGATCCTGGCCGGCCCATTGCCTGGTGCAGCCTCGTGAACCAGATCGAATTGACGGTCTTCGATGACGGCGCGCATGAATTCATCAGTCACCGCCACTGACAGGTTGAAGTTGGCCAACGAGGCGAAGGATCGGCGCATGGCGCAGCCGAAATCCGGATTGGCGCTGATCATGGCAAGAAGGGCCGCGTCGTCCCGGGCGCCCAGGCCCAGTGCCTGGAAGTCGGTGGTCTTTTTGGCGTCGATGAACTGCTCGATGTCGGGGTGGTCGACGCGAAGAATGCCCATCTGGGCGCCGCGACGGGCGCCCGCGCTCTCGACTGTCTCGCACATCCGGTCGAACACCCGCATGTAGCTGACAGGACCGCTGGCCCTCGAATCCGTTCCTCTGACGAGCGCTCCGGCCGGGCGGATGGGCGAGAAGTCATAGCCGACGCCTCCTCCACGCCGCATGGTTTCAGCGGCCTGTTTCATCGCGTCCATGATCCCTGGCCGCCCCTGGTCGTCCACACCGGACATCGTGTCACCCACGGGCTGAACGAAGCAGTTGATCATGGTGGTGTCGAGGCCGGTGCCGGCCGATCGGTTGATGCGCCCGCCCGCGACGAATCCCCTGCGCTGGACGCGCAGGAAGCGGGCGACCTGAGCCTCGTCCTTGCCTATCCTGGCCACGCGCTGGCGAATGGCGTCCACAGTTGTTTCCTCCGGGCTGGCGGAGTACTTTTCAAGCAAGGTATCGTGGCAAAACGGCTGCAGCGCCGGCTGCAACTGTGAAGGGGTGTCGCACATCATCAGTGTCTCCAGGCAATGGACCGAGGGACGATCCGCATCTGCGCACCCATGAGATGTGCAGATGCCGATCGCCTCAGGCGAGGAAGACAGACGGAATGGCGGCGCGCCAGCAGGCGCGAAGGCGAGAGAGGCCGGGCGCTGGGCCGGCGTCGGCAGCTGCGAGCTGCCTAGGAAAGCCAAAAAAAGAGCCACTGGGCAGCAGATCCGCGATCGGACGCTGATGCCAGTGGCTTGGTTGCTGTGTGGTGACGTACAGCTACGTGCCTTGGTGAAAGGCTCCGGCAAGCACTCTGCAAAAAGGGCTTGCCGCAGCGTTTGCGAAAAGTATAGAGATGAAAGAGCAGCCTCCAGAAAACTCTTGCCTCGCAACGTACGGAGCCCGGCGCTCCGTGGGTTATCGCATCGGCAGTGCGAAGGAAACGCAGCAGAAAGCCCGGACGGGCCTCCTGCTGCATCCTGTAGCTACTTGCCCACGCCAACGCTTTCCTGCGCGGCATTGTAGGAGACGCATCGTTGGCTTTCCTTGCTGCCGTTCCTACCGACGGCTGGCGCCTTTGCCTGCTTTTCCTTCTTGCCGGCGCTTGTTGCCACCGCCGTCGGGCTGCAGCTGCCGGAAGCGGCGATCGACTTGTCGTAGTCGAGCACGCCGGGCCTCCAGGTATTGCGCGTGATCGCCCATGCCGTCAGGCGGTAGCGTGGCGAGTAGCGCTTCTGGCCGTGCTTGTCTTGCCAGCGTTCGGTCTCAAGCAGACCCGTACAGCAGATGTGGCAGCCGGGTTCGAGCCTTGACGCCAGCGTTTCGGCCTGGTCGTCCCAGGCGACGAACACGACACGCTCCCAAACCGTCTGCCATTTGCCATCGGCAGGGATCCAGCGTGAGTCGACGACCGTGAATTCGCACTTGCGTGCGTGCCTCTTGCCGACCAGCAGGAGTTCGGGCTTCTGGGGAACCATGCCCGTGGCTGTGATTGTCATCATGATGTGCTCTCCATTCTTGAGAGTTGGTAAAGGTTTCTGTACGAAGGCCGAGATTGACCCGGCAGGTTGAGCGGCTCCCGCCCCATGTAGATCACCCGCACCCGGTCGCCGGGCCGGATGCGCAGGTCGCATGCCTGGCGCTCCAGTTCCATCCCGAACAAGGGCACCTCGCGGGCTCCGTCGTTCACGGTGAGGCAGAAGGTGCGGTAGTGGCTGCCGTCTGCGCCGTTGCGAAGCGTCAGACCCGCCATGGTCACGACGCCCTGGTACTCGTCTCCCCGGACCCGGCGCGGCATCGCGACTGGCTGGGCACAGGACACGGCGTCGATTGGTTCGGCGGATGCCGATTCCATCGCGACGGCTGCTCCGGAGGATGCTGCCGCCGCGAGCTGCAGCGGTGCCGTGCCGCCGTCTTCGAGGACGCGCGGCTGACGGCTCTTTCTCGGCATGGTGGGAAGTTGCTCCCGTTGCCTTGCCTTCCGGCGGTTCAGGACAGCCAGACATTCAGCATGAAGCTGGTCCAGCATCCCTCTGGATCCGGCGTCCGCGTCGATCACCACTTCCTTGAAAACAAAGCGGTCCCGATTGAAGGCCTTGGCCAGATGCGGATCCGTCACCTTCAGCACCCGCCGTGCAATGCCCAGCCTGGGATAGAGGTAGAGCCACATCACGCCGAACACGATTCCGTGCGGACCAACCAGTTGCGCCGTGACGATGCGCTCCGATGCGAGAGGCACATTCACGGCGGAAACCGGAACGTCCGACGGCGACGTGCCGATCGCTGCTCGGGGTTCGTCGCTTGCAAGGCACGGCAGGGGGCCTGGGGATCTGGCGGCCTTCCGCAGCGTCGCACGGCGCGCCGCCGAGACGCCGGCTCCTGCCGGCACCGTCAGTTTCGGAGGCCCATAGACCCGGTCGAGAACCAGATGCAGAACACCCGTCCCCATCCGCGCCGTCAGGTCGACAGCGTGGTAGCCGATGGCGACCATGAGCTTGTACGGTTTCATCAAGACTCCTTCAGAGAAGTGCCGACAGGCAGCCGTCGTTGCGGCTTGCCGTTCCGGCGATGGAGGTAGGTTCTTGTCCGACCGTCCAGCCGAACCCCGCCTGGTTGGCGAGGATCACTTTCCGTTCGAACACTGTGGAGAGCCAATCCGCCCACGCGAGGGATGACATGGATGGCGGCGCCTCAGGGCACGGGAGCTTTTGCTCGGGCGAGGCTCGTAGCAACCAGCCCTGTTCATGGGCCAGTTGCGTCAAGCCAAGGCTCCAGGCCGGGTGGTCTGCGAATGCCACGACGTGGACGGCGTGCTGCCGTTGCTGCATCCGCCAGGCGCCGATCTCCTCGGGGAGAATGAGTCCGGCATGCAGTGTCGAAACGCGCTCTGCGACTTCGTCTGCCGCCTCGTCGACGGCGGGCGGGACCGCAGCCAGCAGCCAGGTCCCGCCTTTCCAGTCAAGATCCGGATGGACCACGGTGAACAGACCGGAGCGGGGGTTGTAGTACATCCGCTGCGGCAGCCTGCGGTAGCCCTCCTTCAGCTTGCTTGCCAGCTTGGCGAGAGCGGTCGGCAGGTCCACACTCACGATCCGGCTTGCGCCGGAACGCGAGCTGTCCACGACGACGACGGTGGACACAGACTCGCGGATGGCAAATGCCTGACGCCCGGCGGTACCGGCGTTGCGCACGTACACATCGAAGAGAGTGTCCACAGCCGCCCTGCCCTCAGGTGATTCCAAAGCGTGCATGGACGTACCCCTCCACGATGCCTGCCATCTCGCTGTTCATCGCATAGGCGCGGCGCAGTGCATAGACCACCGCACCGCCCTCATCACGAGATACGTTCTGAAAGCGCCGGACCAGCTTGGCCCACCGGATCACAGACCTGGTGCTCATCGGCTTGTCGATTGCCGCGGTGTTGGATCGATAGGCGGCACGGACATCGTTGGCCGTCCTGACCACCTGCTCGGCCAGCATCAGCGCGACATCCTTGGCCAGTCCGTCGGACACCAACGCCTGCAGCACCGCCTGCACTTCCAGCGGTTCGGGCAGGTAGTCCGCCTCGGTCACCATGAAGCGGTCATCGTTGGCGACGTCCTGGACGTTTCGGCCCGAGACAGCCAGCCGGGAATCGACCGGATTCTCGGTTGCAAACACCCGGAACCCCGGCTTTGGATGCACGACCTCCCCGGTTTCCGGGATGGTGAGCGAATAGCCTTCCAGCAGCATATTCAGGCCAGTGGCCTGGCCCGGGTCCATGGTGTTGTACTCGTCGAGGAGGACCGAGGTCCCCTCGCGTGCAGCGCCGAGCACCGGGCCATCGACCCAGCGCAGGCCGCCCTGCTCGTTGGGAAGAAGCTGTCCGATCAGCTGGAAGGCCTCGGTGGATGGCGAGCAGCTGTACTGGTACAACGGCCAGCGCAGCCTCGCATGGAACTGCTGGGTGAGCGAGGTCTTGCCGGTACTGGGGTCGCCAATGGTCTTCAACGCAACCAGGCCCGACTCCCAGAAAGCGAGCAGGTCACGCAGCTTGGCCGGAACGAAGACATACGGCTTCTTGCAGGGTGCGGCCGGGTGGCCCGCTTGGTAGCCCGCGATCTGGATCGACTTGTCGAACCGGTCCAGACCGAATTCCTCGGCCAGCGAATAGCTTGCCGGCGAGAGCGGAAATTGATTCATGACTCTGTTTCCTAAGTGATGACTGGGTCGAGGGCCAGCTCCTCCAGGAGCGGCCGCAGGACGTCTTCGAGAAGATCCCGGAGAACCTCCGGTCGCTGGCCGTCGAACGCGCAACATGTCTCGAACGTGAAGGGCAGCTGGCGGCGATAGATGGGCACCCGCATGGCAACGCCTCCGCGAACCCGGGTCACCCAGCAGAACACCGCCGGGGCCCAGATCCACCGGAGCACTTCGCACTTCTCAGCGGAACTGCCCCTTGCCTTCGACTTGAGGACCCCGAGCGCGTGATGAAGCACCGCGACATGGAGCCTGCGCACGATGTCGTCGGTCCAGACGAAGCGAGCGTCGCCTGCCGTATCCAGGCCATCGTTGCCAGAAGCTTGGGGTGCCTTTGCTTCGGCGGCTCGTCGGCCCACCTCGTTAGGCAGTTCGTCGAACCACAGCGGCAATGACAACTGCAAGGGACGGCGATCCCTTGAGAGGACCGCGACTGGACCGATGGTCATTTCAGCCCGGCTTCCAGGGCTGGAAACCGATCAAGGCCTTTGTGAATTGCTGTCGCCGCCTGCCTTGCGGACAGCAAGCCGGTCGCCGCAACGGTGCTGAGGACGACCAGCAAAATGAGAATCAACGCTTTCATGTCTGGCTCCTGAATAAATAGGCGGAGCCAGCCCTGCGCGGGACATGGCCCCGCACGGGTGGATGGAGAAGTGATCGGCTGTGCCGACGCGATGAGAAAGGCTGACGTTCGTCAGCTCGCTTGACGGCGGATGCCATCTAGCGTTTTCCTGGACTTGCGCCCATGAGAAAACAGGAAGCGCTGCGGCGACGCAGGGCTCTTGTTTTGACACGGGATTGGAACGGCGTCGGCTGTGACGTTAGCCAGGTCTGAGACCGGCCATAGTGGGTTGACCAGCGCTGCTGCGCACCGGTGCCGCTCGCGGAGCAGCTCGCCTGCGCTCCGGAGTGAGTGAGTAGTGGCTCGGGATGTGGGGTGCCCCAGCTGCACGATCACGTGAAGTCATCCCGTGATCACTGTCAGTCTACGACCGAACAATCAGGTGATTCAAAAGTCTTGATAGCCCAGGATCAATCGACTCGCACGGTCAAGAACGCCATGGGCCGGCGCCTTCGATGGCACGCCGTTGACAAGGCGTCACCGCAAAGGCGGTTTTCTCATGGTTTGCGGCGGCGGGCTGTTCTGACCAGCCAATATGCTGGCCGGGCATGCCGCATTGCCCGCAGTGTCGCCGTCGGAGGTTCCATGATCGAATCCATTGCGCCGCCCACGCCGTCGCCGGTCGCCGCGGAAGAGCAATTGAATGCGCTGGCCGAGGTCTTTGGCCAGTACTACGCCCAGGATTTTCAGGATCCAGTCGTGTTCCGGCGGTTTTGTTTCCATTCGCCGGCGGCGAAGCAGTTCTACAAGCGAAATTTCCCGCTCGTTTCTCGCACTCTCTTCCTCGAAAGCGTCTACCGCCGGCGACCCCTGTACAACCAGGACATCTTGGATGACTTCGTGACTAAGGTGTCCAAGAGGCTTGCGGACACCCAGGCATTGATTTCAACGCAGTCGGCGCGCCTCAAGCAACTGTGCGACTCCAACGGGCAACTGACCGACGCTGCCTTCGTACACCCGTACGAAGTATTGGTTCCGATCATCGCTGCTCACGCGAACACGTATGTCCGATGTTTGCTCAAGCTCGACGAGCTCTATCAGCTGAGTGGATCGGCAACGCTCAATGGGGTCATCGACGGCAGCCAGCGAAAGTCAGTGGAGCAGGTCTGTCGCAAAGCCATCCGTGCGTTCAGCACCATGCTGCGCTACGAGATCATCACGCTGCGAAAGGAGTCCGCCCGCATGCGATTGGCTCTTGCCTCTCCAGACGGCGAAATCGAGCGGGCTGAGGGCGCGCAGGAACAAGCCATCCGAGTCGTGGATGAATCTAATCGGAACGAAGGCGGTCCGTCAGGAGAAGGTGAATGGACCGGCGACCAGTCTCACGCTTCCGATTCCCTCGAAACAGCCGACCAAGCACAACCAAGTGAAAATCGACCAGCAAGCGGAGAGCAAAGACAAAGCGTGCATACAGACTACGCGGCGGTCTTGGTTACCTTTCCGGGGCGTGTTCCGGAGACAATCGACGGGGACACACACGACATTTGCGGGCCCGCCACGCCCCGCGTGGCTTCATGAGTGCAGCTGCCGAACGTGGGCGTTCATATTTGAAGAACCGTTTCATCCATTATTGGGACGCTGGGCCGGCATGGGCTACACGTCAATGCTTGTGCATAGCAGATTCATGTTACAAACAGCCACGAAAAAAGTAGGAGGCTGAATGGCAAATGCGGCAAGCAAGGATCGGTTTCAGTGGTCATGGGCTGACTGTTGCTGGTCTTTTCGGGAGCTTTGGAAGCGGGACAGGCTGTTCATCTTCATTTTTGTTTTAGTGAACCTGCTGATCGGACAAATCGGCTTCCTCACTTCACTATCAATCGCGGTTGGCGCAGCCGACGTCCAAATCCATAAGGTGTGGATTTCCAATATCGAAGCGGCTGCGCTTTACACCTTCGCGATAACTCTATTGACGGGCAGCTTGGCGGTGCTGGCTGCGGAGGTAATTGACAAAATCAGGGCAGGCGAGCAGGTCGATAACTTTGAATACAAGGCTTTTTGGTCCGTCATCGCCGGAGCGCTTATTGTCCTTCAGTCGCCTTTGGCAGGTAACCTAATTGCTCGCTCCAGCGTTACCCCGCCCGTAGCGACTGTATCGGCAGTCAAAGTATCAGAGCCTCTCCGAGATTCAACGGGCGACAAACCAAACCTTGCCATCGGCCCTGCTTCCGCCGCTGCACCTGCCAGTTCAGCCAGCAAGGACAGCGCGAACGTTCCGGTCGACTGGCTCGATTTTCAAGTGGTCTACTGGCTGCTAAGCATGGTTGCTGCGTTTCAGATTTTTTGCTTGCAGCGCAATCCATTGACGCCCGACAATTTCGCGGAAAACAGAACCACCGCTATTAATGCGTTGGCGACAAAGGGCGAAGCGATCCACTCGACCAGTTTCGGCGAACAGGTCTAGGAATTTGCATGAAAATATTGGCCCTCCGCGTTCAGCAACCGCTCGGTGAATTCTTCGTAACTAGCATGAAGGCGACGAAGTTGGTTGGAAGAGTGAGTAACCGTGCCCGCTCGTCTGAAGACCCGACAAACAAGGACATTCAACGAATTTTTAGTGAAAAACGAGTGCGCGAGATCGCCGCGTTCACTGGAGATCCGCAAGCCACCTTCCCCACGCCGATCATCATTGCAGTGAGCAGTAAGGTAGTGAAAGAAATCGAGCTAGACCAGCAATGCCTAGCTGAGGTCGGCCAGCAGTTTGCATGCTTCGATGTACCGGACGAGGGGCAAATTGGTGATGTGTTGGACGGGCAACATCGTGTCTTAGGGCTGAACCGGTCTGACCACAAAGCGGACTTTGACCTTCCGGTCGTTTTGATGTTTGACCTAGAGTCCGACGACAAGGCGTTTGTGTTTTCAATTATCAATAGCAAGCAGACTCCCGTCAAAGCCTCATTGATATACGACTTGTTCGAGCTATCCGATGATCCAAGCCCACAAAAGACGGCTCACTTTGTGGCGCAGTCATTGAATATTCGGGACGGAAGCCCTTTCAGAGGGAGGCTAAAAATGCTGGGCCACAAGGAGCAGCATCATGAAACCAAGGTAATGCTCTCTCAGGGCAGTTTTGCGGCGCGTCTCGTCGATCTCATCTCGAAGAGTCCGACCGAGGACGCGAGATTAATCAAAGAAAGTAAGTCGCCCAAAGACGATTCGCGATGCCCGCTCCGCAAGTACTTCCTCAAGCGCGAGGACGAATCTATCTACAAAATCGTCCTCAACTACTTTTCCGCCGTTGCCGATACGTTCCCGGAAGAATGGAATGACGAGAGCGGTAAATACGTTGTTAGAAAGACGGTCGGATACACAGCGCTGATCATCGTGCTGCGGCATCTGATGGAAATAGGTTTCGAGAAGAAAACCCTGACCAGGGCCTTCTTCGATGACCAACTCTCCCAGTTGAAGACAAATCTGGGGGACCAGCCTCTCACGGTGGATACCTTCCCTTCCAGCGGGGCAGGTGCCATCAAGCTTGCAAAGGCGCTTCTAGGAACCGAAGTCTTGAAGTTCAACGCGACTGCAACAGCAGACGCGGAACCAGAGGAAGTAGAGCTTGCAGACTGAAGAGTCCAGGGTGCGATACTGCAGTCCTGCAGTGCAAAAATATCTCGAAATTGCACTTGACAGGTGCATAGGCTTCTGATCCACTCCCCTAGAGGAGCTGACCCGAATTTTCCGAATGCAGCGGGTTGGTGCAATTCCTTAGGGGGTAAGACGTGCAACTTAGAGGTCAGTTGGGCCAGTGTGGCCATCGACAGGTGTTCTGCGGGTTTGCTCCTGCCTGTGACCTAGTAAAGCTAAGTTTTGCCGATGTCCTGGATGAAGCTTCTGGCAAGGGCTACCAGCGCCGCTTCTCACGGGAGCATAGCCTGGAATTTAAGCGCTATATCCACTCGCCCGGCGCTACATCCATCCCCCTGACTTTCAACTTGCGACAAGAGGCCAGCGCGAATTGGACCCTGCGCAACTTGGATACCGGATGGGTGGAACTCAACGTGGCCGACGGCGTGGCACCAGTGCTTTCGCAGGTTGATGGTCAACATCGCCTCGGCTTCCTGCACGATAGCCCGATCCCCTTTCCCTTCATGACATTCATCGGCCTGAGTGTGGCGGAGGAAATGGAGGTCTTTAGGACAATCAATGGCAAAGCGCGGGGACTGAGCAGCAGCCTCTTAGACCTCACAGAAGCCAAGTTACTGGGCAACGATCTGCCCCGCGTAAATCCAGATTTGTTCGTTGCGTTGCGGCTGCACGAGGACCCAAGGTCTCCCTGGTATCAAAAGCTAGATCTTGGTGGTGACAAAACGGTCGGTATGAAGCGGATTGCCTCGCTTCGAACAATGCAAATGGCCGTACGACGATTCGTCCGTGCCGCTCAGTGGCCCAACCCGATGGATCCCTCCTACGTTGTCGACCTCGTGATTGATTTTTGGATTGCCGTGAGCATGGTCCTGCCAACTCAATGGAGTGCTCCACGCAAGCACATGCTGGTCAAGGGAATTGGCGTATATGCGCTCATGAGTTTGGGTGGCCTGCTTGTACGTGAGGCCGAAGCGGCCGGGAGGGCCGTATCGCTCGACTACCTAATTGCAAAACTTTCGGACTTCCTCGACCAAGTCGATTGGACAAACGAAGGGGCGCTGCAGGGATTCGGCGGAGGTTCAGGCGCAGAGGCCGCCCTTGCGATGTTGATCGAGACTCGTCGCGCCGCACTCACACGATTCAAACTTCTTGCCTAGCAAGGTCTTACTCACTGACACAAACAACTTCGCGATGAAATTAGAAGAACTGAAGGAGGCGCTCAGCAGCGCAAGCAACAATGGCTAACCGGAACATCCTACTCATTGAGCCGGGTTACAAGAACAAGTATCCACCGCTCGGCCTAATGAAGATCGCCGCATACCATGGTCCTTACGGCAAGAAGGACAATGTGGTATTCGTAAAAGGCGATAGCGATCCCCGCGCGCGCGGAACTGTATGGGATCGTGTCTACATCACCACTCTCTTCTCGTTCGAATGGAAAGAGATTTCGAAGTCCATCGACTATGCCATCGACGTTGCGGGACGCAATCCAAAGAAGGTGTTCGTTGGTGGCATTGCCGCATCCCTAATGCACGATGAATTTGTGGCACAAGTCGGGTGGCGTGGTGTTCGTTTCATCAAGGGCCTTCTTACCGAAGCGCCTGCCGTAAGCTTGCAGCTTGATGAATTTGAGGAGGAGCTTTACTCCGAAGACTTGAGTGGAATACCTATCGAGGACCTTGTGCCTGACTACTCGATTCTCGAGCAGATCGCCCCCTCATATCAATATCCTGTGCACGACGCATATTTCGCATATGCGTCTCGAGGATGCGTTCGGAAGTGCCACTTTTGCGGGGTGCCCAAACTCGAAGGGGCACAGCGAGACGCCCAGTCCTTGACCGCACTTGTCCAAGCAGTGAACGAACGCTATGGCCCTCGCCGTGACCTCATGCTCATGGACAACAATTTCACGGCCTCGCCTAACTTCAAAAGCCTCATTGCCGAAATTCGCGATCTCGGCTTCGTCCGCGGCGCAAAGCTTTCCCGGCCTGGGAAGGTACCCGTTCAAAGGCGCGTGGACTTCAACCAAGGTGTCGACGCGCGAATCCTGTGCAAGGACGTCATGTACCTTCAACAGATGTCTACGATCTGCCTGAAACCGTTGCGGATCGCCTTCGACCATATTGGAACGCGGAAGCCATATGAGACATCCATTCGTATGGCGCACTCGGTTGGCTTGCACGATCTCTCAAACTACATGCTGTACAACTTTCACGACACACCGGCTGACCTTTATCAGCGGATGCGCCTGAACATTGATCTGAATCAGGAGCTGGGGATCAGGATTTTCTCGTTCCCGATGCGATATCAACCGACGGACATGAAGACGAGATCACATGTCGGTGAGCATTGGAACCGGTACTACCTCCGGTCGATGCAAATCATCTTGCAGGCAACCCATGGGATTGTCAGCGGTTCACCGGACTTTTTCGTGCAGGCCTTCGGTAACTCAGAGCAAGAGTTCTGGAACCTGCTGCTTCGTCCCCAGCACTACCTATTTAATCGATTCTGGTACGAGCGCTATGGCGGGCGCGCCGAGTTCGACGAGTTCGACGCGGCATTCTCAAAGCTCGGCGAAACTGACAAGGCAGAGTTGGCCGCGCTCCTCAGCAGCGCAGAACCTCGGCAGTTCTCGGCGCTGGGTTCCCAAACGTCGAATTCCGCACTCAAAGATGTGCTTCCCTTCTATGCAGTCCCGTCAAAAGTGGCCGAAGCAGACATTTGGGCCCAAATGCGCGAAATCACGAAGGGGCGGCAGGACCTGCCACCCGAAGTGCCGGATGACGAGCGCGTAGAAGACGCGGGTTTGCAGGAGGCTGCGTAATGAATGAGATTTCTGTACCCATTGTCATGAGTGCTCTTGCACGTCCGCCAGAGCGGCTCCATGAGGACATCGTCGTCGGCAAGGACATCATTGAACTGCTCGCAGGCGCGATGTACGCCGACCCTCTCACCGTGTATCGCGAGTACATCCAAAACGCCGCCGACTCCATAGAGGAGGCCAGGCGACAGGGCCTCCCGTTAGAACCAACCCCACAAGTCTCAGTGCATCTGGACCACGCTGAACGTTGCGTCAAGATTCGCGATCACGGGACTGGCATTTCGGCCGCGGACTTTGAGCCGCGCCTCACCTCTTTTGGCGCCAGCCAAAAGAGGGGTGCTGGTTTACGAGGATTTCGAGGGGTCGGACGCCTCTCCGGCCTGGGTTATTGCCAAGAGCTAATTTTTCGAAGCCGCCAAGAGGGCTCGGCGAAGGTCCGCGAGCTGCGGTGGGACAACCGCGTTCTGCGTGAACGGCTGCGCGACGCAAACTACAAGGGCAGCTTGAACGACCTGGTGAAAGAAGTGGCCACGGTAACGACCCTATCGGGGACTGGCTTCCCACCACGGTTCTTCGAGGTTGAGATGCGCAAAGTCGTGCGTATCAAGAATGACCTGCTGATGAACGAGGAAGAAATTCGCCGCTACCTATCTGAAGTTGCCCCTGTCCCGTTTGCGCCTGACTTTACGTTTGGTCCCCGCCTCCGCACATGGCTTGCAGAGCAAGGTATTGCGCAACCGATTGAGCTTGAGTTGCACGACGGGAATGGCTTGGTCTATCACAGGGCCAGGAATGAGGTTGTCTCAAAAGCTGGCGTCACGACGTTTCACGATGCCGAATGCATGGCCCTGCGAAATTCTGCAGGAGAGTTGCTGGCCGTTGGGTGGGTGCTCGACCACGATTTCATCGGCGCCCTGCCAGGAAGCTCACGATTGGCGGGTATTCGGCTTCGAGTCGGCGATATCCAAGTCGGTGGAGATCAGATTCTTGCCCACTTGTTTACGGAGTCACGCTTTGCACTGTGGGCGGCCGGCGAGTTCCACGTCACGCACCCTCGCATCGTGCCCAACGGGCGACGAGATGACTTCGAACACTCAGCGACTTACGGTGAACTCCTAGACGTCCTCAGAGTACAAGCGAAGACCCTGAGCCAGACGATCCGAGACAAGTCTGAGGATCGGCGCAGAAAGCGGCGCGCGCGTCTCGCGGTCGCGTCGGCGCAATCATGGCTCACCGTCGCCAAGGAAAAAAGTACGCACCCGACCATTCGCCTCGTCGCCTCAGCGCAGGCCGATGCGCAGATCGCCTTGGTCGATAAGGAGGCCGTACGTGTTGTCTTGGCCCCGGAGCTGCTCAAAGAGGTTGCACTGTTGCGCGGCAGCGTAAAGAAAATTAAGACGAACTTCGCCGAACAAGCACGACCAGGCAGGCCAACTTTGGGGCGCTCAAAGGCCGCTATTGCTGCGGTGACCGCGATTCTCTCGTCTACATCGCAGGTGAGCAAGGCACTGCCGCTCGCCGAGCGTGTTCTCCAGGCCATGGAAGCGACGGTCCCGAAATAGCGCGTAAGCGCTGAGGTGGAGGGCGGCTAAATGGTGCGTGATCTGCTAAGCAAGCGCAACGGCTTCGGCGGCGCGGAGAAGGGCACGCAGATCCTCGGGCGTGAATCGGTCTACATCTTCGGCAAGGATGAATTCCGAGTCTGCCTGGGTGTACTTCGCGAGCCGATGTTTCTGCTCCAAGGTAAAGTCGATCAGTTCATCAATCGTCCCCTCAGCAATAAGCAACACAATGTCGCACGGACGCGTCTGTGAAATGCGATGAATCCGGTCTTGTGACTGAAGGTAGTCGACTAAGTTGAAGGTCCGATCCAAGTAAATGGCTACATTCGCTTCAGTGAGGGTGAGGCCTTCACGCGCTGCCGCAGGGTTTGCAATTAGCAACTTCGTCTTTGGGTCATTCTTGAACGCGCGAACGGCAACATTACGCCCTTCCGCGTCCACTGCTCCATAGATACAAACCGGATTGAACGACGCATACCGACTTCTGAGTGCTGCAATGTTCCCAACAAAGGAAGTCCACAGCAGCACCTTCTGATCCGTCCCGGGAATCATGTACTTTTTCATCAGCGAATCGATGGCCGCGAACTTAGCGGGACACTCCGCATATGACGGATCAATCAGTGACGGGTTGGAGGCCAGTTGAGCGAGGCGGACAAGCTTCGCAAGAATCGCGTCGGCTCGCTCCTCAATTTCTTCGCCGCTGAGGGATCTCACCCACACGGCAAGTTCGTCGCGCATGCTGCTATATAAATCGCGCTGTCGACCGGTAAGTTGGACAGGGATTCGTATGTAATGTTTTGGGGGCAACTGTAGTGAGGTCTGCTTTGTCCTTCTTAGACTTTTCTCCAGAACCCGTTCCCGAAGCTGCTCAAGGTTCTTGTAGCCTTTGGCGCCTGATCGGTAGCAGTTCCTGAAAGCGTCCAAGGACGTGCCAAGGCTTTCTCCGTCATCCAGGAATAGCATCTGCGACCAGAGATCTTCAGGAGTGTTTGCTACAGGCGTCCCACTGAGAATGTAGCGGCGACTTGCCAAGGCCCGCAATTCCAATGCTGCGCGAGTCGTCTTTGTTTCAAAGCTCTTTATGCGGTGGCTCTCGTCGAGAACCATTGCGATCCGCTTGAACCGCATCAACGCCTTCAGGGACGCCATCTCACTGGCAAGCGCTTCGTAGTTGATGATATAAAACCCTGCGCGAAGGCTGCGAAAGGCAACTCGGCGGGCCAGTTGCCCTGAGCCAAACATTGCATGCGGCACTGACGAAAACTTCTCGATTTCGGCGGCCCACGTACTCTTCAAGCCATTGGGGCAAACTATGAGTGCAGCATCAATCGTACCCGCAGCGATCTCGGCTGCGACAGCGTCAATAACCTGCTTAGTCTTTCCGAGCCCCTGTTCATCAAACAGTGCCGCGCGCTCGTTTTCTCTGAGGAATCGGGTTCCCTCACGCTGGTGAGGTAAATCTAGCGGTCGGTCGGCTGCCATCCTATCCTCCTAGCAGCGCTTCCGGGACATGGATACGGAAGACGTGACGAGCACCGATAAGCCCTGTCTCGATCAGGACCTTGTCGAGCGCGTATGCGCAAGATCTCGGTACCGCGAGATAAAGCGGACAGAGCGAACCTCCGCGCACGCGGACACGCCCGAGGACTCGCAATTGCGCCCGTGTGTGCTTGTTGTTGATGTCCGAAGCGGTTTTCGCTTCGGCGAACGCGAACATGCCGCGCTCATCGTGAAATCCCAACGCATCAGCGCGAACCCCGTGTAACTGGAAGGGTGCGGCCAGTTGCGAGAACTCCACAACTGCGTCAGAGGCCCCGTCGAACCCCTTGATTTGAAAACCATCCGCCAGCATTCGGCGCACGCCCCACAAAAGCAGGGTCTGGTGGGCTCGACTAGGCACGCGCAACATCCTCACGCGTGCGTTCAGAAAATGTCTTCGCGCTATCCATAACCAGATCGATCTGGGTTCGAAGATCATTGAGGATCAGCAAGCGATCCGGGCTTCTGGCCAGCTCAATCAGTTCAGTAACCGTGAGGTTTTGCAGTCGACTGCGCGCCTTCTCCATACTGGAATACAAATCTTGTTCTTTGGGATCCGTTCGGGCGAGGTACTGCTCTGCCGCGTCAAAGCCATCCACCTCGAGGACCTTCAACGCGTCGTCACGTTCAAGCACCCTTGTTAGGCGCCGAACCTTTACACCGCTATTCACTTGTCCGTCGCGAACCCAGCCGGCGAAGCGTTCTGGCAGCTTCGCATTGGACTCGGTGAATCTGCGCAACTTAGAGCTCTTGAGAAATTCAAGAAAATAGGAAAACTTCGACCGGTGTTCCGCATCCGATGGATCTTTAGTAATCGGAAAGTACAGTCGGTCCATTACGTCGGCTGCTTCGATGTGTTGCCGGACTTCCATAGCGGTCATGCGATATCGCTCTGCAATCTCATCGTGGACGAGGCCACTCTTAACGAGTCCACGCATCTGCAGAGCCTTCTCGTACGGGGCCCAACCGCGCACGGAGCCAAGATGGATTTCGTTCAGCAGGTCTTGAATGACAATTTCCGATGTTCCCATCGGAAACATCCAGGCTGGCATTCGCCTGAATCGCGGATCACCCTTTAGATCTTCTGCTGCGGCACGTATCGCCACCACGCGGCGATTGCCTTCGGCAACCGACATGTCATGCCTAAGGTAGATGGGCTCCTGAACACCACCGGAGAGGATGATCGACCGTTTCAACCCTTCCGTGTCCTCCTGACTCGTCAGCAGGAGCGTGCACGCCGGATCATTTCTTTCGTCTTCGTCTAGCTGACGCATCGAGAATCCCACACGTGGATTCGTGGGGTCCAGGCGGACATCGTCCGGATGCACTTCAATCAAGGTCAATGTGACAGGAACACCTTGGATATTGCGCGTGTAGCTTGCCATTCTTACTCCATTAAATTCCGTCACACAGATCGATGAACCGTTCCAGTGAGTCGCGCATGTCCCGCACGATTCGCTTCGCACTTCCAACGTTGTCGCGTCGAACTTTCTGAATATCTGCCAGAGTCGCTCCGTTTAGCGCATCTGTCATGTCCACCATCTGGCGCAGAAGTGGCGATGCCAACTGGGGCTGATCCACTTCAAGCACTCTTCGCGCTGCTTCATAGCCCTGCTCGCGAAATGCCTGGAGGGCGAGCTCACTTTTTACGATCTGGCCGAGTTCGCGCACGTCAGCGCCTTGCTGAATTTTTTCGGTCCCGACCCACGTTACGAAGTCATCTATCGCGCGGCGGTCGTGATCCATCCATTCCCGCAACTCTGGTTTTTTGAACAACTCAACGAAGTGGCTGAACTTGCGCACGGCCGCGACACCGCCATACATCGGTAGATATTTCTCCTTCATCACCGTGAAAGCACGAATGCTGTGATTCACCGCACTCTTGGATGTTCGAAGCAGCTTTGCGATTTCGTCCTGGGTCATGCCATGGCGTTCCCAAAGAGCATGGATGTGCCCCGCTTTCTCAAAAGGGGACCATTCGTTCTTCCCACCAACATGCAACTCGCCAAGGAGGATCGCAATGTCCTTCTCGTCGATGTCCTCGGGCAAGACCCGGGCCGGTATCGTCTGCCAAGTCGGATCATCGGGAAACGTTTCCGCCAATCGCTTGTAAACGACAGTGCGACAGTTCCCCTCGGCGGCAACGCCATTGCTACGCACGATGATCCGCTCAATGAGTCCTCGGTTCTGCCGGATCGAGTGATACAGCAGGTTCTGGACATCGGGATCTTTCCAGAGCAAGAGTCCTAGCTCTTGCTGCAGTTCGTCGCCATTCCCATAACGTCCCATTTCGACCGTGTTTGCCACCCGCGGATTGGTTGGATCCAGCCGCACCTGATCCAGTGGCAGGTCCATGGACCGGACAACGACACGCCTGCCACGCAGCGTGATCTCGTCCAGCATCCCCGGGGTCGTGGCCGAGGGGACTGCCTTTTTCGTGACCTTAGGCACGTTGCTTTGCTTTCTTGGGGGTGACGATTGCGAGAACGCCATTTGTCGCGTCTAGAAGTTCCTCCAGTACTTCGCGTGCTTTTTCGTGGGTTCGGAACAGGTCCAACTCTTTGCCGGCGAGGCTCTGCAGTTCTTTGGTGAGTTTCTGAATGGATTTGATGGCGTGCGAATCCCCTGTCGGGTCGGCCTTGCGCATCACTTCAGCAGCGGCTTTGAAGCCTCCTCGCCCGAACGCCTCGCGGGCACGCGCGTTCTTCAGAATCGGCGCCAGCTTCCGAAATTGGATTCCTTGGATCCCGCCTTCGGCGATCGCTTTTCCGACCTCCTTACGAACAAGTGGATCCTTGCGTGCGTCTTCAAGATCGGTCCGACCGACAAACTCCAATGCGTGACTGAATTTGCTGTCGATGATTTCCCGACGCTGCGTAGTTGTCGCTAAGGGGGAGACTTCCTTCAGCAAGTAGGTGTAGGCCGCAAGGTATTTCTCGACTTCGCCCTTGGTGAGCCTCGTGGCTGCCATGATTTGGACGAGAGGTGCCTTGAGTTGCGTCAGGTGGTACACCTGGTCAGCTTGCGACGCCGGCCTCCACGGCGTCTTACCAGACACGTGGTAATTGCACATCAGCAGCTGGACCGCAATCTCTGACACGGCTTTATCCAGGCGTTGTACCCGCACCTTCCCCCACCTACTCTTACCATCGGGGGTCTTGGATAGCGCTGTGGCTATGGCGAAACGTGTGTTCCCTTCCACAATCCTGCCGTCGTGGCGCACGATGAGAGGTTCCAGCACCGCGCCCTGATCTCGGATTTGCTTGAAGAGGGGGTCGTATCCCGACTGGCTGCGAATCACCTCGAGAAGTTCGTCTTGCTTCGGTGTGGGAGCGCCCCCAAGCGACAACTGAAGGCGTATCCTGGGGTTCTGAGGGTCCAGCTTCAATTTCTCCAGCGCCACGAGCTCAGTGGGCCCGAGGTGTTCGGTGGTAATGAACGAAGCAATCGCAGTGTCGAGAGGCGGCTTGGGCATCGCTGATCCTGGTATCGTTGTTTTTCATGATACTAACCAGAACCAATGAGTACGTCAAATACCTTCGATTTCCCGCGTTGCGGCTCAGGGAGGTTGGGCCGTGTGGGTAAGGATGTTATGAAGGCACTTGGCGTCCGTTTACAGCTCGCACGTACTTTCGTCCGAAAAGAAGCGCCATCCCTTGCGTATGCGTGCCCTGGACGTATGAAGCAGTGGCATCTTCGGCCGCCCAAAGGTTCGCCATCGCAATTACTAGCTCGTGACTCTCGCGCAGCTCGCTCAATAGGTGAAGTCCCGCCATCCACTCCTCATGACATAATATGAATCGCGCACGCACTCCGCCGCCGATGTCCGCCGTGCTGTTTGCAAGCCAGTCCGCCGGAAAGTGGCTGCCGCGGCTCCATGGTCGCCACTGCGCGACTGGAACAGTCTGACGCGCAACGACCAGCGTTGATGAACCGTCTGGGCGGTAGATGAGCGCTGCATTGTGAAAGCGGTTTCTACCGATCGCTACGTCTGCTCCCAAAACAAGCGTTTGCCCCTTAGACATCATGGGACCCGTGAGTTCGAGGTCAATGGAGGGTTGAAGGCTGGCGTCATAGAGCCCAACGATCCCCTCTGGAAACACGACGGCATTGACTGTGTCCGGGCCGTGCGCCTGTACTTTGGCCAGTTCGCCCATCCGGTACAGGCGCTGCATGACGTCAAGCGACCCATACGCAGGGAACCGGCCGAACTGCGTCTGGACGGCTAAGGCCTTCCCTGCGAGTCTGCCGTCCTGCTGTTGGGGCACTCGACCAATGGTCCAAACCAATATTGGAAGGAGACCAAGGATGATCAAGCTGCTGCGTTGCGGGGCGACGCCCAAGCCCCACCTGCGCCTTCGTAGCCACCATGCGCCGCCACATGTCAGCAAAATCATGAGGGCTACGCCGCCCCAGCCCGTTCCCGGCACCAGGAAGCCCCAGGCGACGACAGGATTTGCCGGAACGATGGCACCGAACGGTGGAAGCAGCAGCATGACAAGGACTGAAAATGTAGAAAGCACCACACATGGCACGGTGCTGCCCCGGGGTGGCCACAAGACGGCCCACGCGAAGCCGCTGACCAAGCCCACCGCTTGCCAGCAGGCAAAGCCGGCAACGATTGAGTCGAACCAGTTGGCGGCAAAGCCAGGCAGAAACCGCACGACGGCCAGGTGATAAGCAGCTGCGCACGCAAAGGCGGCAACGCGGGACGGCTGAGCAATCCATAGCAAAGGAAACAACACACCGAACGCCGGAGTGTGTCCGGGTGACCAGGCAACAAGCCCGAGGCCGCCACCCAGGATCGCACTCAATGTGATCTGAGGGGCGGCCGAAGTCGACCAGTTGCTCCTCGACGCGGTCGTGAACGCGAGTGCCCTCATCTTCAACCACGGTCGCTTGCGCTGGCCGCCCTCGTTGAATTGCACGGTCGCGCATCCGATGAAAAGTCGTCAAGCCGCGGCGGACGCGCCGGCTATCCGATGATAGTTCTGACAGCGCCGTTGCCTCAAAACTCTGGACATGCGACTCATAGGAGGTAGTCTAAATGGAGACACTTCACCGAGGGGTCACCATGCACAACCGCCGCACAGTTGTCACCGTTGGCGCACTCGCGAGCAGCAGGAAGGTCACCGGATTTCCGGCAGAGGAGTATCACAAGTGCATCGACGTTCAGTCCTGCAGCATGCTCAAGGCGATGCTGGTCTCCCCGGCCCACTACAAGGCGCAGTTCTTCGAGCCCCAGGCAAACAGCAAGGCCAAGGACTTCGGAACCTTGATTCACACCCTGGTGCTGGAACCCCAGTCATTCGCTTCCCGGTATGCGGTCTACCCGGGCACGCGGGATGGCCGCGATGCCGCCTACAAGGCCTTCGCCGCGGCGCACGCTGATCTGATCGTCATCGACGACGTCTCATTCGGTGAGGCGAGGCAGATGACCGAGGCAATCCTCGAACGCCGCTTCCGTGGTCGTCCAATCGCGGACTACCTGGCTGAGGGAGAGAAGGAGGTCACCGTCTTCTACGCCGATCCTGCCACCGGCGTTCCCTGCAGGGTGCGAATGGATCTTCTTCATCCCGAATTCGTGTTCGACCTCAAGACCGCCGTGTCCGTGGCGCGAGGCGATTGGCTGCGCCAGGCCACGGGGCTTCACTACGATTTGCAGTGCTACATGTATTCATTCGCGGAGTGCCTGGTCGCGGGTCGCGAGTCCGCCCTCCCCTTCGTTTTCATCGCCGCAGAAAACACGCGGCCTCACAGCGTGAGCGTGTTCACCGCGGGCGAATCCTTCGTCACGTCCGGGGCACAGAAGTACCAGCAGGCGCTGACCGCCTATGCGGCCTGCAGCCAGGTCGACCTGTGGCCCGGGCTCGGACAGGAAGACTCGCTGGAACTCGACCCCTGGATGGCAGCGGCAGCCAACAGCGAGCCGGAGTGGCGATCCGGACTGGCGCAATCCTGAAGTAGTCGCAGGGATCCGCCGCGGGACGCGCGCACCGCTGTTCGCGGCGGGTGCCATCGACCAACGCGCCGCATCAGCGCGGGCGCTGCAGCCAGTCGCGCACGTCTTCGACCCTCCATGCCGTGATCCGCTCCGACAGCTTCACCGGCGCCGGAAAGTCCTTGCTATTGACCTTCCGCCAGAGTGTCGCCGGCGAGAACGGAACGATGCCTGGAATGAGCGCTGCCTGCCGCACGAAGCCCTCGGCCGGCAGGCCCCGGCTCGCCGCGCGGATGGCGGCGTCGGGTTGGTTGGCGGATTCCGCCGCTTGTCTGAGTTTCACGATGAACCTCCATGGTGTTGAACTGTCATCCGTCAAAGGGTGCCGCTACGCGGCACCCCCGCTGGCGATTCACTCTCCGCTTGCATGGCAGGAAACTTTCCTTGCAACTTCCATTGCTGGAAATCCCAGGGGCGGGATGGTCCTTTAGCACCTGGCCCTGCGAGCCGTTTTCCAGACGGCCGCACCTGCGCACAGCATGCGAAGGCATCGCCACTCCAAATTGGTGGCGGTGGGTATCGATCACTTTTTTGGGGGGATCAACCCTGGACCGCGGCTTTTCCGCGGCCATGTCATACGACTTCAGTGGCCCTGCCAGGCCTTCTGCCCGCTCCCCTGGAAATGGGTACGGCGGTCACAGCGACTGGGCTGAAGCCGCCGCCTCCTCGCGGGCGGTATCGGCCGGATTCACCAGCCGACCCCGCGAATCAGGGGTGGGTACGCCGGATCATTGATCTGGGGGCATCACGATGAAGGGCCGTGATCCGGCTCGCGCCATGCCTCGCCAGAGAGCATGGGGAGCGGGGGTTTTGTTTCTGCTGTCGTCTGGCATCGCATGCGAGCCAAGCCATTGGCACGACACCGAGTTGAGATCGATGTCTGCACGGGCTCAGGACGCTGACGTCAAAGAAGATTCGCTGACGCATTGCTGCTCGGCGTCTTCGGATTCGGGAGGCTGATTCGTCAGCTCGACCGGTTGCTTGCGCCCCCGGTGCGTGAATCCTACTGCAGGTTCCGTGCTGCCAGAAAAACTCTTGATGAATCATCACGGCGCCCGCCGCGACCGGAGAACTTCCGTTGACCGTTGAATTTTCTATGGAAAGTAGCAAAGTCACGCCACCGGCCCGGTGCTGACAGTCCGGTTTGCAGGCCTGTCAATTCCGCTGAAAATGACGCATGCCCAACCCGAAACCTTCCAGAAATTCCCGCTGCACGTGTGGCAGCGGGAAGCTTTACAGGAAGTGCTGCCGGCCTAAGCCGATGCCCAAAGGCCTCATCGAAAAGGTTCGGGAAATCTTTGCGGACCGTGAGAACGACGAGAAGCAGTTCATTGCGGACTTTGGACACGTTCGCCCCCCCATGGGGTTGAAGCATCAAGGCTCGGCATTGGTCGCAATCGGCGGCTCGATCTACAAGCAGACCCGTCCAGGCGAATACACGTTTCTGCACGCAATCCACGATCACGCTTTGGAGTTTTTCGGCACGCCAATGCTGGAAGCAGAGGAGCAAAAACCATTTGAACAGCGGCACCCGGCGTTGCAATGGATGGAGCTGTTCGTCGCTAACTCCAACCGTCCGAAAACACCCAACGACACTGGTGGCCGCATTGGGGCCGGTGCCGCATGGCATCGGCTGGCTTATGACCTCTACACAATCCGCGACAACGCCAAGCTTGAAGCCGAGATGAAAGTTCGCCTGCTTGACCCTGCGCGGTTCCAAGGGGCACGACATGAGTTGTATGTTGCCGCCCTCTGTGTCGCCGCAGGGTTTGAACTTCAATTCGAAGATGAGAGCGATGGCTCGAAAACGCACCCCGAATTTATAGGAACAGACAAATTCACGAAGGCACAGATTGCCGTTGAGGCGAAGAGTCGGCATCGTAAGGGCGTCAAAGGGTTTTCAGGTGGTAAAGACGAAACGCCAGGAGCGACGGTTGGGATTCGCGGCCTCGTAACAGACGCATTCAAGAAGATTACGGACCTTGCCCTGTATGTGTTTGTCGATGTGAACTTGCCGCCTGCCAGTGACAACGAGAGGAAGCGCTGGCTCGCTGAGATCGAACAGACGATGAGCGACCTTGGCCAAGAGGGCTACGACGACCCCTCGCCCACCAATGCAATTTTCTTTAATAACGATCCTTCCCACTACATGTTGGAGCAGCCTGTAGGAGGTGAAGAGAGCTGCCTCTGGTTCAAGCCTTTCTATGCCGACAAACCGAAGACGCCACACCCGACGGGGGACGTCTTTGATCGGCTGTTCAAAGCTCACGACCAGCGAATCCACGCACCCGCAGACTTCCCCAAATTCTCCAATCCCCAATGGAGTGATGACGATACAGGGCACAAACGCTGATCCCGCCGCCTCGACGTTGTTCCAGGTCCCGCGGCCGGCCTCAGGGCTGCAGCGACACCGTACGGTACTAGCCTTTCGTCTTTTTCGGCACAACGCCAGCGCAAAAGTCGGCCCAGTCAGCCATCAGCAGCCGGCGCTTGTCAAACAGGTCGCCACGGCGGTAGGCCGCCTCGGTCTTGTTCTCGATGACGTGGTCAAGCGCTGCCTCCGCAAGTTCGCCGGGATAGTTGGTGCGTTCCGAGCACCAGTCGCGGAAGGTCGAACGGAACCCGTGCGGCACTGCATCGACTTTCATGCGTCTCAAGACCGCCGTCAGCGTCATGTCACTGAGCGGCTTGCCGGCAATCGACGGGAAGACCAGGTCCGAGCCATCAACGCGAGGCTGCCGATTGAGCAGCTTGACAGCAGCGGCCGACAGCGGGACCCGGTGCTCGCGTCCGCCTTTCATCCGCTGCTTGCTGCCATCCTTCACGTCGTCTTCTTCCGGAACAGTCCACGTCGCCTTGTCCAGGTCGACCTCGTCCCAGGTCATGTTGCGGACGTTGGCACTGCGCACGGCTGTCAGGACCAGGAAGTTGAGCGCCTGCGCGCCCAGGCCCACCTGCTGGCGAAGCCTCACCATGAAGGCCGGCATCTCGTCGATCGGCAGCGCTGCGTGGTGTTTCACCTTCTGGAATTTCTCGGGGTTGGCCAGAAGGTTTTCCAGCAGACCCTTCCATTGGGCCGGGTTGGGGCCATCGCGGAAATGCTGCGCGGCGGCCCAGTTCAACACCGACTCCATGCGGCCGCGCACGCGCGATGCTGTTTCTGTCTTGCTCTGCCAGATCGGCTTGAGCACGGCCAGCACCTCCTGCACGCCAATGGCCGACACCGGCATCGCTCCGATGATCGGCGCGGCGTAGGTGTCCAGGGAGTTGCCCCACTGCTGCGCATGCTTGGGGTTGGTCCATTCCGGACTCTTGGCGGCGATGTACTCCTGCGCGCACTGCGCGAAGGTCCTCGCTTTTGCCGCGGATTGGGCGATCAACGCGCTTCTGGCCTGGCGGCGCTGGCCAATGGGGTCGATGCCTTTGTCCACCAGCAGCCGTGCTTCACGGGCCTTCTCCCGGGCCCGGGCGAGCGACACATCTGGAAAGCCACCCAGCCCCATCGCGCGGCGCTTGCCGTTGATGCGCATGCGCAGCAGCCAGCTGCGCGAGCCGCCAGGGGCGACCTGCAGCACCAGGCCGTCGACGCCGCCGACGAAATGCAGGCCCGGCGTCTTGAGCCGGCCGACCTGCAGGGCACCCAATTCCAGCGCTTTACGACCCATGGCGGAAGCTCCCGCATTCGAACTCACCGGATTCAACTCACCCATTTACTCACCCAAAATGGTGAGATGACAGGATATGGCGAGAGAATACGAAAAAAGTAAAACCCCGTCAAAACCTAGCACTGGTGCGGGTTTGCGGGGTTCTGTGGGTTTTGCTGAGACGGCCTGAAAAGGCGTCTTGGCGGAAACGGAGGGATTCGAACCCTCGATGGGGCTCTACACCCCATACTCCCTTAGCAGGGGAGCACCTTCGGCCACTCGGTCACGTTTCCAGCGAGCGCGATTATCTCACGACTTGGGCGCTCGAAAAGCCCTTCAGGCAGCAGGCTGGTCGAGTTCGAAGGCCCGATGCAGTGCCCGCACCGCCAGCTCCATGTATTTCTCGTCGATCACCACCGAGGTCTTGATCTCGCTGGTGGAGATCATCTGGATGTTGATGCCCTCCTCCGACAGCGAACGGAACATCTTGGCGGCGATGCCGACGTGGCTGCGCATGCCGATGCCGACGATGCTCACCTTGCAGATGCGGGTGTCGCCCTCGAGCCGGTCGGTGCCCAATTCGGGCATCACCTTGGCCTTGAGCAGGTCCACGGTGCGCGCATAGTCGTTGCGGTGCACCGTGAAGCTGAAGTCGGTCTTGCCGTCACGGGCGATGTTCTGGATGATCACATCCACTTCGATGTTGGCGTCGGCCACCGCACCCAGGATGTTGTAGGCGATGCCGGGCTTGTCGGGCACGCCCAGGATCGAGATCTTGGCCTCGTCGCGGTTGAACGCGATGCCGGAAACGACGGCGGATTCCATTTGTTCGTCTTCCTCAAAAGTGATCAGGGTGCCGGATTTGGATTCCTCGGCCAGGTCGATGTCCCACGGGGTGAAGCTCGACAGAACGCGCAACGGCACCTTGTACTTGCCGGCGAATTCCACCGAGCGGATCTGCAGCACCTTGGAGCCGAGCGACGCCATCTCCAGCATCTCCTCGAAGCTCACGGTGCTCAGGCGCCGGGCCTCGGGGACGACGCGCGGGTCGGTGGTGTAGACGCCGTCGACGTCGGTGTAGATCAGGCACTCGGCGGCCTTCATGGCCGCGGCCACCGCGACGGCGGAGGTGTCGCTGCCACCGCGGCCCAGCGTGGTGATGTGGCCGTCTTCGTCCACGCCCTGGAAACCGGTGACGATCACCACCTTGCCGGCCTCCAGGTCGGCGCGCACCTTCTTGTCGTCGATCGACTCGATGCGGGCCTTGGTGAAGGCGCTGTTGGTGCGGATCGGCAGCTGCCAGCCGGCGTAGCTGACCGACTCCAGGCCCTCCGCCTGCAGCGCGATGGCCAGCAGCGCGGACGACGCCTGCTCGCCGGTGGAGGCCAGCATGTCCAGCTCGCGGTCCAGCGCGGCGCTGGCCCTGGCGGGCGACAGCTCCTTGGCCAGGCCCAGCAGCCGGTTGGTTTCGCCGCTCATGGCGCTGGGCACGACCACCAGCTGGTGGCCGGCGCGCACCCACTTGGCCACGCGCTTGGCCACGTTGCGGATGCGCTCGGTCGAGCCCATCGACGTGCCGCCGTATTTGTGAACGATCAATGCCATTGGAACGGGAGTGAGGTGGGAGAAAGAGCGGCTGGAACAGCCCGTCAAGGGGCGCGCCGCGCGCGGAAAACCTAGGGATTATACCGAGCGCCGGAACGCCAACTGCCCGCCGCTGCGCTCGACAAACCCATGGCCGACCTTGATGTCGATCGCATGGCCGCGGGTGGTACAGGCGGCCACCTGGCCCAGCAACTCCTCGAGCTGCGCGGCGCTGGCGCTGGTGGCGTGATCGCGCTGGAGCCACAGCCGCAACGCATTGGCCTGGCGCGCGCGCGTCATGCCCTGCAGCGCCTGGATGGCGGGCGGCATGCCGGTCACGGCCAGGTCCTGCTGCGCCACCTCCGTCAGCAGTTGCTGGGCCTGCGCGGCGTGGCTGGCGCTGCGGGCGAAGGTCTCGCGAAACTGCGGAAAGGTCGCGGCCAGCGCCGGCAGCAGCTGCGATCGAATCCGGTTGCGGGTGAATGCATCGTCGGCGTTGGTCGGGTCCTCGATCCAGCGGATGCCCTGGTCCAGCAGCCACTGGCGGATCGCTGGTCCCGGCACCGCCAGCAGGGGCCGGTGCCAGGTGATGCCGCCCTGCTCCCAGCGCGCCGGCATCGCCGCCAGCCCGGGCAGGCCGGCGCCGCGCGACAGTGCCAGCAACATGGTTTCGACCTGGTCATCGGCATGCTGGGCCAGCGCGATGTCGACGACGGCGCCACCCCACTCCTGCTGCGCCGCCGATCGCAAGGTGTCGTAACGGATCCGGCGCGCGGCGTCTTCGGGGCTCTGGCCGGGCGCAGGCCTGGCATCGACGCGGCGCACTGCCAGCGGCACGGCCAGCCGCTCGCAGGCGTCGATGCAATGCTGCTCAAAGCCGTCGGCGGCAGCCTGCAAACCATGGTGAACGTGGATGGCGCGGACCTGCCCCGGCCACTTGCGGGCGCAGGCGGCGAGCAAGGCGGTCGAATCCGCGCCGCCGCTGTACGCCACCGCGACGGGCAGCGCTGGAGAAAAGGCGGCGACCGCCCCGGTGACCAGGCGGCCGCTCTCAGCGGGCGTCGGCTTTGGTGTCGGTGTAGCGGCCGTAGCTTTGCAGTCGCTCATAGCGACGGTCCAGCAATTCGCGCGTCTTCAGGTCGCCCAGCTGGCGCCAGGCGTCGTTGAGCGCGCGCTTGAGGAACGCCCCCATCTGCCGCGGGTCGCGGTGGGCGCCGCCGACCGGCTCGTTCACGATCTTGTCGATCAGGCCCAGGGCTTTCAGGCGATGCGCGGTGATGCCCATCGCGTCGGCCGCTTCCTGCGCCTTCTCGGAGGTCTTCCAGAGGATCGAGGCGCAGCCCTCGGGGCTGATCACGGAGTAGATGGAGTACTGCAGCATCAGCACCTGGTCGGCCACCGAAATCGCCAGGGCGCCGCCGGAGCCGCCCTCGCCGATCACCGTGGTGATGATCGGCACCTCGAGCTGCGCCATCTCGTAGATGTTGCGCCCGATCGCCTCGGACTGACCCCGCTCCTCGGCGTCGATGCCGGGATATGCGCCCGGCGTGTCGACGAAGGTGAAGACCGGCAGCTTGAACTTCTCGGCGGTCTTGAGCAGGCGCAGCGCCTTGCGATAACCCTCGGGGCGGGTCATGCCGAAATTGCGCAGGCCCCGCTCCTTGGTGTCGCGGCCCTTCTGGTGGCCCAGCACCATGCAGGCGTTGCCGTTGAAGCGCGCCAGCCCGCCGATGATCGACAGGTCGTCGGCAAAGTGGCGGTCGCCGTGCAGCTCGATGAAGTCGGTGAAGATCTCGTTGACGTAATCCAGCGTGTAGGGACGCTCGGGGTGGCGGGCGATCTTGGTGATCTGCCACGGCGTCAGGTCGCTGTAGATGTCCTTGGTGAGCTGCTGGCTCTTCTTGCTGAGCTGGTCGATCTCCTCGGAGATGTCGACCGCGGATTCGGTCTGGACGTAGCGCAGTTCTTCGATCTTGCCTTCGAGTTCGGCGATCGGCTGCTCGAAGTCGAGAAACGTCTTCTTGGCCAAGGTGAGCCTCCTTGATTGTTCTGGGAGCGCGGAAGTCAATAGCCGACCGGCAGGGGGTCCAGCGAGCGCCAAATATACCAAGTTGCAACACTGCAATACGGGGCCCAGGCGGCAGCCACCTCGCGAGCGTCGCTGCGGCTGACCGCCTCGCCCGAGAAGTAGTTGACGCTGATGCCGTTGATCAGGCCGACGTCGTCCAGCGGCAGCACGTTGGGCCGCATCAGGTGGAAGATCAGGAACATCTCGGCGGTCCAGCGGCCGATGCCACGGATGCCGACCAGCTCGGTGATGATGTCGTCGTCGCCCATGCCGGGCCACGAGTCGGCGTGGATCGCGCCCGAGTCGAAGTGCAGCGCGAGGTCCACCAGGTATTCGATCTTGCGGGCCGACAGGCCGGCTGCCTGCATGTCGTCGACCTTGAGCTTGAGGACGTTGCCGGCCGTCATCCGGCGCGGGAGCTTGGCGAAGCGGTCCCACACCGTCTGCGCCGCCTTGACCGAGATCTGCTGGCCGACGATGCTGCGCGCCAGCGTGGTGAAGGCGTCGCCGCGCGACTGCAGGCAGGCGTCGCCGAACTGCGGGATCAGCCGCTTCATCACGCGGTCCTTGCGGGCCAGGTGGCGGCAGGCTTCTTCCCAGTAATCCGGCGTCGCCAGGACGATCTCGGGGGCCGGACTCACTGGGCGGCCTCCCAGGTCGTGCCGGCTGCGGAATCCTTGAGCACCACGCCCTGGGCCAGCAACTCCTGGCGGATGCGGTCGGCTTCGGCGAAGTTCTTCGCCTGCTTGGCGGCGGCGCGCTGCGCGATCCGCTCCTGGATGGCGGCCTCGTCGAGCGTCGAGCCGGCCTGCAGGAAGGCCTGCGGGTCGCCCTGCAGCAGTCCCAGGCAGGCGCCCAGCGCCTTGAGCAGCCCGGCGGCCTCGGCCGAGCGCGTGCGGTTCACTTCCGCCGCCAGCTCGAACAACACGGCAACCGCTTCGGGGGTGGCGAAGTCGTTGTCCATCGCCGCCTTGAAGCGCGCAGCGGCGGGATGCGACCAGTCGATTGCCGCGGCCGTCGCCGGCACCAAATGCAGCGCGGTGTACAGCCGCTTGAGCGCGTTGCGGGCGTCGTCCAGGTGCACGTCGCTGTAATTGAGCGCGCTGCGGTAATGGGCGCGGACCACGAAGAAGCGCAGCGTCTCGGCGTCGAACTTCTTCAGCACGTCGCGGATGGTGAAGAAGTTGCCCAGCGACTTGGACATCTTCTCGTTGTCGATGTTGACGAAGCCGTTGTGCATCCAGAAGCGGGCCAGCGGCTTGCCGGTGGCGCCCTCGCTCTGGGCGATCTCGTTCTCGTGGTGCGGGAACTGCAGGTCGGCGCCGCCGCCGTGGATGTCGAAGGTGTCGCCCAGCAGCGCGCAGGACATCGCCGAGCATTCGATGGCCCAGCCGGGCCGGCCTTCACCGAAGGGGCTCGGCCAGCGCGCGCCCTCGGGCTCGTCCTGCTTGGCCGCCTTCCAGAGCACGAAGTCCAGCGGGTCGTGCTTGCTCTCCAGGACGGCCACCCGCTCGCCGGCATGCAGCTCGTCGATCGACTTGCCCGAGAGCTTGCCGTAGCCGGGGAACTTGCGCACCGAGTAGTTCACGTCGCCGCTGTCGGACCGATACGCCAGGCCGTTGCTTTCGAGCTTGCCCACGATGTCCAGCATCTGGGGCACGTAGTCGGTCGCGCGCGGGTCGTGGTCGGGGCGCTGGATGCCGAGCGCGTCGGTGTCCCGGTACATCTCGCCGATCATGCGGGTGGTCAGGGTCCGGATGGTCTCGCCGTTTTCTACCGCCCGGCGGATGATCTTGTCGTCGATGTCGGTGATGTTGCGGACATACGTCACGCGGTAACCCGAATGCCGCAACCAGCGCTGCACGATGTCGAACGCCAGCATCGACCGGGCATGGCCCACATGGCACAGGTCGTAGACCGTGATGCCGCAGACGTACATCCGCACATGCCCGCTTTCGAGCGGGGAAAATTCTTCCAGGGCACGCGACAGCGTGTTGTAGATGCGCAGACTCATGGATGGTTTGGCGCCGCGTCGCAGCGATGCAGCATCGGCTTGCGGGGGGTACGGATTTTGCTCGTGTTGGGGGCTGGCCGGGGCGTTCGCGGAACACCCCTCGGCTACAATCCAGCGCAGTATATCGCCCCATGGCGGGCCAGATTCCACGCGTACGATCCAACACGAGGCTTTATGACGCACGCATCCCATGCGCTTCCGAGAACACTCCGCTTGCTGGCCCTGTTCGCCGCGCTGGCGGGCTCAGCAGCCTGGGCCGATGACTACAGTGACGTGAACCAGCTGCTGCGCGCGGGCAAGCATCCGGAAGCGCTGGCGAAAGCGGACCAGTACTTGGCGGCCAAGCCGCGCGATCCGCAGATGCGCTTCCTCAAGGGCGTGATCCAGACCGAGGCCGGCAAGACGGCCGATGCGATCAGCACCTTCAACAAGCTGACCGAGGACTATCCGGAGTTGCCGGAGCCCTACAACAACCTGGCTGTGCTGTACGCCGGCCAGAGCCAGTTCGACAAGGCGCGCGCGGCGCTCGAGATGGCGATCCGCACCAACCCCAGCTATGCCACGGCCCACGAAAACCTCGGGGACGTCTATGCCAAGCTGGCCAGCCAGGCCTACAGCAAGGCGCTGCAACTCGATGCCGGCAACACCGGCGTGCAGCCGAAGCTGGCCTTGATCCGGGACCTGTTCGCTCCGGGCGGCGGCAAGTCGGTGCAGGCAGCTCGCGCGCCCGCGCCCGCAGTCGCGCCGGCACCCGCGCCGGCCCCGGCCGCGGTGGTGGCCAAGGCGCCCGCGCCGGCCGTCATCGCCAAGGCCCCGGCGCCGCAGCCGAGCGTGGCGGCGCCCGCCCCGGCGGCTGCACCCGCGCCGGCTGTCGCCGCCGCGCCCAGCCCGGCACCGGTGGCCGCCGCCAGCTCCGCCTCCTCCAAGGACGTCGAGGCGGCGGTCCAGGCCTGGGCCGCGGCCTGGGCTGCCAAGGACATGGGCGGCTACCTGGGCGCCTACGGCAAGGAGTTCGATCCGCCCGGCAAGATGACGCGCGCCGCCTGGGAGAGCGAACGGCGCGCCCGCATCGTCGGCAAGAACCGGATCACCGTGAAGCTCAGCGACGTGTCCGTGAACGTCAACGGCAACAAGGCGGTCGCGAAGTTCAAGCAGGCTTATAGCGCCGACGCATTGAACGTATCGAGCCGCAAGACGCTCGAACTGGTCAAGTCCGGCGACCGCTGGCTGATCGTCAGGGAATCGACGGGCGCGTGACGCCAAGGTTTGCCCGCATGAAACGAGCCTCGCTCGTGCTCTGGTGCCTCGCTGGTGCGGCCCTGTGGACCGCGGGGTCGGCGTACGCGTCGCACGACAGCCGCCATGGCCGGCCGGCCGCCAAGGCCCAACGCCCGTCCCCGCCGCAGCGCGCACCGGCCCCGCGCGCGCCGCTGCGCAAGGTCGTGCGCGATGGCGAAACCGAAGCCCGCCTGATCGAGGTCTACAAGCTGATCGGCCAGGCCAGGGGCAAGGAGGCGATGGAACGGGCCGAGGCGCTGGTGCGCGACCATCCCAACTTCCAGCTGGCCCAGCTGGTGTACGGAGACCTGCTGGCGTCGCGGGCCCGCCCCTTGCGCGGCGTGGGCGACGTGCCGGACGCGGCCGTCCGCAACGGCGCCCAGATGCTGGCGGAACTGCGCGAGGAGTCGCAGTTGCGGATCCGGGCGTTGCGCGAAAAGCCGCCGGCCGACGCCATCCCCGCCCAGTTCCTGCAACTGTCGCCGCGCAACAAGCATGCGATCGCCATCGACGCCTCGCGGGCCCGGCTCTACCTGTTCGAGAACACGCCCACCGGTCTGAAGCTGCTGAGCGATTACTACATCTCGGTGGGCAAGTCCGGCATCGAGAAGTCGGCCGAGGGCGACCTGCGCACGCCGCTGGGCGTCTACTTCGTCACCAGCAACCTCGACCCGAAGTCGCTCAAGGACTTCTACGGTGCCGGCGCCCTGCCGATCAACTATCCCAACCCGTACGACCTGCGGCGGGGCAAGACCGGCAGCGGCATCTGGCTGCACGGCACGCCGCCCGCGCAGTTCTCGCGGGCGCCCAAGGCCACCGACGGCTGCGTCGTGCTGGCCAACCCGGACCTGCAGCGCATCATCAGCACGGTGGAGATCCGCACCACGCCGGTGGTGATCGCGCAAACGCTCCAATGGGTGACGCCGCACAGCGTCCAGCCCGACAGCCGGCGTTTCGCCGACACGCTGCAAGCCTGGCGCAGCGCCAAGGTCAGCGGCGACCTGGCGCGCCTGCTGGCTTTCTATTCGCCGGATTTCTCGGGCAGCGGCAAGACGCTGGCCGAATGGACGCCGGCGCTGCGCACCGAAATCGAGAAGGCGCGCGGCCGCGACGTCGCGCTCAAGGAGTTGTCCTACATGCGCTGGACCGACAAGGCCGAGACCATGGTGGTCACGTTCGACGAGGTGGTCGCCGGCTCCCGCACCGGCTCGGTCAAGCGCCAGTACTGGATGCGCCAGGGGGCGCTGTGGAAGATCTTTTTTGAAGGAGTGATTGGATGA
Source organism: Ramlibacter sp. 2FC (assembly GCA_943372495.1). Classification (GTDB taxonomy): domain Bacteria; phylum Pseudomonadota; class Gammaproteobacteria; order Burkholderiales; family Burkholderiaceae_C; genus Ramlibacter. The sequence goes on along the minus strand of CALRYV010000002.1, from coordinate 96,747 downwards.
CCGGATTCCTGTTGGCCGTTTCGCGCCGCACCGCCTGCGCCCTGCTCGCCGGCGCCCTCGCCGGCGGCGCCTTTGCGGCAGACGCGCCACGCGTCAAGTTCGCCACGACCCTGGGCGACTTCGTCGTCGAGGTCGCACCGGACAAGGCCCCCAAGACGGTGGAGAACTTCCTGCAGTACGTGAACGACAAGCACTACGACGGCACGATCTTCCACCGCGTGATCGACAACTTCATGGTGCAGGGCGGGGGCTTCGCACCGGACATGCAGCAAAAACCCACCCGCCCGCCAGTGCCCCTGGAAGCCGGCAACGGCCTGAAGAACCAGGTCGGCACCATCGCGATGGCGCGCACGTCGGACCCGAACTCGGCCACCGCCCAGTTCTTCATCAACGTGCGTGACAACGCGTCGCTGGATGCGCCGAACCCGGACGGCCACGGCTATGCCGTGTTCGGCAAGGTCGTGTCCGGGATGGATGTCATCTCGAAGATCAAGGCCACGCAGACCGGCACCAAGGGGCCGTACCAGAACGTGCCGCTGACGCCGGTGGTCATCAATTCGGCGACGTTGGTCAAGTAACAGCCTGAGCGGCATTTCAAGAAGGAACTTCCATGAGCAACCCAAAGGTCGACCTGCACATCGCAGGCTATGGCGTCATCACCCTCGAACTGGACCAGGCCAAGGCGCCGAAATCGGTCGAGAACTTCCTGGCCTACGTGAAGAAGGGCCACTACGACAACACGGTGTTCCACCGCGTGATCCCCGGCTTCATGGTCCAGGGCGGCGGCTTCGAGCCGGGCATGAAGCAGAAGCCCTCGGATGCGCCGATCGCCAACGAAGCCAACAACGGCCTGAAGAACGACAACTACACCGTGGCCATGGCGCGCACCAGCGACCCGCATTCGGCCACCGCGCAGTTCTTCATCAACGTGGCCGACAACGCCTTCCTCAACCACACGGCGCCGAGCGCGCAGGGCTGGGGCTACGCGGTGTTCGGCAAGGTCGTCGCCGGCAAGGACGTGGTCGACAAGATCAGGGCCGTGAAGACCGGCCGCAAGGGCTTCCATGACGACGTGCCCAACGACGACGTCATCATCGAGAAGGCCGTGGTCGCCTGACCACGCCCGCCGTGCCCGTCCCGGCCGTGCCGCGGTTTCAGGAGCTGCAAGCTTCCCCGAACTGGCGCACGGCCGATTTCATTTCCGACCTGCACCTGCAGGCATCGGAGGCGGCGACTTTCGACGCGTGGCGCGCGTACATGCGGACCACGCCGGCCGACGCCGTCTTCATCCTGGGTGACCTGTTCGAGGTCTGGGTCGGCGACGACGCGGCCGCGGAACCCGGCTTCGAGGCCGACTGCGCCGCGGTCCTGCAAGCCACGGCCACCCGCCTGCCGGTGTTTTGCATGCACGGCAACCGCGACTTCCTGCTCGGCCCCGGCCTGATGCGATCGAGCCATGCCACCTTGCTGGAAGACCCGACCGTCCTCAGCTTCCTCGGCCAGCGCTGGCTGCTCACGCACGGCGACGCGCTGTGCCTGGACGATCGCGACTACCTGGCGTTTCGCGCTCAGGTCCGCACGGCTGGCTGGCAGCGCGACTTCCTGGCCCGGCCGCTGGTGGAGCGCAAGTCCATCGCCCGCGACCTGCGCCAGCAAAGCGAGGCGCGCAAGCGTTCCGGTGCTCCCTATGCCGACGTCGACGCGGCTGCCGCAGCCGCCTGGCTGCACGCGGCCGACGCCGCGGTGCTGATCCACGGCCACACCCATCGACCGGCCGACCACGAGCTCGCTCCAGGCTTGCGCCGCATCGTCCTGAGCGACTGGGACGCCACTGCGGCGACACCGCGCCTGCAGGTGCTGCGGGTGAACGGTGCGGGCCCGGCGCGCATCGAACTGGCCTGATGTTCGGCTGGCTGCGCCGGCGCGGTTCCGCGCGCCCGATCCCCGACGCGCTGTGGGACAGCGTGCTGGCCCGCTATCCGTTCCTGTCGGCGCGGACCCAGGACGAACGCATCCGCCTGCGCGAGCTGGCGGCGCAGTTCCTGGCCCGCAAGGAATTCCACGGCGCCCGGGGCTTCGTCATCACGGACGAAGTGGCCCTGTCGATCGCCGTGCAGGCGGTGCTGCCGGTGCTCAATCTCGGCTTGAACTGGTACGACGACTTCGTCGGCATCGTGGTCCACCACGGCCAGGTGGTGGCGCGTCGCACCAGCACCGATGAAGCGGGCGTGGTCCACCACTGGGACGACGTGCTGGCCGGCGAGGCGATGGACCGCGGCCCGGTGATGCTGAACTGGCTGGACGTGGAAGACGCGGGCGCCACGGCGCAGCATGGCTACAACCTGGTGATCCACGAGTTCGCCCACAAGATCGACCTGTGCGATGGCGAGGCCGACGGCTGCCCGCCCCTGCCCTCGCTGCGTGCGCGGCGCGCCTGGATCGCGACCATGCAAGCCGAGTACCAGGCCTTCCGCGAGAAGGTGATCGTGGCCGAACGCTTCGGCGGCGAGGCGCAATGGCTGGACAGCTACGGCGCCACCGCGATCGACGAGTTCTTCGCCGTCGCGTGCGAGGCCTACTTCGTCAATCGCCCGCGCTTCGGGCAGGAGTTCCCGGCCCTGGTCGCGCTGTTCGACCCGTTCTTCCGCGCAGGCTCCTAGCGGCGGAACAGCGCCTTCAGCACGTTCTGCAGGCGGCGCGCCACCGCGGCGTCATACGCCGTGGCCAGCACCTTCGCGGCGTCCTGGCCCCAGGTCTGCTCGGGCGACGGATCGTTGCGTCGCGTCAGCAGCTGCAGCTGCAGCAGGCGACGGGCGCTGATGTGTTCCGCCGGCGTCGGCGACTCGGAGGCGATCTCCAGGCGCAGCAGCGCTTCCGCAGCGTCGCCGGACGGCGCCTTGCTGACGGCCTGGACCCAGCCGGTGCGCACCGGCGCCGACACCGCCTTGCCGAGTTCCTGCAGGCTCGGCACCTGCTCGCCCGAACGCTGCTCCCACGCAGTCATCAATTGGGTGAGCGCCTCGCCGTGGGCTTGCGCCGCCAGCTTCTTGAGCGCGCTCTGGGCGTGCTCGAGCGCTTCGCGCTGCGCCCGGAAGGCGACATCGCCCAGGCGCGGGCCACGGTCTTCGAACGCCGGCCGGTCGCCGAAGCGGCCTTCGCCGCGCGGTCCGCGGTCGTCGCGGCGCGGCTCGCCAAAGCGCCCGCCTCCGCCGCCCGGCGCACCCTTGCGGTCGCCGAACTTGCCGCCGCGGCCGGGCGCCATCGGCTCGGCCTTCTTCATTCCCGGACGGTCGTCGCCACGCATGGCGACCACCGGCTTGGGTGCCGGCTTCGGCGCGGGCGCCGGTGCGGCAACAGCGGGAGCTTCACCATCGGCGGGAGACTCGGTTTCGGCCGCGGCTGCGCTCTCGCCGGCTACCGCCTCGGTCACGCTCTCCGTGCCTTCGGGCGCGGACGTGGCGCCCACCGCCGCCGCGCCGGCGTCCTTGGCCTGCTTTTTCGCAGCCTCGTCGGCCCGGGCCACGGCTTCGGCGGCCTGGGCCTGGCCATGCAGGGCGGCCTCGAGGGCCGACATGGCGGCGCGGATCTTCTGCGCATCGCCGGTAGCGTTGGCCGCTTCGAGGGCCTTGGAGGCATCCAGCACGATGCGATCGCGGTCGCTCAGCTGCGTCGCGGCCTTCTCCCGCTCTTCGGTCTTGCGGTTGAACGCTTCGTCGATCGGCTTGCGGAACGCATCCCACAGCTTCTGTTCATGCTTGCGGTCCAGCGGCACGCCCTGCGCCTCGGCCTGCCAGCGCTGCTGCAGCGCCTTGACGGCGTCGATGCGCAGCTGGGGCTGGGCGCCGAGTTCGCGCGCCTCGTCGATCATCGCGTGGCGCCGCTCCAGGCTCTGCTTCTGCAGCGCTTCCAGCGGAGCGGCGGCGGCGTGGATCGCCTCCTTCCACAACGGCTGGAGCTCGGCGAACGCCTTTTCGCTCAGGTGCCCGGCATCGCGCCAGCGTTCCGAGAACTGGTGCAGGATCCGGTTGAAGCCCTTCCAGTCGCCGTCCCGGGCCGTCTGGTTCTCCGCCGCCCAGGCCTTGAGTTCCTCGATCAACGCCAGGCGCTGGCCGCGGTGTTCGGCGGCGTCGGCCTTGACCTTCTCCAGCCAGGCTTCGACCACCTTGTGGGCCTCGTTGCAGGCCTCGTCGAAGCGCTTCCAGAGCGCGTGATTGGGCGGGCCGCCCTGGTCGGTCTGCTTCCACTGGTCACGCAGCGCGCGCAACTGCTCCTGCATCTTGCGGCCACCGTAGCGGGGCTTGCGGGCCGGGGCTTCGGCAACCTGGGGTGCCGGCTCGGGGGCGGCTGCGGGTGCCGGCGCGGCCGGTTCCTCGGCTGGCGCGGCCACGTCGCCCTCGACGGCTGCCTCGCCTTCCACCGGGGCGACAACTTCCACGGGCGCCGGGCTGTCGACCGGCTTCGGCCGTTCGGCCGGCGCGCGCTCGAACAGGGCTTCGGCCTTGGCCACCAGCTCCTGGCGCAGCTGGTCGGCGCGCCAGCGCTGCCAGCCTTCCAGTTCGCCGGCCGCTGCCAGCGCGGCATGGGCCTGGTTCTCGAGCTTGTCGTCGACCAGCTTGCCGTGTTCCTTCAAGGCGTTGCGCAAGGAGCTCGCCGCGCCAGCGCTGGCCTTGCCGTGGCCCTGCGCGATTTCCTTTTCCAGTCGCGCCAGTGCTTCGCGGATGGTGTCGCTGGCCTTGGCCCGCAGCTCCGGATCGACCCGCGGCTTGGCGGCAGCCTTGGGCGCCGCTTCGGGCGGCAGGCCGCGCCCCTGGCGCAATTCGTCGGCCCAGACGGGCACCGGCGGCAGGGCGGCGGCAGGATCTGCGGCGGCCGTCTCGGCCTGGCCCAATGCACTGCGGAAGGCATCCCAGACGGCCTGCAGTTGCGAGCGCGAGGCCTCCAGCAGCGGCGGAAACTTGGTATCGACGCTGGCCCAGTTGGCATCGGCCTGCAGCGCGTCGGCCTGGCTTTGCCAGTCCGGCACGTCGGCCTGCAGCGCGGCAGCAGAGGCTTGCGCGTCCTTCCACGACTTGGTGGAGAGCACTTCGATGCGCTGGGCCAGCAGCACCGCCGCCTCGCGCTGCACCTGCACCCGATGCTGCAGGTCCTCGATGCCCTTGACCCGGTCGGCCAGCGCCGCCTTGAGGGTCGCCAGCGGCTCCTTGCTCAGCGGCGCACCAGCCCGGGCCGCGTCGCGTTGCCACGCCAGCGCATCGGCGATGTTGATCTTGGGCGGCGCCAGCAGGGCATTGGCCTTTTCGGCCCACTCTGCGGCAATCACCTCCTGGCCCTTGCTGCGCTTGATCTCGTCCAGGCGTTCGCGCAGCAGGCGGGCCGCGCCCTTGTCGCGCCCGCTCAGCTCCCGGAACACCTCCTGCATCTGCTCCGGGCTTGGGTTGCCGGCGAGCCAGTCGCGCACGCGGGCGGCGCGCTCGCCGGAGGTCGGGGCCGTGAAGGCTCCGCCGGTCAGCGTGTCGAGCGCCTGGGTGTCATGAGGTTTGGTGGGGGAGGCTTGGGTCACGGGAATGGTCGGAAAGCGTTGGGACAAAAAGAAAGGGCCGCTGGCGGCCAAGGCGCTATTCTCGCCGCGAAAGCGGCAGATGTCGCCCAAGGCGCTCCCAAAAATGAGAAAGCCCGGACGGTTGGCCTTCAGCCTGCCCGCCGGGCTTGACGGCTGGACACGAGGTCTGTGCCGTCTGGGTCCGCAGTCAAGGAGAGATTGTCCCTGGCTGCGTCGGAAGCAAGAGATTGCTTCCAGGAGGGGCCGGGGCTGCCACCGAAATGGCCCTACCGGCTAAACACCTGATCGCTCAGGCCAACCTAGCTTAGGACACCGTCTCGCGCATTGCCAATCTGCCTTTTCAATGGCCTGCCCGGCCGTGATTGGATCAGATGACTTGACACGGCGACCTCAGCAGCGACCATGACTGGAACATTAGGCAGGCCACTCAATTGCGGGCCACCGGCGCCGCTGCCTGTTCCAGCTTGTCGGTTGCGCGGAACACTCACCGCTTGTGCCCGGCTCCTCATCCCCTGCCGAAACCGTCTTTCGACTTACAGAAACTCGACCCGCCGCTCACCTTTCGATAGCACAGCGTCAGGATTGTCCGACAGCGAACCGAGTCGGATTCCGACATCAGCCCAGCAGCGCCATGTGCCTAAATTGTGTTTGCGATATGTAATAAATGCATTAAAGATCGTTTTTATATTCTTGACCAGGTATTAGGCAGCACCTAAAATTCGCCGTCCCCCAGCCGTATCGGGGACATTCAAAGATCCGCTGCCGAACCCGGCTAAGTCGAATCGCTGCACACCGTCTGATTGACCGCTGCGATTTTGATGGCGTACCAATCCAAACGAGGGACTGTCTGGCGTGATGCCCCAAGGCATCGCACGGCCGGTCCCGCGCGTAGAAAGGAAGTGCTATGACAGCGCTAGGAAAGATGACCCACGGCCTGCGAACTTTCGCATCCGACGTCGCCCAGGGCTTTTTCGAAATCACGCACAACAGCTTCGCCCTCGTGGGGCTGGCAGTGGTGTTTTCGGTGCTCGCCCTGACTGCCCGGCCCGACTTGCGTCAGGCCGGCGAATCGAAACTGATGGGATGGCTCCAGGAGCGCCACATCGCCACGCTCGGCATGGTGCCCGAGCTCGATGCGATCGACCGCGCCACCGCGACCAATCCCAAGGACCTGCCGAAACAGCAGGCCGCTGTGGCTTATTGGCTGAGCAAGAAGTACCGGGTCGCGCCGGAACCGCTGTCTGCGCTGGTGGCCGAGGCCTACGAGATCGGCGAAAAGGCCAAGCTCGACCCGACCCTGATCCTGGCGATCATGGCCATCGAATCGGGCTTCAACCCGTTCGCCCAGAGCCCGGTCGGGGCCCAGGGCCTGATGCAGGTGATGACCGGCATCCACAGCGACAAGTACGAGAGCTTCGGGGGCAAGCTCGCCGCCTTTGACCCGGTCACCAACCTGCGGGTCGGCGTCAAGGTGCTGCAGGAGTGCATCCAGCGCGCCGGCTCGCTCAATGAAGGCCTGCGGTTCTACGTCGGGGCCGCCAACCTCGCCGACGATGGCGGATATGCCGGCAAGGTCATGGCGGAACATGCCCGGCTGCGCCAGGTCGCGAGCGGCCGCGCCGTCCCGCTCGCGCCGCCGCCGACCATCCGCACCATCCGCGCGATCGAGACCCCGGACGAACCCAAGGTGATCGAGGACAAGATCGCGGCCCTGTCGCTGTCCTGATCCTGGTACCCAGTTAAACTCACCCCGTGCGCGACTGGCGATAGGCGCGGCGCTCCCCCGACGGGAGCGGCCGGCGCTGACGTGGAAATCCGGGCAGGGATCCCCTGCCTCAACCACTGGGAAGCGCACCGCCGGCCCGCCGGCGTTCAGCCGTTCGCCTGGGCAGCCCTTGTTATATATACAGGGACCACGTCTTTCAGGACTGCCATGTACCACCGCAACATCCTCGTAGAACAGACCGACCCGGAACTCTGGGCCGCCATCCTGGCCGAAAACAAGCGCCAGGAAGAGCACATCGAGCTCATTGCCAGCGAAAACTACGCTTCGCCCGCCGTCATGGCGGCCCAGGGCACCCAGCTCACCAACAAGTACGCCGAGGGCTATCCCGGCAAGCGCTACTACGGCGGCTGCGAGAACGTCGACGTGGCCGAGACGCTGGCCCTGAACCGCGTCAAGCAGTTATTCGGAGCCGAAGCCGCCAACGTGCAGGCGCATTCGGGCGCCCAGGCCAACGAGGCCGTGTTCCTCGCCTTCCTGAAGCCGGGCGACACCATCATGGGCATGAGCCTGGCGGAAGGCGGCCACCTGACGCACGGCATGGCATTGAACATGAGCGGCAAGTGGTTCAACGTGGTCAGCTATGGCCTGAACGAGAAGGAAGAGATCGACTACGACGCGATGGAGCGCAAGGCCCATGAATCGAAGCCCAAGCTGATCATCGCCGGCGCTTCCGCCTACTCGCTGCGCATCGATTTCGAGCGCTTTGCCCGCGTGGCCAAGGCCGTGGGCGCGATCTTCATGGTCGACATGGCCCACTACGCCGGCCTGATTGCCGCCGGTGTCTACCCCAACCCCGTTCCCCATGCGGACGTGGTGACCTCCACCACCCACAAGAGCCTGCGCGGCCCCCGCGGCGGCATCATCCTGATGAAGCCGGAGCACGAGAAAGCCATCAACAGCGCGATTTTCCCGGGCCTGCAGGGCGGGCCGCTGATGCACGTGATCGCCGCCAAGGCTGTCGCTTTCAAGGAAGCGCTGGCGCCCGAGTTCAAGCTCTACCAGCAGCAGGTGGCACGCAACGCCATCGTCGTGGCGGAAACCTTGGTCCAGCGCGGGCTGCGGATCGTCAGTGGCCGCACCGAAAGCCATGTGATGCTGGTCGACCTGCGGGCCAAGGGCATCACCGGCAAGGAAGCCGAGGCGGTGCTGGGCGACGCCCACATGACGATCAACAAGAACGCCATTCCCAACGACCCGGAAAAGCCGATGGTGACCAGCGGCGTGCGCATCGGCACGCCCGCGCTGACCACCCGTGGCTTCAAGGAAGAAGAAGCCCGGATGACGGCCAACATGATCGCCGACGTGCTGGACAACCCGCGCGACCCGGCCAACATCGCCGCGGTCCGCGAACGCGTCAACGCCCTCACCCGCCGCTTCCCGGTTTACGGCTAGGCATGCTTGCCCCCACGGTCGGCACCCCGCGTCCTCGCTCGATATGAAATGCCCGTTCTGCGGCAATGTGGACACCCAGGTGGTGGAAACGCGCATGGCCGAGGACGGCGACTTCATCCGCAGGCGGCGCCAGTGCACAGCCTGCGAGAAGCGCTTCACCACCTACGAGCGGCCCGACGTCAACTTCCCCGCGGTGGTGAAGAAGGACGGGCGCCGCATCGAGTACGAGCGTGCCAAGCTGCTCGCCTCCATGAACCTGGCGCTGCGCAAGCGGCCGGTCAGCACCGAACAGGTCGACGGCGCCGTGGAGCGGATCGAGGAGAAGCTCCTGAACCTCGGTGTCCGCGAGGTCCCTTCCACCCGGATCGGGGAGCTGGTGATGCGGGAGCTGAAGAAACTGGACAAGGTCGCCTATGTGCGCTTCGCCAGCGTCTACCGCAGCTTCGAGGACATCGACGACTTCAAGACGCTGGTGGACGAAGTCAGGAAGTGAGCTCAGGCGCAGCTGGTCGAACTGACCCGCTGGACGCGCGGCCGACCGACGGCGTTCAGGACGATCTGGCGCGCTTCGCTGGCGGAATGGTTGCACACCGTCAGCGTCCCGGCCTGGAAGCCGCCGCTGATCAGCTTCGTGCCCCCGGTCGAGATGAACGACACGTACCTGGCCACTGTCGAATTGCCGGTGAGCCTGAGGCTGGCGGCCAGCGGCTCGATCCGCTGGATCACGACCTCGTTGCCGTCCCGCTCGCCATTGTTGTTGATGTCGTGAAACACCATCCAGCCCTGCTCCCAGCCCCCGCGCTCGGCGCACACGACCCCGTCGGCGGTCTTGCACAGCACCACCCGGGTGCCACGCTTGATCGCCTCGCTGCGCGCAAGGTGCATCGATGACAGCAGCGAATTCGACGCGGCGGTGAGCTTGCTGGAATCCATCAAGCTGCGCAACGAGGGCACGGCGAAGGTCACCAGGACAGCCATGACGGCCAGCACCATGACCAGTTCCACCAGCGTGAAACCGCGCTCGCCATCGCGCAGCGGCTGGATCGGGGTTGAAAGGAGCGGGGCCTGGAGTTGGGTGGAGGAGTTCATGGCTCAAAGATAGCCAGACCCCCGTTTTTCATCCCGGACAAAAAGCCGGTTCTTCCTGTGACGGATTTCCTCACGCTCCGGCGCCGCCGGCGCGTTCCGTCAGGCGCAGGTGCCGTTGCGCGTCGTTGTGACCGCCGTGCGGCCAGTCGCGCTGACCGCGATCGTCCGCTCCTGCCGTCCCGGCGAGGGCGTCGCGCGGCAGAGCAGCAGCGTGGCGCTATCCGCCGTCCCGCCGATGGCCTGGAACTTCAGGCTGTAGGGCGTGCCGGCGGAAGTCGTCGTGAAATGGTAGTCGGCGGGGGCCGCCTGCTGCACCTGCAGGATCGTTTCACCGGCACCGACGGCGCCGTCATTGTCGACATCGTGAAAAACGATCCAGCCCTGCTGCCACGTCCCCGTCGTCGCACAGCTGGTCCCAGTCGACGACCGGCACAGCCGGACCACCGAGTTGCGCTTGATCGCCTCGCTGCGCGCCAGCTGCGCGCTGGCGACGAAGTTGTTGGACACGCCGGCCAGCCGGTTGCTCAACAGCGCGTCGTTAAAGGAAGGCGCCGCCACCACCGTCAGGACCGCCAGGATCGTCAGCGTGACCATCAGCTCGATCAGGGTGAAGCCGCGGGCCCCCGCCCGCCGGCCCTGAAGCCTCGATCGCCATCCGCCGGAAGTACACAAGCGCAGCATCGCGATTACTTCTGGATGTACCAGAACAGCCGGTTGGTCGGCTGGCTCACGGTCGAGAGCGACCTGGGCGGCGCGCCTTCGAGCGGCGATTCCTTGCTGCAACCGATGCAGAACGGCACGGTCCTGCCGTCGTCCAGGGTGACCTGCCCGGCGACCGGCGACGGGGGCAGCCCATCGCCCGACACGTGCTCGAACCTGCTGTTCGTTCCGTTGGCTGTCGCTGCGTTGATGTAGCTGATGTTGTAGACGTTGGTATAGCCAAGATTGGGCTTGCAGGTGTTGGCATCCGGAGGACCCGGTGGCTGGTGGGTACTGAAGGTGACCACACCGAACACCGTGATCGCGGACGTGACGACCTGTTCGGTAGACGCCAGCGCCAGGTACCAGCCCTTCTTGGTAGCGAGCTGGGCGGCCGTCGGCGTGCCAGCTCCGATTTGCAGGAAGGAGCTCAGGCAAAGCGTATTGGTGCCGGAACCGCAGTTCAACGTGTCCGTGTAGCCCGCCGTGCCGTTGGAAATCACGTCCTTGATCGCGAAGAAGTAATTGGTCACGCCGGTGGACGCGACGAACGCCTTGATCGGCTTTTCCCGGTCGCCGGAACCGAGCATCACGATGAACGTGTCGTTGTCCGTCGTCACGACGCTGGGAGCGAACATGAACTTGCGGTTGGCCGTGCAGCCGCTCAGGGTGTCGCAACCCACCGAGGCGATCTTGGTGATGGTCCAGGCCGCCGCATTGGCACCCGTGAAATCCATGCGGTAGACGTTCCCGCCCAGGTCGGCGGTGTAGGCGTACTTGACGGCGCCGGTCGCGGCGTCCTTCACCAGCGTCGAATCGGCGATCACCGCGCGGACCGTGTCGAAGGCCCGCACCACGGTGCCGGTGACCGCGTCGATCACATACACCTTGTTGCCCTTGGTCGAGCTGGTGCAGCTGTGGTTGGCGCCGCCGGCCGACAGGGCGTCGAAATCCTCGCAGTTGTCGTAGCCACCGCCGCCGATCAGCATCGGCGAGGCACCGGAACCATAGCCGGTGGCATACATCGTCTTGAGCGCGGACCAGGTCTGGCCCATGCCGGTGTAACCGGCGCTGCAGTCGGTGTCATTGCCCGCGTTCGGACAGCCCCGTTTCCACAACAGCGCGGGACTGGTCGGCGTGGTGGCATCGAAGGCATAGATCACCCGTCCACCCCGCCGCATGGTGGAGTAAACGTAGACCTTGGGCGTCCCGCCGATGCTGCCCTGGAACGCCGTGGTGGGGCCGTCCATGCCGTAATTCTTCTGGGTCGACGCGTTGCTCGGGAGGGCGGGACTGCTGACCGCCGGCGTGCCGTCGCGCAACCGGGCAAAGCTCGAATAGAACTCCGGCGGCACGAACGACCAGATTTCCTCGCCAGCCTCGTAATTCGTGCCGCCCGCCGTGATGACGCCGGTCACCGTGTAGGTGGCGCTGCCGCGGTTGCCGTTCACGGCTCGGAACATGCCATCATTTCCGCCGTAATACACCACGATCTGGGGCGCCGCATCGGTACCGTGGTTGATCGGGATCGGCCGGGAATGCACGATATCGCCGTGCGAGCTGGGTCGCATGACCGTGGTCGCCTTCGACAGCTCGCCGTCGACGTTCGTGCCGCGCGCCCAGCTCACCAGGGTCGCGTCGGGGATGGCCGCAGTGACGGTCGCGGTCGCGGTGGAGAAGTCGGTCAACGACGTGCAGGAGGCGAACACCGTGGAACAGGTCTTCACCCTCCGCGCCGCCGGGGTCATCAGCCTGAGCTTGTAACCCTGTGCGCCCTTCTCGACGATGTTGCCGTCCGGATAGTTCGAGTCGTTGGCGCCGGTGACCGTCAGGCAGCCGCCGCTGGGCGTGGCGGCCCAGTAATTGTCCGCGGCGTTGGGCGTCCAGAAACTTCGTGCGCATTCGGTGATGAAGCCGGTGTTGGTGTTGATGGCGAGGTTGCTGTCAGCGTCCTGCATCCTGAGCACGCCGGCCGTCGTCATGCCCAGCTTGTATTGCTTCAGGTTGCCGGTCCAGCGGGCCAGGAAGTTCACGGCCGGCCGGAACATGCCGATGTAGATTTCGTTGAGGTAGGTGCCCTGGGTGTTCACGCTGACCGGCAGACTGACCGCGGCAAACACGCTGTTGACGGATGCAATCTTGGCCGTGATGCTCTTGAGCGCATCCACCAGCTCCTGGAAGCTGGCGGTATGGTAGAAATCGCCGCCGCCCACCGTGTCCGAGCCCATCTTGTTCAGCCAGGCGCCGTAGGTGGGGTCGCAAGAATCACCCGTCGCCGGCTCGACACCCACCGTGAAGGTGGTGATGCCCTGGCGCTTCATGTACTTGGTCCAGTTGAGAGCGATCGCCCCCTTGTTCTCGGCCGTGGGCAGTGTGCCGAGATTGTTGCCGCAGCCGGTGGGCAACGTGCCCTGCATGATGTCGGTTTCGGTAGAGAGGGCCGCGGGGGAAGCGCGCTGGGCCGTCGGAACCAGCGGGGACCCGATGAGACGAAGCAAGGGACTGCCGGCCGTGTTGGTCGCGTCCACCGGCGAGGAATTGCTGTTCCAGTTGTTGGCCAGGTAGATGACGTTCTTGGTGGCGCAGCCAGCGGCCGGCGCGATCGAGGAATAGTCGCGCAGCGAAACACCGGTCTTGCCGAAATAGTAGGCCCAGGCCTCCTGCATCGCGGCGCCGTCACCGCGGCTCTGCGGTCCCTTGATGTTGTTCACGCCGCTGGTGGTGCTCCAGTACCGGATCCAATTCAGGATGTTGCGACTGGTCTGCGTGTCGCCGTCGATCAGCGTGAGCGGCAACGCCAGGCAACCGCCGACGCCGTTCTGGCACTCGGTTCCATAGGTGTTCGCGACCGGGTTGTATGTGTTCTGGTTCGCGTTGAGCAGCATCACGCCGAACTTGATCTTGGTCCCGGTGGCAACGATTGCCTGAAGCACCGCATAAATGGCGCACTGCTCCACACCGCCATTGGACTTGTCCAGCGCCGTGAAATCCGCTGCTGCGCCGGTCCCGTCCACCCGCACGACACCGGTCGACGAGATATTGCAACGAAATGCGTTGTTGTTACTGGAGAAGGCCGCGCCCGTGTCCATCACGAACAGGACCTGCGGCGCCGCATCCGCCGTCGCCTGCGACCCGGCGAAGAGATCGATGTCCGCCGCCTGCGCCCCGGCGCCCGTGAACAGGGCGAGCGAGAGCGCCCATAATCTTGACCGAATCGAACTCATGGCGATCTCCTGTTGACTGGCTGGGAACACACCGCCGATTTCTGTGCCTGCGACAGGCGCACCCGCACGCCCTCGCGAACGCTGACCGTGGCGCCGGATCCGCGCAGGTCGCTGACCTTGGCATCGATGTCCCAGTCGGTGTTCCATTCGGCGCCGCTTTGCAGGGCCACCGGCAACTCGACGTCGCTGGGTGCTGCTTCCGACGCCTGTTTGGCACCGACGCACAACGGCGGGGCGACAGCGACCGAATAGTCGGCCGTCGTGTCCTTGTTGATGTCGACGGTGTAGGTGACGGTGGACGAACCGTTGTAGAACGGCGTGCTGCTGGTGCTGATCAGGGTCTCGATCACCTGGCTCGCCGCGGCCAGGGATTCGTCGCGGACCTGGACGTTGCCGACCGACTTCAGGTTGGATGAGCTGAGCGTGAAGGCGCTGACCACGACCAACGTGATCAGCACCAGCATGATCAGGCCGATGATGAGGGTGGCGCCGCGCTGGCGGCGACCGCCGGGCCGGGCCTCGCGCCTGCCGATGAACGACTTCGGGGTCATGTTGGCGGCGTCTCCCTGCGGGTCGAGATGTTGGACAGGCGCACGGTCTGGGTGAACAGGTGCCGCTTGTAGCCATCGTTGAACGGTCCCAGCGTCGCACTCCCCAGCGTGTAGGTCTTGGTGTCGATATAACCCGGCGTCTTGGTCTCGCTGCGGACCAGGAAATACAGCTTGGCCCCGACCGTGTTCGTGAGCTGGAACGAGGTGCATCCCGCCGCCGGGCAATGCACGTAGTCGCCGTCGGGGTAGCCGTCCCCCCGGTTGCTCGGGGTGATCAGCTTGGCAGGATTGGGAAAGCTCGGCAGCGCGCCAAAACTCGCCGCCGTCAAGGCCGCGCCCGTCGCGCTGACGCTGTCGACCCCGAATTCCACCCGGAATCCATCGATCCCGGGAATCAGCGCCTCCGCCGGCTTGAACTGGGGCGTGGTCACTCCCGACACTGTGTAGAGGCCGAACTGCGATCGCACCAGGGTCGGAATCCCGTCGCCCGCCGTGTCGGCGTAGTTGCGGATGAAATACATGTTCGAGTTGAACCTGCGGATCTCGCTCAGGGTTCCGGCGCTGGCCGTCGCGACCGGTGTGCCCGGCGTGCAACTGCCCTGGCGCAACGTGAACGCCGTGGTGGTGCTGCCCAACACATAGGTGGACGTCGAGTAGCCGGGCGAGGTCGAATCCCAGCAGCGGTTGATCTGGAAGTACGGCTCACCCACCGTAGCAGGGCAGCCGGCGGCACCCGGAATGCAGCTTTGGGTCTCCATGTGCCTGACGATCAACACATCGTTGTTGGGTTGCAGGTTCACCGCGCGCGTCCCGCACACCGGAATGCTCAGCGTCGGCGTGGTGACGGGGTAACTCTGCACCGGCGTGCCGACCAGGTTGGTCTTGTACTGATCATCCCAGCTGGTGAAGGCCAGGCAGGGATCGGGCACGGCGGTGGGAAAGTCGCCCAGTGCCGCGGCGTTGCTGACGGTCAGGTCGTCGAAGGCCGGAACGAAGCCGCCGACATAGCCGGCGTGCGCCACGTCGTCCTCCAGCAACTGCAGCGCGAACCGGCCGTTCTCGATCAGGCGGTTGGTTTTGGTCAGTTCGCCGTTGTTGCGGTTGACGTTGATCAGCAAGGTCAGCAGGGCCAGCACGATGAACAGTCCGATGACCATCGAGATCATCAGTTCGACCAAGGTGAAGCCCGCGCTGGCGCCGCGGGTGCGGGCGGCGCTGGTCGGGAACCGCGGGGACCGGAAAGTGGGGCTCATGGTCAGTCCAGGGTCGCGATGCGCACGAGGGTGGTGACGGTGCGCCGGCACAGGTCGTTGACGCACTGGCCGGCGGCGCCGTCGTAGCTGTTGGCGCCGCACGTCACGGACGCAGGCGGCGCGGCGATCGGCGTCAGCCCTTGCCACGCCACGGTCAGCATGTAGTCGCCGCCGATCTTTTCGATGCAGCCCCGGCCGCCGACCATCGCGCCGACCTTGCTGCCGCCCGAGACTTCTCCAGCGCCCTGCAGGCCGGTGCACCATTCGTAGAGATCGCGCTCCACTGTGGTCGGCGTAGCGCCCAGCGCGGGGCAGGTCATCCCGGCGCCCACGGGACTGGCGCTCGCGATGTCGTAGCCGTTGGCGAGCACCGCGGTCCGGTTGCTTGCCATGCGGTTGGCCATGTCGCTGAGCAGCAGCAGCGCCTGGCTGCGCTGGTACGACTCCATCTCCGAGGACTGCATCCGGACCTGCAAACCCGCCAGGCCCAGCAGG
Organism: Ramlibacter sp. 2FC; assembly: GCA_943372495.1. Classification (GTDB taxonomy): domain Bacteria; phylum Pseudomonadota; class Gammaproteobacteria; order Burkholderiales; family Burkholderiaceae_C; genus Ramlibacter. The sequence continues at coordinate 80,698 of CALRYV010000002.1, read as the reverse complement.
CCGACCGCGATGATCACCATCGTGACCAGCACCTCGATCATGGACGCGCCCCGGACCGACGCCGCGCGCAGGGAAGGACCGACGGCTACCATTTTGATGCGTCCACTCCCTTCACGCCTTCGCTGGTCAGCGTGAGGTCGCCGTCGCTGGCCTGGGCGCCGGTCGCCTGGAAGGTAATTGTGAAAGACGGCACCGTCGCCGTGCCGACCGCGATGCTCGGCGTGTATTTGGTGGCCAGCGACGTCGGCAACGTGTACCCGCTGCTGGTGATGGCCGGATACGTCGCGTAGGCCCGGTTGGCGAGCAGGAACTGCTGCTCGCGGTTGGCCAGGTCCATCATCTGCGCCTGCGCCGCCCGCCGGTTCGACTTGATCACATGCTTCACGTAGGAGGGATAGCCCACCGACGCCAGGACGGCGACGATCGCCACCGTGATCATCAGTTCAATCAGCGTAAAACCGGTCTGTCGAGCCCCGTGCATGGCGCGTCCCTTATGTTCTGTGGGCCGAGCGTAGCGGCTCTGTACAGCGGTCGCGCCGCTCAACCGACGGCCGGCTTGGGGCACCCGCCGAACGGCGGGGAGCGACCGGCATGCAGCACAATCCGCTCCATGAAACCGGCGCAGCCCTCTCCCGTCCTGGATGCGCTGGCACTTGCCGGCAAGGCCCTGACCTTGTCCAACCCCAATCCGCGGGTCGGCTGCGTCATCACCGACAGCGCCGGCCGCATCCTCGGACAGGGCCACACCCAGCGCGCCGGCGGGCCGCACGCCGAGATCATGGCGTTGAGCGATGCGGCGGCCCTGGGCCATTCGGTCCATGGCGCGACGGCCTGGGTGACGCTGGAGCCCTGTTCCCACCAGGGCCGCACCGGCCCCTGCTGCGATGCGCTCGCCGCCGCCGGCATCGCCAGGGTGGTCGCGTCGCTGGCCGACCCCAACCCGCTGGTTGCCGGCCAGGGTTTCCAGCGCCTGCGCGCCGCCGGCGTCCAAGTGGAGATCGGGCCGGGAGCCGCCGAGGCGCGGGAACTCAATCTCGGCTTCTTCAGCCGCATGGTCCGCCAGACGCCGTGGGTGCGCATGAAGATCGCAGCCTCGCTGGACGGCACGACGGCGCTGGACAACGGCGCCAGCCAGTGGATCACCTCGGAGCCGGCCCGCGCCGACGGCCACGCCTGGCGCGCACGCGCCGACGCGGTCCTCACCGGCATCGGCACGGTCCTGGACGACGACCCGCAACTCGACGTGCGCCTGGTGGAGACCACGCGCCAGCCCCACCTGGTGGTCATCGACAGCCGGCTCCAGACCCCGCCCGCTGCGAAGCTGTTCCAGCCGGCACGCCGCGTCTTCATCTACTTCGCCGTCACGGACCTGGAACGCCAGGCAGCGCTGCAGGCCCAGGGCGCCACCCTGGTCCACATGCCGGGTGCCGGTGGCAAGGTCGACCTCGCCGCCATGCTGCGCGATCTCGCGGTGCGCGAGGTCAATGAACTGCACGTGGAGGCCGGGCACAAGCTGAACGGCTCGCTGGTGCGCGAAGGCCTGGTGGACGAATTCCTGGTCTACCTGGCGCCCAAGCTGCTCGGTCCGGGCCGCGCGATGGCCGGGTTCGGCCCGCTCAGCGACCTCGCCGACGCCGTTCCCCTGAGCTTCCTGGCCAGCGACATGGTGGGTCCGGACCTTCGCATCCTGGCCCGGATTCCGGGGCGCGACGCGTTCTAGCCGCGGCTGTTTGCGGCCCGGTCCGGGGATCGGACCCAATCCCTGCGAAAATGGCGCAATGTTCACCGGAATCATCACCGGCGTGGGGCGTATCGCCGCCGTCCACGACCTGGGAAGCTCTTTGCAGCACGGCAAGCGCCTGACCCTCGAGGCGCCCGCCGGCTACCTCGATGACGTCGGCCTGGGCGACAGCATTGCCCTCAACGGCGCCTGCATGACGGTCACCACCGTCGACGCCGGCCAACGCCACTTCACGATCGACATTTCCGCCGAATCGCTGGACAAGACCGCCGGCCTGGCCGAACCAGGCCCGATCAACCTCGAGAAGGCGCTGCGCGCCCACGACCGGCTGGGCGGCCACATCGTCTCCGGGCACGTCGACGGCATCGGCACGGTGACGCATTTCGCTCCCGCGGGGGAAAGCTGGGAACTGCGGATCCTGGCGCCCCGGGCCCTGGGCAAGTACCTGGCCTACAAGGGCTCGATCACCGTCAATGGGGTGAGCCTGACGGTCAACTCCATCGCCGACCGGGCCGACGGCACGCAGGCCAGCATCAACCTGATTCCGCACACCGTGCAGAACACCGCGCTTGGCAGCCTCACCGAGGGCAGCCGGGTCAACCTCGAAATCGACCTGATCGCGCGCTATGTCGAGCGCATGCTCACCGCCGACCCGCAACTGCAGAAAGCAAGCACATGAGCGCCCTCGCCCCCGTCAAGATCTCCCCGGTCGCGGAGATCGTGGCCGACATGAAGGCCGGCCGCATCGTCATCCTCGTGGATGAAGAGGACCGCGAGAACGAAGGCGACCTGGTGCTCGCCGCCGACCATGTGACTCCCGAGGCGATCAATTTCATGGCCCGTTTCGGCCGCGGCCTGATCTGCCTGACGCTCACCCGCGAACGCTGCGAGCGGCTGCGCCTGCCGCCGATGGTGGCGCGCAACGGCACCAAGATGGGAACGGCCTTCACCGTCTCGATCGAGGCGGCGCAGGGCGTGACCACCGGCATCTCGGCGGCCGACCGCGCCCGCACCGTGCAGGCGGCGGTGGCCAGGACCGCCGGGCCGGACGACCTGGTGCAGCCGGGCCACATCTTCCCGCTGCAGGCGGTGGACGGCGGCGTGCTGATGCGCGCCGGCCACACCGAGGCCGGCTGCGACCTGGCCGCCATGGCCGGCCTCACGCCGGCCGCAGTGATCTGCGAGATCATGAAGGACGACGGCACCATGGCCCGGCTGCCGGACCTGCAGCTGTTCGCCGCGGAGCACGGGGTGAAGATCGGCACCATCGCCGACCTGATCGAGTACCGCAGCCGCAACGAGTCGCTGGTGCAGAAGATCGGCCAGAAGCCCCTGAACACCGCCTTCGGCGAATTCACGGCCCACGCCTTCCGCGACAAGCCCAGCCAGGGCGTGCACCTGGCGCTGGTCAAGGGCCGCTGGCGCGCCGACGACATCGTGCCGGTGCGGGTGCACGAGCCGCTGTCGGTGCTCGATGCGCTGGAAGTCGGCCGGCCCATGCATTCGTGGAGCCTGGACAGCAGCCTGGCCCACATCGCCCGCGAAGGCCAGGGCGTCGCCGTGCTGCTCAATTGCGGCGAGACCGGCGACCAGCTGCTGGCGCAATTCGAAGGCACGGCCAAGCCGTCGCAGGCTCCGGAGCGCGGCAAGATGGACCTGCGCACGTACGGCATCGGCGCACAGATCCTGCGCGAATGCGGCGTGCAGCGGATGAACCTGATGGGCCCGCCACGCCGCATGCCGAGCATGGCCGGCTACGGCCTCGAAGTCGTCGGCCACCTCAACCCCGAACCCACCCAGGACTGAAGACGACATGTTTGGAGCAGACAAAGGCAAGGCCTCGCGCCAGGGCGGACAGGGACTGTGCATCGGCATCGTCCAGGCCCGCTTCAACGAGGCCGTCACCGACGCACTGTTGCGCGCCTGCAAGGGCGAGCTGCTGGCGCTCGGCGTCGCGGACAAGGACATCCACCACGTGCTGGTGCCGGGCGCGCTGGAGATCCCGGTGGCGCTGCAGGCCATGGCCGAACAGGGCGGCTACGACGCGCTGGTCGCACTGGGCTGCATCATCCGCGGCGAGACCTATCACTTCGAACTGGTGGCCAACGAGTCGGCGGCCGGCGTCAGCCGGGTCGCGCTCGACTACCGGCTGCCGATCGCCAACGTCATCCTGACCACCGAAACCATGGAACAGGCGATCGCCCGCCAGACCGACAAGGGCGTCGATGCCGCCCGCGTCTGCGTCGAAATGGCCAACCTGCTGGACCACCTCTCATGACCGAAGACAACAAGCCCGCCCGCGGCCAGACCGCCAGCGGAGCGCGCAAGGCCTCGGCCAAATCCAGCCGCAGCCGCGCCCGCGAATTCGCCCTGCAGGCGCTCTACCAGCACCTGGTGGGGCACAACGACGCGGCCTCGATCGACGCCTTCACGCGCGACCTCGCCGGCTTCCACAAGGCCGACTCGGTCCATTACGACGCCCTGCTGCACGGCAGCATCCGCGAGGCCGAGGCGCTCGATGCGCTGATCCTGCCGCTGCTGGATCGGGAGATGTCGCAGATTTCCCCCATCGAGCACGCCGTGATGTGGATCGGCGCCTATGAATTCCTGCACGCGCCCGACGTGCCCTGGCGCGTGGTGCTCAACGAATGCATCGAGCTGGCCAAGGAATTCGGCGGCACCGACGGCCACAAGTACGTCAACGCGGTCCTCAACGGCCTGGCGCCGCAGCTGCGCGGCGCCGAAGTCGAGGCCGACCGCGGCAGGGGCAGGAGCGAGGGGTGAGGATCTCCAGCCGCGCGCAGCGCATCGAACCGTTCTACGTGATGGAGGTGGCCAAGGCCGCCTCGCAGCTGGCGCGCGAATTCGCCCAGGGCCAGCGGCCGATGATCTTCCTGAACATCGGCGAGCCGGACTTCACCGCACCGCCGCTGGTGCAGGAAGCCGCCGCAAGGTCCATCCGTGACGGCGCCACGCAGTACACCCAGGCCACCGGCCTGGACAGCCTGCGCGAGCGCATCAGCGGCTGGTATGCGGAGCGCTTCCAGGTCGACGTGCCGGCCCGCCGCATCGTCATCACGGCCGGCGCGTCCGCCGCGCTGCAGCTGGCCTGCCTGGCGCTGATCGACGCCGGCGACGAGATCCTGATGCCGGACCCGAGCTATCCGTGCAACCGCCATTTCGTCAGCGCCGCCGAGGGCCGGGCCGTGCTGCTGCCGACCACGGCGCAGGAGCGTTTCCAGCTCAGCGCCGCGAAGGTGCAGGAGGCGTGGGGCGACAAGACCCGCGGGGTGCTGCTGGCGTCGCCATCGAATCCGACCGGCACCTCGATCCATCCCGATGAACTGCGCCGCATCCACGACTTCGTGCGCAGCCGGGGCGGCATCACGCTGTTGGACGAGATCTACCTGGGCCTGAGCTACGACGACACGTTCGGCCACACCGGCCTGGCGATCGACGACCAGGTGATCAGCATCAACAGCTTCTCCAAGTACTTCAACATGACCGGCTGGCGGCTCGGCTGGATGGTCGTGCCGGACGCACTCGTGCCGGCGATCGAGCGGCTGGCGCAGAACCTGTTCATCTGCCCCAGCACCGTGGCGCAGCACGCGGCGCTGGCCTGTTTCGAGGCGGAGAGCATCGCCGAATACGAAAAGCGCCGCCATGAGTTCCAGGCCAGGCGCGACTTCTTCATTCCGGCGCTCGACGCGATGGGGCTGACCGTGCCGGTCAAGCCCGATGGCGCGTTCTACGCCTGGGCCGACTGTTCGCAGCTGTGCCGCAAGCTCGGCGTGGACAGCAGCTGGGAGCTGGCCTTCGAGCTGATGAAGAAGGCCCATGTGGCCGTCACGCCGGGCCGCGACTTCGGCACCGCGGAAACGGCGAACTTCATCCGCTTTTCCACCGCCAACTCGATGGCACAGCTGCAGGAAGCCGCGGCGCGCCTGCAGGCCCTGTAACGCATGGCGTTCGAGCATCCGGTCCGCGTCTACTGGGAAGACACCGACGCGGGCGGCATCGTCTTCTACGCGAACTACCTGAAGTTCTTCGAACGCGCCCGCACCGAGTGGCTGCGCTCGCTCGGCCTGCAGCAAAGCGAACTGCGCGCGGGCACCGGCGGCTTCTTCGTGGTCGGAGAAACCACGGTGCGCTACCTGCGCCCGGCCCGGCTGGACGATGAACTTCTGGTTACGGCCCGGCTCGAAGAACGGGGCCGGGCATCTCTCATAATCGCGCAGCAGGCCACAATGAAGCAGGGCGGCGCCCTGCTCTGCGAAGGCACGATCCGCATCGGCTGGGTCGACGCCGAGACCCTGCGCCCCGCAAGAATCCCGTCCACCATCCTGGAAGCCCTCGAACAATGAACCAAGACCTGTCCATTCTCCAACTCGTGCTGGGCGCCAGCTGGGTGGTGCAGGCGGTCATGCTGCTGCTGGTGGGGGTGTCGATCGCCAGCTGGGCCGCCATCTTCCGCAAGCTCTTCGCACTCGGCCGCATCAAGTCGCTGAACGACAACTTCGAAAAGGAGTTCTGGTCCGGCACCAGCCTGAACGACCTGTTTGCCGCCGCGGCGCAGAACGCCCGGCTGGCCGGCCCGATGGAGCGGATCTTCGCCAGCGGCATGCGCGAGTACCAGAAGCTGCGCGAGCGCCGGATCCAGGACGCCGGCACGCTGCTGGATGGGGCGCGGCGCGCGATGCGGGCCAGCTACCAGCGCGAGCTCGACACGGTGGAGACCAACCTGTCGTTCCTGGCGTCGGTCGGATCGGTGTCGCCCTACGTCGGCCTGTTCGGCACGGTGTGGGGCATCATGCACGCCTTCACCGGCCTGGCCAGCCTGCAGACGGTGACGCTCGCCACCGTCGCGCCCGGCATCGCCGAGGCGCTGGTGGCGACCGCGATCGGCCTGTTCGCCGCCATCCCCGCGGTGGTCGCCTACAACCGCTTCGCCCGCGACATCGACCGGGTCGCGATCAAGCTGGAGACCTTCATCGAGGAGTTCTCCAACATCCTGCAGCGCAACCTCGGCGCGCATTCGACCACCCCCTCGGGCCACTAGATGTTGACCCCCACGTTTGCGGCCATGCCGCTGCTCTGCCCCCCAGGGAGGCCCAGGTCTCCCAGGGGCGGCCCGTCGGAGACCTGATATGCCAGCCACCGTCTCCCGCGGCCGCGGCCGCCGCACCATCAGCGAGATCAACATGGTCCCGTTCATCGACGTGATGCTGGTGCTGCTGATCATCTTCATGGTCACCGCGCCGCTGATCGCGCCGAGCCTGGTCGACCTGCCGAGCGTCGGCAAGGGCCGGCAGCCGCCCAAGCAGGTGATCGAGATCGTGATCCGCAAGGACGAATCGCTGGAGTTCCGGCTGGACGGCAAGTCCTCGCCGATCGCCCTGCCGCAGGTGGCGCAGTCCGCCCTGAAAGCGCAGCAGGCGGCTGCCGCCGGAACCTCGGCCGTCGTCATCAGCGCCGACCGCAGCGTGAAGTACGAGAACGTCGTCAAGGTGATGGACACGCTGCAACGGGCGGGCGTGCAACGGGTCGGCCTGTCGGTGCAGCTGGCCAAGTAGCTCCACCCCCATGCCGGCCAGCACCGACCGCCTCCAGTTCGCCCCGCCGCCGCCGCCCGGCATGTTGCGGGCGCTCGGGTTCGCCCTCGTCGCCCACGTGCTGCTGCTGCTGGCGCTGACCTGGGGCGTCAACTGGAAGCGCGAGTCGGCGACGCTGGCGGCCGAGGCCGAACTCTGGTCGGCGGTGCCGCAGGAGGCGGCGCCCAAGCTGGTCGAGGCACCACCGCCACCCCCACCGCCGCCGGTTCCCGCACCCGCACCTGTCCCCGCGCCGCCACCGCCGGCGCCGCCCAAGGCCGAACCCGTGCCCGACCCGCGCGAGGCCGAGATCGCCCTGGAGCGCGAAAAGGAAAAGGACAGGAAGGCCGAGGCCCGCCGCAAGCAGCTCGCGCTCGAGCGCGAGCGCGAACGCGAGGAGAAGCGCGAGGCCGAGAAGGAACTGGCCGCGCAGAAGAAGGCCGCAGCCGACAAGAAGCTTGCCGCCAGGCGCGAGCTCGAGGAGCGCCGCAAGCAGGACCAGGCCAAGGCCAAGGCGGCCGAGGACAGGCAGAAGCAGGAACTGGCGAAGAAGCAGCAGGCCGACGAAAAGCGCATCGATGCGCAGCGCCAGGCCAACCTGGACCGCATGAAGGGCCTGGCTGGAGCGACCGGCTCGCAGGAGGCGAAAGGCACGGCACTGCGGTCATCCGGCCCGTCCGACAGCTACGCTGGCCGCATCCGGGCCCGCGTCAAACCGAACATCGTGTTCACCGAAGACATGGCCGGCAATCCCAGCGCCGAAGTCGAGGTGCGCACGTCCCCGGACGGCACCATCATCGGCCAGCGGATCACCAAGTCCAGCGGTGTCCGCAGCTGGGACGACGCGGTGCTCAAGGCCGTCATCAAGACCGAAGTGCTGCCCCGCGACGTCGATGGCCGGGTGCATTCACCGCTCACCATCATCTTCCGCCCGAAGGACTGAGAGCAAAGGCAGGCCCATTTATGAGCGAAACATTGAAGAGAACCGTCGGCAACCTGCCGGCCATCCTGCACAAGAACGCCCCTGCCATGATGCAACGCATGGTGGACGTAATGCAGCAGGCCATCGCCGCCGATCCGCAGCTGGGACCGGCGTCCTACTGCGCATTGCTCCTGAAGATGAGCAGTCCCGACCTGGCGCGCGAATACGATCGCGCGCTCGGGGATTCGCTGGGCGCACTCAACGAGCCGTCCGTGGCCGGCGCCTCGAGCCGGTGGTTGTCGATCGAGCCGCTGGACGCCGCTGCGGCGCAGTCGGACCGGGACTTCGCGAGTTCGATTGCCTTGTTCGACCGACTCAAGACGCGCGCCAGCGGCCTCGGCGTCAAGGGCCTGGGCGCCTACGGCAAGGACCTGTTCCTGGCCGCACTGAACGAGGCCTTCGCGCGGTCCCGGATCGACCCGGCGGAAGCCGAAAAGCTGATGCCGTTCGCCCGCCAGGCGCTCAACGCCGAGCTGGCGAAGTTCTACGCCAAGCTCGATTCGCTCTGACCCGGCAGCGTCAGCAAGCCCGCCACCATCTGGCGGGTGTGCCTCAGGTGCTCCCTCTGCCAGGCGGGCGCGCGCAGGTCTTCACCGAAGATCCGCGACAGGGTGAAGGCATGAGCGCGGCCGTAGTACGCCAGGCTCACCATCGCCACGTACAGGTGCAGCGGCTGGATGCCGCGGCGGATCTTGCCGGCCGCCTCGCCGCGCTGGAGCAGGCCACGGATCAGCGCGAGCAGCGGCGAGGCCATTTCCGCGACCCGGTCGGAGCGGCCCAGGTGCCGGGCTTCGTTCAGGTTCTCGAACGCCAGCAGCTTGCGCAGCTCGGGATGGCGGGCGAAGTGCCGCTCCACATAGTCGAACACCTGCAGCAGCCCTTCCAGCGGGTCCGCGCTGGCGGCGTCCAGCTGCAGTTCGTCGTGGCGCAGGTCGGCCAGCACCTGTTCCAGCACGCTGACATAGAGGTCGTCCTTGCTGCCGAAGTAGTGGTACAGCATCCGGATGTTGGTGCCCGCGTCGCGCGCGATCTGCTCTGTGCGTGCGCCGCTGAAGCCCTTGTCGGAAAACTCCTGGACCGCCGCCTCCAGGATGCGGGCACGGGTGCGCTCCGGATCGCGGCGTGCCGGCGCACGCACCGGTTCAACCGCCGCGCCCGCGTCCGCCGCCTTCCTGTCCTTCGCTTCCCGGCTCATGGCCGTTCCCCGCGGGCGAGCGACGCGGCCAGGGCCAGCAGGCTCTCGTCCTGGCCCGGCCCGGCGATCAGCGACAGCCCCAGCGGCAGGCCGTCGACCTCGGCCAGCGGCAGGGACTGCTGTGGCAGGCCGGCGTGGCCGGCGATCGAGCCGAGCGCCAGCGCCCGTTGGTAGAACTCCCCCAGTTGCGCGTCGCCGGCGCCGGCCGGCAGCGCCACGCACGGCGCCGACGGAACGAGCCACGCCACCCCGGGAACCAGCAGGGAATGCAGGCGACGCGCCTGCGCCTGCCGCCAGCGCTGCCACGGCCCACCCGCAGCCGGCTGGAGCGCGAGCGCGCCGGCAAAGCGCCCGGCGATCGCCGGGCCGAAGCGGGGCCTGGCCCGGGCGATCCATTCGCCAAGGCAGTGCTGGATTTCCAGGCCCTGCAGCACCGAATAAGCCTGCGCCCAGTCCCGCCAGTCGCCATCGAACGCCGTCACCTCGCCGGCGACTCCGAGCGTCGGGGCGCAAGCGAGCAAGGCCTCGGCGCAGTCCCGGTCGGCCAGCTCGAAAGTGTCGACGGCGATGTGCAACTCGAGGGCGCGGGGCGCAGCCGGTTCGCGCGAGAGCAGGCAGCGTCCTGCCTGCTCGAGCAGCACGCCGTCGCGTGCGAACCAGCCGACCGTGTCGTAGCTGGGCGCGAACGGCAGCACGCCGTCCAGCGGCACCCGTCCGTGGGTCGGCCGAAAGCCGTGGATGCCGCAAAAGGACGCCGGCACGCGCACCGAGCCGCCGGTGTCGGTGCCCAGCGCCAGGTCGGCCAGCCCGGCAGCGACTGCCACCGCGGAGCCGCTTGACGAGCCCCCCGGCAACCGGCCCGGCGCGCGGGGGTTGCGCGGCGTGCCGTGGAAATGGTTGTCTCCTTCCAGGCTGAATGCCAGTTCATCGGTGACCGTCTTGCCGACGACACTGGCGCCGGCCGACCGCAAGGCGGCAACCGCCCAGGCATCCCGCGCGGCCGGCGCCCGGCCCTGCGCCCAATCGGGATTGCCGCCGACGGTCACCGCGCCGGCGACGTCCAACAGGTCCTTGACCGCGAGCCGCCTTCCGTCGAGCGCGCCGCCGCCGGTGGCTTCGCGCAGGCAGCGCGGCCCGGCGACGAATGCGCCCCATGCATCGCCATGCCCGGTCATGCCGCCGGCAGCGCTGCCAGCACGCGCCCGGAGTCGGTGACGAAGCCGAAGCACTTCTTCACGTTCCAGATCGTGGCCTCGGTGCAGAAGTCGGGCGAGCTGGTGGCGCAGCAGTCTTGCAGCATCACGCAGCCGTAGCCCAGGAAGTTGGCGTCGGTGAGCGAATGCAGCACGCACTGGTCGGTGTTGCAGCCCGCGAACAGGATGCTGCGCACGCCCAGGTTGCGCAGGATGCTGTCCAGCGGCGTGTCCCAGAAGCCGCTGATGCGGTGCTTGTCGACCCGGATGTCGCCTGCCAGCGGCGCCAGTTCATCGACCACCGCCGCGGCCCAGGAATCCTTTTCCAGCACGTTGCCGCGGCCGCCGGGCAGCGGATCGCCCAGGCCGGTGCCGCTGCCGCTGTTCTTGTACAGGTGGATCTGGTTGGGCGGCATGTTGGCCAGGTCGGGCCGGTTGCCCCAGTTGACCCAGATGACCGGCACACCGTTGTCGCGCAGCGCCGGCAGCAACTTCTGCAGCGGCGCGATGGCGGCACGGTCGGCCGCGTAGTTGCCGCCGATGTGGTCGACCCAGCCGCCCTGGGTGCAGAAGTCGTTCTGCATGTCGATCACCACGATGGCCGTGCGGCGCAGGTCCAGCACCAGGTTCTGCGGCTCGGCGCCGATGCGAACCGGCAGTGGCGGCGGCGCGGCCATCGCCATGTCCACCTCGGTCGGCGTCGCCACCCAGTGGTACTGCTGCCCACTGCCCAGAACGCCGGCGGGCCGGGGGGGTGTGAAAGGAGATTGCTTCATGGCGTTGTCTTTCTCGTTGAATGAAACCAAACAGGGCGCAGGCGTCCGCAACTGGTGCACTTCGCACCGCGTCCGCACCAAGCTGGGCTGACGAGGCAGGAAAACCGGTGCGAAACGCTGGCATCTTTTTTGCGACACATGCGTGCAAGTAACTAATCGATTACTTCCACCCCTGTCATAGCGAAAGGCATGCCAATGAAATCCACTTCCCGCCGCAACCTCTCCACCCTGGGCCTGGCCCTGGCCGCCGGCTCTTTGCTGGCCGGCGCCGCGCTGGCGCCGCCGGCCCGGGCGGCCGACCCGCTCGCCGTCGGCATCCTGATCCCGGGCTCGAAGTCCGACAAGGGCTGGATGGAGTCCGGCTACGACGGCCTGATGGCGGCCGAAAAGGAGAACGCCGGCAAGATCAAGGTGCAGATGATCGAGAACATCAACTACGCCGACATGGAGCAGGCACTGACCAACCTGGCCGGCAAGAACAAGCTGGTGATCGGCGTCGGCGGCCAGACCCAGGCCGCGGTGATGAAGGTGGCCAAGCGCTTCCCCAACACCAAGTTCTCGATCGTCGGCGGCAACAAGGGCGAGGCCCTGCCCAACGTGGCCGGCTACGACGTCAAGCAGGCCGAGATCGCCTACGTGGCCGGCGCGGCGGCAGCCATGATGAGCAAGACCGGAGCGGTGAGCTACGTCGGCGGCATGGAGATCCCCTCGATCGTCAACGCCGGCAAGGAATTCGGCAACGGTGCCCGCTCCATCAACCCGAAGATCAAGTACTTCGAGAACTACACCGGCGACTTCGACAACGTCGCCAAGTCCAAGGAAGCGACGCTCGCCGCCATCGCCCAGGGCGCGGACCAGCACTACCACATCCTCAACCTGGGCCTGCGCGGCATGGAGCAGGCGGCCAAGGAAAAGGGCACGAAGATCATCGGCAGCTACACCGACCGCTGCGGCACCGACCCGCTCTACAACGCCTACAGCATCACCGGCGTCGGCTACCAGGTGCAGTACACCATCAAGGAGGCGGTCGCCGGCACGTGGAAGGCCGGCTACAAGCCGTTCGGGCTGGCCATGGGACCGCAATCGTCCGACATGGTGGTCTGCGGCGCGACGCCCGAGATCAAGACCAGGCTGGAGCAGATCAAGAAGGACATCCAGAGCGGCAAGATCAAGGTGCTGGAAGGCTGACCTTCCGTGCGCGATCCCTTTCCGGCGGGCCAGCGGCCCGAGCCCGGCGCCGGTGAGGCGCAGCAGCAGGCCGCCGCGCCGGCGCCGCTGCTGCGCCTGCGCGGCATCGGCAAGCGCTTCGGCAGCCTGCAGGCGGTGCAGGACGTCTCGCTGGAGCTGGGCGCGGGCGAGATCCACTGCCTGCTGGGCGAGAACGGCGCCGGCAAGTCCACGCTGTGCAACCTGGTGTTCGGCGTCCACGCGGCCGACGCCGGCGACATGGAGCTCCAAGGGCAGCCGTTCCTGCCCCGCTCGCCGGCGCATGCGCTGTCGCACGGGATCGCGATGGTGCACCAGCACTTCAGCCTGGTGCCGGACCTCAGCGTGGTGGACAACATCCTGCTCGGGCAGGCGCGCGGCATCCTGGACCGGCGCGGCTGCGCGTCGAAGCTGGCCGAGGTCTCGCAGCGCTACGGGCTGGAGCTCGATCCGGGCGCCCGCATCCAGGACCTGTCGGTGGGCGAGCGCCAGCGGGTGGAGATCGTCAAGTGCCTGATCCGCGAGCCGCGGCTGCTGGTGCTGGACGAGCCGACGGCGGTGCTGCTGCCCGACGAGATCGCCGCACTGCTGCAGGTGTGCCGGCGGGTGGCGGAGCAGGGCTGCGGCGTGATGCTGGTGACGCACAAGCTGGCGGAGATCCGCCAGGTGGCGCAGCGCGCCACGGTGCTGCGCGCCGGCCGGGTGGTGGCCCGCTCCGAGGCGCCGGCCCAGGACATCGAGATGCTGGTGCGCGCGATGATCCAGCGCGACACGGCGACACCGGCCGCGCGGCCGGCACGCGCCCGGCAGGACGGCGGCGCGCCGGCCCGCGAGCCCGCGCTGATGGCCGACGGCCTCACCGTGCGCGACGCCGACGGCGTGCTGCGGCTGGACAACTTCACCCTGATGGTGGAGCCGGGCGAAGTGGTCGCCGTCGCCGGCGTCGAGGGCAACGGCCAGAGCGAGCTGGCCGCCGTGCTGTCCGGGATGCTCGAGCCGGCCGCGGGACGCTTCTTCGTCGCCGGCCGGGAGATGACCGGCCGCTCGCCGCGCGAGCTGACGGCAGCCGGCGCTGGGGTGGTGCCCGAGGACCGGCATGCGGTCGGCTGCGTGCTGGAGATGAGCGTGGCCCACAACATGCTGCTGGACCGGCTGGGCCGCTTCACCCGCTTCGGGCTGGTGGATGGGGCCGCGATCGAAGCGCAGGCCCGGGTCCTGATGGAGCGCTTCGACGTGCGCGCGGCCGGCCCGGGCGCAGCCTTCGCCGGGCTGTCCGGCGGCAACCAGCAGAAGGCGGTGCTGGCGCGCGAGCTCACGCTCGACCCGCTGGTGTTCCTGCTGGCGGCGCAGCCGACGCGCGGGCTCGACGTCGGCGCGGTGGAAGCGGTCTACGGCCACATCCGCGCCGCCTGCGAGCGCGGCGTCGGCGTGCTGCTGGTCTCGTCCGAACTGGACGAGCTGCTGCAGATCGCCGACCGCGTGGTGGTGCTGTACCGCGGCCGCATCATGGGCAGTTGCCGGGCCGGCGCGCTGGACCGGGACCGGATCGGCGCCTGGATGGCCGGGCACGAAGACAGCGCGGTGGCCGCATGAACGGCGCCGCCATGGGCTGGTCGCGGGTGGCCCGGCAGCTGCGGCCCGGCCCCGCCTTCGCCGTCTCGGTGACGGCCGTCGTCGCGGCGCTGGCCGCCGGGGCGCTGCTGGTCTGGCTGATGGGCAAGCCGGTGGGCGAATCGATTGCCGCCTTCGCCGACGGGGCCTGGGGCTCGCCCTACGCCATCGCCGCCTCGATCAACCGGGCGCTGGTCTTCATGCTCGTCGGCCTGGGCTTCGTGCTGGCGCAGCGCGCCAGCATCACCAACGTCGGCGGCGAAGGGCAGATCGCGGTCGGCGGCATCGCAGCCACCGCGGTGAGCCTGTACGGCCACGTCGCCGGCCTGCCGCTCGGGCTCGCCTTCGTGCTGCCGATGCTGGCCGCCTGCCTGGCCGGCGCCTGCTGGGGCGGCATCGCCGGCGTCCTCAAGGTCAAGGCGGGCACCAGCGAGGTCATCTCCACCCTGCTGCTGTCCTTCATCGCGATCTGGATGGTGTACGGCAGCGTCCAGTCCGAAGCGCTGCTGCGCCGGCCGATGACCACGTCGGCGACCCTGCCCGAGTCGCTGGAGATCCCGGCCTCCACCCAGCTGCCGCTGCTGGGCGGGGACGCCTCGATGCCGCTGCACGCCGGCCTGCCGCTGGGCATCCTGCTGGCGATCGCGGTGGCGGTGCTGCTTGGCGCGACGGTGCTGGGGCTGAAGCTGCGCGCCGCCGGCCTCAATCCGCAGGCGGCGCGGCGCGCCGGCATCCCGGTGGAGCGGATGACCGTCGGCGTGCTGTGCGCCGCCGGCGCGCTCGGCGGGCTGGCCGGCGCCTGCATGCTGCAGGGCGAGCAGTACAGCCTGAAGGCGGGCTTCTCGTCGGGCTTCGGCTTCGACGGCCTGGTGGTCGGGCTGCTGGCGCGCGGCTCGGTCACCGGCGTCGTGGCGGCGGCGCTGCTGTTCGGCTTCCTGCGCTCGGGCGGCATCAACATGGAGATGGTGGCTGGCGTTCCCACCGCGCTGGTGGTGGTGATCCAGGGGCTGATCATCGTGACCCTGGCCGGCGCGGCGCTGGCGATCCAGCGGATGGAAGAGCGGACATGACCGACGACATGGCCGCCGTCTTCGTCGGCTCCAGCCTGCGGCTGGCCGCGCCACTGCTGCTGGCCGCGACCGGCGAGCTGGTGAGCGAGCGCGCCGGCGTGCTGAACATGAGCGTCGAAGGGATGATGCTGACCGGCGCCTTCGCCGGCGCCACCGGCGCTTACCTCACCGGCTCGCCCCTGCTGGGGCTGGCGTTTGGAATCGCCTGCGTGCTGCCGGTGGCCTTGCTGCAGGCTTTCCTGAGCATCACGCTGCGGGCCAACCAGATCGTCACCGGCATCGGCATCAACATCCTGGTGCTGGGCGCCACCACCCTGGGCTACCGCGCGCTGTTCGGCAGCCGCTCGCGCGCCGAGATCCCCGGCCTGGCCAAGTGGGCGCCGCCGGGGCTGGACCAGCTGCCGGTGCTGGGCGAGCACGTGTTCCGCCAGACCTGGCTGCTGTACGCCGGCATCGCGCTGGTCGCCGCCACCGCATGGATGCTGCGCCGCACCGCGATCGGCCTGGCGGTCCATGCGGCCGGGTCGGCGCCGGCCGCCGCCGACAAGTCCGGCCTGTCGGTCACGGCGATCCGCTACGGCGCGGTGCTGTTCACCGGCGTCATGTCGGCCCTGGCCGGCTGCTTCCTGTCGATCGGCGACATCCACACCTTCACCGAAGGCATGACCGGCGGCGCCGGCTATCTGGCGATCGCGGCGGTGATCTTCGGCAACTGGAAGATCGGCCGCACCCTGCTGGCCTGCCTGCTGTTCGGCGGCGCGATCGCGCTGCAGTTCCAGCTGCCGGCGATGGGCGTGAACATCCCGAACGCGCTGCTGATCATGCTGCCGTACGTGCTCGCGCTGCTGGCGGTGGGCGGCCTGGTCGGCCGGCAGGTCGCGCCGTCGGCGCTGACCCAGCCTTACCTTCGGCGCTGAGCCCGCGCGCCGGCGGCGCCTTACGACGCGTCGTACACCACCTGGGCCTGGCCCCTGTCGGCCTGCGCCGACCAGCTGGCCAGGGCGGCGTCGCTGGGGAAGAACTTCGCTTCCTCGCCCAGCTGCACTTCAGCAATCGCGTCGGGCCGCTGCAGGGCCAGCCGCACGTTGAGGCCGCGCAGCAGCTCGCCCTGCTCCGACACCTCCCGGCGCGGCGGGAATTCGCGCACCAGCCGCTGGATGTCGGGCGCATGGCCGTTGACGGCCACGCGCAGGAACTTGCCGAAGCGGCAGCGCGCGGTCGCCAGGTCCCAGACCTGGGTCACCGTCAGCTGCAGGCCGCCCGAGAACCGGTCCGGCTGTACCTTGCCCATCACGATCACCAGCTCGTCTTCCTTGAGCAGGTTGCGGTTGGCGTTGATCAGCGCCTCGTCGGCGCGGGCGTCGAGGGTGCCGGACTTGTCGTCGAGCTTGAACAGCGCCAGCTTGCCGCGCTGGCCGTTGATGACGCGGAAGTCGCTGACGATGCCGGCCAGCAGCTGCGGCTCGCGGTTGTCGATCAGGTCGTCGATCTGCCGGCGGGCAAAGCGCCGCACCTCCAGCGCCACCTCGTCGAACAGGTGGCCCGACAGGTAGAAGCCGACGGCCGTCTTCTCGTAGGTCAGCCTTTCCTTCACGCCCCAGGGCGTGGCCGGCACCAGGTCCGGCTCCTGGGTGCTGGCGGCGTGGGAAACCTCACCATCGTGGCCCAGGTCGAACAGGCCACCCTGGTTGACGTTGGCGGCCATGGCACTGGCGAAATCGAAGGCCCGGTCGATCGATGCGACCAGCGACGCCCGATTGAGCTGCAGCGAGTCGAAGGCGCCGGCCTTGACCAGCGCCTCCACCGTGCGCTTGTTGATGCGTGCCCGGTCGACCCGGACGCAGAAGTCGTAGAGGCTGGTGAAGGCGCCGCCCTCTTCCCGCGCTTTCACGATCGCCTCGATCGCCTGCTGGCCGGTGCCCTTGACGGCGCCCAAGCCGTAGCGGATCACCTTGTCCGAGATCGGCTCGAAGCGGTAGTTGCCGCGGTTGACGTCCGGCGGCTCGAAGCTGAGGCCAAAGTTCTTCTGCGCGTCCTGGAACAGCACCTTGAGCTTGTCGGTGTCGTCCATTTCCACGGTCATGTTGGCGCAGAAGAACTCCGCCGTGTAATGCACCTTCAGCCAGCCGGTGTGGTACGCCAGCAGCGAGTAGGCGGCGGCGTGCGACTTGTTGAAGCCGTAGCCCGCGAACTTCTCCATCAGGTCGAAGATCTCGTCGGCCTTGACCTCGTTGATGTTGTTCTTCGCCGCCCCGGCCCGGAAGATCTGCCGGTGTTCGGCCATCTCCTCGGCCTTCTTCTTGCCCATGGCCCGGCGCAACAGGTCGGCGCCGCCGAGGGAATAGCCGCCCAGGATCTGCGCGGTCTGCATCACCTGTTCCTGGTAGACCATGATGCCGTAGGTCTCGCTCAGCATCTCCCTGACCAGCGGGTGCGGATACTCCACTTCCTCGCGCCCGTGCTTGCGGGCCACGAAGCTGGGGATCAGGTCCATCGGGCCCGGGCGATAGAGCGCGTTGAGCGCGATCAGGTCTTCCAGCCGGGTCGGCCGGGCGTCGCGCAACATGCCCTGCATGCCGCGGCTTTCGAACTGGAACACCGCTTCGGTCTTGCCGTCGGAGAACAGCTTGTAGGTGGCCGTGTCGTCGAGCGCGATGTCCTCGAACCGAAACGCTTCCTGGCCCTTGTGGCGGCTGACGATGAACTCGCGGGCGATCTCGAGGATCGTCAGGGTGGCCAGCCCCAGGAAGTCGAACTTGACCAGGCCGGCCGCTTCCACGTCGTCCTTGTCGTACTGGCTCACCGCCGACTCGCTGCCAGGCTGCTGGTACAGCGGCGTGAAGTCGGTCAGCTTGCCCGGCGCGATCAGCACGCCGCCGGCATGCATGCCGACGTTACGGGTCATGCCTTCGAGTTTTTGCGCCAGCGCCAGCAGCGTCTTGACGTCGTCTTCCTTCTCCAGCCGCTCGGCCAGCACCGGCTCCTGCTTGATCGCGTCGGCGATCGTGATGTGGGTGCCCGGCTTGTTGGGGATCAGCTTGCTGATGCCGTCGCAGAAGGTGTAGCTCATGTCCAGCACCCGGCCGACGTCGCGGATCGCCGCGCGGGCCGCCATCGTGCCGAAGGTGGCGATCTGGCTCACGGCCTCCTTGCCGTACTTGTCCTTGACGTAGTCGATCACCAGGTTGCGGTTGGTCTGGCAGAAGTCGATGTCGAAGTCGGGCATCGACACCCGCTCCGGATTCAGGAAGCGCTCGAACAGCAGGTTGTACTGCAGCGGATCGAGGTCGGTGATCTTGAGCGAGTAGGCGACCAGCGAGCCGGCGCCCGAGCCCCGGCCCGGTCCCACCGGGCAGCCGTTGTTCTTGGCCCAGTTGATGAAGTCGCCCACGATCAGGAAGTAGCCGGGGAACCCCATCTTCAGGATGGTGTTGATCTCGAACTCCAGCCGCTCGACGTAGCGCGGCATCTCCTGTGCCCGCCGCGCCGGGTCCGGATACAGCCGCAGCATCCGCTCGTTCAGCCCCTCGTGCGAGGCCAGGCGGAAGTACTCCTCGATCGGCATCGCGTCGGGCGTCGGGAAGGCCGGCAGCCGCGGCTTGCCCAGCTCCAGCACCAGGTTGCAGCGGCGCGCGACCTCCAGCGTGTTGGCGATCGCGCTCGGGACGTCGGCGAACAGCTGCTCCATCTGCGCCGCGGACTTGAAGTACTGCTCGTGGGTGAACTTGCGCACCCGGCGCTGGTTGCCCAGGATCTCGCCCTCGGCGATGCACACGCGCGCCTCGTGCGCCTCGTAATCGTCGGGCAGGGTGAACTGCACCGGATGGGTCGCGACCACGGGCAATCCCATCCGCGCGGCCAGCTGCACCGCGGCCGCCACGTGCGGCTCGTCGTCGGGCCGGCCGGCGCGCTGCAGCTCGAGGTAGAAGCGGTGCGGGAAGATCGACGCCAGCTCCAGCGCCACGTCGCCGGCGCGCTGCTCGTCGCCCTGCACCAGCGCCTGGCCGACCGGGCCGGCCTGCGCGCCGGACAGCGCGATCAGGCCCTCGCCCAGTTCCCGCAGCCACTCGGGCCGGCAGACCGCCTGGTTCTTCACCGCATTGCGGGTCCAGGCCCGCGACAGCAGCTCGCACAGGTTCAGGTAGCCCTGGCGGTTCTGCACCAGCAGCACCATGCGCGAGAGCACCATGGGGTCCTTGGACAGGCCCTGCACCATGATCTCGGCGCCGACCAGCGGCTTGACCCCGGCCGAGCGCGCTTCCTTGTAGAACTTGATGCCGCCGAACAGGTTGTTCAGGTCGGTGATGGCCAGCGCCGGCTGGCCGTCGGCCGCGGCGGCCTTGACGGTTTCGTCGATCCGGTTGGTGCCGTCGACGACGGAAAATTCGGTGTGCAGGCGCAGGTGGACAAACATGCGCCATTTTACGGGGCGGGCCTCCCGGCCCCCCGGCCTACACCACGGCGATGCGCTTGCCCGGCACCATCGCCAGCGCGGCCCGCTCCAGCTCCTTGAGGACCTGGCCCAGGCCGTGGCTCACCATGGGACGGTGCAGGCAGGCGATGCGCAGGTCGAAATCGGCCAGCGGCTCCAGCGGACGCGAGATCCGCGCGCAGCGCGCCAGCACCCGGGTGGCGTCTTCGACCACCTGCGCCTCGTCGTAGGGCTGGGTGCTGATGCAGGCGAAGCGCGTCCTGGACAGCCGCGCGATCGACCAGGTGTTGCCCAGCGCCGACTGCAGCGCGGCGGCGAACCGCACCAGGGCGCGTTCGGTGATCACGAAGCCGTGCTCGGCATCGCTTTCGTCCAGGCCGGGCAGCACGAACAGCATCATCGACGCCGCGTGCGCGCCCGCCGCCTGCCGCAGCAGCGTTTCGTCGTGGGCCAGTTCGAAGCCGGGATAGGACAACAGCGCCGTCAGCGGATCGCGGTTGGCGCTGACCGCCGCGCGGCCCAGCACGTCGCGCCCGTAGCGTTCGCGCAGCAGCAGCGCCTGGCGAAACAGCAGCAGCATGGCGTAGAGCAGGATGCCGACCAGGGCCGAGCGGAAGTCCACGCCGCCGGTGAAATCGCGGAACGTCAGGACCACCACCCAGGCCAGCGCCAGGCAGGCCACGCCGCCGCCCACCAGCCGCGACTGCCGGCCGCCCCGGAGCGCGCTGCGCACACACAGCACGATGCAGCAGACGGTGGTCAGCACCGCGCACGCGGCCATGCCCGGCGCGCGCCACGAGAGCGGCAGCCACAGGGCCTGCACGGTGGCCCAGGCCACGCAAAGCAGGACGACGGGAAAGCTGGCGACCCGTTCGATGCGGCTCAGGTAGCGGCCGTCCAGCGATTCCGCGGTCAGCGCCACCAGCAGTCCGCCCAGCACCACGCCGAAGAACGGCTTGGAGGCATCGTTGAACTCCGGGGCTTCGGGGGTCAGCCACAGGGCCATGTAGCCATTCACGCAGGCGGCCATGACCAGGGTGAAGACGCACACCGCCGCCAGCAGCCAGCTGGCGCGGCGACGCTGGTTCAGCGCCCCCAGCGCGCAGACCACGGCGACCATCGCGCCCAGGCCCATCACCACGCCGGCCAGGTTGGCCCGCAGGGTCTGGGTCTCGCGGAAGACGGCGTCCGGCACGATGCCCACCGCTACGCCGACCGGACCCGAATTGGCGACGGCCACGATCAGGTCGACCGGGGCCTCGCCCACCACGACCGGGAACGCCGGGAACTGCGACGCGAAGGGCCAGCGTGACAGCGCGACCCGATCGCCCGCCACGCTCGCCTGCCAGGCGCCGCCGGCTTCACGGTGCCAGACGCGGACCTCGTCGACCGAGGGCGCCGGCACTTCGACCACATAGGTCGCGTGCGCCCCGCTCCCCTGCAAGGTGACGGCACCCACCACGCGCTCGTCCGGCGCCAGCTGCCAGCGCGGCTGGGCCGGCAGCGGGGCAGCGGTCGCGCCTCGCCACAGGGCGTCGGGGTCGATCGGCTCGGACAGCGGCAGGCGCTGCACGCTCATGTGCTCGCCCAGCTGGATCGCCGGGCCGGTCGGCGCGAGGGGCAGCACGGCCGCCATGGCCCAGGCCCCCGCAGCGGCAACTGCCAGCCAACCGGCAATCAGTGTCTTGAAGCGCACGATGTTCATGCGGGCCGCGCCGCGCTCGAGGATGAGCTGCGACTGTACTATGGGATCGGCCGGCGCCTATAGTGGCCTGCTCCCGCCCAGTGCGGATCAACGACCCTGCCATGGACATCGCCGCCCTCACCCAGGCCCTGACGCGGGACGCCGTCTGGGTGGTCTTCCTCAACGTGCTGCTGCAGCAGTTCGGCCTGCCGATCCCGGCGGTGCCGACGCTGATGGTGGCGGGCAGCCTGGCTGGCTGGTCGCCCCGGGCCGCGCTGCTGCTGCTGGCCGCCGTGCTGGCTTCGGTGGTCGCGGACTGGCTCTGGTACCTGGCCGGCCGCGCCTTCGGCTACCGCGTGCTGTCGGTGCTGTGCCGGCTGTCGATCAACCCCGGCTCCTGCGTCACGCAGACCGAGGCGCGCTTCCTGCGTTGGGGCGTGTGGTCGCTGGTGGTCGCCAAGTTCGTGCCGGGTTTTTCCACGGTGGCGCCGCCGATCGCGGGCTCGCTGCGCATGCCGCTGCCGGGTTTCCTCGCGGCAGCCGCCCTCGGCGCCGCGCTCTGGGCCGGCGCCGCCCTGCTGGCCGGCTGGCTGCTGCGCGACCAGCTGCATGCCGCCCTGGTGCTGGTGGCCGGCAACCAGTCGCTGGTGCTGGCCCTGCTCGCGCTGGCCCTGGCCTTGTGGATCGCCGCGAAGCTGTGGCAGAAGCGCCGCTTCGAACGCGCCGCCGCCATCCCGCACATCGGTCCGGCCGAACTGCTGCAGGCGCTGCAGTCGAGCCGGCCGCCCCTGCTGCTGGACCTGCGCGGCGCCGCGCTGGCGGCGGCGACCGGCCCGGTGGCGGGCGCGATGCCGGTCGACCTGGAGCACCTGCACGACGTCGTCCGGCATTGGCCGAGGGACCAGCCGATCGTGACCTTCTGCGCCTGTCCGCAAGACGCGACGGCGATCCAGGCGGCCTGGCAGTTGCTCAACGCCGGCTACACCGACGCCCGCCCGCTCGCCGGCGGCTACGACGCCTGGATGCGCGAGCTCAGGACAGGGGCTCCGCCGGCGTGAAGCGCGCCGGCGGCAACGGAATGCGCTCGCTGTCGCCGGGCACGCCGGCCATGCGCTGCGCTTCCCAGTCGGCCGAGGCCTGCAGGATCCGCTCCTTGCTGCTGGACACGAAGTTCCACCACATGTGGCGCGGCCCGTCGAGCGGCGCGCCGCCGATGACGGCGAAACGGCAGGCCCGGTCGGCCGCCAGGGTCACCGGATGGCCCGGCGCCAGCACGGCCATCGACCCCTCGGTGACGGCGTTGCCGTCGGCGCGCAGCGCGCCCAGCACCGCATAGACGGCGAGCTCGGGCGCCAGCGCCGGCAATTCCAGCGTGCCGCCCGGCGGCAGCATCACGTCGAGGTACAGCGTAGGCGACGCCGCGGCCACCGGCGAGCTTTCGCCGAAGGCCTGGCCCACCAGCACCCGGATCTGCGCGTCGCCAAGGCTGACTTCGGGGATCGCCTGCGCCGGCGTGTGGCTGAACGACGGCGGGTCGTCCTCGCGCTCGCGCGGCAGCGCCGCCCACAGCTGCAGGCCGTGATTGACGTAGTGCTTGTCGCGCAGGTCGTCCGGGCGGCGTTCGGAATGGACGATGCCGCGGCCGGCGCTCATCCAGTTGATGGCGCCGGGCTCGATCCGCTGCTCGGTGCCCAGGCTGTCGCGGTGCATCATCGCGCCGTCGAAGAGATAGGTGACGGTGGCCAGGCCGATGTGCGGATGCGGCCGGACGTCATGGTTGACGCCGGGCACCTCCGCCACCGGACCGAAATGGTCGAAGAACACGAACGGCCCGACGCTGCGCTGGCGCGCGGCGGGCAGCAGCCGGCGGACGGTGAACCCGCCCCCGAGGTCCTTGGCATGGCCGGCCAGTTCGATCGCGATCCCCATTGCAGCTCCTTGCGAGCGGCCAGACTAGCAGGGCCGCAGCCGGGCCGCAACGTCCGCCACGCGCAGGCCGAACGCCCTGGCGGTGTCGAGGTCGCCCGGCAGCATGTCGGCCACCGAACCGTCGGAGGGCGACTGGGCGATGGCGCCGCTGTACGAACCGAGGTAGTTCGGGTCGTTGCGGGTCGCGCCCTTGTCGTTGCTTGGCAGCACACCGAGGCCGACCCAGAGGCCGCCGTGCTGCATCGCCAGCGTCATCATGTAGCTCAGGCTGGAGAACTTGTCGCCGTTCATCGCGGCGCTGGTGGTGAAGCCGGCGAACAGCTTGTCCTTCCAGTCCTGGCTGAACCAGGGCCGCGACGATGCGTCGGCGAATTTCTTGAACTGCCAGCTCACGCTGCCCATGTAGGTGGGCGAGCCGAAGACGATCGCGTCGGCGGCCGCCAGCTGCTCCCAGCCACCGGCCGGCAGGTTGCCGTCGGCGTCGATGGCGATCAGCTGGCCCCCGGCGCCCTCGGCCACGGCCTGCGCCATGCGCTGGGTGTGGCCGTAGCCCGAGTGGTAGACGACGGCGACGGACGCCATCGATCAGGCCTTGCGCTTGCCGTCCAGGCTCCAGCCGCCGGCGCCGAAGGCCGCGAAGGCGAACAGGCCGCCGGAGATGGCCAGGTTCTTGAAGAACTGCCCGCGCTGCATCGCCACCTGGTCGGCCGCCACGGCCCAGAAGTTGTGGAAGATGAAGCTGATCACGAAGGTGAAGATGCCCAGGCCGAGGGCAGCCCAGCGCGCCTGGTAGCCGACCAGCAGCAGCAGGCCCAGGCCGAGTTCGGCGCCGATCGCGATCGCGGCGCAGACCTCGGGCAGCGGCACGCCCTTGGAGGCGATGTAGCCCACGGTGCCGGCGAAGCCGGCGATCTTGCCCCAGCCGGCCGGCACGAACAGCAGGGCGATCAGGACGCGGCCGAACAGGGCCAGGGCGTCCTGGGCGGGGGTGGTGGGCAGGGTGGTGTTGTTCATTGGAACTCCGTTGGTGGTTGGGGAAAATTTGACATTGGGGACAGACCTTCAGCTCTGTCCCCAACTGACTAAGGGATCAGGGCGCCAGGTCGAACACCAGCACTTCGGCGTTGCGGCCGTTGGCCAGCGCCAGGGCGGATTCGCTTTCGAGCTTGGCGGCGTCGCCGGCGGCCAGCGTGTTGCCGTTGACGTCGATCTCGCCGCGCACGACGTGCACATAGGTCTTGCGCTTCGCATCCAGCGGCAGCGAGGCGGCTTCGGCGCCGTCGAACAGGCCGGCGTACAGCCGGGCGTCCGCGTGGAGCGTCACGGCACCGTCGGCGCCATCGGGCGCCGCGACCAGCCGCAGCTTGCCGCGCTTGTCGCCTTCCGGGAAGGTCTTCTGCTCGTAGCTGGCGGGAATGCCGGTGACGTTCGGCTCGATCCAGATCTGCAGGAAGTGCGTGGTCTGGTCGTCCGCGTGGTTGAACTCGCTGTGCTGCACGCCCTTGCCGGCGCTCATGCGCTGGACGTCGCCCGGCGGAATGCCCTTGACGTTGCCCAGCGTGTCCTTGTGCGCGAGGTTGCCCTCCAGCACGTAGCTGATGATTTCCATGTCGCGGTGGCCATGGGTGCCGAAGCCGCTGCCCGGAGCGATCCGGTCCTCGTTGATGACGCGCAGGTTGCCGAAGCCCATGTGCTGCGGGTCGTGGTAACCGGCGAAGGAAAAGCTGTGGAAGGACTTGAGCCAGCCGTGGTCGGCATAGCCGCGGTCCGAAGATTTGCGCAAGGTCAACATGGGGTCCTCACAAACGTGCTGCGAGTTGCAGCGATGGATCGAATGTAGGCGCCGCCAGGCGCTTTGCAGCGGTCGCGATTTGATGGCACCATTCGAATTCATTGAACGATTAGACGAAAACCGTGCAAACCCCGCGTGATGTGCTGACGCCCAACGCCCTGTCGCTGCTGCAGGCCGTGGCCGATGCCGGCAGCTTCGCCGCCGCCGCCCGCCAGCTGGGCCTGGTACCCAGCGCCGTGACCTACCGGATCCGCCAGATCGAGGATGCGCTCGACGTGCTGCTGTTCGACCGCGCCTCGCGCCAGGCCGTGCTGACCGAAGCCGGCGCCGAGCTGCTGCGCGAGGGCGCGCGGCTGCTCGAGGAGATCGACGCCGTCGCCAATCGCGTGCGCCGGGTCGCCACCGGCTGGGAGCCGCAGTTCACCGTGGCCGTCGACAGCGTGATCTCGCTGTCGACCGTGATGGACCTGGTGCAGGCGTTCTACGAGCTGGCGCCGCCGACCCGGTTGCGGCTGCGCAACGAGACGCTGTCCGGCACGCTCGAGGCGCTGACCTCCGGCCAGGCCGACCTGGCGCTCGGCATCCCGGTCGAACCGGGCACGGCGGCCGGCATGCAGTCGCGGATGATGGGTGAGCTCGCCTTCGTCTACGTCGTGGCGCCGCACCATCCGCTGGCCGCGGCAGCCGAACCGCTGACCGACGACATGCTGAACCAGCACCGGGCGGTGGCGGCCGCCGATTCGGTGCAGCGTGGCAGCGGCCTGACCATCGGCCTGCTGGCGGGCCAGGACGTGCTGACCGTGCCGACCATGCACGCCAAGCTGGAGGCGCAATTGCGCGGCCTGGGCGGCGGCTTCCTGCCCGAGCCGATGGCCCGTCCGCACCTCACGGCCGGCCGGCTGGTGCTCAAACAGGTAGAGCGCTCCAGCCGCACCGCGCGTATGCACTACGCCTGGCGCAGCCCCCGCCTGGGCCCCGGCCGCGCGCTGCAATGGTGGCTCGGACAGCTGGAGAGCCGCACCACCCGCGACGCGCTTCTCAACGCCCATGAGGCCGTGTGGTGAGCGTGCGGTAGAGTGTCACGAACCCTGGAACAAACCGATGCCCCCTCGCCCCACCGCCCCCGCCCCCAACAACATCGCCGTGATCGGCGCCGGACTGGCCGGCCTCGCCTGCGCCCGCACCCTGGTCCAGGCCGGCCTGAAGGTCACGGTGTTCGAGCAGGCCGCGAAGGTCGGCGGCCGGATGGCGAGCTGCGAAACGGCGTTCGGCACCTTCGACCATGGCGCCCAGTACTTCACCGTGCGCGACGAGCGCTTCCGCCAGGCGCTGGCGACGGCGCCCGGCTCGTCCAAGCCCTGGAGCGCGAACGCGGTGCGGGTGCTGGACCCGCACGGCCGGGTCGCGGAAGCGGCGCTGCCCGCGCGCGAATCGCATTTCGTCGGCGCGCCGACCATGGATGCGGTGCCGCGCCAGTGGGCCAGGCCGCTGCAGGCCGCCGGGTCGCTGGAACTGGAAACGCGGGTCACGCGGATCGAGCGCGACACGCTGGACGGCAAGCGCTGGCAGTTGCAGACCAGCGGGCCCGACGACTCGGCCCATGTGTATTCGGGCTTCGACGCCGTCTTGCTGGCCATCCCCTGCGCGCCGGCCCGCGCCCTGCTGCGCGCCTCGTCGCAGGCCGGGCTGAGCAAGGCGATGGACCAGGTCGAAGTGGCGCCGTGCTGGAGCCTGATGCTGGCGTTCCCGAACGCGGTGCAGCCCACGCTGGTCACGCTCGGGCCGCAGTGGAACGCGGCGCTGTCGACCCACCACCGGATCGCCTGGCTGGCGCGCGAATCGTCCAAGCCCGGACGCAGCACCGTCGAACGCTGGACGGTGCAGGCCAGCCCGGCCTGGTCGCAGGAGCACCTCGACGACGACGAGATGACCGTGATGGCCAAGCTGCACCGCGCCTTCGCCGAAGTGACCGGGATCCGCGCCGAGCCGGCGTTCTCCCAGGTCTTCCGCTGGAGCAACGCCAAGACCCTCAAGCCGCTGGGCAAGTCGAACCTGTGGGACGCGACGCTGGGCCTGGGCGCCTGCGGCGACTGGTGCCTGGGGCACCGGTCCGAAGACGCCTTCATCTCGGGCCTCGAACTGGCGCTGGCCGTCGCGCGCCGCTAGACAAATGAATGACGTGGGACGGTTCGCACCGTCGCCCACGGGGCCGTTGCATGCGGGCTCGCTGGTCGCCGCGCTCGCGAGCTGGCTCGATGCCCGGGCCCGGGGCGGACGCTGGCTGGTGCGCATCGAAGACGTCGACACACCGCGTTGCGTTCCCGGCGCTGCTGAATTCATCCTGCAGCAGCTGGCCGAACTCGGACTGGTGCCTGACGAAGTGCCGGTGTGGCAATCGCAACGCGGCGCGCTCTACCAGCAGGCGCTGGACCGGCTGGTGGCGCAAGGGGCGGCCTACCCCTGCGCCTGCTCGCGCAAGGACGTCGAGGCGGCGCTGGCGGCCCACGGCCAGCCCCGCGCGCGCCATGGCGAACTGGTCTACCCCGGCACCTGCCGCCAGGGCCTCGCCGGCCGCACGGCGCGGGCCTGGCGCCTGCGCACGACGTCGGAGCCGGTGCAGTGGCAGGACCGCCGCCTGGGGCCGCAACGACAGAACGTCGAAGCCGAGGTCGGCGACTTCGTGCTCCAGCGCGCCGACGGCCTGTGGGCCTACCAGCTGGCGGTGGTGGTCGACGACGGCGCGCAGGGCATCACGCACGTGGTCCGCGGCGCCGACCTGGCGGACAACACGGCGCGCCAGATCCTGCTGCAGCGCGCGCTGGGCCTGCCGACGCCGCAGTACCTGCACACGCCGCTGGTGCTGGGGCCCAATGGCGAGAAACTGTCCAAGCAGAACGGCGCCGCGCCGCTGGACACGGCCGATCCGCTGGCGACGCTCAACACCGCCGCGCGCACCCTGGGCCTGCCGCCGCAGCAAGGCGCGGTGCCGGATGCGCTGGCGGCGTGGGTCGAGGGCTGGCGCGACTTCTACAATCGACCCGGTGACTGAATCCGATCCCACCAGCGACCAGGCGCCGCCCGGCGTCCTGCATCCCCGCACCATCCGCAGCTTCGTGCGCCGCGCCGGCCGCACCACCACCGGCCAGGCCAAGGCCTTCGAGGAACTCGGCCCGCGCTTCGTCCTGCCCTACACCGCGGCCCCGCTCGACTTCACCGCCGCGTTCGGCCGGGAAGCGCCGACGGTGCTGGAGATCGGCTTCGGCATGGGCGAGGCGACGGCGCACATCGCCGCGCTGATGCCGCAGACCAATTTCCTGTGCTGCGAAGTGCATGAGCCGGGCGTCGGCGCGCTGCTCAAGCGCATCGGCGAGCAGGGGCTGGAGAACATCCGGATCCTGCGCCACGACGCGGTCGAAGTGCTGGCGACGATGATTCCCGCGGGCAGCCTGGCCGGCGCCCACATCTTCTTTCCGGACCCCTGGCACAAGCTCAAGCACAACAAGCGCCGGCTGATCCAGCCGCCGCTGGTGGCGCAGCTGGTGGCGCGGCTGGCGCCGGGCGGCTACCTGCATTGCGCCACCGACTGGGAGCCGTACGCGCGCCAGATGCTGGAGGTGCTGTCAGCCGAGCCCGCGCTGGAGAACACGGCGCCGGGCTTCGCGCCCAAGCCGCACTACCGGCCCCTGACCAAGTTCGAGAACCGCGGCATCAAGCTGGGCCACGGCGTCTGGGACGTGGTGTTCAGGAAGCTGTCATCCCGGCCGGGATGACAGCCTTCGACCGTGCCCCCTTGATGCCCCCTCGCGGCAGGCGGTGTCCGGCGCGGGCGATCTCTGCGGCGGCTACGCGATCCGGTCCGGGGCCGGAGCGCGCAACGTGGAACAGAACAAAACAGAACAGCCTGGATCCCGGGTCAAAGCCCGGGATGACAGCCGTTCATCAAGGCCCTGAGCCGGGATCCATGACTTCCGGATTCGTGGATGGCGGGTCGAGCCCGCAATGACGATCAGGCCTTCAGCTCGCGCGCGCTGATCTTGTACTTGAAGTCGTCGGGCGAGTACGGATCGCGGCGGCCCTGGGCGTCTTCGGCGATCGGGTACATGAAGAAGTTGAGCGGCTGGCCCTTCGCGTTCGGCAGGCGCACGTCGTGCGCGTTGTTCCAGCCCACCCAGTTGCCCTCCCAGCCGCCGAACAGCGCGCGGTTCACCGGCGCCACCACCGGATGCCGGGTGGTCTTGATCCACTCGGGCGTCTCCAGCCGCATCACCTTGGCCACGTCGGCCGGGTCCATCGCGACCCAGCCGCGGCCGGCCAGGAACACCTCGGCGCGGCAATGCTGCGCGCCCGACAGGCTGGCCGGGTTGCCGCTCAACTCCTTGTAGCCGAAGGCCGATGGCGCCAGCCGCAGCCCGTACACATCGCGGGCCGGCACGCCAACCGAGCGGCACAGGCCCACGAAGACGGCGTTGAGGTCGGCGCACTTGCCGCCCAGGTTGCCGGTCTCCAGCATGGCCTTGATGTCGCCTTCGCCGCAGCCGCGCACCTTGGGTTCGCGGTAGGTGTTGGCGACCACCCAGTCGTACACCCGCCGCGCCTTTTCCTCGTCGGTGCGGGCGCCGCGGGTGGCGTCCAGCGCCGTCTTGCGGACGATGCCGTCGGTGGGCAGCATCTCGGTGGCGCGGGTCCAGTACCGGCGGTCCTGCGCCGACAGCACGTCGGTCGGGTCCGGCTGGGACGCGCTGCGGTTGCGGGTGCGCACCCGGCTGGTCAGCTCGACCCAGGGCTGGGCCTCGGTGGCCGGGAATTCGGCATACAGCATGCGTGCGCCTTCCCGGCCATCGCCGGTCAGCCGGGCCTGGCCGTTGCTGGCGAAGCTGCTCTCGAGCGATTCCTGCCATTCGCTGTCGATCGACGGCACCGGCAGCCAGACCCGCGTGGCGCCGCTGGGCACCAGCACCTCGACCCGGGTCGTCACCTCGAAGGTGCGCCAGGCGCCGGGCTGGGGATCGAAGCTGCGCTGCTGGGCCAGCGCGGCGAATGGCAGGCCGGCGGCGGTCGCCACCGCGGCCGAGGACTGGAGGAACTGGCGCCGGGAAAACGATTGCATGGAATGCCTCCGGAAGTGAGGCTGGAATTGTGCCGCGTTCAGGCCAGCAGCGTATCGATGAGCCGCAGTGACTCGGGCGCGGACCAGTCCATTTCGCCGCGCACCCGCCAGCGCGGCTTGCCGTCGCGCCCGATGCCGACCGTGGTCGGGAAGATCTTTACCGCGAACCGTTTGGCGATGTCGCCGGCCGGATCCAGCAGCACCGGCACCGTCATCGCCGCGTTCTTCGCGAACCGCGTTGCCGTCGCCGGCGATTCCTTGAAATTGAGCGCCAGCACGGCCAGCTTGTCGTCGCCGTACACGTCGACCAGCTGCTGCAGCGTCGGCATCTCCGCGCGGCAGGGCTCGCACCAGCTGGCCCAGAAGTTCAGCACCACCGCGCGGCCGCTGACCTTGTCGAAACTCCAGCGCTGCCCCTGCAGGTCCAGCGCATCCAGCGCCGGCAGCCGCTCGGCGCGCGGCCAGGGCTGGACCTCACCGGCGCCGGCCGCGCCGGGCAGCAGGCAGGCGCCGGCCAGGGCCAGCCCCGAAGACAGCCAGGAGCGCCGCGTCAGCCCGGCTTGCATTGTTGCCACCGCCATCACGCGCGTTCCGCCACCCATGCCGGCACCGACTGCAGCGCAGCGGCCAGCTTGCCCGGGTCGGTGCCGCCGGCCATGGCCAGGTCCGGCTTGCCGCCGCCCTTGCCGCCGACCTGCTGGGCGACGAAGTTGACCAGCTCGCCGGCCTTGACCTTGCCCATGGCGTCGGCAGTGACGCCGGCCGCGATCTGCACCTTGTTGCCGTCCACGGCCGCCAGCACGATCGCCGCCGTTTTCAGCTTGTCCTTGAGCTTGTCCATGGTGTCGCGCAGCGTTTTCGCGTCCGCGCCCTCCAGCCGGGCCGCCAGCACCTTGATGCCCTTGACGTCGACCGCCTGCGCCATCAGCTCGTCGCCCTGCGACGACGCCAGCTTGCCCTTGAGTTGCGCCACTTCCTTTTCCAGCGAGCGGACCTGCTCCAGCACCTGGCCGATGCGGCCCTGCAGCTCGCCCGAGGGCGTCTTGAGGGTGGCGGCCACGCTCTTCACGGTCGCTTCGAGGTCCTGCAGGTAGGCCAGCGCATTGGCGCCGGTGACGGCCTCGATCCGGCGGACACCCGCGGCCACGCCGCCTTCGCTGACGATCTTGAACAGGCCGATGTCGCCGGTGCGCTGCACGTGGGTGCCGCCGCACAGCTCGCGGCTGCTGCCGATGTCCAGCACCCGCACCTGCTCGCCGTACTTCTCGCCGAACAGCATCATGGCGCCGGTCTTCTGCGCCGATTCGATGTCCATCACGCGGGCCTGGGTCGCGGCGTTGGCCAGGATCTCCTCGTTGACGCGGCGCTCGATCTCGTGGATCTCCTCGTCGCTCACCGCCTGGTTGTGGGTGAAGTCGAAGCGGGTCTTGTCGGCGTCGACCAGCGAGCCCTTCTGCTGCACGTGGGTGCCGAGCACTTCGCGCAGGGCCTTGTGCATCAGGTGGGTGACGCTGTGGTTGCGCATGGTGGACTGGCGGCGCTGCACGTCGACCTTCGCCGTGACGGTGTCGCCGACCTTGAGCGTGCCCTGGGCCTGGTTGCCGTGGTGGCCGAACACGTCGGCCTTGATCTTCTGGGTGTCGCCGACGCCGAACTCCACGCCCTCGGCTTCCAGCACGCCGCAGTCGCCGACCTGGCCGCCGCTCTCGGCATAGAAGGGCGTGGTGTCCAGCACCACGACGCCGTCCTCGCCTTGCTGGAGCTGCTGCACCGGCGTGCCGTCCTTGTACAGGGCGACCACCCGGGCCTTTTCCTCCAGCTGCTCATAGCCGCTGAACTTGTGGCCGGCGCCGGTGTACTCCAGCGCCTTGTCCATCCGGAACTTGCCGGCGGCGCGGCCGGCGGCCTTCTGCTTGTCCATCGCGGCCTGGAAGCCGGCCTCGTCCACCGTCACGCCGCGCTCACGGCAGACGTCGGCCGACAGGTCCAGCGGGAAGCCGTAGGTGTCGTGCAGCTTGAAAGCGACCTCGCCCGGCAGCACCGTCTGGCCACCGGCCAGCGCCGAGTCCAGGATCTCCATGCCGTTGGCCAGGGTCTCGAAGAAGCGTTCCTCTTCGGCCTTGAGCACGTCGGTGATGCGCTTCTCGTCGGCGCGCAGGCGCGGATAGGCGTCGCCCATCAGGCGCACCACGTCGGCCACCAGCTGGTGGAAGAACGGCGTCTTCTTGCCCAGCTTGTAGCCGTGGCGGATGGCGCGCCGGATGATCCGGCGCTGCACGTAGCCGCGGCCCTCGTTGCCCGGGATCACGCCGTCGCTCACCAGGAACGAGGTGGCGCGGATGTGGTCGGCGATCACGAACAGGCTCTTGTTCTGTAGATCCTTCTCGCCGGTGGCCTTGGAGGCGGCGCGGATCAGGTCGGCGAACAGGTCGATCTCGTAGTTGCTGTGCACGTGCTGCAGGATCGCGGCGAGGCGTTCCAGCCCCATGCCGGTGTCGACGCAGGGCGCGGGCAGCGGCTTGACGCTGCCGTCGGCCTGCATGTCGAACTGCATGAACACGTTGTTCCAGATCTCGATGTAGCGGTCGCCGTCCTGGTCGGGCGAGCCGGGCGGGCCGCCGGCGATCTCGGGGCCGTGGTCGTAGAAGATCTCCGAGCAGGGGCCGCAGGGGCCGGTGTCGGCCATCATCCAGAAGTTGTCGGACTGGTACTTGGCGCCCTTGTTGTCGCCGATGCGCACCACGCGCTCGGGCGGCACGCCGATGTCCTTGGTCCAGATGTCGTAGGCCTCGTCGTCGTCGATGTAGACCGTGGCCCAGAGCTTGTCCGCCGGCAGCTGGTAGACCTGCGTCAGCAGCTCCCAGGCCCACTTGAGCGCGTCGCGCTTGAAGTAGTCGCCGAAGCTCCAGTTGCCCAGCATCTCGAAGAAGGTGTGGTGCCGCGCCGTGTAGCCCACGTTCTCCAGGTCGTTGTGCTTGCCGCCGGCCCGCAGGCAGGCCTGGACCGAGGCGGCGCGCACATAGGGGCGCTTGTCGGTGCCCAGGAACACGTCCTTGAACTGCACCATGCCGGAGTTGGTGAACATCAGGGTCGGGTCGTTGCCCGGCACCAGCGGGCTGGACTGCACCACCGTGTGGCCCTTGGACGCGAAGAAGTCCAGGAAGGTCTTGCGGATGTCGGCGACGGAAGAAGTGGGAGTGCTCATCGGATCCTGGGGGGTGTGCGGCGGGACGCCGGACCGCATCACTGACTGCCGGATGCGGCTCAACCTTCAATTATAAGTTTGGGTGCGCGGTAGAATCTGGGCGGGTCCGCGGGTGTAGTTCAATGGTAGAACGGCAGCTTCCCAAGCTTCATACGAGGGTTCGATTCCCTTCACCCGCTCCAGTCCCCACGCCGGCCGCTACTTCCTGGCCGGCACCCCATAGGTCACCAGCCGCACATCCAGGTCGCGGCCGCGGACCGATTCGCAGTTCAGCGCGCTGGTGCGAGCCGCATCGATCCACTCCGGCGGATTGCCGAACACGCCCCCGCCCAGGCTGGTGAGGAACACCGTCGGGCAGCCGGTCCGCTCCCGGTTCAGCACCGCCGCCAGCAACGTCGCCTCGTAAGCCGCTTCCAGCACCAGCGTGGCGAAGCGCTGCCACCGCGGCGGCGGCAGATCCGAATACGCCACCGGCAGGGCCGAACAGAACGCCTGCGAAACCCGCTGGCCCGGCGTCGCGGCCTCGATCACCTCGACGTCCCAGTGCAGCCCGATGCGCAGCAGCCCGCGCAGCTGATCGCGTTGGGCTGGCGCCATCGCGCCGAGCTGGCTGTCGATGCTGGCCAGCCCCGCTGCCGTGCACAGCGCATAGCCGTTGCGCATCTCCCAGAGCGCGCCCGCGCCGTTGCCCAGGGCCCGGCCGATGTCGGCCAGGCAATCGATCTGGCGCTCGCGGGTCTGGCCGGTGCCGCCGCCGACCGGCACCAGGTAATTGCGGTAGATGGTCGCCGCGCCGGCCGCGATGGCGCAGGCCGGCCCCTGGGTGCGGTCGTCTTGGTAACAGGTCACGCCGTCTTCCGGGGTCCGGTCCGGCGCCGCCATCTCCAGCAGGTTGAACTGCGATGCGACCTGGAACAGCGCCTGGCTGTTGAGCGGCTGGCCATGCAGCCGCCTGACCTCGCCCTGCAGCGTCGACAGCTTCGGCTCGGCGCCCGGCCTGCCGCCGATGCCACGGGTGCGTTCGCGCAGTTCCGCCAGGCTGGGGGTCTCGAGTTCGCCGACGGCGCAGGCGCGGCCGCCGTGCGCCGAGCGCAGCTTGCCATCCACCACCGACAGCGCCGCCCGGGTGTCCTCGTAGCTGCCCTCCGCGAATCCGGTGATGCGTTCGAACCAGTCCATGTCGCTCCTGTGGCTGCGTGAAACGCTGCGTCCATTAAGCGCCGCCGGCCGTCGGGAAGGCAAGGGTCAATTCAGGGTCGCCAGGTAGGCCGCGATGTCCCTGGCGTCCTGCTCGGTCACCCCCAGTTGCGGCATCGC
Source organism: Ramlibacter sp. 2FC (assembly GCA_943372495.1). Lineage (GTDB taxonomy): Bacteria > Pseudomonadota > Gammaproteobacteria > Burkholderiales > Burkholderiaceae_C > Ramlibacter. The sequence continues at coordinate 45,867 of CALRYV010000002.1, read as the reverse complement.
CGTGCCGGGCTTGACCTCCTGCGTGCGCCGCAACCACAGCGCGAGGTTGTCCGGCGTGTTCGGCAGCTTGCCCGCGACCAGCGCGCGGCTGGCGATCCCGGCCAGCGGCGGTCCGACCCGGGTCTGCGCTCCCGTCACGCCGGGAATGACGTGGCAGGCATTGCAGGCGTACTGGAACAGGGCGTCCCGGCCGCGCTTCGCATCGCCCACGGCCAGCGGCGGCAGCACGGCGCCGGGCAGTTCGCGCCCGCAGGCGGGCGCCGGCGGCGCCTGGCTGGCCAGCTGCGCGTATTGCCGCGCGTTCAAGTCCGGCAGGCGCTGCATGAAGGCCACCACCGACCACAACTCGCCCTCCGTCAGGCGCAATTGCCAGGCCGGCATGCCGCTCATCTTGATGCCGTGCCGGGTCAGCCAGTACAGCTCGCGCGGTTGCCAGTGCCGGCGGGCGTCGACCAGCGGCCCCGGCAGCGGCTGCATGCTCTTGCCGATGTCGTTCTGGGCGACGCCCGGTGCGCCGTGGCATTGCACGCACTGGTCGCGAAAGCAGGCGGCGCCGCGCCGGATCATCTGTTCGCCGTCCAGTGGCGGCGGCTCGATGTCGCGGGCCCGCAGCCGCACGGACTGGCGCATCGCCAGCTCCAGCACGGTGAAGACCGGTTGCAGGTGCTGGCTGCTGGCCGCGATGTTGTAGACGCCGCTCCAGACGACGATCGCCGCCGCCAGGGCGCCGCCAAGGACCACGGCGGCCAGCGTGACGGCAACGGTGATCAGCACTGGCTTGTTGCGCATGGACCGGCCATTCTCACCCACCCCACGGCCCGGTGGGGCTGGGCCAGAATGCGGCAATGCCTGCCCGTTCCCTCTGCCGCCGCCTGCTGCCGGCGGCAATCGCGATCGCCTGCAGTGGCGCCCACGCCGCCAGCGCCGAACGCGGCCGGCAGCTGCTGGCGCAGTACCAGTGCGGCAGCTGCCACACCATTCCGGGGGTCGCCTCGGCCGGCGGCCGCACGGCGGCCTCGCTCCACGGCTTCGGCTCGCGCAGTTATATCGCGGGCCGGCTGGCCAACGGGCCCGAGCTGCTGGCGCGCTGGATCATGCAGCCGCGCGCGCTGGTGCCCGACACCCGGATGCCCAGCATGGGCGTCTCGCCCGCCGACGCCAGCGACATGGCGGCCTACCTGCTGGAGCTGAAATGAGCTTCGCCGGAACGCTCCAGGAAGCGAAGGCCCCCTCGGGGGGCAGCGCAGGACGCGAAGTGACAAGCGTGGGGGCCAGCAGATGAATCCCGGCGTGCTGCAGGCCGCCGGCCCGGTCGCCCAGTCGGTGGCGGACCTGTCGTGGCTGCTGTTCATCGGCGGCGGCCTGATCTTCGTCGCCGTGATGGCGCTGCTGGCGTGGGCGCTGCGAGACCATGCCGATGCGCCGCGGGCCCGGCTCTGGGTCCTGGGCGGCGGCGTGCTGTTTCCGGCGGTGGTGCTGGCGGCGCTGTTCGCCCATGTGCTGCCGCTCACCCCGTCGCGGCAGGCGCCGCCGGCCGATGCCTTGCTGGTGTCGGTGACCGGGCGCATGTGGTGGTGGGAGGTGCGCTACCCCGCCGGGCCGGGCGCGCCGGAGCTGGTGACGGCCAACGAGATCCGGGTGCCGGTCGGCCGCACCGTCGCCATCGCACTCGCGAGCGACGACGTGATCCACAGCTTCTGGGTGCCGGCGCTGGCCGGCAAGGTCGACATGGTGCCGGGCCACCGGCACCAGCTGCTGCTGTCGGCCGACCGGCCCGGCGTCTACCGCGGCCAGTGCGCGGAGTTCTGCGGTGAGCAGCACACGAAGATGGCGCTGCACATCGTGGCGCAAACGCCCGCGGACTTCGAGGCCTGGCGCCAGGGGCAGCTGCGGCCGGCGCCGGCCGACGGCACGCCGCAGCAGGCGCGCGGGCGCGAGGCCTTTCTCGCCAACCGCTGCAACGCCTGCCACACGGTGCGCGGCGTCGCCGAGGAGAGCCGGCTGGGGCCCGACCTCACCCATGTCGGCAGCCGGCTGCACCTGGGCGCCGGCACGCTGGCCAACGACGCCGCGGCGCTCGCGCACTGGGTGGCGCACGTGCAGCAGGTCAAGCCTGGCGCGCGCATGCCGTCGTACGACCGCTTCGACGCCCCCACCCTGGCCGCGCTGGCCGACTGGCTGGGGTCGCTCGAATGACGCAGCCGCCGCAACTGCCCAACGCCCTGCCGCGCCCGGCGGAGGAGCTCGAAGCGCTGGAGCGGGCCTGGGCCCCGCCACGCGGCTGGCGCCGCATCAGCGCGGTGAACAACAGCCAGATCGGCGTCTTCTACATCGCCACCGCGCTGCTGTTCTTCGTGCTGGCCGGCGTGCTGGCCCTGGTGATGCGGGCGCAGCTGGCGCTGCCGGACAACACGCTGGTCTCGGCCGCCACCTACAACCAGCTGTTCACCATGCACGGCACGGTGATGATGTTCCTGTTCGCGGTGCCGGTGGTCGAGGCGGTGGCGGTCTATTTGCTGCCGGCGATGCTCGGCGCGCGCGACCTGCCGTTCCCGCGCCTCTCGGCCTACGCCTTCTGGGCCTACGCCATCGGCGGGCTGGCCTTCTTCTGCACCATCTTCTTCGGCGCCGCGCCCGACGGCGGCTGGTTCATGTACCCGCCCCTCACGGGCAAGCAGCATTCGCCCGGCATCGGCGCGGACTGGTGGCTGCTGGGCATCGGCTTCATCGAGATCTCGGCGATCGCCGGCGCCATCGAGCTGATCATCGGCATCCTGTTCACGCGCGCGCCGGGCATGACGCTGGCCAGGATGCCGGTATTCGCCTGGGCCATGCTGGTCACGGCGCTGATGATCGTGTTCGCCTTCCCGGCGATCATCGCCGGCACCTTGCTGCTGGAGCTGGAGCGGGCCTTCGACTGGCCGTTCTTCATTCCCGCGCGCGGCGGCGATCCGCTGCTGTGGCAGCACCTGTTCTGGTTCTTCGGCCACCCCGAGGTCTACATCATCTTCCTGCCGGCGGCGGGCATGGTGTCGCTGATGGTGCCCAGCCTGGCCCAGACCCGGCTGGTGGGACATCGCGCAGTGGTGTGGGCATTGGGCGGTGTCGGCGTGATCAGCTTCGCGCTCTGGATCCACCACATGTTCACCGCCGGCCTCGGCAGCCTGGCCGTGCACCTGGCGTCGGCGGCCAGCTTCGCGGTCGCGATCCCCAGCGGGGTGCAGGTGTTCGCGTGGATCGCCACCTTCTGGAAAGGCCGGGTCGAGTTCAACGCGCCGACGCTGTTCCTGCTCGGCTTCCACTTCATCTTCGTGCTGGGCGGGCTGACCGGCGTGATGGTGGCGGTGCTGCCGTTCGACTGGCAGGTGCACGACAGCTACTTCATCGTCGCCCACCTGCATTACGTGCTGATCGGCGGCATGGTGTTCCCGATCTTCGCCGGCCTCTATTACTGGGCGCCGGTGTTCAACGGCCACCGGCTGTCGGAGCGCTGGGGCCGCTGGGCCTTCGGCGCGATGTTCGCGGGCTTCAACCTGGCCTTCTTCCCGATGCACATCACCGGCCTGCTGGGCATGCCGCGCCGGGTCTATTCCTATGCCGACGGCCTGGGCTGGAACGGCCTGAACCTGCTGTCGACCGTCGGCGCGTTCCTGTTCGCCGCCGGCGTGGCGCTGTGCTTCTTCGATGCCTGGCGCACGCTGCGCCGGCCGGAGCAGCCGCACGACAACCCCTGGCACGCGCCGACGCTGGAGTGGCTGCCGGCGCAGGAGTACGGCGTGCGCAGCTTGCCGCAGGTCGACTCGCGCGAGCCGTTGTGGGAGCAGCCGGCGCTGCCGCAGCAGGTGCAGGCGGGACGGCACTGGCTGCCCGGCACGCTGTTCGGCGGCCGCGAAACGCTGGTCACCAGTCCGCTCCGGGCCGAACTGCGCCACGTGCTGCTGCTGCCCGGCGACGGCTGGCTGCCCTGCGTCGCCGCGGTCGGCACGGCGGGCTTCTTCCTGCTGCTGACGGTGTCGTGGGTGGTCACGGCCTTCGCCTTCGGCCTGCTGTCGGTGGCGGCGATCGTCGCGTGGCTCTGGCAATCCGACCGGGCGCCGCCGGCGGGCCGGGCCCAGGTGGGGGAAGGCGTCATGCTGCCGGTCGGCGCCGTGGGCCGCCAGTCGCACTCGTGGTGGGCGATGGTGATCCTGCTGTGCGTGGACGCCACGATCTTCGCTTCGCTGGCGTTCGCCCACATCCACGTCTCGATGGCGCTCGACGTCTGCCCGCCCGCGGGGGCCGCGCTGCCGCCGTCGCACTGGCCGATCGCGTCGGCGTTGCTGCTGCTCGCGGGCTCGGGCCTGATCCGGTGGGCCCAGTCGCACGTGCCGCGCAGCCGCCAGGGCGAGCTGCGGCTGGCCGTGCTGGCGGCGATCACCTGCGTCGCCGCCTCGTTCGCGATCGACCTGGCCAGCCAGTTGCAGGCCGGCCTGGCGCCGCGCGCCACCGCCTGGGGCGCGACCGTGGCGGCGCTGCTGGCGTGGCAGGGACTGCACGCCGCGATCCTGGTGCTGATGGGCGGCTACCTGCTGGCGCGGTCCTGGCGCGGCCTGCTGCTGCCGCGCACCCGCGCCACCATGGACAACACCGCCCTGCAATGGCACTACGTCACCGCGCAGGGGCTGGCGATCGCGGCGCTGGTGCAGGGGCTGCCGCGATTGCTGGGGTGACTAGGGCCTGTTCACAGGCCCTAACGCCCGACGAAGGCCGGCGTTTCCTTGCTCAGGAAGGTGCGGTAGCCGATCACATAGTCCTCGGTCTCGAAGCAGGCATAGCCCTCCTCCAGGTCCGCTTCGCTGATCGGCTGGCCGCTGCGCAGTTTCGCGATGAATTTCTTGTGCCAGCGGGCCGACAGCGGCGCGCCGGCGCAGATCCGTTGCACCGTGGCTTCGATCTCGGCATCGAAAGCGGCCGACTCCACCACGCGGTTGACCATGCCCTTGGCCTGCGCCTCGGCGGCCCCGACAACCCGGCCTTCCAGCAGCACTTCCAGCGCGCCGTTGGGGCCGACCAGCCGCACCAGCCCGGCCAGTTCGGGGTAGGCCAGCACCGCGCCCAGCCGCCCGACCGGCACGCCGAAGCGGCTGTCCGGGGTGCAGATCCGCATGTCGCAGAACGAGGCCAGCTCCAGGCCGCCGCCGACGCAGGCGCCGCGGATCGCGGCCAGCACCGGCACCGGGCAGTCGCGCACCGCGTGGAAGGCGCGATGGGTGTGGCGTGCGAACGCCCTCGCCTGCTGCGGATCGGCACGGATGGTGGAGAACTCCTCGATGTCGGCGCCGCTGCCGAACGCCTCGGTGCCGGCGCCGCGGATCACGATGCAGCGCAGGTCGGTGTCCGCGCCCAGCTGCGTGAAGGCGTCGCCGACGGCGATCCACATCGCCTGGTTCAAGGCATTGCGCTTGGCGACGTTGTCGATCCACACGGTGGCGACATGGCCCGCGCGTTCGACCCGGATGGTTCCGCTCATGCTTGTCTCCTCGGGATTCAATGGACCGGCGCAGCCTGGGCCGTGCGGTGGAGTTGCTGGATGCAGCCGCCTTCCAGCAGCGCGTCGATCTCGGCCGTGCTGAAGCCGAACTCGCCCAGCACTTCACCGGTGTGCTGGCCGAGCCGCGGCGCGGCCGTGGTCGCCGGCTGGTTGTGGCCGCCGAAATGCAGGGGCAGGCCGATCATGGGACGCCGCCCGCCGTCTGCCGTCTCGGCATCGACCACGATGTCCATGGCCCGCGCCTGCGGATGGGACAGCGCCTCGGCCACCGATTGCACCGGCCCGGCCGGCACGCCCGCTGCCACCAGCGCCGCTTCCCAGTGGGCGCGGGTTCCGCCAGCGAGTGCGGCGTTCATGCAGGTCGTCAGCTCGGCGCGATGCTGGATCCGCGCCGTCGCCGAACTGAAGCGCGGGTCCTCGCGCCACTCGGGCCGGTCCAGCACCTCGCACACCCGCAGCCAGTTGGCTTCGTTGGCGCCGCCAATGGCCAGTTCGCCGTCGGCGCACGCGAAGGTCTGGTAGGGCGCGATGATGGGATGGGCCGTGCCCAGGCGGCCCGGCAGCGTGCCGCCGGAGAAGAACAGCGCCGCGTACCAGTACAGCTGCTGGAAGGAGGCCTGCAGCAGCGAGGTTTCCACGTGCTGGCCGCGGCCGGTCTTGAGCACATGGATGTACGCGGCCAGCACGCCCAGCGCGCCCAGGATGCCGGCGTTGACGTCGGCCACCGACACGCCGGGCTTCACCGGGGGCCGGTCGGCCTCGCCGGTCACGCTGATCAGGCCGCTGAAGGCCTGCAGGATCAGGTCGAAGCCGCCGCGGCCGGCCAGCGGCCCGCGGGTGCCGTAGCCGGTGATGCTGCAGTAGATCAGGCGCGGGTTGATGGCCAGCAGTTCGGCGGCCGACAGCCCCAGCCCGCTCATGGTGCCGGGCCGGAAGTTCTCGGTCAGCACGTCGGCCTGCGCCACCAGCCGCCGCAGCGCCTCGCGGCCCTGCTCGCTCTTGAGGTCGAGCGCCAGCGAGCGCTTGCCGCGATTGAGCACCTCGAACGAGGCCGGCATGTCGCCCTTGGACTTGCTGTTGAAGGCGCGCGAATCGTCGCCGCCGGGAAACTTCTCCACCTTGATCACGTCGGCGCCGAGGTCGGCCAGCATCAGTCCGGTGACCGGGCCGGCCATCACCTGCGCCAGCTCCAGCACCCGCAGGCCCTTGAGCGGCAGCCAGCCCTCCATCGGCGCGGCGGCGTCCATCATTCGGCCTTCAGCTTGGCGTCGGTGACCAGCCGGGTCGACAGCGTGTAGTCCTTGCGGACCATGTCCTCGAAGGCCGGCACGGTCTTCTGGCTGACCGCGCCGCCCATCTTGGCGACGCGGGCCTTGACGCCTTCGTCGGCCAGCACGGCGCGCACCTCGGCGTTCAGCCGCGCGACCACGGCCGGCGGCGTGCCCTTGGGCGCGAACAGGCCGAGCCAGGTCATGTGCTCGTACGACGGAATGCCGAACTCGGCGGCCGCCGGAATGGCCGGCGAGGTGGGCCAGCGCTTCGCGGACGTCACGGCGAGCGCCTTGAGCTTGCCGCTTTCGATCTGCGGCATCGCCGCCACCAGCGAGGCGATCACCACCGGCACCTGGCCGCCGATGGCGTCGGTGATCGACGGGCCCGATCCGCGGTAGGCGATGTGGACCAGCTTGACGTCGGCGGCGCGCTGCAGCATCTCGCCGGCGATGTGGCTGGGCACGCCGATGCCGGCGCTGCCGAAGGCGATGCTGCCGGGCTTCTGGCGCGCTTCCTCGATCAGTTCGGGCAGCGTGTTGAAGCGCGAGTTGGCCGGCACGGCGATGACCGACGGCCCTTCCATCAGCTGCGCCACCGGCACCAGGTCGTCGATGCCGTAGCCGGCATTGGCGAACAGCGAGGGATTGATGGTGTGGTTGTTGGCCGAGAGCAGCAGCGTGTAGCCGTCGGCGGGCGAGCGGGCCACCGCCTGGGTGGCCACGTTGCCGCCGGCGCCGGGCTTGTTCTCCACGACCACCGGCTGGCCCAGGCGCGTCGTCAGGCCCTCGGCGACGATGCGGCCCAGCGCGTCGGCGCTGCCGCCCGGCGCGACGATGACGACGATGCGCACCGGCCTGGACGGGAAGGTGTCGGCCTGGGCCGCGGCGGCGGCCACCAGCGACAGGGCGGAACAGAGCAGCGCTCGGCGCAGCGGGTTGGTCATCTTGTCTCCTGATTCGAATGGGATTGGCGCCGGCCCATCATAGGGATCGCGTGCGGCCGGGGGAAATACCGTTTCCGGCTAGAGCTATCGCCGATTACGATAGCCCGCATGGACGTGCGCCGGATCAGGAATTTCGTCACCGTGGTGGAGACCGGCAGCATCGCGCGCGCCGCGCAGCTGCTGCACATCGCCCAGCCGGCCCTGAGCGCGCAGATGCGGCGGATGGAGGAGCTGGTGGGCTGCCAGCTGCTCAGTCGCAGCTCGCGCGGCGTGATGCCGACCGAGGCCGGCGTCGAGTTCTGCCGCCGCGCCCGCGAAGTGCTCGCCAAGCTGGAGTCGCTGCAGGCGGTGGGCCGGGAGGCGGGGACCTCGCCCACCGGCCACGTGGTGATCGGCGCGCCGGCCAGCACCGGGAACATGATCGCCGTGCCGCTGTTGCAGGCTGCGCGCGAGCGCTATCCGCAGGTGAGCCTGGGGCTGCAGGAAAGCCCCAGCGTCTATCTCGGCGAACTGCTGCTGCGCGGCCGGCTGGACATCGCCGTGCTGTTCGAGGAGGGCCTGGCGCCAGGCATGCACAGCGTGCCGGTGATCGAGGAAGACCTGTTCGTGCTGGGACTGAAGACGCGCAGCCGCGAGGTCGACCTGGCGCGGTTGCAGGGCGTGCGGCTGGTGATGCCGGCAAGGCCCAACAGCGTGCGCTCGCTGCTGGACCGGGCCTGCGCGGAACAAGGCATCGCGCTCGACGTGGTGGCCGACGTCTCCTCGCCCTATACGATGGTTCAGCTGGCGCGCGCCGGCATCGGTGTCACCGTCCTGCCGTGGTCGATGCTGGGTGCGTCCGCCCCGCCGGAGCTGCCGGTGGCGCGGATCGTCAAGCCGGTGCTGACCCGCACCATCGCCGTGGCCACGGCGATCGACCTGCCGCAATCGCCTTCGCTGATCGCGGTGCGCAGCCTGCTGGTGGAGATCATGAAGGGCCTGGTGGCCAGCAGCCAGTGGCAGGGCGCGCGGCTGGCGGCCCCGCGGTCCTGAGCCGACGCTTCAGGCAGCCAGCGGCGCGGCGTCCGGCGCCTTGATCGAGCCGTCGGGGCGCTCGTAGGTGCCGATCAGGCAGCCGCTGGCCAGGCCCCTCTCGCGCACGGCGGCCATCACCTCGTCGCGGCCGGGCGTGCCTTCGAACGGCTCGCCCGGGCCGAGCGCGAACAGCTGGAAGGCATAGCGGTGGGTGCCGTGGCCCGGCGGCGGATCGGGCGGCAGCCAGCCGGCCGACAGGGTCGAATTGCGGCCCTCGTGCACGCGGTCGTCGGCGCCTTCGCCGTTGATGGCGCCTTCGGGCAACGAGCCGTCGGCGGGCGCCAGATCGACCGCGATGGCATGGACCAGCGGATGCGGCGTGGGCGCATCGGCGTCCTCGACGATCAGCACCAGCGATGCTGCGTTGGCGGGCACGCCGCTCCAGTGCAGCGGCGGCGACATGCCCTCGCCGTCGGCGGTGTAGCGCTCCGGGATCGGCGCGTGGTCGGCGAAGGCCAGGCTGCCGACCTGCAGCAGGCCCATGCCGCTGCGCAGGCCCGAGTTGTTGAAGACGATCTGGTCCATGCCGGCGCGCACGTCGCGCAGCGCGTGGCCGATCATGTCGGGAAGTTTTTCGAGCATGGGCAAGGTGTAGCGGAAAAGCGGCGCGGATGCTGTCGGACAAGGACGATGACGGCGCTCGGCCCCTCACCCTAGCCCTCTCCCCGGCGGGGCGAGGGAGAAGCAGCCGCAGTCTTCGCGGCTTACCGCGCACAGCCTCCCGATTTTTCAGTGATCAGTGGAAGTCCCGGCTGCCTGTGCCTTGCTGGGCAAGGCGCCCCAGCAATGGCGTCAGGTCCTTCAGCTTGCGCGCCAGCAGGTGGCGCACCTGGCCGCCGCTTTCGACGTCGCGCTGCCAGACGCCCTCCACCGCCAGCAGGCGCGACTTCAGCAACGCATCCCGCTGCGCCTCCACCACATGGTTCCAGACGATCACGTTGACGGTGCCGGTCTCGTCCTCCAGCGTGACGAACACCGTGCCCTTGGCGGTCGGCGGGCGCTGGCGCACGGTGACGATGCCGCAGGCCCGGGCCTGGGTTCCATGTTCCAGCGGCCGCAGCTGGATCGACGTCAGCAGGTTCATGCGCTCCAGCCGCGGCCGCAGCACCGCCAGCGGATGGCGCCGCAGCGTCAGGCCGGTGGCTGCGTAATCGAACACGATGGCCTCGCCCTCGCTGCCATGCGGCAGGTGCAGACGCTCTTCCTCGATCGGCGCGTCCTTCAGCAGGGCCGGTGCCCGCCGCTGCGCCGACGCCGCCCAGGCCTGCTGGCGCCGGTGGCCGGCCAGGCTGGACAAGGCGTCGGCGGCGGCCAGCGCGTTCATGTCCTTGAGATCGAGCTCGGCGCGCAAGGCCAGGTCTTCGACGGTGGTGAAGGGAGCTTGTCGACGGGCCGCGACGATGCGCTCCGCGCCCTTCTCGCCCAGCGTGCCGACCATGCGCAGGCCGAGGCGGACGCAGGGTTGCAGGGTGTTGCCCCCACCCCAACCCTCCCCCGGGGGGGGAGGGAGTGAAGAGTCGGCGGGCTCGAGGGTGCAATCGACGGCGCTCAGCGTCACGTCCACCGGCCGCACCTCGATGCCGTGGCGGCGGGCGTCCTGGATCAATTGCGAGGGCGTGTAGAAGCCCATGGGCTGCGAGTTGAGCATCGCGGCCAGGAAGCAGCCCGGCTCGTGGCACTTCATCCAGCTGCTGCTGTAGGCCAGCAGGGCGAAGCTGGCGGCATGGCTTTCCGGGAAGCCGTATTCGCCGAAGCCCTCGATCTGCTTGAAGATGCCCTCGGCAAACTCCAGCGGATAGCCGTTGTCCGTCATGCCCTTGACCAGCGGGTCGCGAAAGCGATGCACGCCGCCCTTGCGCGACCACGCCGCCATCGAGCGGCGCAGCGCGTCGGCCTGGCCGGCAGTGAATTTCGCCGCCACCATCGCCAGCTGCATCACCTGCTCCTGGAAGATCGGCACGCCCAGCGTGCGGCCCAGCGCCGGCTCCAGTTCGTCCTTGACGTAGTGGATCGGCAGGCCCTCGCGCTGGCGCTTGCGGGCCTTGAGGTAGGGGTGGACCATGCCGCCCTGGATCGGACCCGGCCGCACGATCGCGACCTCCACCACCAGGTCGTAGAACTTGCGCGGCTTCAGGCGCGGCAGCATGGACATCTGGGCTCGGCTCTCGATCTGGAACACGCCCACCGTGTCGGCGGCGCAGATCATGTCGTAGGTGGCTGTATCTTCCTTCGGCACATCGGCCAGCGCCCACCGGCTGCCGCGCCACTGGTTGCGCAGCTCCAGCGTGCGCCGCAGGGCCGACAGCATGCCCAGGGCCAGCACGTCCACCTTCATCAGGCCCACGGCTTCCAGGTCGTGCTTTTCCCACTGGATGATGGAGCGGTCCGCCATCGCGGCGTTCTCCACCGGCACCAGCTTGGTCAGCTGGGTCTGCGTGAGGACGAAGCCGCCGACGTGCTGGCTGAGGTGGCGCGGAAAGCCGCGCAGCTCGTAGGCCAGCTCCATCCACTGGTCGATCTTCCACGGCTGCTCCTGCACGCCGATGGTGGCGGCCACCTCCAGCAGGCGCTGGGTGAGGATCTCGCGGTCGAACCAGAAGTGGTCCTTGGCGAAGGCATCCACCAGCGCCTCGTCCACGCCGAGCGCCTTGCCGACGTCGCGGATCGCCATCCGCGAGCGGTAGCGGACCACCACGGCGGCGATCGCCGCGCGCTCGCGGCCGTACTTGCCGTAGATGTACTGGATCACCTCCTCGCGCCGCTGGTGCTCGAAGTCCACGTCGATGTCCGGCGGCTCGTTGCGCTCCATGCTGATGAAGCGCTCGAACAGCAGGCTGGTCATCTCCGGCGGCACCTCGGTGATGTGCAGGCAATAGCAGACGGTGGAGTTGGCGGCCGAGCCGCGGCCCTGGCACAGGATGCCGCGCTCGCGGGCGAAGCGCACGATGTCTTCCACCGTCAGGAAGTACATCTCGTAGTTCTTCAGCGCGATCAGCCGCAGCTCGTGGCGGATCTGCAGCCGGTGCCGCTCGGGAATCTTCCCGCCATAGCGCCGGTAGCCGCCGCGCAGGGTGAGGCGGGTCAGGGCATTGAGCGGGCTGTGCCCCGCCGGCACGGTTTCCAGCGGATAGTTGTAGCGGATCTCGTCCAGCGTGAAGCTGCAGCGGCGCGCCACCTCCAGCGTGCTGGCCAGCAGCGCGGGCGGATAGACCTGCCCCAGCCGCAGGCGCGCGCGCAGGTGCCGCTCCGCATTGCCCTGCAGCGCGAAGCCGCAGTCCGCCACCGCCCTGCCCTGCTGCACCGCGGTGATCACGTCCTGCAGGCGTTTGCGCGAACGCACGTGCATGTGGACGTCGCCGGCCGCCACCAGCGCCACGCCGCTGCGTTGCGCCAGCTCCTGCAAGGCGGCCAGCCACAACTCGTCGTCCAGTTCGTGCAGCAGCTCGACGCCGATCCACAGGTGCTCGCCGAACAGCGCCAGCAGCCTGGCCACCAGCGCACTGGCCGCCACGATGTCCAGCGAGGCGCCGCTCTCGCGCAGCGGCAGCCAGACGATCTCGCAGCCTTGCAGCAGCGCGAGGTCGCTGTGCTCCCAGCCGACCTGGTACTGGCCCTTGACGCTGTCGCCCATCCGCGCCGCGCTGATGAACTGGCACAGGCCGCCCCAGCCCGCCAGGTCGCGCGCGATCGCGACCAGCCGGCCCTCGGGAAAAGCGAACTCGCTGCCCAGCAACAGCTTGAAGGGATGGCGCAGCGGCCCTTCTTCCGGATGCTCGATCTCGCGCTTCTCCAGCTCCTGCAGATACTCCTTCAGCCCCACGTGCGCGCGCACCACCCCGGCCACCGAGCATTCGTCGGTGATGGCCAGCGCCTCATAGCCGATCTGGTAGGCGCGCTGCACCAGCTCCTCGGGGTGCGACGCGCCGCGCTGGAAGCTGAAGTTGCTGATGCAATGCAGCTCCGCATACCCGGGCAGCAGCTGCGCCGCCCATTCGGATTGCGTGGGCGGCAGCTGCGTCTCCAGCGGCGGGCCGGACTGCAGGTCTTTCTCGGCCGCTTCAGGCATACAGGCCTTGCAGGTACCAGCGGGCCTGGGCCGGCTGCGCCTCGCTGTCGGCCAGCGAGGCGGGACGCTCGCGGTAGATCCACACCAGGCCGACGGCCTCGCTGCGGGCGATGAAGTAATCGCGCAGCGCCAGGCCCCGGCCCTCGTCGTCCCACCAGCCGGCCTCGATGCGCTGCGGCCGCGTCAGCAGGCGCAAGGGCCCGTGGTACTGCGGCGTGTCCCGCTGCACCGCCAGCCGCAGCGGCTGCGGCAGCAGCCAGGGCGGATGGATGGCGTCGGCCGGCGGCGGCGCCTTGGGCTTGCCCTTCCTGCGCGTTGCCGATGGCGCATCGGCGGCGGGCTGCTGCTGCTGCGCCTTCTGCGCCGGAATCCAGCGCTGGCGGTGCTCCGGCCGGTGGTCGGGAACAGATTGAGGCACCAGCACCTGTTCCGGTCCCAGCCGCGCGCTCAGCCGCTCCACCAGCTGGTGCAGCTTGTCGCCCTTGGCCCGGTCCTCCAGCAGCAGGCTGTGGCTGGCGCCGGCCCAGGCCCGGGTGTCCAGCGAGCGCAGGCGCAGGTGGTTGGCCGGCGCGGCGATGCTGGCGCGATCCAGGTGTTCGGCGGCCAGCTTGCGCAGGTGCGCCATGTCCTGCGCCGGCTGCGCGGTGCGGATCACCAGCTGCTCGTGCGAGGGCAGCTTGACGCCGTCCAGGCGCTTCAGGTCCAGCGTCCATTCCAGCTCGAAGGCCAGCACGCCGAGCTGGCGCGCCTGCAGCCACACCTGCAGTTGCGCCAGCAGCCGGGCGGCGCTCCACATCAGCTCCGGCGCGCTGGTGGCCAGCGCCGGCAGCTCCAGCCTCTGGTCGAACACCTCGGGCAGGGTCAGCCAGGGATAGCGCTCCGGCTGCAGGCCCATGGCGCAGTCCAGCGCATGGAGCAAGGGCGCACCGAAGCGGCGCGACACGCCGCTGCGCGGCAATTTTTCGAGATCACCCCAGCTGCGGCAGCCGGCGCGCGCCAGCGTCTCGACGTGCCCGCGCGCCGCGGTGAGCGTGTCCAGCGGCAACTGGCGGGCCTGCGGCGGCGCGGGCCGGCCGGCCAGCTTGTGCCGCAGCAGGCCCAGCGCGATCAGCGAGGTCGGGCCCGGCGCCCAGTCCGCCGCTCCCAGCTCCGGCTGGCCTTGCAGCAACTGCTGCAGCAAGGCCCGCCGGCCGCCCCACAGGCGCAGCGACCCCGACAGCTCCAGCAGCAGGGCTTCGTCGACGGCGGCGACGCGGGGCGTGAAGCGCAAGCCCCACCAGCCCCAGGCCGCGCGCTGCATGTCATCCGAGGGCAGCAATGCGATCCAGAACATGCGATCTCCTGCTCGGCACGGTGTCCGGCACCAGGGCCGGTTTGGGAAGGGAAGCCGGCCGGCGCTTGCGGGCCTGCAGCAAGGCCGCGAGCCGCGCCGGCTGCGCGGGCAGCAGCAGCGGCCGCTCCAGCGGCGGCCCGCGGCGTTTGAGGATGGCCACTTCCATCTGTTCGGTGCCGGCCACCTGCAGCCGCACCCGGGCCGGCGACGCGTCCTGGACGCTGCGCAGGGTGCGGAACACGAACAGCAGCTGACTGTGCTGCTGGGCCGCCATCTGCAGCCGCCGCAGTTCGCCGCTCTTGGCTTGCGGCAGCCAGGCCAGCACCGCCGCCACCTCGGAACAGCGCAGCGCCTGCTCCGCAGCCCACAGGCGCTCGGCCGGTTTGGCGGCGCGGATCCACAGCAGCCGCTCGCCGGCAATGCCCTGGGCCTGCAGGCCGGGCACGAAGGGCTGGAACGGCGCGCCCACCAGCACCACCGGCCCGGCCTGGGCCTGCAGGCGACCGGCCAGCGACGCCCCCGCCAGCTGCCAGACGTGCTGCTCGGGCCTGTCCTGCAGCACCTCCACCAGCCCCAGCGGCCAGCCGCCGCCGGGCAGTTCGGCGTCCAGCGCCGCGTGCCCGGTGGCCACCACGCCCTCCTCCGCGCAGGCCATTTCCAGCCCCTGCCAGACATGGGGCAGCTCGCTGGGAATGGCACGGAGTGGGGAGGCGGACACGGTGGAAAACTGGCGAGGACAACTGTTTGTTTATACAGTAAACATCCGGGTCACGGGACTGATGGTCCCAATTTGGGACTAAAATATGCGTGTGATTGCACTCAAACACATCCGCGACTTTTGCCGGCAGCGCCCAGACGCGGCGCCGGCATTCAAGGCCTGGACCAGGGAAGCCCGCCGTGCCTCCTGGAAGTCGCCACAGGACATCAAGCAACGCTACGCCAACGCCAGTTTCCTCAAAGGCAACCGGGTGGTCTTCAACCTCAAGGGAAACGACTACAGGCTCGTGGTCGCCGTTGCCTACCGCTTCGAGGCTGTCTACGTCAAATTCATCGGCACCCATTCCGAGTACGACGGGATCGATGCCGCAACCGTGGAGATGAATCCATGAACCTTCGCCCGATCCACACCGAGGCGGATTACCGGATCGCCCTGAAGGAGGCCTCGTCCTATTTCGACCAGGAGCCCGAGCCAGGCAGTGACGACGGCGACCGGTTCGAAATCCTGCTGGCATTGATCGAGGCCTACGAAGCCCGCCACTTCCCGATCGACCCTCCCGATCCCATCGATGCCATCAAATTCCGCATGGAACAATCCGGCCTGTCGATCAGGGACCTGGAGCCCATGATCGGCAAGCCCAACCGCGTCTACGAAGTGCTCAACCGCAAGCGTCCCCTCACCTTGGCGATGATTCGCCGCCTGCACCAGGGCCTCGGCATTCCGGCCGACGTGCTGGTTGGCCAGCCCTAACCTCTCCCGGAGTCCCTGTTTGTTCCGCGCCTTCGAACGCCTGCTGCATCCCTATCCCGAAGCCGAACCGCTGCTGCCGCCCAAGGGCTTCGTCGCCTTCATCTCCGCCTGCACCGACGGCCTGCGCGGCTACATCGCCGGCCTGGCGCTGCTGAGCGCGGCGATCTCCGCCTACGAGGCCTTCCTGTTCCTGCTGCTGGGACGCATCGTCGACTGGCTGGGCGCCATCGCGCCGCAGCGGCTGTGGGCCGAACAGGGCACCGTGCTGATGGTGCTGGCCGGCGTGCTGGTCGCCAGCATCGGGCTGATCGCGCTGCAGACCATCCTCAAGCACCAGACGCTGGCGATCAACTTCCCGCTGCGGATGCGCTGGAACTTCCACCGGCTGATGCTGGGCCAGAGCATGGCGTTCTACGCCGACGAGTTCGCCGGCCGGATCACCACCAAGGTGATGCAGACGGCGCTGGCGGTGCGCGAGACCATCTTCACCACCACCGAGGTGATCATCGGCGTCGGCGTCTACTTCATCAGCTTCGTGGCCCTGGCCGGCGCCTTCGACGTCCGGCTGATGCTGCCGTTCCTGGGCTGGTTCGCGCTGTACCTGCTGGCGATCTGGTACTTCGTGCCGCGGCTGGGCCGCATCGGCAAGGCCCAGGCCGACGCCCGCTCGATGATGATCGGCCGCATCACCGACGCCTACACCAACATTTCCACCGTCAAGCTGTTCTCGCACACCCAGCGCGAGGCCGGTTTCGCCCAGGACGCGATGCAGGAGTTCAAGGCCACCGGCTACCGCCAGATGCGGCTGGTCAGCGGCTTCGAGATCGTCAACCACGCGATGGTGACGGGGCTGATCCTGGCCTCCTGCGCCCTGGCCCTGTCCCTCTGGTCGCAGGGCGAGGTCGGCGTCGGCGCCGTCGCGGCGGTCACCGCGATGTCGCTGCGCATCAGCAACATGTCGCACTGGGTGATGTGGGAGATGACCTCGCTGTTCGAGAACATCGGCACCATCCAGGACGGCATCAACACCTTGTCGAAACAGCGCCAGGTGGTCGACCGGCCGGGTGCGAAGCCGCTGCTGGTCGCCCGCGGCGAAGTGCGCTTCGACCACGTCGACTTCGGCTATGGCGCAGACCGCAAGGTGGTGGACGATTTCTCGATCACCGTGCGACCGGGCGAGAAGATCGGGCTGATCGGCCGCTCCGGCGCCGGCAAGTCGACGCTGGTGAACCTGCTGCTGCGCTTCTACGACCTGGACAGCGGCCGGATCCTGATCGACGGCCAGGACATCGCGCAGGTCACCCAGGACAGCCTGCGCCGCCACATCGGCATGGTCACGCAGGACACCTCCCTGCTGCACCGCTCGGTGCGCGACAACATCAGCTACGGCCGGCCCGGCGCCAGCGAGCAGGAGATGCTGCAGGCGGCGCGCCGCGCGGAAGCGGATGCCTTCATCGCCAACCTGAGCGACCTGCACGGCCGCCGCGGCTACGACGCCCATGTGGGCGAACGCGGCGTCAAGCTGTCGGGCGGCCAGCGCCAGCGGATCGCGATCGCGCGGGTGATGCTCAAGGACGCGCCGATCCTGCTGCTCGACGAAGCCACCAGCGCGCTGGATTCCGAAGTCGAAGCCGCGATCCAGGCCAGCCTGGACACGCTGATGCAGGGCAAGACGGTGATCGCGATCGCGCACCGGCTCTCCACCATCGCCGCGATGGACCGCCTGGTGGTGATGGACGAAGGCCGCATCGTGGAAGAAGGCGACCACCGCAGCCTGCTTGCCAAGGGCGGGCTCTATGCGCGGCTGTGGGCCCACCAGAGCGGCGGCTTCCTGGGCGAGCAGGACGACGACTGATGCAATCCAGGCCCATGCATCCGGCGGACTTCCTGGGCGACTCGCCGGCGGTGGCGCGGGCGCTGATCGGCGCCACGCTGCTGGTCGACGGCGTCGGCGGAATCATTGTCGAAACCGAGGCCTACGACCGGGAAGATCCGGCATCGCACAGCTTTGCCGGGCCGACCCCGCGCAACCAGGCGATGTTCGGCCCACCCGGCCGCGCCTATGTCTACCGCTCGTACGGGATCCACTGGTGCCTGAACTTCGTCTGCCGCGAGGAAGGCCACGGCGCCGGGGTGCTGATCCGCGCCCTCGAGCCGACCCACGGCATCGACCGCATGCAAACCCGCCGCGGCCTGGAAGACCTGCGCCTGCTCTGCTCGGGCCCGGGCAAACTGGGCCAGGCGCTGGCCATCACCCACGAACTCAATGGTCACCGGCTCGACCGGCAACCGTTCCGGGTGCTGGCGCCGCCGCACGGCATCGAGGTCGTCACCGGGCCACGCATCGGCATCTCGAAGGCGATCGACCTGCCCTGGCGCTTCGGCCTGGCCGGTTCGCGCCTTGTCAGCACAAAATTCAAGTAAAGGATAAGGTTGCCCCATGAAGAAAATCCACCTGCTCAGCGCCAGCCTGCTGGTTGCCCTGTTCGCCCTTGCGGGCTGCAAGGACGCGTCCGATGCCAAGGCCCCCGGAGCCGCCGCCGCGCCGGGAGAGACCGTGTCGATCCCGGCGATCGCCACCGAAGGCAAGGGGTTCACCGTCGGCTCCACCATGAGCGTGCGGACCGTCTACGTGTTCTTCGATGCGCAGTGCCCGCATTGCGCCGCGCTCTGGGTCGCGGCCCGGCCGCTGAAGTCGCAGGCCAAGTTCGTCTGGATGCCGGTGAGCCTGCTCAATGCCGCCAGCGGATCGCAAGGCGCCGCGCTGCTGGCCGCACCGGATCCGGCGGCGGCGATGGACGCGCATGAAGCCTCGATGACCCAGAAGCAGGGCGGCATCACCGCCAGCGGCAACCTCGACGCGCAAAAGGCGCAGGTCGAAGCCAATACCAAGCTGTTCAACCGCTACAAGTTCGCCTCCGTGCCGACCATCGTCGCCAAGCACGCCGTGACCGGCGACCTGGTGGTCAAGGAAGGCTCGCTGCCGACCGCCTCGCTGGCGGCCATCCTGGGCCTGCAGCCGCCGGCGGGGAATTGATCAGCGCAGCGCGCTGATGACCATCCCGCCCTGCTGCACCACGGTCAGCGGCGGGTTGTGCAGTTCGGTGATCACGGTCTCAGGCCTGGCGCTGCGCTGGGCCAGGACCGGGGGCGCCACGGCCGGGGCCGGAGACGAGGTCGGGATCACGGTGATCCCCGCCGTCATCACGGCCGTCGGCTCATTGATCAGCGCCACGCCCGACGGCAGGATGGTGTGCCTGACGCCCATGGCCGCGGCCGTGTGGCGGTCGGTCAGCAGCGGCGACGGCTTGGACGGTTTCGGGGGGGCCAATGCCACCCGCGACGGCTGCTCCCGCGGGCAGTCGGCGCCCGGGCCGAACACCATGTGGCCGCCGGGGAAGGCGGCCGGCAGCGTTTCATGCAGCGGTCGGGTCATGTCCACCGGCGGGGTCTGGGCGTTGTAGACCACCGTGTTGGCGCGGTCGTAGACCGTGTAGCAGCCGGCCATGGCGTTGACCGAGGACAGCACCAGGGCGGAGAGAAGAGCGAGCTTGAGTTTCATGATCAGCCTCCCCGGAGACCGGGTGTTGGAATGAGGTGATCTTCCAGCGGCCTGCCCGGAAAACAGGCAGTCCAAGGGGCTGTCCTCAGGCAGGCCAATCGACTGCCTGATTGTCAGACAGAGTCGAGGGCCTGTCGCTGGACGTTACCGGTGTGCCGGAGCGTAGCCCGGCGGTTTCGCCGCCAAGGCGTCCGTCCGGGTCACACCAGCTTGACGCCGGTCTTGGACTGGATCAGGTCGCGCGTCACGCCGGGCGCCAGTTCCACGATCTTCAGGCCCTGCGGTGTCACGTCCATCACGCCGAGGTCGGTGATGATCCGGTCGACCACGCCCACGCCGGTCAGCGGCAGCGTGCAGTGCGGCAGGATCTTCATGTCCTCGGTGCCGTCCTTCTTGCGCGCCACGTGCTCCATCAGCACGATCACGCGCGGCACGCCGGCGACCAGGTCCATGGCGCCGCCCATGCCCTTGACCATCTTGCCGGGGATCATCCAGTTGGCCAGGTCGCCCTGCTCGCTCACCTGCATCGCGCCGAGGATCGAGAGGTTGATCTTGCCGCCGCGGATCATCGCGAAGCTCTCATGGCTGCCGAAGATCGACGAGCCCTTGATGGTGGTGACGGTCTGCTTGCCGGCGTTGATCAGGTCGGCGTCGACCTCGTCCTCGGTCGGGAACGCGCCGATGCCCAGCATGCCGTTCTCGCTTTGCAGCCACACTTCCCGGTCGGCGGGAACGAAGTTGGCCACGAGCGTCGGGATGCCGATGCCCAGGTTCACGTAGAAGCCGTCTTCGAGTTCGAGCGCCGCGCGGGCGGCCATCTGGTCTTGGGTCCAAGGCATATCAGGCTCCTGCTTTCTCGGTGATGGTCCTCTTCTCGATGCGCTTCTCGGGATTGGCATTGAGCACGATGCGGTGCACGTAGATGCCGGGCAGGTGGATGTGGTCCGGCAGCAGGGTGCCGGTCTCCACGATGTGCTCGACTTCGACGATGCAGATCCTGCCGGCCATCGCGGCGGCGGGGTTGAAGTTGCGCGCCGTCAGGCGGAACTGCAGGTTGCCGGATTTGTCGGCCACGTGGGCCTTGACCAGCGACACGTCGGGCACCAGCGAGCGCTCCATCACGTACTGCTCGCCGTCGAATTCGCGGATCTCCTTGCCGTCGGCCACCATGGTGCCGACGCCGGTCTTGGTGAAGAAGGCCGGAATGCCGGCGCCGCCGGCGCGCAGCTTCTCCGCCAGCGTGCCCTGCGGCGTGAATTCCAGCTCGAGTTCGCCGGCCAGGTACTGGCGCTCGAACTCCTTGTTCTCGCCGACGTAGCTGGAGATCATGCGCTTGATCTGGCGCGTTTCCAGCAGCTTGCCCAGGCCGAAGCCGTCGACCCCGGCGTTGTTGGAAATGACGGTGAGGTTCTTGACCGCGCTGGCCTTGAGCGCCTCGATCAGCGCCTCGGGAATGCCGCACAGGCCGAAACCGCCGACGGCCATCAACTGGCCGTCCTTGACGACGCCGTCGAGCGCCGCCGCTGCGGAGGGATAGATCTTGTTCAAAGGTGTCT
The DNA here is from genome assembly GCA_943372495.1 of Ramlibacter sp. 2FC. Lineage (GTDB taxonomy): Bacteria > Pseudomonadota > Gammaproteobacteria > Burkholderiales > Burkholderiaceae_C > Ramlibacter. The sequence continues at coordinate 25,063 of CALRYV010000002.1, read as the reverse complement.
CCTGATCAGATGGTTCGCCACGTACCGGCGGCGCGGGAGCCGCTACGATACTACCTAACAAGTTACGTAGTTCCGCGTAAAGGGCAGCCGATGGACGTTGATTACAAGGTCGCCTTCAACCTCGCTCCGGTGGGGCTGGTGCTCTCGCGCAACCGGTCGATTGTGGACTGCAACCAGCAGTTGTGCGAGATGTTCGGCGCGTCGCGCGAAGTGCTGGCGGGCCAGTCGTTCCAGGTGCTGTATCCCAGCGCCGACGAGTACGAACGGCTCGGCGCGCGGATGGAGCCGATCCTCAACGCCAGGGGCCACTACGCCGACGACCGGATCATGAAGCGGGCCAGCGGCGAGCTGTTCTGGTGCCACGTGACCGGCCGCGCGCTGAACCGCGACGCCCCGCACGAGTCGGGCATCTGGTCGTTCGAGGACCTGAGCTCGCGCCGGGCGGTGAAGGCCGAACTGACGGCGCGCGAGCGCGAGGTGGCGGCGCGGCTGCTCGATGGCCTGACCTCCAAGGAGATCGGCAAGGCGCTGGCGATCAGCCACCGCACGGTGGAGATCTACCGGGCCCGGCTGATGCGCAAGTACCGGGCCAGCACCACCGCCGACCTGGTGCACAAGCTCATGGCGGGTTGATGTCTGGCGCGGCGGCCAGCCGGTCGAACGGCAGAGCCTGCTTGACCAGCACCACCGTGCACGGCGCCTCCATCGCCACCTTGATCGGCGCCGTGGCCAGCAGCCGCTGCAGCTGCAGCCCGTGGGTGGCCGCGCCCATCACGATCATGCTGACGTTGTTGCCGCGGGCATAGCGCAGCAGGGCCTGGGCCACGTCGCCCGACTCCAGGATGTGGAACGAGACCGCCTGCCCGCCCAGGTCCAGCGGCTGCGCCCATTGGCGCAGCGCTCCCAGGTAGCGCCGGTGCACCGTGGTCTCGCTGGTGGCGCTGTCGTGGCCGGGCGTCTCGCCCGGATCGATCACGGTGACGCAGGCCAGCCGCGCGCCGGGCGCCGTTCCCAGCGCGCGCGCCGCCGCCTGGCGCAGCGAATAGAGCGTGGCGTCGGTCACGTCGCGGTTCGGCACCGCCACCATGATGATCGGCACCGCATCGATCTGCCGCGACGGCAAGGGGCTGGGCTGGTAGTGCATGCCGGCCGCGCGCAGCCAGCGCTTGCAGTGGGCCCGGAAACCGGTGCGCCGGGTGCGGCGCCCCAGTTCCGTCACCTGGATCTGCGGCGGGTCCGACAGCTCGAAGGCCAGGTGGGCGGCCGAGGCGTAGCGCTGGTCCGCCGCGCTCGCCAGGCAGCGCAGGATCACCTCCTGCAGCCAGTCGGGCAGGTCCGGCCGCAGCTGGCGCGGCGGCGGCGGGTCCATCCACAGCCGCTGGCGCATGCCGCCCTGGGTCTGCGGATTGCCGAACGGCAGCTCGCGCGTCGCCAGCTCGTAGAGCATCACGCCGATGGCGAAGATGTCGCTGCGCGGGTCGCCGCGCACGCCGACCACCTGCTCGGGCGCGATCCAGGTGGGCGAGCCGACGGCCAGCCGCAGCTCCTCGGCCAGCAGGTCCGGGTAATGGGCGTGGCAGGACAGGCCGAAATCGAGCAGCACGGCGACGCCATCCGGCCGGATCAGGACGTTGGCCGGCTTGAGGTCCAGGTGGCACACGTCCTGCAGGTGCAGGCTGTGGGCGGCCTGGGCGATCGCCACGCCCAGCTGCGCGATCTGCTGCGGCGGGAACGGCGCCGTCGCCTCGTCCAGCATCTGCTGCAGCGTGCGGCCGGCCACGTGTTCCATGACCAGGTACGGCAGCTGGTCGAGATCGCCCGTCGCCACCAGGCGCGGCACGTGCGGCCCCGTCAGCACCGACAGGATCTGGCGCTCGACCTCGAAGCCGACGATCGTCTCCGCGCCGTCGCCCTCGGTCATGCGCGGCACCTTCATCACCAGCGCAAACGGCTCGCGCCGCGCCGGGTCGGCGTAGCCCACCTGGTAGATGTGGGCCATGCCGCCGGCGTGGAGCAACGCGCCGACCCGGAACCCGTCGATCGGCGTGCCGGGCTCCAGCAGCTTCACCGGCCCTGCTCCAGCCGCAGCGCGAACATCTCCGGCAGCCCCGCGGCCCGGATCGCGGCGGCGGCGGCAAAGTGGTCGTAGCCGACCCGGTGGAAGGTGAGTTCGGCACGGGCGACGTCGAGCAGCGCGTACATGGCGCCGGTCTGGCCGTCGCGCGGCTGGCCGACCGAGCCGATGGTGGCGATCCAGTGCCGATGCGCGGGCACCGGGATGGCGGCGCCGGGCGTCGGCTCGAAGGCCATCAGCCGGCGGTTGGCGCCGCGGTAGTAGAGGGTCTGGCGGTGCACGTGGCCGCCGAAGACATAGCGTACCGCCGGGTCGATGCAGGCGGCGGCCATGCTGGCTTGCGCGCGGTGTTCGTTGTCGACGTAGTGCCAGCGCTGCGGCTCGTCGGCGCTGGCGTGCACCAGGAAGACGGCGCCGTCGGTGGCCGTGAGCGGCAGGCCGGCCAGGAACTCCAGGTCGGCGGCGGCCAGCTGGCCATGGGTCCAGGCCGCGCCGTTCTCGTCCAGCGTGCGGACCTGCGCCGGCGGCGCGACGGCCAGGGCGTCATGGTTGCCCTGCAGGACGATCGCGCCGCCCTGCGCCAGCTCGCGCACCCGCTGCACCACCGCGGCCGGCTCCGCGCCGTAACCGACCAGGTCGCCCAGCAGGGCGAAGCGCTGCGCGCCGCGGGCGCCGGCGTGGCTGAGGCACGCCTGGAGCGCGCGCAGGTTGGCGTGGATGTCGGACAGCAGGGCGAGCTTCATGGGTGCGTGGTCCCGGACCGGGCCCGGACTGCACTCACTCCTTGACCGAGCCGGTCATTCCGGAGACATAGTACTCGACGAAAAACGAATAGATGAAGGCCACCGGCAGCGAGCCGAACAGGGCCCCGGCCATCAGCGAGCCCCAGTGGTAGACGTCGCCCTCGACCAGCTCGGTGACCACGCCCACCGGCAGGGTCTTGATCTCGCTCGACGAGACGAAGGTCAGCGCGTAGATGAACTCGTTCCACGACAGGGTGAAGGCGAAGATGCCGGCGGAGATCAGCCCCGGCACGGCCAGCGGCAGCACGATCTTGACCAGGATCTGCCAGCGGGTGGCGCCGTCGATCAGCGCGCACTCCTCCAGCTCGTACGGAATGGAGCGGAAGTACCCCATCAGCAGCCAGGTGCAAAACGGGATCAGGAAGGTGGGATAGGTCAGGATCAGCGCCAGCCGGGTGTCGAACAGACCGAGCTGGAACACCACCGACGCCAGCGGGATGAACAGGATCGACGGCGGCACCAGGTAGGCCAGGAAGATCGCCAGGCCGACATGCCGGGCCCCCGAGAAGCGCAGCCGCTCGATCGCGTAGGCGGCGAACACCGACGCCGCCAGCGAGAAGAAGGTGGAGACCACCGACACCAGCACCGTGTTCCACATCCACTGCGGATAGGAGGTCTCGAACAGCAGCTTGTTGACGTGGGCCAGGGTCGGCGCGATCACCCAGAACGGATTGCCGTCCCGCGACAGCAGCTCGTTGTTCGGCTTGAAGGCCGTGATCGCCATCCAGTAGAACGGGAACAGCAGCACGAACAGGAACACGCACAGCGGCAGGTACACGGTGACCAGCTTGCGGCCCCGGGTTTCCAGGAAGCCCATGCCGCCCAGGTCGGAGGTGATGCCGGTGTGGCCGGGATCGCTGGAACTCATTTGTCGGCCCCGCCCTGTTGCCAGGCCCGCCGCTGCAGCCCGAAGTAGCTGAACATGATGGCCGCCAGCAGGAACGGCACCATCGCGATCGAGATCGCCGCGCCCTCGCCGAGCGCGCCGCCGGAGATCGCGCGCTGGAACGACAGCGTCGCCATCAGGTGCGTCGCATTGAGCGGGCCGCCGCGGGTGATCACGTAGATCAGCTGGAAATCGGTGAAGGTGAACAGCACCGAGAAGGTCATCACCACCGCGATGATGGGCGTGAGCAGGGGCAGCGTGACGTGGCGGAACTGCTGCCAGGGCGATGCACCGTCGATGGCGGACGCCTCGTAGTACGACGGCGAGATGGTCTGCAGGCCGGCCAGCAGCGTGATCGCCACGAACGGTACGCCGCGCCAGATGTTGGCGGCGATCACCGACAGGCGCGCGTTCCAGGGACTGCCCAGGAAGTCGATGTACTTGTCGATGATCCCCAGCTTCAGCAGCACCCAGCTGATGATCGAGAACTGGGCGTCGTAGATCCACCAGAAGGCGATCGCCGACAGCGCGGTCGGCACGATGTACGGCAGCAGGATCACGGCGCGGAAGAAGGTCTTGAAGCGCAGGTTCTTGTTCAGCAGCAGCGCCAGCCACAGGCCCAGCACGAACTTCACCACGCTGGCGACGAAGGTGTAGAACAGCGTGTTGAACAGCGCCAGCCGGGTGACCGCGTCGTCCCACAGGAAGATGTAGTTCTCCAGCCCCACCCACTGGCCGGGCCGTCCGACCTTGGCGTCGGTGAAACCCAGCCAGACGCCCAGGCCCAGTGGATAGGTCAGGAACAGCAGCAGCAGCACCGCCGCGGGCAGCATGAACAGCAGCCCGAGCGCGTTGCGGCTGTTCTGGAGGCGCTCGAGCATCGGTCGGCCCTCAGACCTTGTAGTACCGTTCCGCGCGCTTCTGGGCCCGTTCCGCCGCCTCTTTCGGCGTCTTCGAGCCGCTGGCCGCCTCCGCCACCATGTTCGACACGATGAAGTCGGCCAGCGCGCCGGCCGAGGCGTAGCCCAGCTTGCCGGCGTAACCGGCCGGCCTGAGGTTCTTGAAGGCGTCGCGGTACGGCGTGTGCTTGGGGTCCGAGGTCCAGATCGGGTTCGCGTCGTAAGCCTTGAGCGGATGCGACACGTAGCCGCCGCCGCCCTGCAGCCAGGCGTTGAACTGCTCGGCTTCCATCATGAAGCGCAGGAACTCCTTGGCCGCCTGCGGGTACCTGGTGTACTTCATGACCATCTGGTTGAAGAACAGGTGGTACTCGGTCGGCCGTCCCACCGGCCCCACGGGGAAGGCCGAGTGGTTGATGTCGGCGGCCATCTCCTTGAGCTTCGGGTCGGTGGAGTTCTTGGCCGCGTAGTAGATCGAGATGCCGTTGTTGGTGACGCTGACCTGGCCGTCGAGGAAGGCCTTGTTGTTGTTCGGGTCCAGCCAGCTGAGCGTGCCAGGCACGAAGGTGGCGTAGAGCTCCTTCGAATATTCCAGCGCCTTGAGGGTCTCGGGACTGTCGATCGTCACCTTGTTGTTCTTGTCGACGATGGCGCCGCCGAAGGCCCAGATCAGCCAGTGGGTCCAGCCGCTGTCGCCGGTGGCGTTGCCCAGCGCCATGCCGCCCGGCGTGCCCTTCTCCTTGAGCGCCTTGAACATGCGCAGGAAGCCGTCGGTGTCCTTGGGGAAGCTGGTGAAGCCGGCGGCCTTCACCTGGCTCTCGCGGTAGACCATCATCGCGCCGGCGCAGCCCAGCGGCACGCCGATCCAGCGCCGGCCGTCGGGCTTGAGGTAGGCCTCGCCGGCCGGATACCAGCCGCCGTACTTCTTGCCCAGGTACTCGCACAGGTCGGTGACGTCCAGCAGCTTTTCCGGATAGAGATTGGCGTCGTCGTTGGTCGAGAGAATGATGTCGGGACCGGCGCCGGTGTTGGCCGCCACCGCTGCCTTGGGCCGCACGTCTTCCCAGCCTTCGTTGTCGACCCGCACCTCGACGCCGGTCTTCTCGGTGAAGCGCTTGACGTTGGCCATGTACGAATCGATGTCGCCCTGCACGAAGCGGCTCCAGCGCAGCACGCGCAGCTTGGCGCCCTTCTCCGGCTTGAAGGCCAGCGTCTGCGCGTGCAGCGCCGGGGCGAACACGGCGGCGCTGCCCCCGATGGTGGCCGCGACGGCGGCTCCCGCCGACCCCTCCAGGAATGTTCGGCGATTGAATTCGGTCATGGCTGTGTCTCCTTCTGTGGTCGGTGGATGGGAGCAGGGAACGGCATGGAATTCAGGCGGACAGCCGCTGGCCGGTGTCGGCGTCGAAGAGGTGGGAGCGCTCGCGGTCCGGCCGCAGGTGGATGGCGCTGCCGGGCGTGAAGTCGTGGCGCTCGCGGAACACCGCCGACAGGTCCAGCCCGTCGTGGCGGCAGACGATGAAGGTGTCCATGCCGGTGGGCTCGGTGACCACCACCTGCGCCGGGATGCCGCCGGCGTCCGCCAGCGTGAGGTGCTCGGGCCGGGTGCCGAACACCACCGGCTGGCCGTCCGCGCCGCCGGCGCCGGGCGGCGCATCGAGCCGGGTGCCGTCGCCCAGTTCCACGCGGGTGGCATCGCCGTCGCGCCGCAGCCTGCCGGGCAGGAAGTTCATCGCCGGCGAGCCGATGAAGCCGGCGACGAACTGGTTGGCCGGATGGTCGTACAGCTCGAGCGGGCTGCCCGACTGCTCGATGCGGCCGTCGCGCATCACCACGATCTGGTCGCCCATGGTCATGGCCTCGATCTGGTCGTGCGTCACGTAGACCGAGGTGGTCTTGAGCCGCTGGTGCAGTTCCTTGATCTCGCTGCGCATCGCCACCCGCAGCTTGGCGTCGAGGTTGGACAGCGGCTCGTCGAACAGGAACACCTGGGGGTCGCGCACGATGGCCCGGCCCATGGCGACGCGCTGGCGCTGGCCGCCCGAGAGCTGGCGCGGATAGCGATCGAGCAGCGCGCCCAGGCCCAGGATCTCGGCGGCGCGCGCGACCTTGGATTCGATCGTCGCCTGGTCCTGCCTGGCCATCTCCAGCGCGAAAGCCATGTTGCGCCGCACCGTCATGTGCGGGTACAGCGCGTAGTTCTGGAACACCATCGCGATGTCGCGCGCCTTGGGCGGCAGGTCGTTGACGACGCGCTCGCCGATCAGGATCTCGCCGCCGCTGACCTGCTCGAGGCCGGCGATCATGCGCAGCAGGGTGGACTTGCCGCAGCCCGAGGGCCCGACCAGCACGGTGAACGAGCCGTCCGCGATCTCGATGTCGACCCCGTGCAGGATCGCCACCTCGCCGAAGTTCTTTCTCACTGACCGGATGCTGACGTTCGCCATGCACACGCCTCCTGGAGCCGCTGCAGTGTGGTCCGGGTGGCGGGGCGCGCCATCCGGGCAAACCACTAGCGGCCAGGGTCGGTCCTGCCCCGCTACTTCGCGTCGATCACCTCCGCGGCGGCCCGGAAGGCGTCCACGGCGGCCGGAAAACCGCGGTAGGTGGTCGCGTGCAACAGCACCTCCTGGATCTCCGTCACCGTCGCGCCGTTGTTGAGCGCGCCGCGGATATGGGCCTTGAGCTCGTGCTGGTTGCCCTGCCCGATCAGCATCGCGACCGTGACCAAGCTGCGGGTGCGCAGGTCCAGTCCCTCGCGCTGCCAGGTTTCGCCCCAGGCGCGCCGGGTGATGGCCTCCTGCAGCGGCCGGGTGAACTCGGTCGCGCCGGCCAGGGATCTGGCCACGTAGTCCGCGCCCATCGCCTGGCGGCGCAGCTCCAGGCCCTTGTCGTACTGCGAATCCATCTGGGTCTCCTTGAAAAAAATGACCGTCGGCCAGCATACGATGACGGGATCGCAGAACCGGAGAACCCACCATGACCGCCACCCCACGCTACCCCGTCCCCGACCTGAAGGACCTGCCCGACGACATCCGCGCCAAGGTGCTGGAGGTGCAGGAGAAGGCCGGCTTCATCCCGAACGTGTTCCTGGCCTTCGCCCGCCGGCCGGCCGAATGGCGCGCCTTCTTCGCGTACCACGACGCGCTGATGCTGCCGGACGAAGCATCGATGCAGGACCGGACCCTGAGCAAGGGCGACCGCGAGATGATCGTGACGGCCACCAGCGCCGCCAACAACTGCCTGTACTGCGTGGTGGCCCATGGCGCGCTGCTGCGCATCTACGAGAAGAAGCCGCTGGTGGCCGACCAGGTGGCGGTGAACTACCGCAAGGCCGACATCACGCCGCGCCAGATGGCGATGCTGGACTTCGCGATGACGGTCTGCCTGGACTCCGGCGACATCGACGAGGACGACTTCGCGGCACTGCACGACCACGGCTTCACTGACGAGGACATCTGGGACATCGCGGCGATCACCGCCTTCTTCGGCCTGTCCAACCGCATGGCCAGCTTCGCCGGGATGCTGCCCAACCCCGAGTTCTACCTGATGGGGCGGGTGCCGAAGGCGAAGAAGGACTGAGTCATGAACGCTGCTCAGGCCACGATCTGGCGCAGCCAGTCCGGCAGCGGCAGCGCCTTCTGGGCCGGGAAGTCGACCCACACCGTGGTGGCGCCGCCGGCGGCGCAGATCACGCCCGGGTTGTCCGCGCGCTCCATCGTGCCCCAGGTCTCGAAACTGCTGCGGCCCGGGTCGCTGGCGTACATCTTCATCAGCACGTCGCCGGGATATTCGAACTGCCGGTAGAAGTTGCAGAAGGCATTGACGATCACCGGCCCCTGCCCCTGCGGATCCGGCTGGCAGCCGATGGCGCGCATCCACTCGATGCGGATGGTCTCGAGGTAGCGGAAGTACGAGGTGTTGTTGACGTGTCCCATCGCGTCCATGTCGCCCCAGCGGATCGGGATCGTCATCTGGTGGACCAGTTTCTTGTTGTCTGGAATCTCGATCTTCATCGGTGGGCCTTGACTGGCTGCCGGCGCTCAGATGCTGAAGCCGTCGTCGGCCGAGATCACCGCGCCGTTGATGAAGTGGCTCTGGCTGCTGGCCAGCAGCACGATCAGCGCATCGAGGTCCTGCGGCTGGCCGACCCGCTTGCGCGGCAGCATGTTCACCAGCTTGAGCCCCTGCTCGGTCTGCCAGTGGTGGTGGTTGATCTCGGTGTCGATGTAGCCGGGGCAGATGGCGTTGACGTTGATGCCGAAGCGCCCCCACTCCAGCGCCAGCGCCTTGGTCATCTGCACCACCGCCGCCTTGCTCATCGCGTAGACGCCGATCTGCGGCAGCACGCGCAGGCCGGCGGCCGATGCGATGTTGATGATGCGCCCGCCGATGTAGGTGCCCGGCGCCGCGCCGCGGGCGCGGGCCAGCATGCGCTTGCCCACCTCCTGGGCCACGAAGAAGGCGCCCTTGACGTTGGTGTCGAAGATGTAGTCGTAGTCGTCCTCTTCCACGTCCTGGATCCGCTGGGTGGTGCTGACGCCGGAGTTGTTGACCAGGATGTCGATCGCGCCGACCTCGGTCTCGGCATGGGCCACGGCCGCCTTGACGCTGTCGAGGTCGGTGACGTCCAGCGCCAGCACGTGGGCGTCGCCGCCCTCGGCCTCGATCTGGGCCCGCAAGCCCTTGAGTTTCTCCACCCGCCGGCTGGCCAGCACCACGGCCGCCCCGGCCCGCGAGAGGGTGCGGGCGAACTGCGCGCCGAGCCCGCCGGACGCTCCGGTGATGAAGGCCACGCGGCCCGAAAGATCGATGCTGTAAGACACGGGACTCTCCTGGCGAATTCGGCTCGTAAAATGGTGCACCCATTATCAGCACGAGAGCCCCATGAACCAAGAACAAATCCTGGCCCAGTACGGACCGCGCGAGGCCATGGAGTACGACGTGGTGGTGGTGGGCGGCGGACCCGCCGGCCTGGCGACCGCCATCCACCTGAAGCAGCAGGCGGCCGAACACGGCAAGGAAATCTCGGTGGTGCTGCTGGAGAAAGGCTCGGAGCCGGGGGCGCACCTGCTGTCCGGCGCGGTGATGGACCCGCGCGCGCTGTACGAGCTGTTCCCGAACTGGAAGGAGCTGGGCGCGCCGCTGAACCAGCCGGTGACCGAGGACATCTTCCTGTTCACGACGGAGACCGGCGCCAGCCGCACGCCCAACTTCCTGCTGCCCAAGTGCTTCCACAACGAAGGCAACTACATCGTCAGCCTGGGCAACCTGGGGCGCTGGCTGGCGCAGCAGGCCGAGGCGCTGGGCGTGGAGATCTTCCCGGGCTTTCCGGCCGCCGAAGTGCTGTACAACGCGGACGGCTCGGTCAAGGGCGTGGCCACCGGCAACATGGGCATCGGCAAGGACGGCGAGCCGACCGAGGCCTTCCAGCTCGGGATGGAACTGCACGCCAAGTACACGATCTTCGCCGAGGGCTCGCGCGGCCACCTGGGCCGCCAGCTGATCGCGAAGTTCAAGCTCGACTCCGACCGCGACCCGCAAAGCTACAGCATCGGCATCAAGGAGCTGTGGGAGATCGACCCGGCCCGGCATCAGCCGGGGCTGGTGCTGCACAGCGCCGGCTGGCCGCTGGAGGACGACACCTACGGCGGCTCGTTCATGTACCACATGGAAAACAACCAGGTGGCCGTCGGCTACGTGGTCGGCCTGGACTACCACAACCCCTACCTGAGCCCGTTCGAGGAATTCCAGCGCTGGAAGACCCATCCGAACATCCGCTACTACTTCGAGGGCCCGGGCAAGCCAGCCAAGCGCATCGCGTACGGCGCCCGCTCGCTGACCGTGGGCGGCCTGTTGTCGCTGCCCAAGACGGTGTTCCCTGGCGGCGCGCTGGTCGGCTGCGAGGCCGGCTACCTCAACGCGTCGCGGATCAAGGGCATCCACGCGGCGCTCAAGACCGGCATGCTGGCGGCGCAGGCGGCGTTCCAGGCCGTCACGGCGGGCCGGCAGCACGACGAACTGAGCGCCTACCCGGAGCTGTTCGAGCAGTCCTGGCTGCGGGCCGAGCTGAACAAGTCGCGCAACTTCAAGCAGTGGTTCAAGAAGGGCCGCGGCGTCGCCACCATCATGACCGGCATCGAGCAGTTCGTGCTGGGCGGCCGGATGCCCTGGACCATCCACCGCGAAAAGCCGGACCACGTCTACCTGCGGCCGGCCGCCGAGAGCACGCCGATCGTCTACCCCAAGCCGGACGGCAAGCTGACCTTCGACCGCCTGAGCTCGGTCTTCATCTCCAACGCCAACCACGAGGAGAACCAGCCGGCGCACCTGACGCTCAAGGACCCCTCGGTGCCGGTGAACGTCAACCTGGCGAAGTTCGCCGGGCCCGAGAGCCGCTATTGCCCGGCCGGCGTCTACGAATTCGTCAAGAACGAGGACAACACCGACCGGCTGCAGATCAACGCCCAGAACTGCGTCCACTGCAAGACCTGCGACATCAAGGACCCGACCCAGAACATCGTCTGGGTCACGCCGGAAGGCGGCGGCGGCCCGACCTACGTCAATATGTGAGCGCGTGTCCGTAGAAGTCCGTAGCGGGCCGCGGCCCGCCTCATGCATAGTTGCCCCTTCGTAGTTCCTTCCCCGCATTGGAGACAAGATGAAATTAAGCCGATTGTTTGCAGCCCTGGCCGTTGGCCTGGTCATGAGCAGCGCCACGCTGGCCCAGACCGTCATGAAGATCAGCATCTCGACGGCCCAGAACTCCCACCAGGGGGTGGCCATCGACACCTTCGCCAGGGAAGTCGAGAAGCGCACCAATGGCCGCTACAAGGTCGAGACCTTCTACAACGGCGCCCTCGGCGGCGAGCGCGAGTCGATCGAGGCGGTGCAGCTGGGCACCCAGGAGCTGGCCTTCAGCTCCACCGGCCCGGTGCCGAACTTCGTGCCCGAGACCAAGATCCTGGACGTGCCCTTCCTGTTTCGCGACAAGGCCCATGCCCGCGCCGTGCTGGACGGCCCGATCGGCCAGGAGCTGCTGACCAAGTTCGAAGCCAAGGGCTTCAAGGCGCTGGGCTGGGCCGAGAACGGCTTCCGCCACATGACCAACAGCAAGCGTGACGTCAAGGGGCCGGAAGACCTCAAGGGCCTGAAGATGCGCACCATGGAGAACCCGGTGCACATCGCCGCCTACAAGGGCTTCGGCATCATCACCACGCCCATGGCCTTCCCCGAGGTGTTCACCGCCCTGCAGCAGGGCACCGTGGACGGCCAGGAAAACCCGCTGTCGGTCATCATCGCGTCCAAGTTCGACCAGGTGCAAAAGCACCTGTCGCTGACCGGCCACGTCTATTCGCCGTGCATCTGGGTGATGAACAAGGCCGCGTTCGACAAGCTCAGCGCCGCCGACAAGAAGGCGTTCCTGGAAGCGGCGGCCGAGGGCACCAAGGCCAACCGCGCCCGGGTCGATTCCGACGACGCCAAGGGCGTGGCCGACCTGCGCGCCAAGGGCATGACCGTGATCGACAACGTCGACAAGGCGAAATTCGTCGCCGCGCTGGCGCCGGTGAACGCCGAGTTCGAAAAGCAGTTCGGCAAGGCCAACATCGACAAGATCCGCGCCGTCAAGTGACATGCCAGCCGCGCCGCGGCGCGGGATGCCATGTCATCCCCGCGCAGGCGCGGATCCATGTCTTCCCCGTCTCAGGCGGGAATCCAGGAGCCCGCGCGTGCGGGCTTTTGCGTACATAGAACGGAAATCCCATGAAAGACAGCTTCCTTCGCTTCGAGCGCTGGACCAGCGGCGCCGCCATGTTCGGTGCCTGCCTGATGCTGGTGATCGCCAGCAGCCTGGGCCTGTTCCAGATCGTCACCCGCTTCGTGCTGGAGCAGCCGGCCGAGTGGAGCGAGATCCTGATCCGGCTGGCGTTGATCTGGATGGTGTTCCTGGGCATCCCGACCGCCTTCCGCCAGGGCGCGATGGTGAGCGTCGACGTGCTCTATCGCTGGAGCCCGCCGAAGGTCAAGCGGGTGCTGGACTGGGTGGTGGCGCTGGCGGCGCTGGCGCTGATCGCCGTCATCCTGTGGTGGGGTTGGGACTACGCGCAGCGGGGCCGCGTGCAGTCGATGGCCGGGCTTGAATCGATCTCGATGTTCTGGGGCTACCTGGCGCTGCCGGTCGGCGCCCTGTTCTGCATCGTCGGCATCATCGGCAACCTGGTCGATCCGCAGCGCCACGAACTGGAGACGGCCCAATGACCGCAGTCATGATCAGCACGATGGTGCTGTGCTTCGCGCTTACCGTCTCCGTTGCCGTCTCCATCGGCCTCGCGTCCATCCTCGGCATCCAGGCGTCGAACGCCAACATGCTGATCTCCGTCAAGGAGATGTTCAACGCGATCAACAAGTTTCCGCTGGCCGCCATCCCCTTCTTCATCCTGGCCGGCAACCTGATGGAAACCGGCGGCATCTCGCGGCGGCTGGTCGAATTCGCCAAGAGCATCGTCGGCGGCGTGCAGGGCGGCCTGCCCATGACCTGCGTGCTGACCTGCATGATCTTCGCGGCGGTGTCGGGCTCTTCGGTCGCCACCACCTTCGCCATCGGCGCGATCCTGATCCCGGCGCTGATCAAGCACGGCTACCCCACCAGCTACGCGGCGGCGCTGCAGGCCACCAGCGCGGAGCTGGGCGTGATCATCCCGCCGTCGATCCCGATGATCCTGTACGGCGTCAGCGCCGAAGTCTCGATCGGCGAACTGTTCATCGCCGGCTTCGGCCCGGGCCTGCTGATCGGCGGCGCGCTGATGCTGTTCGTCTGGGTCTGGTGCAAGTACAAGGGCTGGGGCAAGAACGACGGCGACGGCCGGCTGAAGTTCTTCCCGGCCACGCTGCAGGCCGGCTGGGCGCTGCTGATGCCGGTCATCATCCTGGGCGGCATCTACGGCGGCATCTTCACGCCGACCGAGGCTTCCGCGGTGGCGGTGTTCTATGCGCTGGTCGTCGGCGTCGTGGTCTACCGCGAGATCAACCTTGCCAATCTGATCGTGATCCTGCGCAAGTCGGTCATTTCGTCGGCGGTGATCATGTTCATCATCGCCAACGCGGGCCTGTTCGCTTTCCTGATCACGCGCGCCGGCGTCCCGGACGCGATCGGCCGCTGGCTGCAGGCGGTGCTGCAGAGCCCGGCGATGTTCCTGCTCGGGGTCAACGCGGCGCTGTTCATCATCGGCATGTTCATCGAGACCAGCGCCGCCATCATCGTGCTGGCGCCGATCCTGGCGCCGGTGGCGATGCACTTCGGCATCGACCCGGTCCACTTCGGCCTGGTGATGGTGGTGAACCTGGCGCTGGGCATGATCACGCCGCCGTTCGGCGTCAACCTGTTCGCGGCCTGCACCGTGGCCCGGATCTCGCTGGACCGCATCATCAAGGACCTGATTCCGTTCGTCTTCGTGATCCTGGCCTGCCTGATGGTGGTCACCTACGTGCCGCAGCTGTCGCTGTTCCTGCGCGACCTGGTCTACAGCAAGTGACATCGGCGTAGCCGATGTCATCCTCGCGCAGGCGGGGATCCAGCGCCGGTACACCCAGCCGATGTCATCCTCGCGCAGGCGGGGATCCAGCGCCCGTACACGCAGCCGATGTCATCCTCGCGCAGGCGGGGATCCAGTGGCTATACTCACGGCGTCAGGAGAGAGCTCCCGCGTGGAGCCGCCGAAGGCGCAGGGACACCCCGAACGCTCAGGCACCAAGGACTGACGAGGCGCCCCGGTCGCGGGGCGTTTCCCTGCTGGAGAGAGGCCTGGCACCACGCGCCCGGTCCACCGAAGGAGCAAACCCCGTCCCGGGGCGAATCTCTCAGGTAAAGCGGACAGCAGGGGCAGCCCCATGGCATCGGCCATGCATTCGTTTGCCCCTGGAGAAGTCCGCTTGAGCCCATCCCAAGAACCCAGCCTGCTGAAGACGCCGCTGCACGCGCTGCACCTCGAGCTCGGCGCGCGCATGGTGCCTTTCGCCGGCTACTCGATGCCGGTGCAATATCCCGCCGGCCTGATGGCCGAACACAAGCACACCCGCGACGCCGCCGGCCTGTTCGACGTGTCGCACATGGGCCAACTGCGGCTGGTGGGGCCCGACGCCGCCGCCGCATTCGAGACCCTGGTGCCGGTCGACGTGGTGGGCCTGGGGGTCAACAAGCAGCGCTACGGCCTGCTGCTGACCGACGCAGGCACCATCATCGACGACCTGATGATGGTGAATCGGGGCCATGAACTCTTCGTGATCGTCAATGGTGCGTGCAAGGTCGGCGACATCGCCCACATCCAGGACCGGATCGGCGCACGCTGCCAGGTGATCCCGCTGCCCGAACGTGGCCTGCTGGCCCTGCAGGGCCCCAAGGCGGTCGACGCGCTCAAGCGCCTGGTGCCCGGCGTGGAGCAACTGGTTTTCATGACCGGCGGCTCGTTCCAGTGGAACGGCGCCGACCTGTACATCACCCGCAGCGGCTACACCGGCGAGGACGGCTTCGAGATCTCGGTGCCTGAAGCGCAGGCGCAGGCGCTGGCCCGCGCCCTGCTGGCGCAGCCTGAGGTGAAGCCGGTGGGACTGGGCGCGCGCAATTCGCTGCGGCTCGAAGCGGGCCTGTGCCTGTACGGCAACGACATCGACACCAGCACCACGCCGGTGGAAGCGGCCCTGACCTGGGCAATCCAGAAAGTGCGGCGCACCGGCGGCGAGCGGGCCGGCGGCTTTCCGGGCGCGGACCAGGTGCTGGCGCAACTGCAGGATCCCGCGCAGGTGCAGCGCAAGCGCGTCGGCCTGGTGGCGCTGGAGCGCATTCCGGTGCGCGAGCACACCGAACTGCAGGACCCGGCGGGCCAGCGCGTGGGCGAAGTCACCAGCGGCCTGCTGGGCCCCAGCATCGACAAGCCGGTGGCCATGGGCTATGTGCTGGCGCAACATGCCGCGATCGGCACCCGCTTGCATGCCATCGTGCGCGGCAAGCCGGTGCCGATGGAAGTCACCGCAATGCCGTTCGTGCCCAACCGGTATCACCGCGGTTAAGAAATCGGTTAATTGGAATCTGACCCCAATAGGAGAGCCTCATGACAGTCAAATACACGTCCGACCACGAATGGATCCAGCTCGAGGACCACGAAGCCGCGGTCGTCGGCATCACGCTGCACGCGCAGGACGCGCTCGGCGACGTGGTGTTCGTCGACCTGCCAGAGGTCGGCCGGACCTATGCCAAGGGCGAGGTGGCGGGCGTGGTGGAGTCGGTCAAGGCCGCCGCCGACGTCTACATGCCGATCGCCGGCGAAGTGACCGAGGTCAATGAAGACCTGCGCAGCGATCCGTCGCTGGCCAACACCGACCCGATGGGCAACGGCTGGTTCTTCAAGATCCTGATCAAGGACATGGCCGAGTTCGACGTCCTGATGGACAAGCCGGACTACGACAAGCTGACGAAAGAGGCCTAGCCGCCCTCGTCATCCCGGGCTGGACCCGGGATCCATGGATTGCGGGTCCAGCCCGCAATGACACTGACACTCCCGGAGAACCCATGCTGACGCCATCCGCCCGCCCGCTCGGCGAGCTCGAGAACCACGCCGAATTCATCGCCCGCCACATCGGCATCGACGCGGCCGGCGAGAAGCACATGCTGTCGGTGATCGGAGAAGCATCGCGGCGCGCGCTGATCGACAGCATCGTCCCGCGCTCGATCGCCCGCGCCAGGCCGATGGAGCTGCCGCCGCCGGCCACCGAGGCCGAGGCGCTGCGCGAGCTGAAGGCGATGGCGCAGAAGAACCAGGTGTTCAAGAGCTTCATCGGCCAGGGCTACTACGGCACCCACACGCCGGGCGTGATCCTGCGCAACGTGCTGGAGAACCCGGCCTGGTACACCGCGTACACGCCCTACCAGGCCGAGATCTCGCAGGGCCGGATGGAAGCGCTGGTGAATTTCCAGACCATGGTCTGCGACCTGACGGCGATGCCGATCGCCAACGCCTCGATGCTCGACGAAGCGACGGCCGCGGCCGAGGCGATGACGCTGGCCAAGCGCAGCGTCAAGAGCAAGAGCGACGTGTTCATCGTCGCCGGCGACTGCCACCCGCAGACCATCGAGGTGGTGCGCACGCGCGCCGCGCCGCTGGGCATCAAGGTGCTGCTGGCGAACTCCGCCGACGAATGGGCCAAGGCGCTGCAGGGCGAGTACTTCGCGGTGCTGGCGCAGTACCCGGCCACCAGCGGCCGGATCGACGACCTGCGCGCCGACGTCGCCACCGTGCATGCGAAGCAGGCGGCCTTCGTCGTCGCCGCCGACCTGCTGGCCCTCACGCTGCTGGTGCCGCCGGGCGAATTCGGCGCCGACATCGTGGTCGGCACAACCCAGCGCTTCGGCATGCCGATGGGCGCCGGCGGCCCGCACGCCGCGTACATGGCCTGCCGCGACGAACTCAAGCGCAACCTGCCGGGCCGGCTGGTCGGCGTCAGCGTCGACAGCCACGGCAACCCGGCGTACCGCCTCGCGCTGCAGACGCGCGAGCAGCACATCCGGCGCGAGAAGGCGACGTCGAACATCTGCACGGCGCAGGTGCTGCCGGCGGTGATCGCCAGCATGTACGCGGTCTACCACGGGCCGCAGGGCCTCAAGCGCATCGCGCAGCGGGTGGCCAGCTACACCGCGATCCTGGCCAGGGGGCTGGAGCAGCTGGGCCACCAGCCGCGGCCCGGCGGCGCCTTCGACACGCTGAGCCTGCACACGAAGGACATCACCGAATCGATCGCCGGCCGCGCCCGTGCCCTGCATGCCAACGTCCGCATCTACTTCAAGGAATACGTCCTGATCTCGCTGGACGAGACCACCACCCGCGACGATGTGAACCTCCTGCTGGACATCTTCGACTCCGTTCGCACTGAGCCCGTCGAAGTGCACGCGGGGGCTTCGACCAGCTCAGCCCGAACGGCGTTGTGGGCGGAGTTCGACAAGGGCATCGAACCAATGATCCCGCCGGAACTGCGCCGCACCAGCGCGTTCCTGACGCACCCGGTGTTCAACACCCACCACAGCGAGACCGGCATGCTGCGCTACATCCGCGCCCTGTCCGACAAGGACCTGGCGCTGGACCGCAGCATGATCCCGCTGGGCAGCTGCACGATGAAGCTCAACGCCACCAGCGAGATGATCCCCATCACCTGGCCGGAGTTCGCCCACATCCATCCGTTCGCGCCGGCCGACCAGCTGGAAGGCTATGCGGAACTGGACAAGCAGCTGCGCGCCTGGCTGTGCGAAGCAACGGGCTATGCCGGCATCAGCCTGCAGCCCAACGCCGGCTCGCAGGGCGAATACGCCGGCCTGCTGGCGATCAAGGCCTTCCACGAAAGCCAGGGCCAGGGGCAGCGCAACATCTGCCTGATCCCGTCGTCGGCGCACGGCACCAACCCGGCCAGCGCGCAGATGGCCGGCATGCAGGTGGTCGTGACGGCGTGCGACGAGGCCGGCAACGTCGACCTCGCGGACCTGCGGGCCAAGTGCGAACAGCATTCTGGCCAGCTGGCCTGCGTGATGATCACCTACCCCAGCACCCACGGCGTGTTCGAGATGCAGGTCAGGGAGCTCTGCGCCCTGGTGCACCAGCATGGCGGCCGGGTCTACGTCGACGGCGCCAACATGAACGCGCTGGTCGGCGTGGCCGCGCCGGGCGAGTTCGGCGGCGACGTCAGCCACCTGAACCTGCACAAGACCTTCTGCATCCCGCACGGCGGCGGCGGCCCGGGCGTCGGTCCGGTGTGCGTGGTGGAAGACCTGGTGCCGTTCCTGCCGGGGCACCACGCCGGCGGCGTGCCGGGCAAGGTCGGCGCGGTATCGGCTGCACCCTTGGGCAACGCCGCAGTGCTGCCGATCAGCTGGATGTACTGCCGGATGATGGGCGCGGCGGGCCTCACGCTGGCCACCGAGACGGCGATCCTGTCGGCCAACTATATCAGCTCCCGCCTGCGCGAGCACTACCCGACGCTGTACGCCAGCGCCAATGGCCACGTCGCCCACGAATGCATCCTGGACCTGCGCCCGCTCAAGGAGACCAGCGGCGTGACGGCCGAGGACGTCGCCAAGCGGCTGATCGACTACGGCTTCCACGCGCCGACGCTGAGCTTCCCGGTGCCGGGCACGCTGATGGTGGAGCCGACCGAGAGCGAGACGCTCGACGAGATCGACCGCTTCATCGGCGCCATGATCGCGATCCGCGGCGAGATCCGCCGCATCGAGCAGGGCGAGTGGCCGCAGGACGACAACCCGCTCAAGCACGCGCCGCACACCGCGGCCGCCCTGCTCAAGGGCGAGTGGCCGCATGCGTACCCGCGGGGCGTCGGCGCCGCCGTCCTCGACGAGCGGATCCACGCCAAGTACTGGCCGCCGATCGGCCGGGTCGACAACGTCTACGGCGACCGCAACCTGTTCTGCAGCTGCGTGCCGATGTCGGCCTACGAATAGCCCCTAAGCGGCCAGCGCCTGCAGCCAGGCCATGGCGTCGCGCAGCTCCGCCGGCCGCAGTTCGTGGCCGCCGGGGTATTCGTGGTAGCTCAGGGCCAGCGGCAGCGCGGCCACCCGGTCGCGGATGTCGTGGGCGCTGGCCAGCGGAATCATCGTGTCGCCGGTGCCGTGGCTGACCCAGAGGTGGCGGCCTTGCAGGCGGTCCGGCGCCGCCAGCAAGGGCAGCACTTCCGGCAGCAGCCGGCTGTGCATCACCATCGCGGCCTGCAGCAGCTCCGGCCGGGTCAGCAGCAGCGACAGCGACATGATCCCGCCCTGGCTGAAGCCGCCCACCACCACCCGCCCGGGCGGCACCCCCAGTTGCTCCCCGGCCGCCTGGATCGCCTGCGCCAGCAGCGGCCGGCTGGCGGCCTCCTGCTCCACGTTGATGGCGCGCCGGCCGTCGGGGCCGGCCGCGAAGGTGAACCAGGCGTAGGAACCCGGGCCGACGGTGAGCGGTCCGCGCAGGCTCAGCACATGGAACGGCGGCGGCACCTGCGGCGCCAGGGCGAACATGTCCTGCTCGTTGCTGCCGACGCCGTGCAGCAGCACCAGCAGCCAGGGCCCGGCGGTGCCGGCCGCGGCCGGGCGATGCAGGAAGGACAGTGGCAGCTCGGGTGTGTTCATGGTGCGGGGCTCCGGGGATTTTTCTCGATCATGCCCTCTTGAAACCGGCGCGGGCAGCCGCTAATTCAGGTTCGCCCATTTTCTTCAACCATGGCAAAGGAGACTGACATGAATGGATTGTTCAGACCTTCTGCGGACCTGTTTGAGCAATTGAGCCGGCTGCAGAACCAGTTCGACCAGGCGTTCTTCCGCCCCGGGGCCAGCATCCGGGCCCTGGCCGGCGCCACCTACCCGGCGCTCAACGTCGGCAGCACGCCCGAGACCGTCGAGGTCATGGCGCTGGCGCCGGGGCTCGACCCCGCGGCGATCCAGCTCACCATCGACCGCGGATTGCTGACCATTTCCGGCGAGCGCAAGCGCACCCTGCCCGAGCCCGGCGAGCGCACCAGCGTCTACGCCCAGGAGCGCTTCACGGGCGCCTTCCGCCGGGTGCTGAGCCTGCCGGACGACATCGACCCGGCCAAGGTGGACGCCAGCTACCAGGACGGCGTCCTGCGCGTGACCCTGTCGCGGCGCGAGTCGGCCAAGCCGCGCCGCATCGAGATCAGCTGACGTTTGCAAGGAGGATCATCATGAGCTCGGAACTCCAGACCACCCGGCCCGACGCCACCCCGGCCACGCGGCCCGACTCCGTCCAGCAGCCCCAGGTGGTGCCGCCGGTGGACATCTACGAAGACGACGCCGGCATCACGGTGCTGGCCGACCTGCCGGGCGTCTCGCGCGAGCAGCTCGGCGTGCGGGTGGACGGCGACACGCTGGTCATCGAGGCCAGCGCCAACGCCATCGCCGTGCCGCAGGACATGGAGCTGATCTACGGCGAGGCCCGGTTCCCGTCGTACCGGCGCCAGTTCACGCTCAGCCGCGAACTCGATCCATCGCGGATCGAGGCCAGCCTGAAGGACGGCGTGCTGCGGCTGGCCATTCCCAAGTCGGAGGAAGCACGGCCGCGCCGGATCGAGGTGCGCGCCGCCTAGGCCGCGGCGGGTTCTTCCAGCGCCGGCAGGGCGAACGAGTCCATTGCCAGGATGCCGTACATCACTTCGCGCGTGACGTAGCCGGGCGGCACCGGCGGCTGGCCGGCGCGCAGGCCGCCCGCGCCGAGCGCGAAGAACAGCGGCAGGAAGTGGTCGTCGCTGGGATGGGCCCGCAACGCCGCCGGCGCCTGGCGCTGGTAGTCGAACAGGGCCGCCAGGTCGCCACGCGCGATGGCGGCCTCGACCCAACGGCTGAACTCGACGACGTACGGCGCGGGCTCGCGCTGGCCGCCGAAGAACTCGGACAGGTTGTGGGTCATGCTGCCGGTACCGACCAGCAGCACGCCGCGCTCGCGCAGCGGCTGCAGCGCCTGCCCCATCGCATACACCTGCTCCGGGCCCCAGCCGGCCGGCAGCGCCAGCTGCACCACCGGCACGTCGGCAGCCGGGAACAGGTGCATCAGCGGCACCCAGGCGCCGTGGTCGAACGGCCGCCTGGCGTCGGCGTCGGTGGCGATCCCCTGCTCGCGCAGCAGCGTCGCCACCTCGGTGGCCAGTGCGGGCGCGCCGGCAGCGGGGTAGTCCAGTTTGTAGAGTTCCGGCGGGAAGCCGCCGAAGTCGTGCCAGGTCGTCGGCTTCGGGTTGCTCATGACAGCGGGCGAACGGGCCATCCAGTGCGGCGACATGATCACCACGCCGCGCAGGCCGGCGCCGGCCTGTTCCTTCAGCCGCTGGCCCAGCCGGGTCAGCGCCGGACCGCTTTCGCCGGCATCGATGGCGAACAGCGGCGCGCCATGGGAAATGAAGAGCGCGGGCAGGGACGGACTGGACATGAAAGGGACTCCTGGGAAGGTGAACCCTGCAGATGATGCCTGCGGGCGTGAATGAAAGTGGCCGGCGGCGGACAGACTGTCCCGCCGGCAGGGGACAATCGGGCCGATGCACCCCCCTGCCCCGCCCCGCCCCCACCGCATCGGCTGGTTCATCGCGGTCGGCAGCGCCGCGGCGGCGGTGCACCTGGGGACCGTGGTGGCCCTGGTGCGCTGGGGCGGCTGGTCGCCGGCCGTGGCCAACGTGGTGGGCTGGCTGGTGGCGTTCCTCTGCTCGTTCTTCGGCCACCACCTCACCACCTTTCGCGACGCCCGGGCGCCGATGGCACGCGCCGCCGGCCGCTTCTTCGCGGTCTCGGCCCTGGGCTTCGCGGTCAACCAGGCCGCCTATGTCCTGTTGCTGCGGTTGTCGGGCCTGCGCTACGACATCGCGCTGGCGCTGGTGCTGGTGGGCATCGCAGTGATGACCTACCTGCTCGGTCGCCGCTGGGCGTTCCGGTCGGCTTAAGGTTTCAGCGCTGCGCCTCCTCCCGGCCAGCGGACCAGCATGTGCGACCGGGTCGCGGCGACCGGCGTGAACCGGGCGCGCAGTTCCGGGGGCAGCAGCTCCCAACGGTCGTTGGCGATGATCACGAAAGCCACCTTGCCCTGCGCCAGCTCGGGCAGGTCTTCGCCGTAGCGCAGGCCGCGGGCCCGGCCCTGCATGTAGAAATCGGTGGAAAACGACACGCTGGGCACCTGCATCAGGAGCTCGCCCGGGCCGGCCGCCTGGTCGTAGGCCCGCACCAGCGGCTGCAGCGAATAGCGGTCGAACTGGCCGGAGCGGTTGCCGGCGACCAGCAGCGCCGGGATCGCCAGGGCCAGCAACAACAGCACCGCGGCCAGCAGGCGGTCGATGCGCACGGGCCGGGCCGCGGCCACCGTCCAGCCCGCGCCCAGCAGCGCCAGCGCCGGCAGCGACGGCAGCACGTAGGTCCACAGGATGTTGCCCGCCAGCGTGAAGAACACGCACGGCCACAGCACCCACAGCAGCAGGTAGCGGCGTTGCGGGACGGCCAGCACGTTGGCGCGACCCAGCGCGCCGGCCAGCGCCGCCAGGGGCAGCACCAGCGCCCAGGGCAGCGCCGCCGCCAGGCCGAACAGCCAGACCGTGCCGCGCGGCATGCCGTGCGCATTGCTGTACAGGTCACCGGCCCAGCCGCGCACCAGGAACCGGTAGAGGTGCTCGCCGACGATGAAGTAGTGCAGGAAGCCGGGGCTGCGCTGCTCCGCCAGCAGGTACCACGGCAGCACCAGCACCGCCACCACCAGCAGGCCGGCGATCCAGGGCACGCGCGTCCAGGCCTGGGCCCATTGGCGCTGCCACAGCACCCAGGCGCCGACGGGCACCGCGCACAGGGCCAGCGCCAGCGGCCCCTTGGCCAGCAGCCCGATCGCCAGGCCGCCGAACAGCGCGACCCGCGGCGCCAGGCCGGCGCGGCCGGTCACGCACCACCAGAAGCCGCTCATCACCAGCGTGGTCCCCAGGACCAGCGCCATGTCGGTCATGACGGCGCCGGCCGACAGCAGGAACAGCAGCGAGCCGGCCAGCAGGGCGGCGGCATGCCAGGCCAGCCGGCGCGACTGCTCCCGGGCGTGCCACCAGACCAGCGCCGCGACCGCCACGCCCAGCAGGAAGTGCGGAAAGCGCGCCGCCCAGGCGTTGACGCCGAACAGCTTGAGGCCGGCAGCGGTGGCCCAGAACGACAGCGCCGGCTTGCCCCAGAAGGTGCGCATGTCGTCCAGCGGCAAGGTCACCCAGTCGCCGGTGGCGGCCATGCGCCGGGCGATGTCGGCGTAGCGCGCCTCGGTCATGTCCATCAGCGGATAGCCGGCCAGGGAGAGCAGGCGGGCCAGCGCCAGCAGCAGCAGCGCGGCCAGCAGCAGGCGGCTGGCGCGGTCGGTCGGAGGCGGGGGAGCAATCATTGGGCCCGATTGTCGTGATATTCGGACAGCCCCCGCCGCGCGCCCGCGGCCTGGGGCAGCAGCGCCGCATTTTTTTGTGAGAATTCAAGGGGGATCGCGCCGTCGCGGCACCCGGGGTCCCGGCGCCGTGCGATCATCGCGTCAGGGCGCCGCGTGCGCGAGGAGACTGGCTTGAGGTTGATGGCATTTGTGGTCGAAGACAATGCGGCGATCCGCGAGAGCCTCGTGGAGGCGCTGGCGGAGCTTGCCGACGTGGGCACGGCCGGCGTGGCGAGCAGCGAAAAGTCGGCGATCGACTGGCTCTGCAACCCCGCGAACGAATGGGACATCGCGATCGTCGACCTGACGCTCGAGCGGGGCGGCAGCGGCTTCGGCGTGCTCAGCGCCATCCGCAACCGCAAGCCGGGGCGGAAGGTGGTGGTGCTGACCGGCAGCGCCAACCCGGACGTGCGGCGGCAATGCGAAGAGCTCGGCAGTGACGGTGTGTTCGACAAGTCGATCGAAACCGATGCGCTGATCGAATACTGCCAGGCCCTGGCGGGCCCTGCGGGCGCGAACTGACCCTGCGACCCGGGCCCGTAGGAATATCGCCAGAGCAGGCCTGCACCATGAAAGATCCGGCAGTTCTCGTCGTCGACGACAACCCCGACCACCTCGAGCTGACGGTGATGGCGCTGTCCGAGTGCTGCGACCCCGAGCGGATCGTCACTGCCGAAGATGGGGTCGAGGCCCTGGACTACCTGTTCGGCCGCGGCAACCACGAAGGCCGCGACACCCGCCACCAGCCCTGCCTGATCCTGCTGGACATGAAGCTGATCCGCCTGAACGGGGTCCAGGTGCTGCGGGCGATCCGCGAAGACCCCCGCACCGTCGCCGTCCCGGTCATCATGCATTCGTCCTCGGTGGAGAAAGCCGACATCGCCGCCTGCTATGCCAACGGCGCCAACAGCTATGTGCGCAAGGCGACCGACTTCGACGAACTGCGCCGCAAGATGCGCCAGGTGCACGACTTCTGGATCACGGTGAACGAGCGTTTCCGCTCGTCGGTCTAGGGCCGGTTCAGGCGGCCTGTTCGGCAATCCGCCGCAGCGCCTGCTCGAAGACTTCCGCCGGCTGGCCGCCCTGGATCAGGTGGCGGCCGTTGATGATCACCGCCGGCACGGCATGGATGCCGTTGTCCAGGTAGAACTGCTCGCGCTCCCGCACTTCCACCGCATAGGCGTCGCTCGCCAGGACTTCGCGGGCACCGACCGGGTCGAGGCCGGCCTGCGCGGCCGCCGCCACCAGCACCTCCGGGTCCGCCGGGCTCTTGCCGTCGGTGAAGTAGGCACCCAGCAGCGCCTTTTTCAGCGCGTGCTGCCGGGCCGGGTCCTGCAGCTGCGCCCAGTGCAGCAGCCGGTGCGCATCGAACGTGTTGTAGACCCGGCCGCGGCCCTCCTTGCGGAAGGTAAAGCCCAGGGCCTCGCCGCGCA
>CALRYV010000001.1:0-571726 GCA_943372495.1 Ramlibacter sp. 2FC | reverse complement strand
GCTCCTTGATCGGCATGCCGGCCTCGGCCTGCTTGATGAACCCGATGATCTGTTCTTCGCTGAATCTGCTCTTCTTCATGTCCGTCATTCTCCTGGTTGACGGACTTCCTTGAAATTACACTGGTACGGCTAGAAGGGGGCAGGTCACCGGCAACCTACCAGCATCGCTAGGGCCTCGAGTTTTGACATGCCGGCTTGGAAACGCGAGCCCACCTTGGGGCGCTATAGTCCGTGGCGCGGACGATTATTACGCGCCCTAGACTAGCAGAGGAGATGATGTGCCGGCGAATCCAAAACGAATCAAAGTCAAGTCGCTAGCGTTCACCTCCCCACCATTCCGTAAGTTGCAAAACCTCGAGATCAGTTTCGCCGATCGACTGACCTTGATTGCCGGGCATAACGGTTTGGGGAAGTCCACAATTCTCGGACTGGTGGCGAACACATTCGGTTTCACGGCGCAGGACAGCTACAAGAGCTACTTCGGCGATGCCTACTACGCAAACATTGAGCGCATTGTTTATCTAGCCCTGAACGAGGTTGGTGGGTCTCCTGCTGCCTCTGCTCCGGTAGTAACCGCAGAATGCGGCAGGGTGACGGTGAGAAAGCGTTGCGCATTGACGAAGAGAGCGCAATGGAAGCGTGCCAGAGTTGTGCCAC
Organism: Ramlibacter sp. 2FC; assembly: GCA_943372495.1. Taxonomy (GTDB): domain Bacteria; phylum Pseudomonadota; class Gammaproteobacteria; order Burkholderiales; family Burkholderiaceae_C; genus Ramlibacter. The sequence continues at coordinate 571,069 of CALRYV010000001.1, read as the reverse complement.
GAACCATCGACAAGGAGGATGGCGACAAGGTTGGACAAGACGCCAAAGTCCCTCTTCCGACAATCTTCCTTGGGATGAAGCGGTTGGCCTCACCGGGCGAGGCAGGAGAGAGCGAGCTTGTAAGCAGCGCTCTGACAATGCACGACGACGACAAGCGCATGCTTGCCGAGTTCGTGGTGGCGGTAATCCCAGCTAGTCAGTTGACCGACGGCGTAACGCACGAAAGCATTAAAGGCTCCAAGAAGCGAACGGCCCAACCCGGCTACCAACAGCATGATGCAAAGGCGGTGTCGGTTGGGCAGGACAGCGTGGCAAGCATTGCGACGGCGCTCGCATCCTTCAACCGCTTGAAGCGTGAGATGGGGGACGACTATCCAGGGGGACTGCTGATCATCGACGAAATGGATGTTGGCTTTCACCCTCATGCGATCGATCGTCTCGCCAAGGTGTTGAAGAATTTCGCTGGGCGCCTAGAGCTGCAGATCATCGCGACTACCCATTCGCCACGTCTGATAGAAGCGGTTCATCCTGAAGGAGGCGGTGATTCGCGTGCGCCTGATTCGGTTGTGTACTTGCTAGACACCAGGTTGCCGCGACTAGCGGAAGACCAGTCCTTGGACGCCATATTGGCGGACATGGCACAACGGGAGGATGGCCCCCCTGCCACCAAACGCAAGCCTGTCTTGTGCGCATATTTTGAGGACCTTCAGGCCGCACAGTTTTGCGAGGCTCTCATTCCAGCGGTAAAGCGACGGCAACTGGGCCAAGTGCACGGCGTGACGCTGAAGTTCCTACCTTTGGGCATCGGAGGTTCGCATTTGCTTGCCCTCCCTGCCAAGGACCCCATCTTTAAAGAACGAGTATTGGTCGTGGACGGCGACACATCGATTCCAGACACCGCGCGAAAACGTGGCAACACCGTGAAGCTGCCGTGCCCGAAGGGGGCCAATGGTACAGCTAGGTCACCAGAGAACAGCATCAAGAACTTCATACGTCAAGTCGTGAACGCTAAGGATGGCGGACTGGCCGCCGTGTTGCATCGATTCGATGTGAAAAACCCAAGCACCGACAGGCTGGAAAACATCTTCCTGTCGAGCCCGGGAAGCGACAGCACAAACAGAGAAAGCACCAAGAACTGGTGGATCAGTCACTGGAAGAAGCTTCAGCAATGGGGCATCGTCAGAGAGTGGGCTGTAGAACATCACGTTGAGGTGAACGATTTTCTTGTTGCATTTGAGGCTGCGGTCAGTAAGGTCGCCGCGCGAGTTCGTGCCCCAGGGCTGGCCAAGCCCACGTGAACTGGTTAAAGTCCCATCGTGTTTTCCAATAAGCTCTATACCCCACTGCGCTATCCCGGAGGAAAGGGCCGTTTTGCGCCCCTTGTGTCGGAGGTGATGCGATCTAACGGGCTCGATGGTGGTCACTACCTAGAGCCCTATGCAGGAGGGGCGGGCGCGGCAATCGTGCTCTTGCTCGACGGCATAGCAGAACAAATACATGTGAACGACGCGGATCCAGCGGTGGCTGCTTTTTGGCGCGCTGTGACCCAACAGTGTCAAGCCTTGATTGAGCTGGTTGCGAATGAGCTCGTCAACATGGAATCTTGGTTTCACTGGCGTAGTGTCATGTTGGGCGATGTTCCGGCGAGCGACTTGGAGCGGGGATTCGCCACCTTGTTCATGAATCGCACTAACCGGTCTGGAATTTTGAAAGGCGGAGTGATCGGCGGAAAGGCGCAGTCCGGGCAATACAAGCTGGATGCTCGCTTTTTACGCGACGAGCTTTGTACACGGTTGGAGCGCATAGGCCGTCACGCAGCAGCGATTCACGTGTACGAGGAAGATGCAAGGCAACTGCTCATGAGGTGCCACCGCTTTCTCCCACTTAAGTCGCTCGTCTACTTAGATCCCCCCTACTACGTAAAAGGCGAAGGGCTGTACCGCAACTTCTACCAGCACGAGGATCACCTGAAGGTGGCGCGTCTTCTGGGTAGCGGACGTTTCAGGCGGCCCTGGATTGTCTCGTATGACAACGCGCCCCAAATCCGCGCTATGTACGACTATGCGCGCTCCTTCACTTACGGGCTGAAGTACACCGCACAACGGCGGTATGAAGGATCAGAGGTTATGTTCTTCAGCAATAGGCTGACGCCGCCCCCAGAGACTTCGCTACTCCTAGCGGCATAGATCTGAGATGCTAGCTGCGCAGACTATCGCTACGCGGATTTGGTGTAGTTGAACGAGAACGAAATGGAAGCGTTCGCAATATTCGAAGGCGGTGGTGCGAAAGGATTGGCGCACGTCGGCGCCTTGCAGGCGTGCGAGGAACGAGGCGTGCAGTTTCGGGGTGTTGCCGGTGCATCTGCGGGCGCGCTCGTGGCGGCACTCATCGCAGCAGGGTACAAATCGTCGGAATTATTCGACCTGAATGATCCAGCGGACGCTCTACGACCGTACTCGAGGAATTTTCTCGAGTTTTTTGGACCCGGATGGCGAGCCTTCGAGGACTTTCGGGAGGACGCGCGGTCGCTGCTTTCCCATCCGCTGCGTTTGTGGGCGTGGATCGAATTGCCCGGCTTTTGGTTTCGCAACTGGCGGATTATCCGCGCAGCAAAAACGCGGTTTGGCATCTTTCAGACAACCCTGTTTGAGAGTGAGCTCGAAAAGCTGCTGGCTGCGAAACTCAAAGTGGGGGCCGACCAGAAGGTCAAGTTCACCGACATCCCTGTCACGTGCCCGTTGAAGATTGTCGCGACCGATGTGCAAAATCGTCGGTTGGTTGTCTTTTCGCGTGAGACCACGCCACTACATTCCGTCGCCAAGGCAGTGGCGGCCTCTGTCTCCTTGCCGTTCGTCTTTCAACCACACAGTCTGGAATTGGGCGGTGGGGCGGGTGTCCCTTATTTGGCTACGGCTGTAGACGGCGGCCTGCTATCAAATTTCCCCGCCTGGCTGTTCGATGCTGAGCGTAAGAGCCGACGTAACTTGCCCACACTTGGATTTCGTCTTGTCACCGCACCACCTAATGAGCACGTGGGGACATTTGGCAAGTACCTTGGGGCATTAATAGACACGGTTACCACTGGCGATCCGATCTTGGAGACGAGACAGATCACAAATCTGCATGAAGTTCGTCTAAAGGTTAGCGCTAGCACGCTCGACTTCCGTATGTCCCCCCAGAAGAAGGTGCGCCTCTTTGGTGAGGGCTTGCTCGCTGCAAGAGAGTTTTTCGAACGACCGCAGGCACCCCGCGATCCGAAAAAAATTGCGGAAGGACTTCAGGCCGTCTTGGAAGCTTTCCGGGAAGAGCTGGATTTGACCCCAGTCCAAATCCTTCGGGCAACGATAGCTATGCCAACGAGCGAAGGGGAACTCCGCGTCATTTATCACTGCGGCTTGGAGCCTGGTGATGTAGACGACTATCTAACATTTCCCATACAAACAAAGGAAACACTTGGCGCAATGGCTGCACGCGACAAGACCAGTGGGGCATGCGGCTTAGCGTGGGAAACTGAGAAATCATTGAAGTGCGACCTGCTGGAGGCAAAGACAAATCATGAGACGAATTGGGGGATGAGTCGGTACCAGCAAGCTTTGGTGAGGAAGACGCTGCGCAGTCTGCTATGCATTCCCATCCCAAATCCAAAGTGGACCGCAGGCATTCATCCGGACGAGCGGTTGTTGGGCGTTTTGAACTTTGACAGCGACTCGGATATCCTATCGAAGTTCTCTGAACCTGTGATAGTTGAGATCGCCGAAAGCCTTGCCGCGCAAGTTTCCGAACTCCTTACTCAATAGAGGGACCAACAAATGGCCGAACGCAAGCTTCCCACTCGTGGCGAAGGCGGCACTTGGAGCCCAGCCACGGATATCAAGGGCGTGTACGTGTTGACGCAAAAGCGTGAACGCGGCTCGCAACTTTCTGATGCGCAAAAAGAGCAGGTCACGCGTGCGGTCGACAAAGTGCGTCAGAAAATTGCCTCCCTTAAGGTGCGAGGCGCGTGACGGTTTGGCTCGACGCGGGTCTTGAAGAAACCCCGGCGACAAGAGACTGTGTCATCTTCGATGGCGACAATACGCTCTGGCAAGTCGAAGCGCTCTATAACGATGCTAGAAAGCGTTTCTGCGATGCGCTTGAAGAGCTAGGGGTGACGCGCAGTGAGGTGGACGCATTTCAGCGCCGACGAGACGCAGAGCTATATGGGACATATGGCTACTCCCCGGAGCGCTTTCCTCGATCATTTGTAGACACCCTTCGTCACTTCATACCTGCCGCCGGCGAAGGGACAGCTTTACTTGTGGACAAACTGGCGAGATCGGTATTCAAGGTTTCGCCAAAGGCATACGAGGATGTGGACGCTGTGCTCGAAAAACTCTCGACTTCTCATCAGTTGGTGCTGTTTACAGCGGGGGACGAAGACATTCAGCGGGCACGCGTGCAAGCGTTCGGGAGGGCCCACCACTTTTCGCATGTGAAAATCGTCCCCAGTAAGAGTGCTAATGCGTTTCGCGCCTTACTTGTCGAATTGAATTTGGATGCTGGTCGAACATGGATGGTCGGTGATAGTCTAAATTCCGACATCCTTCCAGCGACGCAGGCTGGCCTTCGGGCCGTTTACCTCAAAGCAGACAATTGGAGCCCGGTGGAACAAGGTGACGCAGTAGTGCCCGCGGATGTACCTACCGCCAATTGCCTGTCCGATCTTCTCAGGCTAATTCTGTCGCCGTCTGTGAATAGTCATCGCTAGCAAGCTTCTGTGCCATCAGCTGCAGTGGACATGCGCGACCAGAGTTGATGATCTACTTAGCTCTGAGGTTGGACAAGGGACGTTACCAGACCAAGTGGGGGCGGGGCGAATCCAGCTAAGGCGAAGATCGTTCCCGCGTTGTCCGGGGGCCGCTGTGGAATGTTGCTATGGGCATCGGATAAGCCACCTCATCCCCCGTCTCCATCGCAATCTTCCTGAATTCCTCCTCCCACTTTCCTTCCTCAAAACTCCCCGGATCCCGCGGCGCCAGATAGGTGACCAGGTCGAAGTGATTCAGCCGGTGCGGCACCGGCTCCATATCTAACTTCGCCTTCCCGCAGATGTGCGACATGATCGTGCGCGCCATCAGCGAATAGGCCCAAGGCGCCGCGCCGATCCCGTCGAGGCCCACGCCCGGAAAGTACAGGTTGGGCGCATCCAGGCTGCGAAAGCCGCAGCCGCAACGCGCTCCTAATTCATTGACGCTGCGGACCGCCGCGATCCGCGGCACATCGATGTACGACAGGTCCGTCGAATAGCCGGTGCCCCACAGCAGCACGTCGATGCCGTCCAGCCTTGTCTTTCCGTCCGCCAGCACCACCGTGCCGCCATCGATCGCGGCGACGCTGCCCGGGTGCCGCTCCAGCGCCGCGAAGTTCTCCAGCATGCGGGCGCGGCCGGGGATCAGCTGGTCGTGCAGCACGTCCAGCGGATGCGCCGGCAGGATGTCCAGGATGCCGAACTTCTCGTAGCGCGCGCGCATGTCGGCGCCGATCGCGGCGTTCTGCTGCGCCGGCGTCATGCCGCTGGCCTGCATGCGTCCATACGGGCGCACCGTGCCGGCGATCGACTTGGGCTTGCGGGTGGGCGTGAACCAGCGCAGGCCGCGATACACCCACACGATGCGGCGCGCGCCGTGCTCCAGGCACTGGTCCAGCAGGTCCAGCGCCGATGCACCGGCGCCCACCACCAGCACCGATCGCCCGGCCAGTTCTGTTGCCGGATCGCGCAGCTCGCTCGAATGCAGCTCGCGCACGCGGCTGGCGCGGCGTTCCACCGGCGGCACCAGCGGCTTGTTGTGCCCACCGGTCGCGGCCACCAGGTGGCGGGCGCGGATGGTGCCGGTTGGTGTCTCGATCTCCCAGCCGGCTTCCACAGGCCGCGCCTGCAGCACCGGCGTGGCCAGCTTGATGCCATCCGCCAGGGCGAAGCGCGTCACCCAGGCTTCGATGTTGGCCAGGATCTCCGGCTGCATCGGGCCGGCCAGCGGGATGTCGCCCAGCGCCCAGTCGGCGGTGCTGATCTGGATGTCCTGCCAGGCCGGCAGCTGGCGCCACAGGCCGCCCACGCCCTCCTGCGCCTCCAGCACCACGGCATCGAGGCCGGCGCGCCGGGCGTAGTGCAGGTGCACCACGCCTGCAATGCCGCCTCCGATGATGGCGACGTCGAGCAAACGGTCGGTGCGCATGGGGGTCCTTTGTCCGCAGGGGTCGGCGCATCATCGGTGCGCCGAAGCAGGCGGTCAAATGGCGCCGCAGCCGTGGGCAGCCCATTCCATAATCGCCATGTGATCAGACCCCCCACCACCCCCACCCTCCGCCGCCTGGCCTTGCTGGCGTCCTTCCTTGCCGTCACCAGCGCCGGCACGCACGCCGCCGACGACGCGCCCACCGTCACGCCGTACCGGCCCAGCGTCTCCACCCCGGCGGCGCTCTCGGCGCCGGGGTGGCTCGAAGTGGAGGCGGGCGTCCAGCGCAGCCGGGCCGACGACCCGCAGCGGCGCGACACGCTGCCGTACACGCTGAAGCTGGCGTTCACGCCCGATTGGGGCATCCGGATCGGTGGCGACGCCGTCGTGCGCCAGCGCGATGCGGATGGCAGCCGCCGCAGCGGGGCAGGCGACACCACGGTGGTCCTCAAGCGCCGTTTCGGCATCGACGATGCTTCCGCCTTCGGTGCGGAGCTCGGCGTGAAGATGCCGACGGCGCGCAGCGACCTGGGCAGCGGCCATTCGGACGTGGGCTTGAACGCCATCTACAGCGCCGACTTCGGCGCCGGCTGGCATGTGGACCTCAATGCGACGGCCACGCATCTCGGCGGCGCCGAGCCGGGAACCAGCGCCTGGCAAAAGGGCTGGGCCGCCGCGCTCTCGCGCAACCTGTCGGACAAGTGGGGGGCGGTCGCCGAACTGTCCGGCACCCAGCGGAGCGGCGCCGGCCGCACCACCCAGGCGCTGGTCGCCACCAGCTATGCGATCTCGCCGGCGCTGGTCGCCGACTTCGGCGTGAGCAAGGGGCTGAGCGCGGCGTCCGGTGGGTGGTCGGTGTTCACCGGCATCACCTTCCTCGCCGCCAAGCTGTTCTGAGCCCGGCGAGCCCCGTGGGCGCGGCATGGACGCGCGCCCCATGCCCGCCTACACTGCCCCAGCCCGGCGCTCGCCGGCAGGAGGCCCCCATGACAGCGTTCTCCACCGCGCTCGCCCGCGTGCTTCCCGCACTGCTGGCTGCGCTCTTCCTGTCCGCCTGCGGACAAATGCCGATCGCTTCGTCGGGCGGGTCATCGCCGGACTTCCAGGTCGATCCCAGATGGCCGCAGCCGCTGCCCGAGCAGGGCGGCGTGCAGCAGCTGTTCGGCCAGGTGGCCGGCATCGCGGTCGATCCGCGCAACGGCCACGTCTGGGCCATCCACCGCCCGGCCTCGCTGCTGGCTGACGAATACGACGTGAAGACCGGCAAGTCGGTGACGCACCGCTGCTGCCTGCCGATGCCGGCGGTGGCGGAGTTCGACCGCGATGGCAAGCTGCTGCGCTCCTGGGGGCCCACCGGCACCGGCTTCGACTGGCCGAAGGTGGAGCACGGCATCTACATCGACGGCGACGGCAACGTCTGGTTGGCGGGCAACGCGGTGGGCGACAACCAGATCCTCAAGTTCACGCAGGACGGCAAGTTCCTGATGCAGATCGGCCGCGCCGGTCCCACGCAAGGCAGCAACAGCCAGGTCCAGCTCGGGCAGCCGGCCAACATGATCGTGTCGAAGGGCGAGCTGTTCGTGGCCGACGGCTACGGCAACCGGCGGGTGATCGTGTTCGACGCCACCACCGGCGCCTACAAGCGCCACTGGGGCGCGTACGGCGGCCGGCCCAGCGACGACAAGCTGCCGGCGTACGACCCGGCGCAGCCGCTGCCGCGCCAGTTCGGCAACCCGGTGCACTGCGTTCGCATCTCGCATGAAGACCTGGTGTACGTCTGCGATCGCACCAACAACCGCATCCAGGTATTCACCCGCGCCGGCGAGTTCAGGCAGGAGTTCCGCGTCGAGCCGCTGACGCTGGCCAACGGCGCCGTCTGGGACATGGTGCTGTCGCACGACCCGGCGCAGACCTACATGTACGTCGCCGACGGCGCCAACGGCCGCATCTATGTGCTGCGCCGCGCCGACGGCGTGCAGGTGGGGCAGTTCGGCCGCACCGGCCGCATGGCGGGCGAGTTCAAGTGGATCCACAACCTGGCCATCGACGCCGCGGGCAATCTCTATACCTCGGAGGTCGGGTTCGGCCGGCGGATCCAGAAGTTCGTGCGGGGCGGCGGCGGGTTTTGATCCGGCGTGCCGGCTGATCCGGGTCGGCGCGCGGCCGTCTCCGCTTCATGGAGGAGTGGAGGCCAGGAACCTATCGTTTACCAGCATGGCCCCGATGCGTGCATGACCTAAAAAGTCGGCTCTGCCTCCCGGAAAGGTTCGCCATGAACGCACCATCCACTGCCGCCGACGCGGTCCGATCGCTGGCTTGCGGCCGCGATCAAACCCTGGCGCTGCTCGCCAGCGGCAAACTCATGGGCTGGGGGGGCGAGGGCAGCGGCCGGGCCGCGCCGGCCGCACCCGAGTACTGCAGCTCACCTTTTGCGAATGCCAGCGCCGTGGAGGTCGCGCTGCGGCAGCCCCTGGTTTCGGTGACGGCCGGCTACGGGGTCAGCCTGGGCATCACCGCCGGCAATGAAGTCACCGCCTGGGGCGCGACCGCCGCCGGCATCGCTGGCCGGCGCGAGGCCATCGCCCTGGCCACCCCGCAGGTGCTGCCGGGGCTGCGCGGGGCCCATGCAGTGGCAGCGGGCGAATTCGCTTTCGCCGCCATCGACAGCGCCGGCGCCGTCCACACCTGGGGCATCAACAGCGAAGGGGCACTGGGCCGGCCCACGCTCGCCCTGAACGCCGGGCCCGGCGTGGTGCCGGGGTTGCCGCCGATCCATCAGATGGCGGTCGGCAAGGGCTCCATGCTGGCACTGGCCCGCAATGGCGCCGTCTACGCTTGGGGCGACAACGCGGCCGGCCAGCTGGGCATCGGGCATCTGCATCCGGCGGCGGCGCCGACCACGCTGCGCATGCCCGGCAGCATCCGGGCGCTGGCCGCCGGCGCCACCCACGCCTTGGCGGTGACGGCGCGCGGCGACGTCCTGGCCTGGGGCAGCAACCACCATGGCCAGCTCGGTGTCGCGAGACTGGCGTACGCGCCGACGCCGGTCGCAGTCGCGTTGCCGGAGCCCATTGCGTCGGTTGCAGCCGGCATGCACTTCTCGCTGGCGCTGGCCCGTTCGGGCAACGTCTACGCCTGGGGCTGGAACGGGCAGGGCCAGCTGGGCCTGGGCGACGTCGACGACCGCCGCACGCCAACGCGCCTGCCCGGCCTGGCGCGCGTGCGCCGGCTGGCGGCCGGGGAGACCCACGCCGTCGCGTTGACAGCCGATGCCTTGCTCGGCTGGGGCAACAACGCCACCGGCCAGCTCGGCGCGGCCGACCGCAAGCAGCTGCAGCCACGGCCATTCTTCACCCCCGCATGAGGAGCACGCAATGACAACACCGCACAACGACCTGGGCAGCGACCCCTCGCGCCGCAACTTCCTGCGGCTTGGCTGGTCGCTTGGCGCCGGCGTGGCGCTGCCGCCGATGCTGCTGCAGGCTTGCGGCGGTGGTGGCGGCGACGGCGCACCGCCTGTTCTGGAGACGTTCGTCGAGCCGCAGGTGCTCGCCTCCGTCGACGGCCGGCTCGACGTGACGCTGCGCCTCGGGTACCTCAAGACCGAGCTGTACGGCAAGAAGGTGAACCTGCGCAACATGTACGGCACCATCCCGGCGCCGACCCTGCGCGTGAACGCCGGCGACACCATCCGCGTGCTGCTGCTCAACCAGTTCCCGCCCAACCCGCCGGTGCTGCCGTCCAGCGAGCCGGCCACCCATCTGCGCTATCCGAACAGCACCAACCTGCACGTGCACGGCGTGCACGTCACGCCGGGCCTGGTGTCGACCGTGCCCGAGGTCTATGGCGACTTCGTGGTGGACGATCCGGACAAGGGCGTGCATCCGGGCCAGTTTCGCCAGCACCAGTTCGACATCGGCGCCGACCACCCGCCGGGGGCGTACTGGTACCACCCGCACCTGCACGGGTCGACGGCGATGCAGATCGGCAGCGGCATGGCCGGCGCCCTGTTGATCAAGGGCGCGATCGACCGGGTGCCCGAGATCGCCGCCGCGCGCGAGCGCGTGTTCATGTTCCAGGCCCCGATCGCCAATGAAGCGGGCCTGCTCGAATCGTTCGTGCAGGTGGCCGACAACGGCGGCGTGGCGGCGTCGACGAACTCGGTTCCCACCGGCGAACCGCCTTTCCTGGTCAATGGCGTGCGGGTGCCGCGGCTGGTCATGCGGCGCGGCGAAGTGCAGAACTGGCATTTCGTGAACGCCGCCATCTTCAAATACCTGAACCTCAGCCTGGACGGCCACGCTCTCAACGTCTACAGCCTCGACGGCAACACCCGCAGCCCGCTGCTGCCGGTCGGGCCGATCGTGCCGGACGCCACGTTCAAGCAGGTCGGCGTGGTGCTGGCGCCGGGCAATCGCGCCAGCGTGCTGGTGCAGGCCGGGGCACCGGGAACCTACCTGCTGCGCACGCTGAACTTCCCGATCGGCGGCAGCCCGGACAGCCCCGGCGCCAAGCTGCTGGCCGACGTGGTGGCCGAGGTGGTGGTGATCGACGAAGCCATGCCGATGAACCTGCCGGCCGGCGCGCTGCCGATCCCCAAGGCGCTCGCGCCCATCACCGACCAGGAGCTCGCCGCGGGCGGCGGCCTGAAGCGCACCGTGGTGTTCCGCGCGGTGACCAACCCCAATCCGAATGGGCCGCCGAACAAGCTGCCGATCACGCAGGCGCCGGCCAACCAGGTGGTGCATCCCGGCACCGAGTTGCTGGACTGGATCTACAACGCGCTCAACTCGCTCGGCCAACCCAACACCTTGTCCGACACGGTGCTCGGCGTGGGCACGCCGAGCGCGTCCGGCCCGCCGAGCGACCTGGTCGAGATCATCCCGTTCCAGTCGACGCGGGCCAAGAAGCAGACCGTGGCGCTGGGCAGCGTCGAGGAATGGACGGTGTTCAACATGAACAACGTCCGCCATCCGTTCCACATCCACGTCAACCCGTGCTGGGTCGTCAAGGTCAGCGACAAGCCAGACCTGCAGCCCTACTGGGCCGACACCATCGCGCTGCCGCCCGGCACGCCGGAAAAGCCCGGCTCCGTGACCTTCCGCTCGCGTTTCCTGGACTTCAAGGGCGCCTACGTGCTGCACTGCCACATGCTGGCGCACGAGGACATGGGGATGATGCAGGTGGTGGAGGTGGTGTGAGGTTTCGTCATTCCCGCGGAGGCGGGAATCCAGGGCGTTCAGCGTCCCACCCGGCTCACGAACTCCGCCACCGCCAGCACCCGCGCATCATCGCCATACGCGCCGATCACTTGCGTCCCCAGCGGCAAGCCCGCAGGGCCGGTCGCGATTGGCACGGACACGCAGGGCAGGTGCAACAGGCTCCACAGGGCGCCGAACTGGGCCGAGCCTGAATCGATCAACCCGACGTCCGCCTCGCCCTGCGCCGGCGGATAGAGCAACGCATCGACGCCGTCGAACAGGTCGTGCACCTTGTGCCGGGCCTGGGCGGCGCGCTGGCGCATGGCGAGGTAGTCGGCGGCGGTGACGCCGATGCCGCCTTCCAGCCGTGCCTGCAGCCGCGGGCTGAACTGGTCGCTGTGGTGCTGCCTTTCGTACGCCAGCGACTGGCGGGCTTCGAAGGCGAAGAGGCGCATCTGCAACGCCACCAGGTCGTCCAGTTCCGCGGGCAACGTGATCCGCTTCACGGTGGCGCCCTGGCGCTCCGCCGCCACCGCCGCCTGCTCGATGGCCTGCGCCATCTCCGGGCGCAGCGCGTCCCATTGGCGTGAATGGCACACCGCCAGGCGCGGCCGCAGGTCGGGTTGCGCCACGGCTTGCGCGCCATGCAGCCCGAAGGCGAAGAAGGCGGCATCGGCCACCGTGCGGGCCAGCACGCCGACGGTGTCCTGGGTCGGGCTCAGCGGCTTCACGCCGGCGGTGCCGATGAAGCCGAAGGTGGGCTTGTAGCCGACGACACCGCAGTACGACGCGGGCCGCACGATCGACGCGGTGGTCTGGGTGCCGAACGCGACCGGCACCATGCAGTCGGCGACCGCGGCGGCCGACCCGCTCGACGAGCCGCCCGGCGTGTGGCCAGGGTTGCGCGGGTTGCGCGTGGTGCTCGGGGACTGGGTGGCGAATTCGCTGGTCGCGACCTTGCCCAGCACCAGCGCGCCGCGTTCGCGCGCCAGCGCCACGCAGCCGGCGTCGGCGCGCGGCCGGTGGCCGGCGTAGATCGGCGAGCCATAGGCCGTGACGTAGTCCGCCGTGTCGATGATGTCCTTGACGGCAAACGGGATGCCGCGCAGCAGGCCGCCGGGCGTGGCGTCGGCCTGGCGGGCCGCAGCCAGTGCGATGCCGGCGTCGTATGCGGTGAAGGCCAGCACCTGCGCATTGCGCTGCGCGATGCGGTCCAGGCAGGCCCGCACCAGGGTCTCGCTGGTCAGGCTGCCGGCCTCGATGGCGCGCGCCGCCTCCAGCGCGGTCAGTTCGTTCGCGGGCTTCTTCATGGCGCCGCTCACTCCAGGGTGATGCGGGAGTCGCGAATGATCTTGGCCCAGCGGTCATGCTCCTTCTTCACGAACGCAGCGAACTCCTCGGGCGAATCGCCGACCGGCTCGGCGCCTTGCGCCAGCAGGAGTTCCCGTACCTGCGGGTCTTTGAGGATGCGCACCGCTTCGGCATTCAGGCGGTCGATGATCGGCTTGGGCACGCCGGCCGGCGCGAACAGGCCGAACCAGCCGACCACGTCGTAGCCGGTCACGCCGGCCTGCGCCATGGTGGGCACCTCGGGCAGCAGCGGCGAGCGCTTGCTGGAGGTGACGGCCAGCGCCGTGAGCTTGCCGGAGCGGATGTGCGGCAGGCACAGCGGCAGGTTGCAGAACATGGCGTTGACGCGTCCGCCCATCACGTCCATCACCGGCGCGCTGCCGCCCTTGTACGGCACGTGCAGCAGGTCGGTGCTGGTGAGCACCTTGAACAGCTCGCCCGACAGGTGCATGCTGCCGCCCGCGCCGCTGGACGCGTAGCTGTACTTGTCCTTGCCGGCCACCTGGATGAATTCCTTGACGGTGCGCGCCGGCACCTGGGGCCCGACCACCAGCACGTTGGGCACGCCGGCCACGTTGGTGATGGGTGTGAAGTCGCGCAGGGCGTTGAACTTCAGGTTCTTGTGCAGGCTGGGGTTGATGGCATTGGTGCTGGCCGCGCCCATCAGCAGCGTGTAGCCGTCGGGCGCCGCGGCGGCGACGTAGGCAGCCCCGATGTTGCCGTCGGCGCCGGCCTTGTTGTCCACCACGAAGCTCTGGCCCAGCGCGGTGCCGAGCCGCTGCGCCATGATGCGGGCCAGCTGGTCGGTCACGCTGCCGGCGCCGAACGGAACGATCACGGTGACGGTCTTGGTCGGATAGGCGGCGGGCTGGGCACTCGCCGGGCCGGCCATGGCGCAGAGGGCGACGGCGGTCAACACCAGGGGTTTCAGGACTTGCTGCACGTTCATGGGGTTCCTCGGATTGGATGAATGGGGACGCATGGCAGGTTAGGCATGGGGCATTGATATGTCCAATATAAAATCGGCGCAAGATTAAGCTGGATACCGACCTAATGCCGCTGGTCTCCCGTTCCCTCAAGGCTTTCATCGCCGTCGCCGAAGAACTCCACTTCGGCCGCGCCGCCGAACGCCTGCACATCAGCCAGCCGCCGCTCAGCCAGCAGATCCGCGAATTCGAGAAGGCGGTCGGCGCGGTGCTGTTGATCCGGACCACGCGCTCCGTGCAACTGACGCCGGCGGGCAAGCTGATGCTGGAGCGGGCCCGGCAACTGATGAAGGATGCCGACGCGACGCTCAAGGCGGTGAGCCGGGTGGCGCGCGGCGAGAGCGGGAACCTGACGCTGGGCTTCACCCACAGCACCGTGTACGGTGTGTTGCCCCGGGTGCTGCGCGCGTACCGCAAGCAGTCGCCGGCCGTGAAGCTGGACCTGAAGCAGCTGACGTCCGACCTGCTGATCGAGGGCGTGCGGGCCGGTCGCATCGACGTGGCGCTGGCGCGGCTGCCCGCGGCGATGCTGGACGAGTTCGAGGCCAAGGTGGTCGCGCGCGAGCCGATGGTGCTCGTGATGCCGGCCGGGCACCCCCTGGCCCGCTACAAGCAGGTGCCGGTGAAGGCCTTGCAGGGCCAGCCGTTCATCGACTATGCGCAGGACGCGGCCCGCTACTTTCACGAGCTGGTCGGATCGATCTTTGCCGCCGCGGGCGTGCACCCGCAGGTGACGCATTCCAGCTTCCTGCCGACGATGTTCGCGCTGGTCGAAGCCGGCATGGGTGTGGCGCTGGTGCCCGAGTCGGCGGTGCCCGAGCGCGCGGGCAGCCTGGTGAGCCGGCCGCTCGCCGGCAGCGGCAAGGCCAGGGCCGTTCTCTACAGCGCCTGGCGGCGCGACAACGTCAACCCCGCCGTGGTTTCATTCGGTGCCATGCTGGCCGCGCTCAAGCAAGCGTCACACTGACCCGGGCGCGTCAGCTCCAGGCCGTGTGCATCGGGCGATTGCCCGTTCGCGAATAGTTCCGCGCCCCTCACCCCACCTGCACCGTCACTCGCAGGTACGTCGCCGGGATCAGCGTCCGGCCCGGGTACTGGCACAGGTTCTGGCGCTCGAACAGCGCCTCCAGCTCACCGCGCAGCGCCTGGGTGCGGCCCTGGCCCGCGGCGGCGTCGAAGGCGTCCATCGTGGGTCCGTGGTCCCGCCGGAAGGCTTCCACGAACTCCGCCGGCGAGCCGTCGAAGTCGAACACGAAGCTGTCGCGCTCATAGCTGATTCCCTCCCACGCGATGCCCGCTTCACCGAAGCGGTCGATCACATGGTTCGGCGACCCCCACTGCATCGCGCAGGCGAACCCTTCGGCCGGCGGCGCATAGGACGCGCAGACTTTCAGCAGCTGGGCGACCAGCATCGGGTCCGGGGCGATCCAGTTGCCCATGACGATGCGCCCGCCGGGCCGGGTCACGCGCACCATCTCCCGCGCCACATCGAAGGGCCTGGGCGCGAACATGGCGCCGAACATGCCGATGACGCGGTCGAAGCTCCGGTTCTCGAGGCCCCTGAGCCGGCTGGCATCGCCTTCGAGGAACAGGCAGGTCGCCGCCAGGCCGGCCTGGGCGGCGCGCCGGTTGCCCGCGTCCACCAGCGCGCCCGCAGCGGACACCGCCAGGACGTCGGCCCCCAACCGGGCGGCCGGGATGGCGGTGATGCCGTCGCCGCAGCCGAGGTCCAGCACTTTCATGCCGGGGGCGATGCCGGCCCGCCGGACGAAATCTTCTCCGCCTTCCCGCATGCTTTGTGCGAGCCGGTTGCAGTCGCCCTGCGTGGCAGCGTTGGTGTTCATGGTGAGTGCTCCTTGCGATTCAGACGCGGATGACCTGGCCCTTGAGCGAATACAGGACGGCGGTGACCTCGCCACGGGTGGACGGGTCGATGTCGTTCTTTTCCAGCGCGCCCAGGATGTCGTCCATCGCCGCCATGTATTCCTGCTCGCTGACGTTCATGCCCTTGTGCGCGACCAGCAGGTCGCGGCCGCTGTAGGCCTCGGGGCCGCCGCAGCCGGCGCAGAAGAACTCCACGGCCATTTTCTTGGCGTGGTCCAGGTCCTTGCTGGCCTCGAAGCGGCTGCGGATCGCCGGGTTCGCCAGGTGGGCGTTCATCACGTCGTCGACGATGCGCGTGATGCCGTCGAAACGGCCCAGCCGGTCGTAGAGGGAGGTGGTCGGGATCGGGTTCATTGGGACATACTCCTGTAAGGGTTGACAGGCGCCGGTCAGCGCCTGGAATGCATGGTCCACGCCGGGCGTTCCTGAAACGTTCCCGGCCCGCGCCGCAGAAAGGGAATCACGATGCCGTTGCCGCCAGCGCATCCGCCAGCGCATGTGTCGATCCGGCTGCTCGGGCAATTCCGCCTCGACATGGGCCAGGCCGCGGGCGGCGAAGCCGGGGCGCCGCTGCCGCGCCGGGCCGCGGAGCTGTTGCAGCTGTTGAGCCTGGATCCCGGCCGCAGCCTGCCCAGCGCGCAGGTGGTGGAAGCGCTCTGGCCGCACCTGGACCCCGATGCCGGCAGCGCCAACCTGCGCAAGGCGGCGCACCATGGCCGCCAGTTCCTGGGCCAGGCCGACGCGCTGGTGTTGCGAGGCGGCAGCGTGCTGCTGTTGCCGGACCGCAGCGTGGACTGCGATGCGCTGCGCTTCGAACGTGCCGCCGACGCCGCGCTGGCCAGCGGCGACCCGCAGGCGGGCAAAGCGGCGCTGCAGCTCTATGGCGGCGAGCTGCTGCCCGACGCCCGCTACCAGGCCTGGGCCGAGGCGCCGCGCCGCCGCCTGCGCGAGAAATTCCTGCGGCTGCTGCGGCAGGCCGGCGAGCTGGAACGGCTGGTGGCCGAAGATCCCACCGACGAAGCCGCCCACCTGCAGTTGATGCGCGAGGAACTCGCCGCGGGCCGGCGGTCGTCGGCGCTGCGCTGGTACGGCCACCTGCGCGACCACCTCCAGTCCCTGGGCCTGCGGCCTGGCGCGCAGGTGGAGGCGTTGTACCGCGACTGCGTGGCCGGCATCGAAGGCGCGGCGCCGCGCTTCGTCGGGCGCGCCCTGGAGCTGGTGCGGCTGTTGACCCTGCTGCGCGCAAGCCTGGCGGGGCGGCCCGGTGGGGCGCTGGTGCGCGGGCCGGCCGGCATGGGCAAGACCGCGTTCTGCCGCCGGGTCGCCCAGGAGGCGCGTGGCCTCGGCTGGCAGGTGCGCCTGCTGCAGGCCAGCGACTGGACGCGTCCTTACGGCCTGGCGGCCGACCTGGTCGAACCTTTGTTGCGCGAGCATCCCGACGCGCTGCAGGCCGTCGGCCCGCATGCCGGCGCGGTGCTGGCAGGGATGCGCCCCGCCGGCGAGCCCGCCCCACCGCTGGCGCTGCCGGTCGGCCGGCACCAGGTGGCCGGTGCCGTGCGCCGCCTGCTGCTGGCCACGTCCGGGGACAAGCCGGTGCTGCTGATCGTCGACGATGCGCACGCGGCCGACGACGCCAGCGCCGGGTTGCTGGCGCAGCTGGCCGCGAGCGGCCCGCCCGTGTTCGTTCTGCTGGCCTGTCGGCCCGCGCTGCCGGACCTGCTCGGGGCCGAGGCCGCGCGGATGCTGCGCGCGGGCCAGCTGGAGGCGATCGACCTCGGCCCGCTGGCCCAGGAAGAGGCGGCGCTGCTGGCCGTGCGCTCGGCCGGCGCGCCGCTGCAGCCCGAGGCGGCGGGCGCCATCGCGCGGCTGTCCGAGGGCGTGCCGTTCGCCGTGGTCGAACTGGCGCGCGTGGCCGGCACCGCCCCGGCCGATGCCGCCGGGGCGGGCCTGCCGCGCAGCGTGACGGCGGCCATCGCCGAACGCATGTGCGACGTGGGCCCGGCGCAGATGGAGGCGCTGCGCCGGCTGGCCCTGGCGGGCGAGAGCTTCGACGTCGCCACCGCCGTCGCGCTGGCGGCCGACGCGGGGCACGATCCCCTGGCCGGGCTGGACCAGGCGTTGGCGGCGGGCGTGCTGGTGGTGGCCGACGGGCGCTACCGCTTCGGCCATGCGCTGGTGCGGCAGGCCCTGATCGACGGCGTCCCGCCGCATCGGCGGATGGCCGTGCATCGCGACGTGGCCAGCCGGCTGGAGCAGGCCCGCGCCGCCCCGGGCCTGGTCGGCCAGCACTGGCTGGCTGCCGGCGAGGTCGACCGGGCGTTGCCGCACGCGCTGGCCGCGGCTGCCCACGCGTTTCGGCTCGGCGCGTTCGAGGACGTGCTGCGCCACGTCGAGCCGGTGCTGGCCCAGCGGCCCGCGCATCCGCAGGCGCTGGCCCTGCGCGCCGAGGCGATGGACACGCTGGGCCGTCCCGGCGTGCTGGCCGCCTACGACGCCGCCGCCGACGTCGCCGCCCCCGAGCCGGCCCACGAGCTGCGCGCCAAGCGCGCCCTCGCGCAGGTCAAGATGAGCGATCCGGCCGGCGCGCTCAAGGCGCTGGAGACCGTGCATCCCACCACCGTCGCCGGCCGGCTGGCGCAGGCCCTGGCCTACAGCGGTGCCGCCGCCCTGGGCTTCGGCGACCCGGCCGAGGGAACCCGCCGCGCGGCCGAGGTCCGCAAGCTGGCGCTGGAGACGGGCGACCAGGGCACGCTGGTGATCGCCTCCTGGGCCCAGGCTGCCGCGGCGCATGCGCGCGGCGACCTGCACGGCAGCGTGTGGGCCGACCTGCGCGAAACCAGCCACCTGCCGCAACTGGCGGTGCGGGTGTTCGACGGCCACCTGTGCATCACCCAGCGCTTCCTCTACGGCTCGCGCCCGTATGCCGACGTGATCGCCTTCGCCGATGCGTTGGCCACGGAGGCGCAGCGCCTGGGCGCCGCGCGCGGCGAGGCCTTTGCCGTCACGCTGCGGGGCGAGGCCCGGCTGCTCAGTGGCCAGCTCGATGCGGCGGAGCAGGACCTGCTGGCCGGCGGGCGCATGCATCGCGCGCTCGGTGGTGCGACCGGCGAAGCGCTGTCGCTGCAGCGGCGTGCCGAGCTCGCCATGTACCGCGGCCGGCCGGACCTGGCGCGCGGCCTGCTGGACGAGGCGCTCGACGTGGCGCGCCAGTCCGACGTCGGCTTTCATTTGCTGGACCGCATCTACGGCACGCGAATCGCGCTGGCGACCGATACCGACGGCGCGCTCGGCGTGCTGGAGGAGGCCGACGCCGCCGTGCGCGGCCCGCTGGAGACCTGCCCTGGCTGCCGCATCACCTTCGCGATTCCGGCCACCATCGCCGCCGCCAGGGCCGGCGAGCTGGAACTGGCCGGCAGCCACCAGGGGCAGTCCGTCTACCTGGCCGACGTGGTGATGAAGCTGCCCGCGTGGTACGCCGCGCTGCACGAGGCCCGGGCCCATATCGCACTCGCGTCCGGGCAGGGAGCCGTCGCGCGCACGGGCTTCGCGGCCGCGGCCCAAGGCTTCGCGGGCTGCGGCCAGCCGCTGGACGCGGACCGCTGCCGGCGGCTTGCGGGTTAGGACGACGCAGGTCGGCGGCTCGCGATGCCCGCCATCGCGCCTCGGCATGCCCCACCACCCCCGGCTTTCCACCTACACTTCCCCTGCTCGGACCCCTCACGGCTTACCCGCCGCGAGTGGTCCATCCTTCAACAGGCGTCGACACAATCGGCGTGGAGTGAGACCGACATGAGTGAACAACCCGCACTGCGTCTGCACGTGCCGGAGCCCTCCGGGCGTCCCGGTTGCGAGACCGATTTCTCCTACCTGCACCTGTCGCCCGCCGGCGCCGTCCGCCGGCCGCCGGTGGACAGCACGCCCTTCGACACCAGCGACCTGGCCTTCGGCCTGATCCGTGTGCTGGACGAACAGGGCCAAGCCGTCGGGCCCTGGGCGCCGCAGATCGAGCCGGCGCGCCTGCGCAAGGGCCTGCGCGCCATGATGAAGACGCGCATCTTCGACAGCCGCATGCTGATCGCGCAGCGCCAGCGCAAGCTCTCGTTCTACATGCAGAGCCTGGGCGAGGAGGCGATCGGCACGGCGCAGGCTCAGGCGCTGCAGCCCGGCGACATGTGCTTTCCCACCTACCGCCAGCAAAGCCTGCTGCTCTCGCGCGACGACGTGCCGATGGTCGAACTGATCTGCCAGCTCATGAGCAATTCCGGCGACCGGCTCAAGGGCCGCCAGCTGCCGGTGATGTATTCGTACAAGCGAGCCGGCTTCTTCTCGATCTCGGGCAACCTCGCCACCCAGTTCATCCAGGCGGTGGGCTGGGCCATGGCCTCGGCCATCAAGGGCGACACCAAGATCGCGTCGGGCTGGATCGGCGACGGCGCCACGGCGGAGGCGGACTTCCACACGGCGCTCACCTTCGCCCACGTCTACCGCGCGCCGGTGATCCTGAACGTGGTCAACAACCAGTGGGCCATCTCCACCTTCCAGGCCATCGCCGGCGGCGAGGCGACCACGTTCGCGGCGCGCGGCGTCGGCTGCGGCATCGCTTCGCTGCGGGTCGACGGCAACGACTTCCTGGCCGTGTACGCGGCGTCGATGTGGGCGGCGGAGCGTGCCCGCAGCAACCTGGGGCCGACGCTGATCGAGTGGGTGACGTACCGGGGCGGCCCGCACTCCACCTCCGACGATCCGTCCAAGTACCGACCGGCGGACGACTGGCAGCGCTTCCCGCTGGGCGACCCGATCGCGCGGTTGAAGCAGCATTTGATTGGCCTCGGCGAATGGTCCGACGCGCAACACGCGCAGGCCCAGCAGGAGCTGGAAGCCGAAGTGATCGCCGCGCAGAAAGAGGCCGAAACCTTCGGCACGCTGCTCGACGGCCACATTGCCAGCCCGGCGACCATGTTCGACGATGTCTACAAGGACATGCCCGAACACCTGCGCGTGCAGCGCCAGCAACTGGGAGTGTGAGCATGACGACCGACACCAAAGAGATGGAAGCGGCCGCACCGGTCGGCGCTGGCGGCAAGACCGTCCCGATGACGATGATCCAGGCGCTGCGCTCGGCGCTGGACGTGATGATGGAGCGCGACGACAACGTGGTGGTCTACGGCCAGGACGTGGGTTACTTCGGCGGCGTGTTCCGGGTGACCGAAGGCCTGCAGGCCAAGTACGGCAAGTCGCGCTGCTTCGACGCGCCGATCTCCGAAGGCGGCATCGTCGGCACGGCGGTGGGCATGGGCGCCTACGGGCTGCGGCCTGTCGTGGAGATCCAGTTCGCGGACTACTTCTATCCGGCCTCGGACCAGATCGTCTCCGAGGCGGCGCGGCTGCGCTCGCGCTCGGCCGGCGACTTCACCGCGCCCATCACCATCCGCATGCCCTGCGGCGGCGGCATCTACGGCGGCCAGACCCACAGCCAGAGCCCGGAGGCGCTGTTCACGCACGTGTGCGGCATCCGCACCGTGATGCCCAGCAATCCGTACGACGCCAAGGGGCTGCTGATCGCGTCCATCGAGAACGACGACCCGGTGATTTTTCTGGAGCCCAAGCGCCTGTACAACGGCCCGTTCGACGGCCACCACGACAAGCCTGTCGTGCCCTGGTCCAAGCATCCGATGGGCGAAGTTCCCGAGGGCTATTACACGGTGCCGCTGGAATCGGCCTCGGTCTTCCGCCCGGGCAAGGACGTGACGGTGATCACCTACGGGACGATGGTGTGGGTGGCCGAATGCGCTGCGCGGGAGCAGGGCATCGACGCCGAGATCATCGACCTGCGCTCGATCTGGCCGCTCGACCTGCAAACTCTCATCGAATCGGTGAAGAAGACGCGGCGCTGCGTGGTAGTGCATGAAGCCACGCGCACCAGCGGCTTCGGCGCCGAGCTGGTGGCGCTGGTGCAGGAGCACTGCTTCTACCACCTGGAGGCGCCCATCGAGCGCGTCACCGGCTGGGACACGCCTTATCCGCACGCCCAGGAATGGGCCTACTTCCCCGGCCCCGAGCGCGTCGGCGCCGCGCTGCGCAGAACCATGGAGGCATGAGCATGGCGGACTACATCATCAAGGTGCCGGACATCGGCGAAGGCATCGCCGAAGTGGAGCTGGTGGCCTGGCATGTGAAGGTGGGCGACATGATCCGTGAGGACCAGGGGTTGGCCGACGTGATGACCGACAAGGCCGCGGTGGAGGTGCCATCGCCGGTGGCCGGCAAGGTGCTGGCCCTCGGCGGCGAGATCGGGAAGATGATCGCCGTCGGCGCGGAATTGATCCGGCTGGAGGTGGAGGGAGCGGGGAATGTGAAGCCGTTAGGCTTCGACAAGTTCAGCCCGAACGGGTTGGGAAAACCCGCCACCGTTCCTCACACCGATCCCCCTGCCGTTCGGGCTGAGCCTGTCGAAGCCCCGCGGGTCCAGTCGCCTGCCGTCCTCGCGCAGAAAGTGACGCCTCCCACCGCCACCCAGGCCCCCATGCGCGCGCCCGGCGACAAGCCCATCGCCTCGCCGGCCGTGCGCCGTCGCGCCTGGGAGCTGGGCATCGAGCTGCAGTACGTGCATGGCAGCGGCCCGGCCGGCCGCATCGTGCATGAAGACCTGGATGTGTACCTGGCCGCGCGCGGCCAGCCCGCGCAGGGCAAGGGCAGCACCGCCTACGCCCAACGCGACGGCGAAGAGGCGATCCCCGTCATCGGCCTGCGCCGCAAGATCGCGCAGAAGATGCAGGAGAGCAAGCGCCGCATCCCGCACTTCACCTATGTGGAGGAAGTGGACGTCACCGAGCTGGAGGCTTTGCGCGGCCAGATGAACGCCAAGTTCGCGGCAAGCAAGGGCAAGCTGACGCTGCTGCCCTTCATCGCGCGGGCCGTGGTGCTGGCGGTGCGCGACTTCCCGCAGATGAACGCGCGCTTCGACGACGACGCCGGCGTGGTCACCCGCTCCGGCGCGGTGCACCTGGGCATCGCCACGCAGACCGAGCCGGGCCTGATGGTGCCGGTGCTGCGCCATGCCGAGACGCTGGACCTGTGGGCGACCGCCGCCGAGATCGCCCAGCTGGCCGAGGCGGCGCGCAGCGGCAAGGGCACCCGCGAGCAACTCTCCGGTTCCACCATCACCATCACCAGCCTGGGCGCGCTGGGCGGCATCGTCAGCACGCCGGTCATCAACCATCCCGAGGTGGCGATCGTCGGCGTCAACCGGCTGGCGCTGCGGCCGATGATCCGCGACGGCGCCGTGGTGGCGCGGCAGATGATGAACCTGTCTTCGTCCTTCGACCACCGCGTGGTCGACGGCATGCATGCGGCGCAATTCATCCAGGCCATCCGCGGCTTGCTCGAAGCGCCGGCCATGCTCTTTGTGGAACCCTGATGAAGACCCAATCGACAACGCTGCTGGTGCTCGGCGGCGGCCCCGGCGGCTACGTGGCCGCCATCCGCGCCGGCCAGCTCGGCATCCCCACCGTGCTGGTGGAAGGCGAGCAACTGGGCGGCACCTGCCTGAACATCGGCTGCATTCCGTCCAAGGCCCTCATTCACGCGGCCGACGAATTCGAGAAGGCCCGGTATTACGCCAACGGCTCGCCGCTGGGCATCAAGGTGCAGGCGCCGCAGATCGACGTGGCGCAGACCGTCCGCTGGAAGGACGGCATCGTCTCGCGCCTGACCGGCGGCGTCGGCGCGCTGCTGCGCAAGAACGGCGTGACGGTCATCAAGGGCTGGGCCACGGTGGTGGACGGCAAGACGGTGGACGTGACGCCCGCGCAAGGCGAGCCCGTGCGGCTGACGTGCGAGCACCTGTTGCTGGCCACCGGCTCGCTGCCGGTGGAGCTGCCCTTCATGCCCTTCGGCGGCAATGTGATCTCGTCGACCGAGGCGCTGGCGCCGGCGGAGCTGCCGCGCCGGCTGGTGGTGGTGGGCGCCGGCTACATCGGGCTGGAGCTGGGCATCGCCTACCGCAAGCTCGGCGCCGAGGTGGCCGTGGTTGAGGCCACGCCGCGCGTGCTGCCGGCGTACGACGACGAACTGACGCGGCCGCTGCTGGCATCGCTCAAGCGCCTGGGCATCGTGCTGCACCTGGGTTGCTCGGTGCAGGGGCTGGACCCCGCCGGCGCGGTGCGCGTGCGCAGCGCCAGCGCCGATGAATTCGCGCTGCCGGCCGACCGGGTGCTGGTGGCGGTGGGCCGGCGTCCGCGCACCGAGGGCTTCGGCCTCGAATCGCTGCGGCTGGACCTGGCCGGCCGCGCCATCCGCATCGACGACCAGTGCCGCACCTCGATGCGCAACGTCTGGGCCATCGGCGACGTCGCCGGCGAGCCGATGCTGGCCCATCGGGCGATGGCGCAGGGCGAACTGGTGGCGGAAGTGATCGCCGGGCACAAGCGGCGCTTCGCCCCGACGGCCATCGCGGCCATCTGCTTCACCGACCCGGAGGTGGTGTCGGTGGGACTGTCGCCGGCCGAGGCCGAGAGCGCCGGCATCGAGTGCATGGTGGCGAACTTTCCGTTCTCGGCGAACGGGCGCGCCATGACGATCGAGTCGACCGAGGGTTTCGTGCGCGTGGTGGCGCGGCGCGACAACCACCTGATCGTCGGCTGGCAGGCCGTCGGCCGCGCCGTGTCCGAGCTGAGCACCGCGTTCTCGCAGTCGATCGAGATGGGTGCCCGGCTCGAGGATGTTGCCGGCACCATCCACGCGCATCCCACGCTGGGCGAAGCCGTGCAGGAAGCCGCGCTCCGCGCTCTCGGCCAGGCGCTTCACATCTGAATGGGGTCAGATCCGAATTCACGACTAACCATTTCTCCGGAGCCCGCGGGTCAACGACGAAATTCGGCTCTGACCCCATTCCGTCTCAGGAGCGGAGAAGTGGGCGAGGACAAGAAGAAGCATTTCGCGTGCACCCATGCCTGCCCGGCGCGAAGGCGCGAGCGGTGCCGCGTCGCTGTTGGAGTGATTGACAACGCCCCCGTCTGTTGGCAAAATCTCCAACATGAAGGCCGAGCTGCTTGTCCGCACCCGGATCGTCTTCTCGGAGAACGCGTTCGCTGAGCTGGTGCTGTGGAAGCTCCCGGCGGCGCTGCCGGGTTCGTCACACGGATTCAAGTACCGCCTGGCCTACGTCGTCGACGGGCAATGCGTTCTTCGCTACGACAACGAAGCCGGCAAGGGCGATCACCGGCACTACGGCGGCAAAGAGCGCAGTTACGCGTTCACTGGTCCCGACGAACTGATTGCCGCGTTCGAGGCCGACATTACGAGGTGGAATCGTGAAAACAGTAACCCTTGACGTCCGTCCGCCCGCCGATGCGATGGGCGATTTCACGCAAGCCTGGAAGGCCGGCAACGCGCAGAAGTCTGCCCGCATCAGCTTTGCGACGCCCGAACTGTTGTGGCAGGTGCTGACCGCCAAGCGCTGGGAATTGCTGAAGGCGCTTTGCGGCGCGGGACCCGTCTCCATCCGTGAGGCGGCGCGTCGGGTGAGCCGCGATGTGAAGGCGGTTCATGGCGATGTGACCGCCTTGTTGTCTGCGGGAGTATTGATTCGGGCGGAAGGCGGCGGCATCGAATTTCCTTTCGAAGCGGTGAAGGTCGAATTCCTGCTGCACGCGGCGTAGGCATTGATAAGAGACAAGGAATGAGCAGCCAGGACAAGATGCTTTCCCTGCTCGACGCCTTCAGCGTCGATGCCCCCGTGTGGTCGGCGGAGGAACTGGCCGCCCGCTGCGAGCTGCCGCCTTCCACCTGCTACCGCTACCTGAAGTCGCTCCACGAAGCCGGCCTGCTGGCTCGGGTGGGCAGCGGCTCCTACATGGTGGGGCCGCGCGTGCTGGCCCTGGACCGGATCGCGCGGCTGTCCGACCCGGTCTACAGCGTCGGCAGCCCGATCGTCGCCACGCTGTCGCGCCGCACCGGCTTCAGCGCGTTGCTGTCGGTGCTGTACAGCGATTCGGTCATGTGCGTGCAGCAGGTGGCCACCGACGATGCCCCCGCAGGGCTGTTCGGCCGCGGCCAGCAGCGCCCGCTGGTGGCCGGCGCCACCGCCAACATCATCCTGGCCCACCTGCAGCCGCACCAGCTGCGCAGCGTGTTCAACAAGCAGCGCGAACGGATCGCTGCCGCGGGCCTGGGCCAGGATTGGGAGACGCTGCGCGCGAAGCTGGCCACCATCCGCGAGGCCGGCTACAGCTTCTCGCTGGGCGAATACCGCTCGGGCATCGCCGGCCTGGCGGCGCCGCTGTTCAACCGCGAGGGCGAGGTGCTGGGCAGCATCGCGCTGGCCGCGTCCACCAGGTCGCCGCAGCTCGAGGCGTTCAAGGCGCTGGCGCCGAAGGTGATCAAGGCCGCCGCCGAGATCAGCCGCGGCATCGCCGACAGCGCGAACACGGTGGACCTGCCGGCGCGCGCCCTGGGCTAGCCGGCACCGGCCGGGGCGGGTCCGGCGTCCTGAAAAAACTCCTACAATGTGAGAATCTTTTTTCAGGCGGCGACCCCTGCCGTGACCGATGAGTGCTTCCCTGGACGACATCCTGCGCAACGGCGTGAAGGACAAGCTGGCCCGTGACGAGGTCGTTTCCTCGATGATGGTGCGGCTGGTGCGCGGCGTGGAGATCGCCCGCATCGCCAAGTCGGCCGGCTTCGACACCTTCTACATCGACATGGAGCACTGCAGCTTCTCGCTGGAGACCACCAGCCAGATCTGCATGGCGGCCCTGGAGATCGGCATCCCGGCTTTCGTGCGCGTTCCCGCCAACACGCCCGAGTACATCTCGCGGGTGCTCGATGGCGGCGCCATGGGCGTGATCGCCCCGCACGTGCGCAGCGCGCGGCAGGCGCGCGAGGTGGTGCGCTACGCCCGCTTCGCACCGCAGGGCGATCGCTCCGCCAACGGCGGGCTGCCGCACCTGCAGTACCGCAGCTTCCCGACCGCCGAGGCCAACCTGGCCCTGAACAAGGCCACCATGGTGATCCTGATGATGGAAGCCGTGGAGGCGCTGGAGCAGGTCGAGGAGATCGCCGCCGTGGAGGGTGTCGACATGCTGCTGATCGGCACCAACGACCTGACGGCCGAATGGGGTGTCCCGGGCCAGTACGACGATCCGCGCGTGGCGGCCGCGTACCAGCGCACCATCGATGCCTGCCGCAAGCACGGCAAGCACGTCGGCATCGGCGGCCTCGCCTCGCGGCCCGACCTGGTGGAGAAGTTCGTGCGCATGGGCGCGCGCTTCGTCTCCACCGGCACCGACCTGTCCTTCCTGATGGCCGCCTGCACCGCCAAGGCCAAGGCCGTCGCCTCCCTTTCCCTCTAATTTCCCAACGGAGACATCCAATGCATTTCCCCCGCCGTACCCTTGTCCGCGCCATGCTGGCCACCGTCGCCCTCGGCACCGTCGGAGCCGCCGCGCTCGCGCAGGGCGCCTATCCGAACAAGCCGGTCAAGATCGTGGTGGCCTTCACCGCCGGCGGCCCCACCGACGTGGTGGCGCGCCTGATCGGCCAGAAGCTCACCGACAAGTGGGGCCAGCAGGTGGTGGTGGAGAACAAGCCGGGCGCCGCCGGCCTGCTCGGCTCCGAGCAGGTGGCCAAGGCGCCCGCCGACGGCTACATGCTGCTGATGGCCACGGCCGGCAACCTGACGGTGAACCAGCACCTGTACAAGGGCATGCGCTTCGACCCGGTCAAGGACTTCGCGCCGATCGCGCAGACCGCCGCGGTGGACTTCGTGCTGGTGTCGCAACCGGGCGCGTCGTTCAAGAACGTGCGGGAGCTGATTGCGACGGCCAAGGCCAAGCCTGACAGCGTCACCACCGCGACCTCGGGCAACGGCGGCGCGCCGCACCTGGCCGCGGCGCTGTTCGAAAATTCCGCCGGCGTGAACCTGACCATGGTGCCGTACAAGGGCACGGCCGACGCCGTGAACGCGGTGCTGAGCGGCCAGACGGCGCTGGACTTCGACGCCGCGTCGCAGGTGCTGCCCCACATCAAGGCCGGCAAGCTGGTGCCGCTCGCGGTGCTCGGCACCCGGCGTTCGGCGTTGCTGCCGGACGTGCCGACCATGGCCGAAGCGGGCCTGCCGAACTACAACTTCAGCAACTGGTTCGGCCTGGTCGGCCCGGCCGGCCTGCCCAAGGACGTGCTGGAAAAACTGCAGCGCGACGTCGCGGAGGTGCTGCAAGACCCCGAACTGCGCACCAGGTTCCAGACCATGGGCCTGCAACCCGGCTCCGGCACGGCGGCCCAGTTCGAGGCGCTGATCAAGGCCGACACTGCCAAGTGGGCCACCACCATCAAGGCGGCCAACATCAAGGTGGAGTGAACGCCATGGGCATGACCATCACGGAAAAGATCCTGGCGCGCGCGGCGGGCCTGGACGCCGTGCGGCCGGGGCAGTTCCTCGACTGCAAGGTGGACCAGGTCGCCAGCATGGACCTGCAGGGCAAGCTGGTGTTCAACACCATCGGCCTGCTGGGCTCCGACAAGCTGTTCGACAGCGGGCGAGTGGCCTTCACTCTGGACCACCAGAGCCCGGCGCAGACGGTGGCGATCGCCGACGTCCACGCCGCCATCCGCCAGGCGGCGAAGAAGTTCGAGGTGAAGAACCTGTTCGACGTCGGCAGCGGGATCATGCATGTGGTGATGCCGGAAAAGGGCCTGGTGCTGCCGGGCGAACTGATCATCATGAACGAGTCGCACACGCCCACGGGCGGTGCGATCGGCGCGGTGGTGATCGGCGTCGGCCAGACCGACGCCGCCGTCGCCGCGGCGCTGGGCGAGATCTGGCTGGTGGTGCCGGCCACCATCCGCATCAACCTGCGCGGCGCGCTGCGGGACGGCGTCACCACCAAGGACGTCGCGCTGCACCTGATGGGCCTGCTGGGTTACGAGCGCAAGGCGATCTACCGGGCGATCGAGATCGGCGGCCCCGGCGTGGCCGCGCTGTCGATGGACGCGCGCTTCACCATCACCAACTACTGCTCCGACATGGGGGCCAAGTCCGCCATCTTCGAACCGGACGCAGTGACGCTCGACTACGTGAAAGACCGTGCGCAACGCGCCTTCACGCCGGTGTACAGCGATGCCGACTGCGGCTACGAGGACGTGCTCGACGTCGACATGGGCGCGCTGGAGCCGCTGCTGGCCTGCCCGCACGCACTGGACAACATCCAGAGCGTCACGTCGCAGGCCGGCAAGCCGATCAACGAAGCGTTCATCGGCACCTGCACCAACGGCCGCTTCGAGGACCTGGCGGCGGCGGCGGCGATCGTCGAAGGCCGCACGGTCGCGCCCGGCGTGCGCTTCGTGGTGGTGCCGGCGTCGCGCGAGGTGTACCAGCGGGCGCTGAAGGCCGGCCACATCGCCACCCTGTCGGAAGCCGGGGCGCTGGTGTTCCCGCCCGGCTGCGGCCCCTGCATGGGCGAGCACAGCGGCGTGCTGGGCGCCGGCGAGGTCGCCATCAGCTCGGGCAACCGCAACATGAAGGGCCGCATGGGCAGCCCGGATTCCTTCGTCTACCTCGGGTCGCCGCAGACGGTGGCCGCGTCGGCGGTGCAGGGCGTCATCACCGACCCCCGCACGCTGCAAGCCCTTGCCAGGGAGCCCGCCCATGCATGACGAAATCCGGGCCGGCGCCTACCGCGTCGGCGACGACGTGAAGGCGCTGGACATCATGCCCACGCGCTTCAAGAGCTCGAACGCGCTGGCCGATGCGGAACTGGCCAAGGCGGCCTTCGCAGACCTCGATCCCTCGTTTTCGGGCAAGGCGCTGGCGGGCGAGTACGGCATCGTGGTGGCCGGCCACAACTTCGGCGGCGGCGGCAAGACCATCGAAGGGCCGGTGTTCGCGTTGCGCGGCGCCGGCATCCGGCTGGTGATCGCCGACTCGTTCGCGCGCTACTTCCTGCGCAACGCGATCAACAACGGCTTCCCGATCCTGGTGTGCGAAGGCATTTCCCAGGCCGTGCAGACGGGCCAGGACCTGTCGGTGGACCTGGACACGGCGCGGATCACCAACCTCGCGACCGGCCAGGTGCTGGTCGCCACGCCCCTGTCGGCGACGGCGCTGGAGATCCTGGCCGCCGGCGGGCTGGTGCCGTATGCGAAGCGCAAGCTTGCGCTACGGGCTCAAGCGGCAAGGGAGGCCGCGGCGGCGTAGCCGAGGTAGTGCACCCACACCCGCCTCGGGTAAGCGCCTTTGCTACCGTCCCGGGGATGAACCACCTCTCCCGCTCGCTCCTGGCAGCCCTCGGCTGCGCATTGATCGCATCCTCCGCCCTGGCGGCGGACGCCTGGGCCGAGCTGGCCAAACCCGGTGCCATCGTGCTGTTTCGCCATGCCACCGCGCCCGGCGTCGGCGACCCGCCCGGGTTCAAGGCCGGCGACTGCGCCACCCAGCGCAACCTCGACGACCAGGGCCGGGCCGAGGCGCGCCGGCTGGGCGAGCGGTTCCGCAGCCGCGGCATCCAGGTCGGCGCCGTGCTCAGTTCGCAGTGGTGCCGCACCCGCGAGACGGCGCGGCTGGCCTTCGGCAGCCAGGCGCGCGACGAGCCGGCCTTCAACTCGTTCTTCCGCCTGCCGCCGCCGGGCCGCGACGCGCAGACCGCGCGGGCGCGGCAGGTGCTGGCCGACTGGCGCGGGCCCGGGACGCTGGTGGTGGTGACGCACCAGGTCAACATCACCGCGCTGGCCGGCGTCGGCACGGCCTCGGCGCAGGGGGTGGTGGTGCGGCGCGGGGCCGACGGCAGCTTCGAGGCGGTGGCGACCCTCGAGCCTTGACGGGGCGCTGCCGCCGCTCCCGGCGCTACCATTGGCGCGGGTCGCCGGGCGCGACCCGTTTCTTTGTGTCCCCAGCTCGAACAGGAACCCATGACCACGAAAGCTTTCACGATCTCGATCGGCCTGCTCTGCGCCTTCATCGCCGGCTGCGCCGCCGACCAGAGCGCCGCGACCAGCCCGGCGCCGGACCCCGGCTACACGCCCACGGGCAGCAACATCCCGCGCCGGTCCGCCCCCAAGGCCGACCAGCCGGCGGTGCCGGCCGGACCGGCGGGGACGACCCGGCCGGCGCAGTAACGCGCGGCTCGAACGCGAGGGCGGGCGACGGATCGCAGGCACGTTGCCTGGCCGCGGCATAGCCGGGCTTTCCCTGCCCGGGCGCGGCCTCCGCGCTCCCCATAATCGGCCATGACCATGCCATCCGCCCGATCGCCCCGCCGCCGTGTCCTGCACCTGGGCCTGGCACTCGCCACGCTCGCCCTGTTCGCCGGCCCCGCGGCCGCAGCCTGGCCCGACAAGCCGATCCGGCTGGTCGTTCCCTATCCGCCGGGCGGCGCCACCGACGTGATCGGCCGCGTGATGGCGCAGCGGCTGTCGACCGCGCTCGGCCAGCAGGTGGTGGTGGACAACCGCGGCGGCGCCAGCGGCAACATCGGCGCCGAGGCCGTGGTCAAGGCGCCGCCCGATGGCTACACGCTGCTGATGGGCGCCGTCACCTCGCACTCGATCAACCAGACGCTGGAAAAGGCCAGCATCCGCTACAACTTCGAGAAGGACCTGGTGCCGGTCGCCATCGTCGGCTCGGTGCCGCTGGTGTTCGTGGTCCATCCGTCGGTGCCGGTGCAGTCGCTGCGGGAGCTGATCGCCTACGCCAAGTCCAGACCGGGCGAGCTCAATTTCGCCTCGTCGGGCGCCGGCGCGCCGCAGCGGCTGGCCGGCGAGATGTTCAAGCGCGGCGCCGGCGTGGAGATGGTGCACATCCCGTACAAGGGCAGCGGCCCGGCGATGACCGACCTGATCGGCGGCCAGGTGCTGACCATGGTGGAGACGGTGCCGGCGGCGCTGCCCCACATCCGGGCCGGCAAGTTGCGCGCGCTGGCGGTGACCACGTCGCAGCGCATCTCCATGCTGCCCGAGGTTCCGACCGCCGGGGAGGCCGGCATGCCCGGCTTCGAAGTGAGTTCGATGTTCGGCATCCTGGCGCCTGTGGGAACGCCCAGGGACATCGTGGCCCGCCTCAACGCCGAGATCACGAAGCTGCTCGCCATGCCGGAAGTGAAGGAGCAGTTGCTGTCGCAGGGCGCCTACGCCGTGGTCACGACGCCCGAGCAGGCCAGCGCCCGCATCCACCAGGAGGTGGAGATGTGGGCCAAGGTGATCCGCGACGCCAACGTCAAGCCGGATTGAGCCTTTCCACTGCTGCCGTCAACCCTGATTGACGTCGGGCGGCACGGGTCGTAGCCTCCTTCAGCTTCAACCAGGAGACACCATGCGACTGCTGAACAAGATCTTGACGGGGCTCGTGCTGCTGGGCGGCGCCATCGCCGGCCCCGCCTTCGCCCAGGCCGATGCCTATCCCGTCAAGCCGATCCGCTGGATCGTGCCGTACCCGCCGGGCGGCACGACGGACCTGCTGGCGCGCCTGATGGGGCAGCACCTGTCGCTCAAGCTCGGGCAGCAGGTGATCATCGAGAACCGCGCCGGCGGCGGCAACAACATCGGCACCGAGATGGCGATCCGCGCCCCGGCCGACGGCTACACCATGCTGCTGGTCAATCCGGCCAACGCGATCAATGCCACGCTGTACCAGAAGCTGCCGTTCAACCTGCTGGACGACCTGCTGCCGGTGGCCGGCATCGTGCGCGTGCCCAACGTGATGACGGTGAGGAAGGACTTCCCGGCGAAAACGGTCGCCGAGTTCATCGCCTACGGCAAGGCCAACCCGGGCAAGATCAACATGGCTTCGTCGGGCGCCGGCACCTCGGTCCACCTGTCGGGCGAACTGTTCAAGTTCATGACCGGCGTCGACATGAAGCACGTGCCGTACAAGGGCGCCGGCCCGGCGACGGTGGACCTGATCGGCGGCCAGGTGGACGTGCTGTTCGACAACATGCCGTCCATCATCGGCCACATCCGCAATGGCACGGTGCGCGCGCTCGGCGTCACCAGCGCGCAGCGCTCGCCCGCATTGCCCGACGTGCCGGCCGTCGCCGACACCGTGCCGGGCTACGAGGCCAGCGCCTGGTTCGGCGCCGCCGTCCCCAAGGGCACGCCGCCGGCCGTCATCGCGCGGCTCAATCGCGAGTTCAACGCGGCGCTGGCCGACCCGGTCATGAAGGCCAAGCTGGCCGACCTGGGCGGCGTGCCCATCGCCGGCACGCCGGAGCAGTTCTGGGCCATCCACCGGATGGAAACCGAGAAGTGGGCCAAGATCGTCCAGTTCTCGGGCGCGAAGGCCGATTAGGCGTTTTCAACGGGCCAGGGCCGGCCGGGCGGTCGCTTCGATCCATGGGGACGGCTGCTGCTGCGTCCCCAGCTTGAAGCGGGCGACCGTCTGCAGCACCGCGCCGGCTGCCGCGGGTATTCACCGGCCGCGCGGGCAGTCCCGCTGCATAGAATTTTCCGATGCAAGAACGCCTGCCCCAGATCACCTACGAATCCCTCCCGCCCGAGGTGCGGCCGCTGGCCGACGACATCCTCAAGGTCTCGAGCGCCGCCCTCGGCGGTCCCTACAACGCGCTGCTGCGCAGCCCCGAGATGGCGCGCCGCTGCTTCGAGCTGCTCGATTACCTGCGCTTCAAGACCTCGGTCGACAAGCGGCTCAACGAGTTCGCCATCCTGATCCAGTCGCGCATCGCCAACGCCCAGTACGAGTGGTGGGCCCACGAGCCGATCGCGCGCAAGGCCGGCCTGTCCGACGACGTGATGCGGGACCTGCAGCAGTGCCGGCGCCCGGCCTCGATGCGGGACGACGAACGCCTGGTCTACGACTACTGCATCCAGCTCAGTCTCAACCACCGCGTGCCCGACGCGCTGTGGCAGGAGGCGGTCGACAAGATGGGCGAGCAGGCGGTGATCGACCTGACGGTGCTGTCCGGCACCTACGTCATGGTGTCGATGCTGCTCAATGCCACCCAGGTCGGCATCCCCAAGGGCGGGGCCGAGCCGCTGGAAGTGCTGGACCCGATCGACATCCGGAGGCGACTGCTGTGACACTT
This sequence comes from Ramlibacter sp. 2FC, assembly GCA_943372495.1. GTDB lineage: Bacteria > Pseudomonadota > Gammaproteobacteria > Burkholderiales > Burkholderiaceae_C > Ramlibacter. The sequence goes on along the minus strand of CALRYV010000001.1, from coordinate 537,401 downwards.
GCATTCATTCGACTGGTCGCTGCCGCCGCGCTCGGCCTGGCCTCGATCCACGCGCTGGCGCAGGACGCTTATCCGTCGCGCCCGATCACCATGGTGATGCCGTATGCGCCGGGCGGTCCCGGCGACACCATCACCCGCGTGTTCGCCGCGGCCATGCAGAAGCACCTGGGGCAGACCATCGTCGTCGACAACACCGCCGGGGCGGCCGGCTCGATCGGCACCGCCAAGGTCGCGCGCTCCAGGCCCGATGGCTACACGCTGCTGATGATCCACGTGAGCCACGCCACCAATCTGGCGATGTACAAGAACCTGCCGTACCACCCGGTGGACGACTTCGAGCCGATCGGCTCGGCCACCAGCGGGCCGATGGTGATCGTGGCGCGCAACGAGTTTCCGCCCAAGGACCTCGTCGAGTTCGTGGCCTACCTCAAGGCCAACCCCGGCAAGGTCAGCCTGGCGCACGCGGGCGTCGGATCGGCCTCGCACCTGTGCGGGCTGATGATGATGAACGTGCTGAACGTGCTGAACGTGAAGCTCAACGAAATTCCGTACAAGGGCACCGGCCCGGCGCTGACGGACCTGATGGGCGGCCAGGTCGACATCCTGTGCGACCAGACCTCGGGCACGGTGCCCAGCGTCAAGGGCGGCAAGATCAAGGCCTACGCGGCGGCGGGCAAGGCGCGGCTGCGCGACCTGCCGGCGGTGCCGGCGATCGCCGAGGCCGGCGTGCAGGGCTTCGACATCAACATCTCGTTCGGCCTCTACGCGCCCAAGGGCACGCCAAAGCCGGTGCTGGAGCAGCTGACGGCGGCCTTGCAGAAATCGGTGGCCGACCCGGAGGTGCGGGCCCGGCTCGATGCGATGGGCGTGTCGGCCGTGGCGGTCGAACAGGCCACCCCGGCCGCCTTGCGCGCCCACCTCAGGAACGAGATCGACACGCTGGGCGGCTTGCTGGTGAAGGCGGGCGTCAAGCCGAATTGAGAGACTGTCATGCCGGGCTCGACCCGGCATCCAGACGGTTCCGCGCAAATGAAGCCTATGGATCCCGGGTCAAGCCCGGGATGACATTCCCAGCAGCCGCTCGAACACGTCTTCCTGCCCCATCTGCCCGCCCTTGAGCATCAGCTCCATGCCGTCCAGCGCCGGGTCGGCGCTGTGCACGCGGCTGACCGTCACGCCGGCGCCGAGCGCGCCGCGGTAGGACAGGCCCCAGGCGCCCAGCGCCTTCACGGCCAGGCTGGACGTGTCTCCGCCCGCGATGCCCACGCGCCGGAGCGGCGCGCCGCTGCCGGACTGGCCTTGCAGCACCTGCTGGACGAAGCGCGAGGTGGCTTGCGCGAGCTGTGCCGAGTGGCGGGTGTCGGCTGCGGCGGAGCCCGAAGGCGCTGTGGATGCGATCACGTGCCGGCCCTGGCGCAGCGCCGCGTGGACCTGCTCGAGCGCCTGCAGGTGCCCGTCCGCCAGCAGGGCGTCCGCATCCACGGCCACATGCTGGAACGAGCGCGCGGCGCGCACCTGCCTGGCGGTGACCGGCGACAGGCTGCCCGCGAAAACGAAGACCGGACCGCTGGCCGGCGCAAGCTGCGCGTCCGCGCCATCGTGCGTCGCTGCGGGCAGGTCGCCCGCCGTCTGCCAGTGCGCGATCAGCGCCTGGGCCACGCCGCTCGGGCCGACGGCGAGCAGCGGGCTTTGCAGCGCCCGCTCCCAGATCAGGCGTCCCACCGGCGCCAGGTGGGCGGGGTCGGCGACGTCCATCAGCACCGCCGCGGGCCTGCCATCGAGCAACGCCTGCAGCAGGGCGCGTTGCGTGCGCGGGGCTTCGGCATAGACCGGATAGTGCACGGCAGCCACCGGCTCCAGTCCCTGCAGTGCCAGGTGGCGCCGCAGGTCGGCCTCCTGCATCGGCGTGACCGGATGGTTGCGCATGGTCGGATGGCGGTCGATGCGCTCCACCGCGCCGCCGCTGCCGGCCGCCGCGAACAGGTTGCTGAAGGCGCAGTAGCGGCCCAGCCCGGGCTGGCCGCCGACGATGGGCACGAAGAGGTTCGGCGCATTGGGTCGCAGGGCCGCAACGGCGGCGCCGATGCTGCCGATGCCCGGCGCGCTGTCGAACGTGGAGCAGACCTTGTAGTGCATGACCGGCACGGCGAGCTGCCTGAAGAAGGCTCCCACCGGTGCGAGTTCGGCCGCCATCGCCGCCGGCGCCATCGCACGCGAGGCCCCGGCGATGCCCATCGCCTGCAACGGCCCGCCCAGCGCCCGCTCGGCCGCAGCTTGCTGCGCCGCATCGGGCACGCCCATGAACAGCATGGCCCGCAGGCCGGCCTGCGTCAGCACCGCCAGCGTGTCGGTGGCGCCGGTGAAGTCGTCGCCGTACCAGGCCAGCAGCGGCGCGGCCATCACTTCCTGCCGAAGAAATCGATCGAGCGCCGCAGTTCCGGCGACCGCAGGGCGCGCTGCGCCAGCGTCTCCCCATGCTGCACCGCGTCCCACGCCTGCTGCAGGCTGGCGACGCCGGCGGCCGCGCCGTCCGGGTGCGCCAGGATGCCGCCGCCGGACATGAACAGCAGGTCGTTGCTGCGCACGCTCTCCCACGTCGCCGGCACCGTCCCCGCCCATTGCCCGTTGGAAAACGCCGGCAGCACGCGGTCGTCGATGCCGTCGGCGAGCGGCGCCAGCGTGTCGCGCGCCGACTCGATCACCTCGTCGTCCGACTGCGAGAACTTGCCCTGCAATCCGTGCACGTGCATGTGGTCCACGCCGGCCAGGCGCCACAGCGTCTGCCAGGCCTGGAACGAAAACCCCAGCAGCGGATGGCGCGAGAGAGCACCGTAGCCGTTGCGGTGCCCGTGCAGGGCGAGTTGCGTGTGGCGGCGCAGGGTCTGCACCGCCGAATAACCGCACCAGTTCAGGCTGGCCATCACGCAGCTGCCGCCTTCGCTGGCGACCAGGTCGGCGTGGCGGCGCATCGCATCGGTCTCGTCGGTGATGTTGAAGGCCACCATCACCAGCTTGCCGGTCCTGTCCTGGTGGGCGCGCACGCGGCGCATCACGGATTGCACGCGGTCCTTCAGCGGCGCGTGGACCGGGTTGGCGCAGACCTCGTCGTCCTTGATGAAGTCCACGCCGGCGGCGCACAGCCTGCCGGCCAGTTCGCCCGTCTCCTCGGCGGAGAGGCCGACATTGGGCTTGATGATGGTGCCGATCAGCGGCCGGCCCTGCACGCCGGTGAGCCTGCGCGTCCCGTCGATGCCCTGCGCCGGCAAGTCGAACTGCCGGCGGTAGGCGGCGGAGAGCTTGAGCGACTCCAGCCGCAGCCCCGTCACCTCGCCCAGGTCGTACAGGTTGCCCGAGACGGTGGCGGCCAGCGTCGGCAGATTGGGGCCGACGTTGTCCGCCGGAAAGCTCACGCGCAGCCGGGCGCGCTGCCAGCGGTGTGAATTGGGTTGGTCGAACATGCCGCGCCGCTGCATCCAGCCGTTGGGCAGGGCCGGGCTGTCTGCCACGTCCAGCAGTTCCACCGATTCGACGGTGGCCCGGGCCCGCTCGCGCAGGGCGTCGGTCTCGCCCTCCACACGGGCGAAGGTGCCGCAGGACTGCTCGCCCGCCAGCACCTCGGCGACGTGGGCCGGGTCCAGCGGGGTTTCGATCAGGTAGGTGGCCTCGAAGCGGTCGCCGGTCATGGGCTAGAGCGTCGTCAGGTCGGGGAAGGGCCGCACCGGGTCCTTGCCGTCCCAGCCCTGCGAGGCCTCGCGGATGATCTTGAACAGCTTGCCCTTGGGGCCGGCCACCTCGGACAGTTCCACCACGGTGCCCGGATGCAGTCCCGGATGCGACGCCTTGTCCTCGAAGTAGACGAAGCGGCCGTTCTCGCCCACCTCGCCGCCCATGCAGACCTGGAAGCCGGCTGCTTCGGCGCGCTGGAGGTCGGCGTCGAAGTCCTCGGTCCAGTAGGCGAAATGCTGCGCGCCCTGGTGGCCGGCCTGGATGAAGTCGCGGTACATCGAAGGCACGTTGTTGCGGATCTGCAGCAATTCCACCTGCAGGCCGCCGGCGTTGGCCAGCGCCACCGAGTTGTGCGGCTCGTAGCGCTCGCCGCGGTAGGTGTAGTTCTTGATCGGAACCTTCGGGTTGTAGAACCAGGGGCCGACGCCCAGCACGCTGGACCAGTAGTCCATCGCCGCCTCGATGTCGGGCACCAGGTAGGCCACCTGGCGGATCTCGCCAAAAAATCTGCTCATGTCTGTTGTCCTTAAATCTTGAGGAAGCCGATGGAGATCCACGGGATCGCGGCGACGACGGCCAGGCCGGCCAGCAGCGCCAGGATGTAGCCGCCGATGTGGGGCAGGCCCTCGTCCGGATGGATCTTGCTGATGGCGCAGGCGCCGTAGTAGCCCACGCCGAACGGTGGCGCGAACAGGCCGATGCCCATGGCGAAGATGACCACCATCGCGTAGTGCACCTCGTGGATGCCCACGGCCTTGGCGATGGGGAACAGCAGCGGCCCGAACAGGACAATGGCCGGAATGCCCTCCAGCACGCTGCCCAGGATGACGAAGGCGACGATGGAAATCACCATGAAGCCGGCGGCGCCGCCGGGCATGGCCTTCATCGCGTTGGCCAGGTCATTGGAGAAACCCGATTGGGTCAGGCCCCAGGCCATCGCGGTGGCGCAGCCGACGATGAAGATGATCGCGCCGGTCAGCGATGCGGTTTCCACCAGCATCGGCTTGAGCCGTTTCAGGTCGAACTGGCGGTGGATGAAGATGCCGACGATGACCGAATAGACGATGCCGATGGTGGACACCTCGGTGGCCGTGGCCACGCCTTCCACCACCGCGGCGCGGATGACGAAGGGCAGGGCGATGGCGGGCAGGGCCACCAGCATGAACTTGCCGATCTCGCCCTTGCTGTAGCGGCGCACGCCCGACAGGTCGTCTGAGCGGTAACGCCAGGCCACCACGGCGCACAGGAATGCGCCGACGACAACGGCCGGCAGCAGCCCACCGGTGAAGAGCGCCGCGATCGACACGCCGGTGACCGAGCCGATGGTGATCAGCACGATCGAAGGCGGAATGGTTTCGGTCTGGGCGCCGGTGGCCGAGAGCAACGCCACCAGGTCGCCCGGCTTGGCGCCGCGCTTCTTCATCTCCGGGAACAGCACCGGGGCGATCGCCGCCATGTCGGCGATCTTGGAGCCCGAGATGCCCGACACCAGGTACATCGCGCCGATCAGCACATACGACAGCCCGCCCTTGACGTGCCCCAGCAGGCTGGCCAGGAACTGGATCATGGCCTTGGCCATGCCGGTCATCTCGATCAGCGCGCCCAGGAAGATGAACAGCGGCACCGCCAGCAGGATCAGGTGCGACATGCCTTCGTCCAGCCGGCCCACCAGCACGATCATCGGCGTCTTGGTGGTCAGCGCCAGGTAGGCGAACGTGGCCAGCGCGAACGAGAACGCGATCGGCACGCCCGAGAACACGCAGGCCGCCACCAGGATCACGAAGAAGATGATCAGGTTGAGCTTGCCCAGCGGCGCCAGCACCGGACCCAGCAGCCAGAACGCCAGGCCGACGACGACGGTCGCGCCCAGCGCGATGCCGATGTGCCGCAGGTCGTGGAAGCGGAACAGGCGCAGCAAGGCGACAACGGCCATCAGGCCGAGGCCAACCGGAATCGCGCTGGCGCGCCAGGCGTTGCTCAGCTCCATCGCGGGGCTGACCACCGGCAGTTCCTCGTGTGCGTATTCGAAGGCCGGCCACATCACCAGGGCCAGGAACAGCAGCGGGATGGTGAGCGCCAGCGCTTCCAGCAGGGCCGCGGTGGCGGGCCTGGCGCGATTGACCAGGCCGGTCATGCGCATGTGCTCGCCGCGGCGCAGCGCCACGACGGCGCCCAGCATCGACAGCCACAGGAACAGGATCGACGCCAGTTCGTCCGACCAGACCAGCGGCTTGTGGAACACGTAGCGGGCGACCACGCCGGCCAGCAGCACGACGATCTCCACCAGCACCAGGCTGGCGGCCGCGGCCTCCACCGTGGCGCCCAGGCCGTCGTCGACGCGGCGGGCCCAGGAACCGAGCGGGGTGTTGGATGGAACGGGGACCGGCGCCCCGTCCTGCGCGAGCGAGGACTGCATGGCCGATCGGCGTCAGGCCAGCTTGCCGACCGACTGTTCCAGCAGGCCCCAGGCCTCGGCGCCGAAGCGGCCCTTCCACTCGGAATAGAAGCCCGCCTCGCGCAGCTTGGCGCGGAAGCCGTCCGGGTTGGTCTTGTTGAAGACCATGCCCTTGGCGGTCAGATCCGTCACCAGGGTTTCGTTCAATTTCTTGATGTCTTCGCGCTGCTGCATGCCGGCGTCGTTGATCGCGTTCGACACGATGGTCTTGAGGTCGGCCGGCAGGCTGTCCCACATGCGGCCGTTGCCGATGAACCAGAAGCCGTCCCAGATGTGGTTGGACAGCGAGCAGTTCTTCTGCACCTCGAACAGCTTGGCCACCTGGATGATGGGCAGCGGGTTCTCCTGCGCGTCGACGATCTTGGTCTGCAGGGCGGAATACACCTCGCTGAACTGCAGGCTGGCCGGCGAGGCTCCCAGGCCCTTGAACATGCTGATCGACAGCGGGCTGACCGGCACCCGGATCTTCAGGCCGTCCATGTCCTTGGCGGTGGTGATCGGGCCCTTGCTGCTGGTCATCTGGCGGAAGCCGTTGTCCCACATCTTCTCGAAGGCATGCAGCTTCATCTTGCCGATGGCGGCGCGCACATGGGCGCCGACCTTGCCGTCCATCGCGCCCCACACCTGTCCGTAGTCGCCGAAGGCGAAGCCGGTGGCGTTGATCGCGGCCACCGGAACCAGCGTGGCGATCACCAGCGCCGAGGGCGTGAAGAAGTCGATGCCGCCGGAGCGCACCTGGGCCAGCATGTCGGTGTCGCCACCGAGCTGGTTGTTCGGGAAGATCTTGATCTCGACCCGGCCCTTGCTTTCCTTGGCGATGCGGTCCGCCGCTTCCTGCGAGCGCACGTTCAGCGGGTGCGTCACCGGCAGGTTGTTGCCGTACTTGAGCGAGAACTCCGCGGCGTGGGCGAAGCTGGGCAGCGCGGCGGCGATGCCGGCGGCGGGCAGGGCGCCGAGCTGGCGCAGGATGTGGCGGCGGGTCGGCTGGGCGGTGGTCGGGGTCATGGCTTTGTCTCCAGTGGGTCTTGAGGGGTTCTGAGGCCTTCTGACGGTTCTTGGTTGTCCTGGCCTTCGGATGTCGCTAGAGTAGGCAGCACAGGCCCCGACGTCAAACGGCCGAAATGAGGTGTTTTGAGGTGAGTCTGCCCCGCATGGAACAGGTTGCGCAACGCGCCGAGGTCTCGCTGGCCACGGTGGACCGGGTGCTGCACGGGCGCAGCGGCGTGCGGCCGTCCACGGTGCAGCGGGTGCTGCGGGCGGCGGCCGACCTGGGCTACGTCGAACAGCCGCAGGCGCGGGCCGCCGTGGCGCCCAAGCCGCTGCGGCTGGCCTTCCTGATTCCCGAAGGCAGCAACCGGTTCCTGCGCATGCTCGGCGACATGATCGGTTACTCGCACGAGCACTGGGAGCCGTACAACGTCAAGTGCCATGCGGAATACATCGAGAGCTTCAACCCGGAAGCGCTGGCGACGGAACTGCTCAAGCAGGGCAAGCGCTGCGACGGCATCGCCTTCATGGCGCTGGAGCACCCGGTGGTGCGCGAGGCGGTCGCCACGCTGGCGGACCAGGGCGTGCCGACGGTGACGCTGATCTCCGACCTGTCCAACTCGCGCCGCGCCGCCTACGTGGGGCTGGACAACCGCGCCGCCGGCCGCACCGCCGCCTACCTGATCGCCCGGTTCATGGGGCCGCCGGCGCGCAGCCGCAACGCCAAGGTGGCGATGATCGCGGGGTCGCTCAGCTACCGCGCCCACGAGGAGCGCGAGGCCGGCTTCCTGCACCTGTTCGAGGAACAGTATCCCGGCGTGCACGTGGTCGGGGCGCGCGAGGGGCACGACGATGCCGAGAAGAACTACCACCAGGCCCGCGCGCTGCTGGAGCAGCACCGGGAGCTGGCCGGCATCTACAACATCGGCGGCGGCGCGGAGGGCATCGGCCGGGCGATCAAGGAGGCCGGCGCGGCACGCAAGCCGGTCTTCATCGGCCACGGCCTGACGCCGGACACCCGCGCGCTGCTGATCGACGGCACGCTGGACGCGGTGATCACCCAGAACCCGCAGGGCGCGGTGATGAGCTGCGTGCGCATCTTCGCCAACCTGCGCGACGGCCGCGAACTGTCCAGCGGCGTCGAGCAGGTCCGCAGCCAGGTGATCTTCCGGGAGAACCTGCCTTAGGCCGGCCGCTTAAACTGGCCGGCATGAACCTGCGCTTTCTGGAAACCTTCGTCTGGCTGGCCAAGCTGCGCAATTTCCGGATGACGGCGGAAAAGCTGCACACCACCCAGGCCGCCGTCTCCAGCCGGATCGCGACGCTGGAGCAGGAGCTGGGCGTGCGCCTGTTCGACCGGGGCGACCGCGAGGTGACGCTGACGCTGGAAGGCAGCAAGGCGCTGGTCTACGCCGACCGCCTGGTGCGCACCACCAACGAGATGCTGGAAAGCATGAAGGACCGCTCGCTCTACACCGGGGTGGTCCGCATCGGCGTGATCGAGTCGATCATCCATTCCTGGTTCCCCGAGCTGGTGGCGCGGATCCACCGGGTCTACCCGCAGCTCGAAGTCGAACTGGCCGGCGACACCACCATCCGGCTGATCGAGCAGTTCAGCAAGGGCAACCTCGACCTGATCCTGCAGACCGACCCGGTGTCCGGCGCCGGCGTCCAGAACATGCCGCTGTGCGACTTCCCCTTGCGCTGGTTCGGCGCCCCCAGGCTGAACCTGCACGGCGAGGTGCTGACCCTGGCCGACATCGCCACCTTCCCGATCCTGAGCTTCTCGCGCAACTCGGGGCCGCACCGCTTCCTCGAGCGGCTGTTCGACGGCAACGCCGGCCGCGAGGCGCGGATCAACTGCATGACATCGGTGTCCGCCATGGTGCGGCTGGTGGTCGACGGCTTCGGCCTGGCCATGATCCCGCCGGCGATCATCCAGCGCGAACTGGCCGACGGCGACGTGCGGCTGCTGCAGATCGACGCCGAGATGCCGAACATGTCGCTGGTCTGCTCGTACCGGTCCGGGCCGGAGACGCCGCTGTTCCAGCAGATCGCGACGGTGGCGCAGCAGACGGCGCAGGATTTCGCCCGCGGCCTTCCGGGCGACGTCGCGCGGATGCCGGCGGCGGACGTGGCGGCCGACCCCTGGACCGTCGCACGGTCTGGCGCCTCATAAACTTATCTGATGGATCGCCGTCAAGATTAGTTGTTGGATTTGCGGGGCCGGGTCGGGGAGACTTCGTGCAATCGTCACCCCGCACCCGAGACCCAATGACCACTGACACGACGCGCGGCCTGCTGTGCATCTGGACCGATGTCGATCCGCAACACGACCTCGACTTCAACCGCTGGTACGACCGCGAGCACATGCAGGAGCGCGTGGCGATCCCCGGCTTCCAGAGCGCGCGCCGCTTTGGTGCCATCGGCGCCTCGCCGCGCCCCTATCTGGCGCTTTACTACACCGACAACCTCGGCGTGTTCACCAGCGACGCGTACCGCACCGCCTTTGCCAACCAGACCGCCTGGTCGCTGGAGAACTTCAAGCGCATGCGCGGCACCCAGCGCCGGGTCGGCAAGCTCGGCGTGGAGGCCGGCGCAGGCGAGGGGGGTGCGCTGGCACTGTTCGTGCTGCCGCCGCAGCAGCTCGCGCAATCCGGCGCCAGCCTGCGCGAGGCGCTGGCGGCCGTCGCCGGCCAGGACCACGTGATCCGTGCCAGCCTGCTCGAAACCGATGCCGGCCTGTCGACCCCGGTCACCGCCGATGCGGTGGCCGCGCCCGCCGATGGCCTGGTGCTGGTGGAAGCCACCCGCGCCGCCGTGGCCGTGGAACAGGCGACGGCCCTGGTCGCATCGCTGGGCCTGCCGGCCGCCGAAATCCATTCGTTCCAGTCGCTTTGGCGCCTGGGTTCCTGATTTTTTCCCTGGAGAGCCTGATGACCCTGAATCGCCGCCACCTCTTGTCCGCTTGTGCCGCCGCCTGCCTGGCGTTGCCGTCGGCCTACGCCGCCGACAAATGGAACATGTCCGCCGAGCAGCCGGACGGAAACTACATCACCGCCGTCGCGAAAGACTTCGCAGCCGACGTGGCCAAGGCCACCAATGGCGAGCTCGAGATCAAGATCCACTCCAACTCGGTGCTGTTCAAACGGCCCGACCTCAAGCGCGCGGTGCAGACCGGGCAGGTGCAGGTCGGCGACGTGCTGATCTCGGTGCTGGGCAACGAAGACCCGATCTTCGAGGTCGACGCCGTGCCGCTGCTGGCCCGCGACTTCGACAGCGCCTGGAAGCTGTGGCTGGCCAGCCGCGCCACCATGGAAGCGCGCCTGGCCAAGCAGGGCATCAAGCTGCTGTACAGCGTGCCATGGCCGCCCCAGGGCATCTACACCAAGGTGCCGGTCAAGCAGATGGCCGACTTCAAGGGCATGAAATTCCGTGCCTACAACGCCGCCACCTCGCGCATGGTCGAACTGATGGGCGCCTCGCCCACCACGGTCAACTCGGGCGACGTGCCGCAGGCCTTCGGCACCGGCCTGATCGAGGCGATGATCACTTCGCCGGCCACCGGCGTGGACTCGCAGGCCTGGGACTTTTCCAAGTACTACTACGACGTGCAGGCGTTCATCCCCAAGAACGTGACCATGGTCAACGCCCGCGCCTTCAACCAGCTGCCGCCGGCGTCGCAGAAGGCCGTGCTGGCCGCCGCCGAGCGCGCCGAGAAGAAGGGCTGGGAGACGGCCCGCAAGCAGACCAGCGAGCTGACCGACAAGCTGGCCAAGAACGGCATGACGGTGGGCAAGACCCCGCCGGCGATCGACGCCGACCTGGCCAAGGTCGGCGCGACGATGTCGGCCGAATGGCTGAAGAAGGCCGGTGCCGACGGCAAGGCCGTGATCGACCAGGCCAAGCGCTAAGTCCGTGATGAGGGGCCTGCACCGGTTGTATTTCGCCTCCGGGCTGTTGTCGGCAGCCTCGCTGGTGCTGATCTGCGCCATGATCATCGCGCAGGTGGTTGCCCGCAACCTGGGCTCCACCGTGCGTGACGCGGAGGAATTCGCGGCCTGGGCGATGGCCGCCGCGGGCTTCTTCGGCCTGCCGTACGCGCTGCACTGCGGCTCCCACATCCGGGTGTCGGCGGTGGCGCGCTTCGTGCCCGCGTCGCTGCACCACGCGATGGAAGTGCTGGCCAGCGTCATCGGCGTGCTGCTGGCGGCCTACCTGGCCTGGTACTGCACCGCCTTCGTCATCGAAAGCTTCCGCTTCAACGAAGTGTCGCAGGGCCTGGTCCCGGTGCCGCTGTGGCTGCCGCAGCTGCCGATGGCGCTGGGCTCGATCCTGCTGGCCGTCGCCTTCGGCGAGCGCCTGGTGCGGGTGCTGCGCCATGAACGGTTCGAAACCGGCGACGGCGAAGAACGGAGCGAATGACATGGCCACGATTGCGATTGTCCTGATCGGGGCCTTGTTCCTGCTGCTGGCGCTGGGGGTCTGGGTGGCGCCGGCGCTGCTCGCGGTGGGCATCATCGGCATGGAGCTGTTCGCCAATGCGCCGGCCGGCTCGATCCTGGCCACCACCAGCTGGGCCTCGAGCGCGAGTTGGACCATGACGGCGTTGCCGCTGTTCATCTGGATGGGCGAGATCCTGTTTCGCACCAAGCTGTCGGACGACATGTTCGCCGGCCTGGCGCCCTGGGTCGACAAGCTGCCGGGCCGCCTGCTGCACGTCAACGTGCTGGGCTGCGGCATCTTCGCCGCGGTCAGCGGATCGTCCGCTGCCACCGCCGCCACCATCGGCCGGATCTCGCTGCCCGAACTGAAGTCGCGCGGCTATCCGGAGGGCATCTCGATCGGCTCGCTGGCCGGCTCCGGCACGCTGGGCCTGCTGATCCCGCCGTCGATCATCATGATCGTCTACGGGGTGGCGGCGCAGGTCTCGGTCGCCCGCCTGTTCATTGCCGGCGTGTTGCCGGGCATCCTGCTGATGACGCTGTTCTCCGGCTACGTCATGGCCTGGGCGCTGTTGAACAAGGACAAGATCCCGGCGGCCGGCCTGACCATGCGCTTCGCCGAGAAGGTCTATGCCACGCGCCGCCTGATCCCGGTGGTGCTGCTGATCATCGGCGTCATCGGATCCATCTACGCCGGCTTCGCCACGGCCACCGAGGCCGCGGCCATCGGCGTGGTGGGCGCACTGATGATCGCCGGCTTCTCCGGCATGCTGAACCGGGCCACCATGCTGGACAGCCTGCTGGGCGCGGTGCGCACGTCCACGATGATCTTCTTCATCCTGCTGGGCGCCGCCTACCTGACGTCGGCGATGAGCTTCACCGGACTGCCGGCGGCGCTGGCCAACTGGATCGCGGCGATGCACCTGCCGGCCTGGGCGCTGCTGGTGGCGCTCACGGTGTTCTTCATCATCCTGGGCTGCTTTCTGGACGGCATCTCGATCGTGCTGCTGACCACCTCGGTGATCCTGCCGGCGGTGCAGGCGGCCGGCATCGACATGCTGTGGTTCGGTATCTACATCGTGCTGGTGGTGGAGATGGCTCAGGTGACGCCGCCGGTGGGCTTCAACCTGTTCGTGGTGCAGAACCTCACCGGCAAGGACATCTTCACCGTCGCCAAGGCGAGCTTTCCTTTCTTCCTGCTGATGGTGGTCGCCACCGTCCTCATCACGGCCTTTCCCCAGATCGTGCTGAGCCTGCCGCAGGCCATGACGGCGCGCTGAGCGCCGAGACCGAGCCCACCCCATGTCACTTGCCCCGAAAACGCTGGACCAGTTGCGCGCCGAGCTGGCCGACGGCCGCACCACCAGCCGCACCCTGACCGAGCAGGCGCTCGCCGCCGCCACCGGTTCCGGCGAAGCCGCCGCGACCTTCCTGCAGGTGCATGCCGACACGGCCCGCGCCACCGCCGACGCCATCGACGGCCTGCGGGCCGCGCGGGTTCCGCTGCCGCCGCTGGCCGGCATTCCGCTGTCGATCAAGGACCTGTTCGACGAGCAGGGCCAGGTCACCCGCGCCGGCTCGCGCGTTCTGAACGATGCCGCACCGGCCGCGCGCGACAGCGTGGTGGTGCAGCGCCTGCGCGCCGCCGGCGCCGTGATTGTCGGCCGCACCAACATGACCGAGTTCGCGTATTCGGGCCTGGGCCTGAACCCGCACTACGGCACGCCGCGCAACCCGTGGGACCGCGCCACCGGCCGCATTCCCGGCGGCTCCTCGTCGGGCGCGGCGGTGTCGGTCGCCGACGGCATGGCGGCGGCAGCGATCGGCACCGACACCGGCGGCTCGGTGCGGATTCCGTCCGCGCTGTGCGGCCTGACCGGCTTCAAGCCCACCGCATCGCGGGTGTCGACCGAGGGCGTGCTGCCCCTGTCGTTCACGCTCGATTCGATCGGGCCGCTGGCGCGCAGCGTGGCCTGCTGCGCGTTGCTGGACTCCGTCCTCGCGGGCATTCCCCTGGCGCCGCTGCGGCCCGCCGCGCTGGCCGGCCGCCGCATCGCGGTGCCGACCACCGTCGCCCTCGATGGCATGGATGCCGCGGTGGCGGGCGCCTTCGACGGCGCCCGCAGCAAGCTCGCGGCCGCGGGCGCGCGGCTGGTCGAGATCGAGGTGCCGGAGTTCGCGGAACTGGGACAGATCAATCGCCTGGGCGGCTTCCTGGCCGCCGAGGCCTGGGCCTGGCACGCCAGCCTGCTGCAAGCCAGCGAAGCCGGCTACGACCCGCGCGTGTCGGTGCGGATCCGCCGCGGCGAGACGATGCTGGCGTCCGATTACCTGGCGCTGCTGGCGCAACGTCCGCGCTGGATCGCCGGCGTGCAGCGGCGCCTGGCCGCCGCCAACTGCGACACCCTGCTGCTGCCGACGGTGCCGGTGGTGGCGCCGGCCATCGCCCCGCTGCAGGAGAGCGACGAGCTGTATGGCAGCACCAACCTGCTGCTGCTGCGCAACCCCACCTTCATCAACTTCCTCGACGGCTGCGCCCTGAGCCTGCCGTGCCACGCCCCCGGCGCAGCGCCGGTCGGCCTGATGCTGGCCGGCCTGCGCGGCCAGGACCGGCAGGTGCTCGAACTCGGGCTTGCGGTGGAGCAGGCGCTGTCGCAATGACCGGAAACACCGCAATCATCCTCGGCGGCACCGGCATGGTCGGCGCCAACATGGCGCAACTGCTGGACCGCGTGGGCGGCTGGGACGTGACCATCGTCTCGCGGCGACCGCCCGAATTCGAAACCCGGGCCCGCCACGTCACCTGCGACATGAGCGATCCGGCCGACTGCGAAGACAAGCTCGGCCGGCTGACCGACGCCAGCCACATCTTCTGGACCGGCCATGCCACCGGCACGCGCTGGGTCGACAAGGTCGCCCGCGACACCGACCTGTTCCGCAACGCGATGCCCGCGATCGAGGCGGCGGCCACGAAGCTGCAGCACGTGTGCCTGCTGCAGGGCTCCAAGTACTACGGCCGCCACCTGGGCCCGTTCAAGACGCCGGCCAGGGAAACCGACGCACGCCACTTTCCGCCGAATTTCTATTACACCCAGGAAGACTTCCTGAAAGAGCTGGCCGTCGGCAAGCGCTGGACCTGGTCGCTGATGCGGCCGCACATCGTCTGCGGCTATGCCCGCACCGACATCAACCTGCCCAAGCCGATCGCCGTCTACGCCACGCTGTGCAAGAAGCTCGGCCTGCCGCTGCGCTTTCCGGGGCCGGAAGCCGCGTACCGCGCGGTGCACTGCGCCAGCGACGTGGAGTTGTTGAACAAGGGCATGCTGTGGGCCGCCACCACGCCGGGCGCGGCCAACGAAGCCTTCAACATGGTCAACGGCGACCACTTCCGCTGGCAGTACCTGTGGCCGAAGATCGCTGATTACTTCGGCATGGAAGCCGGCGGCGTCCAGCAGATCGACCTGGAGGCCATGATGGCCGACAAGGAGGACCTGTGGAACGAGATCGTGCGCGAACACGGCCTGTTGCCGACGCCGTTCTCCGAAGCCGCGAGCTGGGCCTTCGCCAACTATGCCTTCGCGCCGACCTGGGACATCATGCTGGACAACACCAAGGCGCGGAAATTCGGCTTCCAGGAGTTCGTCGATTCCGAAGACATGTTCATCCGCATCTTCGACAGCTTCCGGCAGCAGCGCTTCATCCCGTAGGGCGCCTCAGGCAGTGAACTGCCGCAGCTGCGCCGGTTTGACGTGCAGCGCCGCGTTGCGGGCCAGCCCCTCCAGCAGGAAATCCACTGTCACGCGGACCCGCGGCGCCATAAGCGCGCGGTGGGGATACTGCAATGCCATCGCTCGCTTGCCGCTGTCGTGATGGCGGGCCAGCACCACCTTGAGTCGGCCGTCCCGCAGGTGGGGCCAGGCATGGTGCGCGCCGGTTTGGGCGATGCCGATGCCTGCCACGGCGGCGTCCACCGCGGCCTGCGGGTCCGACACGATCAGCGCAGCGGGCTCGGGCGCCCGCTCCTGCGGCTGCGCCCCGGCCACGGCGGTGAAACTCCAGCGCGAGGTCTGGCCATTGAGGTAGCGGACGGCGACCAGCCGGTGCTGCTTCAGGTCGTCGGGGCGCCGTGGCGTGCCGTGCCGCTCCAGGTAGGCGGGCGAGGCGACCAGCACGGTGAGCAGGTCGCAGATGTGGCGTGACACCAGGCTGGAGTCGTCCAGGTTGCCGCCGCGCAGCGCCAGGTCGAAGCCGTCGCGCACCAGGTCCACCCGCCGGTCGTCGAAGTCCACTTCCGGCACGAGCGCGGGGTAACGGGCCACCAGCGCCGGCAGCAGCGGCATCAGGTAGCGGTGGCCGAAGGCATGGCTGGTGGAGATGCGCACACGCCCGGCCGGCTCGGCCCGCTGTGCGGCCACGGTGTCGATCGCCGCATCCAAGGCCCGGATCGCCTCGCGGGCCCGCTCGACGAAGGCCACGCCCTCGCTGGTCAGCTTGAGCGAGCGCGTGCTGCGGTTCATCAGCCGCACGCCCAGCGCCGCCTCCAGCCCCGCCACGTTCTTGCCGACGGCAGCCGCCGAAATGCCCAGGACGCGGGCCGCGGCGGCAAAGCTGCCGTGGTCCGCGGCCTGCACGAACGACAGCATCGCGCGCACGCGCTGGGTTGCATCCATGGGCTCGATTCTAAACCCTGGGTTGTGAATCTACGGAGCATTGGGCCTATTCCGGTTTCGATAGCGGCGGTTCACACTGCAGTCCTTCGCACCTTCCGGTGCAGCGTTTTCAAAGGACCGCAACATGGACATCCACAGCCACCAGACCGTCGCCATCCTGGGCACCGGCGTCGTCGGCATCGCGCTGGCCAAGGGCTTCGCCGCCATGGGCCTGAAGGTGGTTTTCGGCACCCGCGACGTCAACGGCAAGAAGAGCGTTGAAGCGCTGGCCGCCGTGCCGGGCGCGCGCGCCGCTTCCTTCGCCGACGCCGCGAAGGCGGGCGACCTCGCGGTTGTCGCCTTGCCCTGGAGCGGCCTGCAGCCGGGGCTGGCGGCCGCCGGCGCCGCCAACCTGGCCGGCAAGCTGGTGATCGACACCACCAATCCCCTGGCCAGCGCCGGCGGCGCGCCGGCGCTGGCCATCGGGCATACCGATTCCGCGGGGGAGACGGTGCAGCGCCTGCTGCCCGCGGCCAGGGTGGTCAAGGCCTTCAACATCATCACGGCCGGCCACATGGTCAGGCCGCAACTGGCCGACGGCACGCCCGACATGCTGATCGCCGGCAACGACGCCGCCGCCAAGGCGCAGGTGGAGCAGGTGCTGGCTGCGTTCGGCTGGCGCAAGCCGATCGACATGGGCGACATCAGCGCCAGCCGCCTGCTCGAGCCGCTGGCAATGCTCTGGATCAGCTATGGGTTTCGCAACAACCACTGGACCCACGGCTTCAGCCTGCTGGGCCAAAAAGCCTGAAGGAGCAACACATGACCGACATCGCCACTCC
Source organism: Ramlibacter sp. 2FC (assembly GCA_943372495.1). Taxonomy (GTDB): domain Bacteria; phylum Pseudomonadota; class Gammaproteobacteria; order Burkholderiales; family Burkholderiaceae_C; genus Ramlibacter. Next base: position 520,297 of record CALRYV010000001.1, on the reverse strand, counting down.
GGCCCTCGCATCCAGACACGTCCTGGTGCTCGGCGCCACCAAGGGCATCGGCTTCGCGCTGGCCGGGCAACTCCTGGCGCAGGGCGCGCAAGTCACCCTCAGCGGCCGCACCGACGACGGCGTGGCCAGGGCGCTGTCACGCCTGCACGCCGAATTCCCCGCGGCCAGGGCGAACGGCCTGGTGTTGGATCTGCGCGAGCACGCTGCCGCGCGGACCGTGCTGGCCGGCGTCGGGGCGGTCGACCACCTGGTTCTCTGCGGCAGTTCGGACGTGGCCTGGGGCCCGTTCGCCAGCCTGTCGATGGAAGCGCTGGAGCGGGCGCTGCACATGAAGCTGGCCGGTTACCTCAACGCGGCGCAGGCGGTGCTGCCGCAGTTGGCGGCGCAGGGCTCGATCACCTTCGTCGGCGGCGCGGCCTCGCGCGCGGCGATGCCCGGCACGGCGGGCCTGGCCGCGGTCAATGGCGCGCTGGAAGCGGTGACCCGGACGCTGGCGCGCGAGCTGGCGCCGCTGCGGGTGAACATGGTGTCCCCGGGAATGACCGCCACCGAGGCTTACGACGGCATGCCGGCAGCCGCCCGGGCGGCGCAGTTTGAGGCGGTCGCGGCCCGCCTGCCGGTGAGGCGCATCGGCGCGCCGCAGGACATTGCCCAGGCGATCCGCTTCGTCCTTGAGAATTCCTTCGTCACCGGCAACATCGTCGACGTCGACGGGGGCGCCCACCTGGGGTGAGCGGCGGGCGCTACAGCAGGTTGTGGATCAGGTAGAACGCGCTGGCCCGCAACCGGTTCCACCAGGTGCGCTTTTGCCACTCCTCGAGCGTGACCTCGGTGGCGCGCGCCACGTAGCGCTCGAACACGTCGTCGATCTGCCGGGTGATGCCTGCGTCGCAGATGCCCAGGGTGATCTCGTCGTTGGTGTCGAACGAGCGGTCGTCGAAGTTGGTGGAGCCGACGGCGCACCAGACGCCGTCCACCGTCATGCACTTCTGGTGCAACAGCGTGTGCGGATACTCGAACAGGCGCACGCCGCCCTTGAGCAGCTGCTCGAAGTTGCGGTGGCCGGCATGCTGCACCATCGGGTTGTCCGAGCCGCTGGTCGACGGCATCAGCACGCGCACGTCGACGCCGCGCCTGACCGCTTCCGCCAGCGCCTTCACCGCCTCCACCTTGGGGATGAAGTAGGGGTTCTGGATCCAGAGCTTCTTGCGCGCCAGGCAGATCACGGTGTGGTGCAGGATCTTCACCGCCGGCGCCGAGTTCTCTGGCTTGGCGTAGGCCGCATGCACCGTGATGTCGCCGGCCGGCGCCAGCTTGGGGAACACCTTCTCGCCGGCGAACAGCTCGCCGGTCTCGCCGGCCCAGTTCTCGCTGAAGGCCGACTGGATGCTGTGGACGATGGGGCCGTGCAGCCGCACGCTGACGTCGGCGTAGTGCTCGCCGTCCTCGGCGTCGCCGAGCCACTCGTCGACCACGCAGTGGCCGCCGACGAAGGCCTCGCGGCCGTCGATCACCACCAGCTTGCGGTGGTCGCGGTCGTTCAGCACGCCGATGGAATAGATCGAGCGCTTGTGGAAGAACTCGACCCGGCAGCCGGCATCGCGCATCTCCTGCACCACTTCCTTGCCGGCGTTCTTGGAACCGGTGGCATCCAGCATCACCCGCACCTTCAGGCCGGCCCGGGCCCGCCCGATCAGCGCGTCGGCCAGCCGGCGGCCCAGCGCGCCTTCCTTCCAGAGAAAGGTTTCGAAGTTGACGCTGTGTTCGGCGGCGCTGATGCGCTCGATCAGCACGTCGAAGAACTTGCCGTTGATCAGCACTTCCACCGAGTTGCCGTGGGTCGGCGTGCTGACGGTCAGGCCGGCCAGCGTGGGCACCAGGTCCTGGATCGACGCGTCGCAGTCGACCTTCAGCTTGGGGCTGCGGTGGCGCTTGATCGACCAGATGACGAGGCCCATCAGGATGGCGATCGCCAGGACGGTGAGGAAGATGACGAGGGGGATGCTTTCCATCCTGTCGAGCTTAGCTGCGCGCCGACCTCAGCGGTGCCGCCGGCGTGTAGGAAAACGGAGCCAGATGGCGGCAGCCAGCAGCGCGAACAGCGTGTAGGCCAGCGTGAACACCCAGCCCGGCGCGTCGAAGAACAGCAGCCGTTGCAGCCAGTGGCCGATGAAGCTGTCGCTGTAGGTCGACATGCCCGCCCGGGCCCGCAGCCACATCTCGAAGGTGGTGAGCGGGCAGGCCACGCCCAGCCAGGCCTGCGCCACGACGATGCCGATGGCCAGCGCGTGCAGCAGCCGGAACCATGGCGCGTTGACCCAGCCCCAGCCGCGCAGGTTGCCCGCGACGATCAGCACCAGCCCGCCGACCACGAACACCACGACGCCGGCGTGCAGGGCCAGCACCAGGTCGGCGAGGAGGGGGTAGGGTAAGGCGGCCATGAGCGTGATCACCGGAAGTGCCAGCCAGCCTGTCAGGCTCATTTTTCGCTGGAGCCAGAGTGTTTGTGCCATCGCTCTGCAACTCGCCTGCGGTACTCACTGGCCTTGGCCTTGATTACTTCCATCGCTGGCACTTTGGTCCCGCAGACCTTCGATTCATCTGCAGCATCTTCGCCAAAGGCCAGGCCCAACGAATCCATGTCCTTCAGCGTCTCGCAAAGGTCGCGCAGATCCATGACGGTCGTGACGAGGAGCACGCTGGTTCCCAGGGCCGGAATCGCCTTGCCCGGCAGGCTGGAGACGGTACGGGCGGCTGCCGGACCGATTCGCAGCAGCACCTTCTGACGAATTGCCGTCGCCGTTTCCTTCTGGGCACGAGACACCGTCGCGAGCCTCGTGTGTTCTGCCGCCAGCGCCGTGGTTTTCAGGACCAGCAGGTTGGTTGCAGTCACCAAAGCCGCGAGGGAGAAGCGGAGTTTCACGTCGGAATCCGTGAGACGGAGATTGGCGGCGCGAAGTTGCTCGTTTTCGCTACGGAGAGCACGCAGTTCCTTGCTTTCCGCCGTGGAACCGAAGAGTGCGACCGCCAGAACTTGCGCCTTCTGGCGAAAGTCGTCGTTTGTCAGGGTAAGTGCATTCGTCGCAAGCAGGCCGATACACACGGCGCCAAGGATCACGGACTTGTAGTTCAGATTCATGTTCGTAGACTTGTCGCTAGGCTGTCGTTACCAGTGATTCTCGCTCCCTGCGAGTGAGCTCAGCCCTTAAACTGGCCAGCTTTCGCAGCCTACTTTCCGATGTTCACCACCCGCCCCGAAATCACCGGCACCTTCGGCGTCGCCGCCTCCACCCACTGGCTGGCGTCCCAGACGGCGATGGGCGTGCTGGAACGCGGCGGCAACGCCTTCGACGCGGCGGTGGCCGGCGGCTTCGTGCTGCAGGTGGTCGAGCCGCACCTGAACGGGGCCGGCGGCGAGGCGCCGATCCTGCTGTGGGACGAAGCGTCGCGCAGCATGAAGTCGATCAACGGCCAGGGCTGCGCGCCCGCGGCGGCGACACCGGCGGCGTTCCGGGCCCTGGGCCTGGAGCAGGTGCCGGGCATCGGCCTGCTGCCGGCCACGGTGCCGGGCGCCTTCGCGGCCTGGATGACGCTGCTGCTGCAGCACGGCAGCCTGCCGCTGGCCGACGTGCTGGCGCCCGCCATCGGTTACGCCCGCGACGGCTTCCCGCTGGTGCCGCGGATCTCGCAGGCCATCCTGTCGGTGCGCGCGCTGTTCCAGTCGCACTGGCCGTCATCGGCGGCCGTGTGGCTGCCCGATGGCAAGGTGCCGCAGCCCGGCTCGCTGTTTCGCCAGCCGGCGCTGGCCGCGATGTACCAGCGCCTGCTGGAAGAGGCGCAGCGTGACGGCGGCGGCTCGCGCACCGGCGAGATCGAGGCGGCGCTGCGGATCTGGCAAAGCGGTTTCGTCGCGCAGGAAATCGATGCCTTCTGCCGCAGCGAAGCGGTGCACGACACCAGCGGCGAGCGGCACACCGGCCTGCTGACGCTGGACGACATGGCGCAGTGGCGCCCGGCGGTCGGCCGGCCGGTGAGCATCGACTTCGGCCGCTACACCGTGGCCAAGTGCGGCTTCTGGAGCCAGGGGCCGTCGCTGCTGCAGCAGCTGGGCATGCTGCGGCACGCCCAGCTGGAACAGCATGAACCCGGCAGCCCCGGCTTCGTGCACCGCATCGCCGAGGCGGCCAAGCTGGCGCTGGCCGACCGCCTGGCCTGGTACGGCACGGCGGACGTCGGCGTCGCCCCCGCGCAGGCGGCGCTGCTGTCCGATGCCTACCTGCAGGGGCGCTGGTCCGAGGTCGACCTGCAACGCGCGTCGGGCGAGCTGCGCCCCGGGCAGCCGCTCGGACGCCAGCCGCGGCTGCCGGACCTGGCGGTGGCCGAACGCACGCTGCGCGGCGCCGACATCCGCTTCGGCATCGGCGAGCCGACCTTCGCCGAGCTGCCGCCGGTGAGCGAGTGGGCCGACCGCGAGCTGTTCGTCGGCGACACCTGCCACATCGACGTGATCGACCGCCACGGCAACATGGTGGCGGCCACGCCGTCGGGCGGGTGGCTGTCTTCCAGCCCGGTGATCCCGGCGCTGGGTTTCGCGCTCAACACCCGGCTGCAGATGACGTGGCTGGACGCCGGCCTGCCCAACACCGTGACGCCGCGCATCGGTCCCTGCACCACGCTGTCGCCCTCGATGGCGCTGCGCGACGGCGAGCCCTACCTGGCATTCGGCACGCCCGGCGGCGACCAGCAGGACCAGTGGTCGGCCGCCTTCTTCCTGCGCCACGCGGTGCACGGCATGAACCTGCAGGAGGCGATCGACGCGCCGGCCTGGCATGTCAAGCATTTCCCCAGTTCGTTCTGGCCGCGCCAGACCACGCTCAACACCCTGACGCTCGAAGCGCGCTTCCCGCCCGAGACCATCGCCTGGCTGCAGGCGGCCGGCCATGGCGTGAAGGTCGGTGAGCCGTGGTCCGAGGGCCGGATGTCGGCCTGCTCGCGCGAGCGCAACGGCCGCGGCCAGCTGGTGCTGCGCGCCGGCGCCAACCCGCGCGGCATGCAGGGCTACGCCGTCGGCCGTTAAGCTCGCTGCCTTCGCTTTCTCTTTCCCCAAAAAGGTCTCCCCGATGTTCAAGAAAAGCCTTCGTCTCGCCGGCCTCGCGCTGGCCACCGCGCTGATCGCCACCGCTGCCAGCGCCGCCTACCCCGACAAGCCGGTGACGCTGGTGGTGCCCTGGGCGCCAGGCGGCTCCACCGACATCCTGGCCCGCGCTATCGCCGAGCAGCTGACCAAGTCGATGGGCCAGCCGGTGATCGTCGAGAACCGCGCCGGCGCCTCCGGCAACATCGGCTCCAACCTGGTGGCCAAGGCCAAGCCGGACGGCTACACGCTGCTGATCGGCTCGATGAGCACCCATGCGATGAACCCGGGGCTGATCCCCAACATGCCGTTCAAGGGCGCCGACGATTTCACGCCGATCGCGCTGGTGGCCAACGTCGTCAACACGATGGTGATCAACCCGGCGGTGCCGGCGAAGAACCTGAAGGAATTCATTGCCTACGCCAAGGCCAACCCGGGCAAGATCGCCTACGCGTCGGCCGGCGGCGGGTCCACCAACCACCTGAGCGCCGAGATGTTCAAGAAGGCGGCGGGCATCGAGATGCTGCACGTGCCCTACAAGGGCGGCGCCCCGGCGGTGCTCGACACGGTGGGCAACCAGACCCAGGTGCTGTTCTCGGCCGGCACCCAGACCCTGCCGCACGTCAAGTCGGGCAAGCTGCGCCTGCTCGGCGTGACCGAGGCCAAGCGGTCCAGCCTGATGCCGGACGTGCCCACGGTCGGCGAGACGCTGCCGGGCTACGAAATGAGCGTCTGGTATGCCGCGTTCGGTCCGGCCGGCATGCCGCGCGAGCTGGTGACGAAGCTCAACGCCGAGATCAATAAGGCGATGGCGGTGCCGGAAGTGCGGGCCCGGATGGATGCGATGGGCGTCGAGGTGATCAACAGCACGCCGGAGCAGCTGGGCGAGACGCTGCGGCGCGACACGGTGCGCTACACCAAGGTGATCCATGACCTGGGCATCAAGCTTGACTGACGGCGGCGTGCTGCCGCTGGCGGCCTGCGAGCTGCTGTGCCGCGGCCTGCCGCGCGCGCCGTCGCCCGACGCCGCGCTCGGCCTGTTGAACCAGGCGCGGGAGCTGGCGCTGGGCGAGGGCATGCTGACGGTGAACCGGGACGTCACCACGGCGCAGGACCCGCCGGGCGAAATCCGGCTGCAGCGCTTCTGGAGTTCGCGGCCCGATGCCTATCCGGTGGGCGGCGGCAAGACCAAGACCCTCACGCCCTGGAGCCGGCAGTTGCTGCAGCGAGGCGAGGTGTTCGTGGGCGAGGGCGACGCGGCGCTGGCCCAGGTGTTCGACGACCACGCGCGGATCGCGTCGCTGGGCCTGCATGCGGTGGTGAACGTGCCGCTGCTGCGCGAGGGCCGCTGCGCCGCGACCTTCAACGTGCTCGGGACCCGGCCGCATTGGCAGCCCGGCGAGATCGCGTTGATCGGGTTGCTGGCCCTGCTGGCGACGCCTCACGTGCTGCGTCCGTAGCGCGGCGGCGCCGTGCTCCACACGATCAGCGCCAGCAGCGCCACCTGCAGCGGCAGCCGCGCGACCAGCGCCCAGGACGGCACCGACGGGAACAGCTCCGGCCGCTGCAGCATGTAGATGTGCGCCGGCGTCACGGCCAGCGTCAACGCGAAGAGGCCCCAGCCGGCGGCGCGCCGGGTCGGCCGCCATAGCAGGCCGGCGGCGCCCAGCAGCTCGAAAGCGCCGCTGACCACCACCGCCGCGCGCGGCCACGGCACCCAGGGCGGGACGATCCGCATCTCGGTCTGGGTCAGCGCGAAGTGCGCGATGCCGCCGATGAAGAACCACAGGAACACGATGGCCAGGCCGAGGCGCCGGCGGCTGCTCGCGGGTTCGACAGGCTGGAGTTGCATACGGCCAGTTTAGGGGTGCGGCGCGGGCTGTACGATGCCGGCATGGCCCAAGCGACGATCACCACCGACATCTACAAACTGTTTCCGTCCCCGCGCAACGTGCACCGCGTGGTGTTCGAGCACGAGGTCTTCGTGCCGCATCCCTATGCGCTGATCGACCTGCCCAGCTTCCACCTCAAGGGCAAGTACAGCCTGTTCGCGGCGCACCGCCTGGCCGACCAGAAGAACGGCCAGCTGGTGACCTTCGAGCTGGAGGCCGACGCCGCGAAGTTCACCAAGCAGTTCGTGCCGGACTGACGGCATTTGGCATTCGGCATCCCAACCAGGAGAACAACAATGACCATCACGCTGCACGGCTCCGCGATCTCCAACTACTACAACAAGGTGAAGCTGGCTCTGCTGGAAAAGGGCGTGCCGTTCACCGAGGCCCATGCCGGCACGCCGGGCGCCAGCAGCGCCGACCCCGCGGTGCTGCAGGCCTCGCCGCTGGCCAAGATCCCGTTCCTGACGACGGAGCAGGGCGCGCTGTCGGAGAGCCAGGTGATCATGGATTACATCGAGGCGCGCTGGCCGCAGCCGCCGCTGCTGCCGGCGGACCCGTTCGCCGCCGCCAAGGTGCGCGAGCTCTGCACGTTCCTGGACTGGCACCTGGAGATCGCCGTGCGGCAGTTGTACGGCTCGGCCTTTTTCGGCGCGCCCCCGCTCAGCGACGCCCGGCGCGACGCGATCCGCAAGCAGCTCGACGCCGCCATCGCCGCCTTCAAGCGGCTGGCGAAGTTCTCGCCCTATGTGGCCGGGGACAGCTTCACCCAGGCCGACTGCAGCGCATTCAACAACCTGCCGCTGGTCGGCATGGCCACCAGGGCGATCTACGGCGAAGACCTGCTGCTGGCCGCCGGCGTCGACTACAAGCCCTATCTCAAGCTGGTCGGCGAGCGGCCGTCGGCGCAGAAGGTCGTGGCCGACCGGAAGCTGGCCCAGGCGCGGCTGTGATGCGCGTGGCTTGTCATCCCGGCCACCGAGCCGGGATCCATGCCTTTAAGCGTCAATCGAACTTGACGTTGTTCTCTTTCACCACCTGGTTGAAGCCGTCGTACTGCTTGCGGAAGAACGCGGCGAACTGCGGCGAAGCCATGCCGTAGCCGTCGAAGCCCTGCTGGGCCAGCTGCGCCTTCACTTCGGGCGTCTCCAGCGCGGCCTGCAAGGCGCCGCTGAGGCGGTCGCGCACGGCGGGCGGCAGGTTGGCCGGGCCGAAGAAGCCGGCCCACGGCAGGATCGTCAGGTTGCCCAGGCCCAGCTCTTTCGCCGTCGGCACGGCCGGCAGCAGCGGGCTGCGCTCGGCCTGCAGCACCATCAGCGCGCGGGCCCGGCCATCCTTCACGAAACCGGGCGCGGTGGTGCCGGTGGTGAAGATCATGTGGATGTGGCCGCCGACCAGGTCCGTGAGCGCCGGCACGTCGCCCTTGTAACGCGCGTTGACCACCTTGCGCTTGCCGACGAACTGGATCATCGCCAGTTCGGCCGCGCTGTTGCTCGACGCCGAGTTGTACTTGCCGGGGTTGGCGTCCAGCAGGTCCAGCAGCTCCTTCACATTGGTGACGGGCAGGGTCGTCGGCACCAGCAGGAAAACCGAGAAGTTGCCGGCCGAACTGAGCGGCGTGAAGTCGCGGAACGGGTCGAACGGCGGGTTCGGCCGCAGCGACGGCACGGCGACCATCGAGGTGTTGGTTCCCATCAGCAGGGTGTGGCCGTCGGGCGTGGAACGCATCACTTCGGTCGCCGCGATGATGCCGTCGGCGCCCGGCTTGTTGTCCACGATCACCTGCTGGCCCAGCTGCTTGCCCAGCGCCTGGGCCATGATCCGCGTCAGCACGTCGGCGGCGCCGCCGGCCGGAAAGCCCACCACCAGCCGCAGTGGCTTGGCCGGGAAGGGCTGGGTCTGCGCCAGGGCGGCGGTGGCCAGGGTCGATGCGGCCAGCGCCAGCAGCAGTCGTCGTTTCAGCATGTCTCGCTCCTTGTGGTTTGGTGAATGCGGGCACGGCCATTCTGGCAGGCGGTGGCAGGCCATCCGATTGGGGGTGGCAATCGGCTGCGCCGCTGCCTAAAGTGGTTCGAGCGAGCTTCCCAAGGAGGTGTCCATGTCCCGTCCAGCTTCACCCGTTCGCAACCGGCTGCGTTATTGCCTGCAACCGCCGCAGCGGCCCCGGGAGTTCGCTCCCGACGTCACCGCCAACCGGTCGTTTTCCATCATCGCCTTCAGCAAGAAGTGGGTGAACGGAACCGACCTCACCTACTACTGCTACCGGGCCGGCGACGCGGTTGCGCCGACCTGGCACGGCGAGTCGGCCGACATCGAAGTGGTGCAGGGCGCGTTCCAGAAATGGTTCGGCCTGGGCATCGGCATTTCTTTTCGCCAGGTGGCCCGGCCGGAGGATGCGATGGTGCGGATCGGCTTCGACCAGCTCGATGGCTCCTGGTCGTTCGTCGGGCGCGACACGCTGGGCATCCGGGACGCGGCCGAGCGCACCATGAATTTCGGCTGGCCGCTGTCGACGCCGTATGGCCGCGACACCGCGCTGCACGAGATCGGCCACGCGCTGGGGCTGGAGCACGAGCACCAGAACCCCTTCGCCGGCATCGTCTGGGACGAGGAGGCAGTGCGCTCGTATTTCCGCGGCCCGCCGAACAACTGGAACGACGACCAGATCGACCACAACATCATCGACAAGATCCCGGTCAAGTCGGTCAAGGGCAGCGAGTGGGACCCGGACTCGGTCATGGAATACGAGTTCGAGCCCGGCCTGGTGCGCCAGCCGGCGGCGTACTTCCAGACCGGCCTCAAGCCCGCCGGCGGGCTGTCGGCGCTGGACCAGGCCTGGATGCGCGATTCGTATCCGCGCCTGCCGGCGCAGCTGCCGCTGCTGGAGGTGGCGATCTCGCAGAAGCTCGCGCTGGCCAAGGGGGAGACGCGGGTGTTCGCCTTCAACCCGAACCGCACCCGCACCTACCGGATCGGCACCTTCGGCACGTCCGACACGGTGCTGGTGCTGTTCGAGGTCACGCCCGCGGGCAACGTGCAGATCGCCGGCGACGACGACGGTGGCCAGGACCGCAACGCGCTGCTGTCGATGCGGCTCACCGCCGGCCGCAGCTACCAGGTCGGCGTGCGTCTGTTCCATGCCGACCTGCCGGACGAGACGTCGGTGATGGTCTGGTAGCTGTCAGCGCCGGTAGCGCGCCCCGGGGTGGCTGGCCGGCAGCCGGTCCCGGCCGAACAGCTTGCCGCGCAACGGCCCATCGGCATAGGCGGTCTTGAAGGCGCCGCGCTCCTGCAGCTGCGGCACCACCAGCGCGATGAAGTCGTCGAAGCATTCCGGCACCACGGTGCGCGCCAGGTTGAAGCCGTCGACGTCGGCCTGCTCGCTCCAGTCGACCAGCTTTTGCGCGATCGCTTCGGCCGCCCCTACCCACGGCGCCTGCCGGCTGCCCAGCACCATCTGTTCGAGCAGCTTGCGCCGCGTCCACTGCGGACCGGCGGCGCGCGTCATCGCCTCCACGTTGGAGACGATGGCCTGGCTTTTGCCGGTCTCGATCGGCGCGTCGATGTCGTACTTCGAGAAATCAATCCCCATCGACGCCGCCGCGTGCACCAGCGCCGCCTCCGAGCTGGCGTAGCGCTGGTACTCGGCGAACTTTTCCTGCGCCTGCGCGTCGGTGCGGTCGGTGACCACCGTCGCGCCCAGGAACACCTTGATGTCGCCGTCGGCGCGGCCCTGCTGCACGGCCTGGCCGCGGATGCCCTGCACGATCTTCTGCACGCCGGCCATGCTCTGGCCGTTGAGGAACACGCACTCCGCGTGGGTGGCGGCAAAGCGCGAGCCGCGCGGCGACGACCCGGCCTGGTAAAGAACCGGGGTGCGCTGCGGCGAGGGCTCGCTCAGGTGCATCGCGTCGACCTGGTACTGCTTGCCGTGGTGGTGCACCAGGTGGACCCTGGCCGGGTCGGCGTAGACCCCGCTGGCGCGGTCGCGCAACACGGCACCGTCTTCCCAGCTGCCTTCCCACAGCTGGTAGACCAGCTCCATGTATTCGTCGGCCAGGTCGTAGCGGTCGTCGTGCGCGGTCTGGCCGGACAGGCCGACGGCGCGCGCCGCGCTGTCCAGGTAGCCGGTGACGATGTTCCAGCCGATCCGCCCGCCCGTCAGGTGGTCCAGCGTCGACATGCGGCGCGCGAAGCCGTAAGGCTGCTCGTAGGTGAGGTTGGCCGTGACGCCGAAACCCAGGTGCGTCGTCGCCGCGGCCATCGCCGGGATCAGCAGCATCGGATCGTTCACCGGCACCTGCACCGCGCCGCGTACCGCCGCATCCGGGCTGGCGCCCAGCACGTCGTAGACGCCCACCACGTCGGCGAAGAAGATGCCGTCGAACAGGCCCGCTTCCAGCCGCTTCGCGTACTCGGTCCAGTAGTGGATGTCGAGGTAGCGCGCCGACTGGTCGCGCGGATGGGTCCACAGCCCCTGCTGGATGTGGCCGACGCAGTTCATGTCGAACGCGTTGATGCGGATTTCACGTGGCATGGGGCTCCCTGGAAGTGCCGTGCATCTTAGTGGGCGCGGCCCCCGCGTCGGTAGAATCGAAAACAGGAAACCGTTTCCATGAGCACCACCACCCACACCCGACTGCCCGGCACGCCCGATCCCATGCACTACTGGCCGGGCCACGGCGGCATCCGCATCGCCGGCGATGCGTGGGGCGACCCGAACGGCCCGCTGGTGCTGTTGCAGCACGGCGGCGGCCAGACCCGCCATGCCTGGAAGGGCGCGGGCCAGACGCTCGGCGCGGCCGGCTACCACGCCGTGGCTTTCGACGCGCGCGGCCACGGCGACACCGACTGGGCGCCGGACGGCCTGTACGGCCAGGACGTGATGGTGCGCGACCTCGAATGCATCGTCGCCGCGCTCGGCAACCGCCGGCCGGTGCTGGTCGGCGCCTCGATGGGGGGCGGCACCAGCCTGGTGGCGGTCGGCGAGAAGCACGTGGACGCCACGGCGCTGGTGCTGGTGGACATCGCGCCCAGGATCGAGACCGAAGGCGTGGCCAACATCCAGGCCTTCATGTCGCTCCAGCCCGGCGGCTTCGATTCGCTGGAAGACGTGGCGGCCGCGATCCAGAGCTACCAGCCGCACCGCCAGCGCAAGAACAACCTGGACGGCCTGGCCAAGAACGTGCGCCTCGGCGCCGACGGCAAGTACCACTGGCACTGGGACCCGCGCTTCCGGGCCGGCACCCGCAACCTGGCGCAGCGCACCGCGCGGCTCGAGGCGTGCGCCCGCAACCTCGACCTGCCGACGCTGCTGGTGCGCGGCGGCCTGTCGGACCTGCTGAGCGAGGAGGGCGCGCAGGAATTCCTCAAGCTGTGCCCGCGCGCCGAATACGTCAGCGTCACCGGCGCCGGCCACATGGTGGCGGGCGACCGCAACGACATCTTCGCTACCTCGGTGATCGAATTCCTCGGCCGCGCCGTGCCGGTGGGCGGCCCGCCGCTGCAGCCGCCGCACCCGGTCGTCCCCGTGGGCGAGGGTCCGGACCAGGACATCGTCGACGTGCCCTGAGCGCGCGGTGAACGCAGCCGCGGTCCCGCGCCGGATCCTGCCCGTGATCGTGCTGGCGCAGTTCGCCGGCACTTCGCTCTGGTTCGCGGTCAACGCGGTGATGCCGGACCTGCAGCGGGCCTGGGGCCTGCCGGCGGCGGCGGTCGGCACGCTGACCTCGGCGGTGCAACTGGGCTTCGTCGCCGGCACCCTGGTGTTCGCGCTGCTGCTGGTCGCGGACCGCTTCCCGCCGCCCCGGGTGTTCCTGGCCTGCTCGCTGCTGGGGGCGGCCACCAACGCGGCGATCCTGCTGGCCGACGGCAGCATGACCGCGCTGCTGCTCCTGCGCTTCGCGGTGGGCTTCCTGCTGGCGGGCATCTATCCGGTGGGCATGAAGATCGCGGCGATCTGGTACCGCGAGCGCCTGGGCGCGGTGCTGGGCATCCTGATCGGCGCGCTGGTCCTGGGCACGGCGCTGCCGCACGGATTGCGCGCGCTGGCCGCCAGCGGTGCCGTGGGCGCGGTTCCCTGGCAGGCCGTGGTGCTGGCGGTGTCGGCGCTGGCGGCGCTGGGCGGGGTCGCGACCTGGTTGCTGGTGCCGCACCGTCCGGTCCCGCCGGGCGCGCGCATCACGCCGCGGGCGCTGGGCGCGATCTGGGTCGACCGCCGGCTGCGCGCCTCCGTCTTCGGCTACTTCGGCCACATGTGGGAGCTGTATGCCTTCATCGTGCTGGCGCCGCTGATCGTGGCCAGCCGGCTCACGTCCGGCGCGGCCATCAGCGCCGGCGCCTTCTGGGCCATCGCCGCGGGCCTGGTCGGCTGCGTCGGCGGCGGGATGGCGGTGCGGCGCTTCGGCAGCGCGCGGGTGGCCCACGCGCAGCTGGCCACCAGCGCCGCCTGCTGCCTGGCCGCGCCGCTGCTGCTGGCGGCGCCGCTGCCGCTGTTCTTCGGCTGGCTGCTGCTGTGGGGCGCCACCGTGGCCGGCGACTCGCCGCAGTTCTCGACGCTTACCGCGCAGAACGCGCCGCCGCAGGTGGTGGGCAGCGTGCTCACCTTCAGCAACTGCATCGGCTTCGCCATCTCGGTCGTGACGATCCAGCTGTTCGTCGCCGCGGCCCAGGCCTGGCCGCTGGGCCGGGTGCTGCCCTGGCTGGCCCTGGGCCCGCTGCTCGGGCTGTGGATGATGCGGCCGCTGCTGCGGCGCGGCTAGGACATGGATGAGGTGGGTGGCTGGCAGGCTGTCTTGCCGCCAGCAGGCGCGGATCCGCCCGCTGAGCCAGGCGGATCACCGGAAAGTATTGATCGCGCAGCCCCGACCACTGGAGATCGCGCCCGCATGCCGGCATGGCGCGAAATTGTTCCTCATCAGGCGCTGCCGCCCCCGCAAACGCCACCACGCAAACGTTCGCGCGGCTACAGTCGCAGATCGAAGATTTCGGGAGGTATTCGCGGTGCCCTGCAGCAATCTCCGGTTCCTGGTAGTCGAAGACCACGAATTCCAGCGCATGGGCATGGTTCAGTTGCTCCACACGCTCGGGGCGCAGGCGGTCCACAGCGCGGATGACGGACGCGCGGCGTTGCAGGTGATCCGCGATCCGGACCGGCCGGTGGACATCGTGGTCAGCGATCTGTCGATGCCAGGCATGGACGGCATGGAGCTGATCCGGCACCTGAGCGAAAGCGGGGCCCGGGTCTCGCTGATCCTGGCCAGCGCCCTGGAGCCGGCCTTGCTGGCGGCGGTGGCGAGCATGGCGCGGGCCTACAAGGTCAAGCTGCTGGGGGTCATCGGCAAGCCGCCGACAGCCGGCAAGCTGGTGCCCCTGGTTGAACTGCACCGGGCCCGGGAAACCGACGCGGCCAGCCTGGATGGCGCGTTCTCGCTGGAGGAAATCGCCGAGGCCTGGACCCATGGCGAGTTCGAGCCCTGGTACGAACCGAAGGTGGACCTGGGCAGCGGCCAGGTGCGCGGGATGTATGTCACGCCGCGCTGGCGCCATCCGACCCGCGGGGTGCTGGCGCCGCAGGTGTTCATGCCGTCGATGCAGGCGCGCGGCTTGAACGACGATTTCGCGTGGCTGATGCTGCAAAAGAGCGTCGCCCAGTGCCACCAGTGGCTGGACAAGGGCCTGAACCTGCGCGTGGCCGTCAACCTGTCCTTCAGCTCGCTGGCCGATGTGAAACTGGCGGCCCGGGTCCGGCAGATTGCCGAGAACGAGGGCCTGGACCCGGGCTGCCTCGTGCTGGGCGTGACGGAAGAAGCCCTCAACACCGAGCAGGCCAAGGTGCTGGAGACCCTGGCGCGGCTGCGGATGGACGGCTTCGGCCTGGGGATCGACGACTTCGGCAGCGGCGCAATGGCCGTCGATCAGCTCGCGCTGGTGGCTTTCACCGAGCTGAAGATCAAGCGCGCCTTCGTCACCGGCGCCGACAGCGACGACGCCGCGCGGGCCGGCCTGGCGGTCGGGCTCGAGCTGGCGCACCAGCTCAAGCTCCAGGCGGTGGCCGACGGCATCCGGTCCAAGGAGGAGTGGAAGCTGTTGCACGAGTGGGGCTGCGATCTCGGGCAGGGTCCATTCATGTCGGAGCCCTTGCCGGCCGACGCCGTGCCCCGCTGGATCGCCCACTGGAAAGGGACGACCTTCCGGTGACCGGCCGAACCCATGCCTGGCCGGCACTCAGCGGGCCGCTCCAATTGCTCGCTTTCCGGCTGGACGGGCAACGCCATGCGGTGCTGCTGGCGGCCGTGGAACGCGTGGTCAATGCCGTCGAGGTGACGCCGCTGCCCGGCGCACCGCCGGCGGTGCTGGGACTGATCGACGCCGGCGGCGTGGTGATGCCGGTGTTCTGCCTGCGGCGGCGCTTGCAGCTGAGCCAGCGCGACATCATTCCGGCGGACCAGTTCCTGATCATGCGGGCGGGTCTCCGGCGGGTGGCACTGGTGATCGACGAGGCCCAGGGCCTGGTCGACTGCGATAGCGCCGCGGTGGAGCGCGCCGACACGGCGGTGCTGGAGCAGTCGCCGGTCCAGGGCCTGCTCAAGCTGGCCGACGGCCTGCTGTTGATCCACGACCTGTCCCGGTTCCTGTCGCTACCCGAGGAGCGTGCGCTGGAGCAGGCCATGGAAGCGGCTCGATGACGACCACCGCCGTCAGCCCCCAGGAGTGGAGCGAACTGAGCGGGCTGATCGCCCGCACCATGGGCCTGCACTTTCCGCCGGCGCGGCTGGACGACCTGCAGCGGGGCCTCGACGGCGCCGCCAGCGAGCTCGGCTTCGACGACACCGGTGCCTGCGTGCGGCAACTGCTGGGCGCGACGCCCGACAAGACGCAGCTGCTGGCCCTGGCCAGCCACCTCACCATCGGCGAAACCTACTTCTTCCGCGACCGGCCGATGCTGGACGCGCTGGCGCAAACCATCCTGCCGGAGCTGATCGCCTCCCGGCGCGGCCGGACCCAGCGGTTGCGGATCTGGAGCGCGGCCTGCGCCAGCGGCGAGGAAGCCTATTCGCTGGCGATCCTGCTGCAGCAGGCGCTGCCCGATGTCGACGACTGGCAGGTGGCGATCACGGCCACCGACATCAATCCGCGGGCACTGCACAAGGCGGCGGTCGGGCACTACGGGCCATGGTCGTTCCGCAACGTGCCGGCGGGGATCAAGGAGCGCTATTTCGAGCGCGCCCCCGACGGCCGCCATGCGATCGCGCCGCGGATCAAGAAGCTGGTGACTTTCGAGCACCTGAACCTGGTGCAGGACGCCTATCCCTCGCTGGCGACCGACACCAACGCGATGGACATCATCCTTTGCCGCAATGTGCTGATGTATTTCACGCCTGAGCAGATCCGCAAGGTGGTCGGCAACCTGCACCATGCGCTGGTCGACGGCGGCTGGCTGGCCGTCAGTCCCAGCGAAACCTCGCAGGCCCTGTTTGCGCAGTTCGCCACGGTGAACTTTCCCGGCGCCGTGTTCTACCGCAAGAGCGCCGCGCCGGCGCCGTCGCGGCAGCCGGTGCCGGCCGCGCCGCTGGCCGAAGTGGCAGGGCAGGGCGCGCCCGTGGCCCCGGTGGTGCCGGGGCCGGCGCCTGCGATCGAAACGGCGAGGGTGCGAACGCTGCCGCCCTCGCCCCGCGTGCTGGCGCAATCGCTGTTCGACCAGGGTCGCTACGAGGAAGCCGCGCAAACCCTGGTCGATTCGTTTGTCCGGCGGGCGCCCGACTCGCAGGCCTTCTCGCTGCTGGCCCGTGCGCTGTCCAACCAGGGCCGGCTCGACCAGGCCCTGGCCTGGTGCGACCGCTGGACCGCGGTCGACAAGATGGACCCGGCCGGCCATTACCTGCGCGCGGTCGTCCTGCTCGAGCAGGGCCAGCACGAGCAGGCGATGTTGTCCCTGCGGCGGGCGATCTATCTCGAGCCGGAGCTGGTCCTGGCCCATTTCGCGCTGGGCAACCTGGCGCGCCGGCAAGGCCGGACGCAAGAAGCGGCGCGCCATTTCGCCAACACCGCGGATCTGCTCAGGCGCTACCAGCCGGGCGATGCGCTGCCGCAGTCGGACGGGCTCAGCGCCGACGCGCTGGCCCGGACCCTCGCCGCGATCGCCGGCGTGGACGCTTCGCCATGAGCCGCCCGGCCACCGGCGCCGCTGACGCGCAAGCCATCCTGCGGGCCCGGGCGCGGGCCCTGGCGCGCCCCCCGCAAGACGGCGCGGTCCGGGCCGGGCTGGAACTGCTGGAGTTCCGTCTCGGCCAGGAATGCTACGGGGTCGAAACCCGCCATGTCACCCAGGTGGTCCCGCTGGGCGACCTGACCCCGGTTCCCTGCACCCCGCCGTTCGTGCTCGGGATCGTGAATGTCCGGGGCCGCATCACGCCGGTGATCGACATCAAGAAATTCTTCGGTCTGCCCGACCGGGGCCTGACCGACCTGCACCAGGTGATCCTGGTTCGCGGCAACGACCTGGAACTCGGCCTGCTGGCGGACGCGATCGTCGGCATTCGCAGCGTGGCGCTGGAGAGCCTGCAGCCGTCGCTGGCGACCCTCAGCGGACGGCGCGCCGACTACCTCAAGGGGGTGGGTGCCGAGCGGCTGGTGGTGCTGGACCTGGACCGGATGCTGGCCGACCCGCAAATCATCGTGCACGAAGAGGTGGAATCTTGAACGACAACAACGCCGGGGACGCCGAAATCATGCACTGGACCGTGGGAAGAAAGATCGCCGGCGGCTTCGGCCTGGCACTTGCGCTTTTCGTCATTGTCGGGGCCACCTCCTTTCAGGCGACCAGCCGCCTGATCGAGGCGGCGGACCTGCGCAAACGCACTTTCATGGTGCTGGACCAGCTCGACCAGCCGCTGTCGATGCTGCGGGACGTCGAGCTGGGAAACCGCAGCTACTACCTCACCGGCGAGCCGCGTTTCCTGGAGCAGTCCCGGGCCGCGGCGGACCGGATCGCCCCGGCCGTGCAGGCAGTGCGGAAACTGACCATGGACAATCCGCGCCAGCAACGGCGGCTCGATGCCCTGGAGCCGCTGCTCAAGACCCGCCTGGACTTTGCCGCGCAAACCGTCGAGATCTTTCGCACCGAAGGACAGGCCGCGGCGATCCAGCGCGTCAAGGGCGGCCGGGGCGCAGTGTTGAACGAGGAGATCGGCAAGCTGCTCGGCCAGATGGAAGACGAGGAGCGCGACCTGCTCAGGCAACGGACCGCAGACGCGGATGCCTTCGGCCATGGCGCCCGCTGGACCATTGCGCTGGGCACCCTGGCCGGGCTGGCGGTCGCGCTGCTGGCCGGCTTCCTGATCACGCGCAACATCTCGCGGCCGCTGCGGCAACTGACACTGCTTGCCGAACGGATCACGGTCGGCGACATCGCCGCCAGTGTCCCGGCCGACGCTCGCAGCGACGAAGTGGGCGTGCTGGCGCGCGCGTTCGCCCGCATGACCCATTCCCTGCGGGCGATGGCCGCCGCGGCGGAGCAGATGGCTGCCGGCGACCTGCGCACGACCGTCCAGCCCCAGTCCGCGGACGACATTCTCGGCAATGCATTCGCCCGCATGACGGAAAACCTGCGCGAGCAGATCCGGGGCATGGTCGAGGCCGCCAGCGTGCTGGTTGCGTCGGCCAGTGAAATCGTCGCTTCGACGTCCCAGCTGGCATCGAGTGCCAGCCAGTCGGCCGCGGCCGTCGCGCAGACCACCGCCACGGTTGAGGAAGTCCGGCAGACGGCGCAGCTGGCCAGCCAGAAGGCCAGGCAGGTCTCGGAGACCGCCCAGAAGGCGGTGCAGAGTTCCCAGAGCGGGCGCAAGTCGGCCGAAGACGTGGGCGCCGGGATGGACCGCATTCGCCAGCAGATGGAGGCGATCGCCGCCAGCATGGGGCGGCTGTCCGAGCACAGCCAGGTGATCGGCCAGATCATCGCCACCGTGGAAGACCTGGCCGTGCAGTCCAACCTGCTGGCCGTCAACGCCGCGATCGAGGCGGCCAAGGCCGGTGAACACGGCAAGGGCTTCGGCGTCGTGGCGCAGGAGGTCAAGAGCCTGGCCGCCCAGTCGCGGCAGGCGACCGGCGAGGTGCGGACCATCCTGGGCGACATCCAGAAGGCGACGGCGGCGGCGGTGCTGGCGACCGAGCAGGGCAGCAAGGCGGTGGAGGCCGGCAGCCGGCAGACCGAGGTGGCCGGCGAAGTGATCCAGGCACTGGCCGGCGGCGTGAACGAAGCGGCGCAGGCGGCAACGCAGATCGCGGCGTCCAGCCAGCAGCAGATGGTGGGCGTCGATCAGGTCGCGGGGGCGATGGAGAGCATCAAGCAGGCCAGCACCCAGAACATGGCGAGCGCCAGGCAGCTGGAAGCGGCGGCGCGCGACCTGAACGACCTGGGCCAGCGCCTCAAGCAAATGGTCGGCAGCTACAGCCTGTAGAAAGCGCCATCACCATGAGCTCGCCGCATGGCGAATTCCTCAACCGGCTGCGAGAAACGTTCCGGATCGAGGCCGACGAGCATGTGCAGACGATCTCGGCGGGACTGCTCGAACTGGAGCAGATGCCGCCGCCGCCGCAGGAACGGGCCATCGTCGAGCAGGTGTTCCGCGCGGCGCACAGCCTCAAGGGCGCCGCCCGGGCCGTAGAGTTCGCCGAGATCGAAACGCTGTGCGGTTCGCTGGAGGACCGGTTCGCGAGCTGGAAGCGGGGCGACGGCAAACCCTCGGCCCCAGAGCTCGACACGCTGCATCGCAAGCTGAGCGCGATCGCGGCCCTGATCGTGCCGCAGGCCGCGGCTGCGCGGCCGGTTCCGGTGGCGCAGCGCGATACCGGGCCCATGGGCTTCGACCTGGCCGGGCCGCCCGACACCGGGCCGCCCTTGCTGGGGGAGCAGCGGGCGACGGCGCCGGGGGAGACCGTGCGGATCGGCGTCGCCCTGCTCGACGCGCGGCTGCTGGAGGCGGAGGAGATGCTGGCGGTCAAGCTGAGCGCCGGTCAGCGGCTGGAGGGGCTGCGCGAGCTCACCCAGCGCATCCACGACTGGCGCGGTGAACTGGCGGTGCTCGATGGCGAGCTGCGGGCGCCTCGGAACGGCGCCGGCGTTGCGGCCGCCCACGCGCCGCTGGCGCATTTGTTCGACCGCAACCGCGAGATGCTGCAGTCGCTGGACAGCCAGGTGGCCGGGCTGACCCGGGCGGCGCTGCAGGATAGCGAAACGATCGGCAAGCTGGTGGACGATCTGCTGGCCGGCTCCAAGAAGCTGTTGCTGCTGCCGTTCGCGACGGTGGCGGCAGCATTGCCGAAAGTGGTGCGCGACCTGTGCCTGGACCAGGGCAAGCAGGCCGAGCTGAAAATCAAGGGCGAGCACATCGAGCTCGACAAGCGGATCCTCGACGAGATCAAGGACCCGCTGATCCATCTGCTGCGCAATTGCGTCGACCACGGCATCGAGCTGCCGGCGGAACGGATCCGGCGCGGCAAGCCGCCCAAGGCCACCATCAGGCTGAAGGTGGCGCAGGTCGGTGGCGACCGGGTCCAGATCACGCTGTCCGACGACGGCGCCGGCATCGACACCGACAAGGTCCGGGCCGCGGCTGTCGCCCGCGGGCTGCTGACGCCGGAGCAGGCGCAGCGCCTGAGCGAGGCGCAGGCGCGCGGGCTGATTTTCCGGTCCGACCTGTCGACCAGCCCGATCATCACCCAGCTGTCCGGCCGCGGCCTGGGGCTGGCCATCGTGCGCGAAAAGGCCGCCCGGCTGGGCGGGGATGTCTCGGTGGAAAGTGCACCGGGGGAAGGCACGCTGTTCCGGATCACGGTGTCCGCGGTCCGGGCCACGTTTCGCGGCGTGCTGGTCGGGGTGGGCGGGCAGCTGCTGGTGCTGCCCACCACCCAGGTCGAGCGGGTGGCCCGCGTCGGCCCGGGCGAGATCCGGACCGTGGAGGGCCGGGAGACGGTGTCTCTGGACGGCCGCGTGCTGCCCCTGCTGGCCATGGCCGACGTCCTGGAGCTGCCGCAGCGGCGGCGGCCGCCGGCCGCAACCGGCGCCCGGTCGCTGGTGGTGCTGGGCCGCGGCGACCAGCGGATCGCGTTCGCCGTGGACGAGGTTCTCGACGAGCAGGAAATCCTGGTCAAGCCGCTGCTCAGGCCGCTGGCCAGGGTGCGCAACATCGCGGCCGCCACCGTGCTCGGAAGCGGCGCGGTGGCGCTGGTGCTGCATGTCTCCGACCTGCTCAAGTCCGCGCTCGCCGCCGGCAACCGTCCGGCGCAGGCGGCGCCCCAGGACCTGCCGGCCGACGCCAGGTCGGTGCTGGTGGCCGAGGACTCCATCACCTCCCGCATGCTGATCAAAAGCGTGCTGGAGTCCGCCGGCTATCGGGTGGCGACCGCGGTGGACGGAATGGACGCGTTCACCCGGCTGCAGACCGAGCGGTTCGACGCGCTGGTGTCCGATGTTGAAATGCCGCGGCTCAACGGCTTCGACCTGACGGCCCGGATCCGCGCCGACAAGAACCTGGCCGAGCTCCCGGTCGTCCTGGTGACCGCCCTGGAAGCGCGGCAGGACCGGGAGCGAGGCATCGACGTGGGCGCCAATGCCTACATCGTCAAGAGCGGTTTCGACCAGGGCAACCTGATCGATGCGGTGAGGCGGCTGGTCTGACCATGGAGCTTGAATGAGCGACGGAAAAATCGGCGTGCTGGTGGTGGAGGACTCGACGGTGACCCGGATGTTCCTGGTGCACCTGCTCGAGTCCGATCCCGGCATCCGTGTCATCGGCGCCGTCGGCGATGGCGTGGAAGCACTGGAATTCGTCAGCCGCAACAGGCCCGACGTGATCCTGATGGACATCCACATGCCGCGGATGGACGGCTTCGAGGCGACGCGCCGCATCATGGAAACCCGGCCGGTGCCGATCGTCATCTGCAGCGCCACCACCGACGTCGGGGAGACCGCCATCATGTTCCGGGCGCTGGAGGCCGGAGCCATCGCCTGCATCGAGAAACCGTTCGCCCGCGACAGCGGCGACTTCGAGACGCGGGCGGCGAACATGCTGCAGACGGTCAAGCTGATGTCCGAAGTCAGGGTGGTGCGCCGCACGGCTCGAGCGGGTCGCGATGGCGACCATGGGCCGGCGCCGCCGGCCGACCGCCGCCATCGGGTCCCCGTCAGGCTGATCGGCATCGGCGCCTCCACCGGCGGGCCGCCGGTGCTGCAAACCATCCTGGCCAGCCTGCCCAGGGACTTTCCGGTGCCGGTGCTGGTGGTGCAGCACATCGCCGCCGGGTTCGTGGCCGGCATGGCGGCGTGGCTGGGGGAGACCTGCGGCATGCGGATCCATCTCGCTTCGTACGGCACCCTGCCGCTGCCCGGCCATGTGTACCTGGCGCCCGACGATTTCCACATGGGCGTGGGCGCCGGGGGAAGAATCCTGCTGACGCGGGAGCCGCCCGAAAACCACGTGCGCCCGGCGGTGTCGTTCCTGTTCCGGACGCTGGCGCAGACCTGTGGCGCCGAGGCCGTGGGCGTGCTGCTGACCGGAATGGGCCGCGATGGAGCGCAGGAACTCAAGGCGATGCGGGACGCCGGGGCAGTGACCATTGCCCAGGACCGGGACAGCTCGGTGGTGCACGGCATGCCGGGCGCTGCGATCGAACTGAAGGCGGCCAGCCACGTGCTGCCGGCCGACCGGATCGCCGCCGCGCTGGTCGCGCTGGTCCAGCGCAAAGACAACAGGAGCTGACAACCATGGCCGCGACTCCAGACGCACAAGCCGGCGACCGGCTGGTCAGGATCCTGCTCGCCGAAGACAGCCGGACCCAGGCCGAACGGCTGCGCTATGTGCTGGAACAGCAGGGCTACCAGGTGGCGGTGGCTGCCAACGGCAGGCTGGCGCTGGAGGCCATTGCGGGGTTCCAGCCCGACCTGATCATCAGCGACGTCAACATGCCCGAGATGGACGGCTATCAGCTGTCCAGGGCGGTCAAGACCGGGGCTGCCAGCCGCGGCATTCCGGTGATCCTGGTGACCACCATGTCGGAGCCGCAGGACGTGATCCGCGGGCTGGAGTGCGGGGCCGACAGCTTCCTGCTCAAGCCCTACGACGAACGCTACATGCTGGGACGGGTGCGCTTCGTGCTCGCCAACCGCGAAATCCGCGGGCCGGACGACGCCGGCATGGGGGTGGACATCTTCTTCAACGGCCAGCGCCATTTCATCACCGCCGACCGGCTGCAGATCCTGAACCTGCTGCTGTCGACCTATGACGCGGCGATCCAGCGCAGCAAGGAGCTGACCCTGAGCAAGGAAGCGCTGGAAAGGCAATCGGCCGAAGTCGCCCTGGCCAACCGCTTCCTCGATTCGGTGATCGAGAACATTCCGCACATGATCTTCGTCAAGGATGCCGACGACCTGCGCTTCGTCCGCGTCAACCGCGCGCTGGAGGAACTGGTGGGCCATACCCAGCAGGAGCTGCTGGGCAAGACCGACTACGACTTCTTTCCCGCGGAGGAAGCGCAGGCGTTCGTCGCCAAGGACCGCGAGGTGCTTGCCACCGGCGGCAGCATCGGCTTCGACGAACCGATCCACACCGCCGACAAGGGGGTGCGGACGCTGCACACCCGCAAGATCTCCATCCTGGACGAATCCGGCCGGCCGCGCTTCCTGCTGGGGATCTCGGAGGACGTCACCGAGAGAAACGAGAGAAGCAAGGAAATCCTGCGGCTGAACGCGGCGCTCGAACTGCGCACCGCCGACGCCGACGCCGCCAGCCGCGCCAAGAGCACCTTCCTGGCCACCATGAGCCATGAGATCCGCACGCCGATGAACGGCATGTTGGGCATGCTGGAGCTGCTCGGACTGACCCAGCTCGATGCGGAGCAACGCGCCACGCTCGAAGCCGTCCGCGAATCGAGCGCCTCGCTGCTGCGCATCGTCGACGACGTGCTCGACTTTTCCAAGATCGAGGCCGGGCAGCTGGAGATCCATCCCGAGGCTGTCACGCTCGCCGGCCTGGTGGCCGATGTCGAGCGCATGTTCATGGCGTCGGCCATGTCCAAAGGCCTGTCCCTGACCAGCAGCGTCGATCCCGAGGCCAGCCGCGGAGTGTGGGTGGACCCGGTGCGCCTCAAGCAGATCCTGGGCAACTTCGTCAGCAACGCGCTCAAGTTCACGCCCCAGGGCGCGATCTCGATCCGGGTGCAGCGGGTCGGGCAGCAGGACGGCCTGGAGCAACTGGTGTTCGCGGTGGCCGACACCGGCATCGGCGTCTCAACGGAGAACCAGCGGCGCCTGTTCCAGCCGTTCAGCCAGGGCGACGCCGAGGCGGCGCGCCGGGCCGGCGGCACCGGGCTGGGCCTGAGCATCTGCCGGCGGCTGGCCGAGATGATGGGCGGCCAGGTCGCAATGGAAAGCGAACTCGGCTGCGGCACCACCATGCTGCTCACCTTGGCGCTGCCGCCGGTGGCGGCGAGCGATCCGCAGCCCGGCCAGCGCGAACCGGCCGCGGCCCCGCCCAGTGCCGAGCCGGCGGGCAGCCGGCCTGCGCCCGCTGTCGCCCAGGCCCAGGTCGATGGGCCCCTGGTGCTGGTGGTGGACGACCATCCGACCAACCGGACGCTGTTGCTGCGACAGATGCACGCACTCGGCTACGCCGCGCAGAGCGCGTCGGACGGGGCCGAGGCACTGGAGCTGTGGAAATCCGGCCGCTTTGCGCTGGTGGTGACCGATTGCGAGATGCCGGTGCTGGACGGCTACGGGCTGGCGCGGGCCATCCGCCGCGCCGAGATGGGCAACGGGGGCCGGCGCACGCCGGTCATCGCCTGCACGGCCCATGCGCTGCAAGGCGAAGCCGCCAAGTGCCTGGCGGCCGGCATGGACGACTGCCTGGTGAAGCCGATCGACCTGGCCGGGCTGCGGGCCAAGCTCGGGCGGTGGCTGCCGCTGCCGGCCGCCGCCCCGGCGGACGGGCCTGGCGCCGGGGCGACGCCGGCCCCGTGGGCGGGCGACCAGCCGCTGGACCTGTCGCTCATCGCATCGACCTGGGGCGGCGATGCGGAAACCGTGCGCAGCATCCTCGAATTCTTCCGGCGCACCAACGACGAGGATGCCGCCGCGCTGCGGCAGGCCCTCGCCAGCGACGATCTGCCCCGGATCATCGAGATGACGCACCGGATGTCGGGTGCCGGCAGGATGATCGGTGCCACCGACTATGCTGGCGCCTGCGAACGCCTGTGCCGCGCCGGCCGGGCTGGCGACCTGGCTGCGGTGCGGGATGGCGTGGGGGAATTCGAGCAGTCGCTGGGGCGGTTGAACGGTTTCATTGCGTCCCAGGCCGCGGACGGCGCATAGGGCGCAACCCGGCGCCCAGAAAGAGAAGCGCCGGCCCGTCGACAGTGCGCACCGGCGGCCGGCGTGGCCGCCGCCGCGGCTACTTCGCGAACAGCGAGTCGAGATTGGCGAAGGCCTTGATCTCGACGGCGTTGCCCGACGGATCGAGGAAGAACATGGTCGCCTGCTCGCCCGGCTCGCCCTTGAATCGGATGTAGGGCTCGATCACGAACTTGGTGCCGGCGGCCTTCAGCTTGTCGGCCAGGTGCTGCCACTGCTGCAGGTTCAGCACCGCGCCGAAATGCCGCACCGGCACGTCGTGGTCGTCGACCTTGCTCGACGCCGCGCGGCGCTCGCATTCCTGCGGCGCCAGGTGGGCCACGATCTGGTGGCCGTAGAAGTTGAAGTCGATCCACTCGGGCGAGCTGCGGCCCTCGGGGCATCCGAGCAGGTCGCCGTAGAACGACCGCGCGGCGGCGAGGTCGTGCACCGGGAAGGCGAGGTGGAAGGGGGGCATGGCGGCGGTGGTGGGGAGGAGGGAGGACATGGCGTATTTTGCCTCCTGCTGTCGTGCCGGGCGTGACCCGGCATCCACAGGTTGGCGCTGTGATGCAGCCGGTCGTCAATAATCCCCCATGACCGTCGCCGCCTCGCATTCGCTCTGGAGCCCGCTGCGCATTCCCGCGTTCCGCGGCCTCTGGGGCAGCAGCGCGGTCTACTTCATCGGCAACGCGATGCAGGCGATGGCGGCGTCGTGGCTGATGGTGGAGATGACCGGCTCGTCGTTCCTGGCGGCGCTGGTGCAGACGGCGGTGTTCCTGCCGATGTTCCTGCTGTCGCTGCCGTCGGGCGTGCTGGCAGACACCACCGACCGCCGGCGCCTGATCCTCTCTGCGCTGGCAGTCCAGGCCGCCGTGGTCGTGATGCTGGCGCTGTTGGTGCTGGCGGGCGTGGCCGGTCCCGGCACGCTGCTGTTCTTCACCTTCGTCGCCGGCTGCTGCACGGCCCTGTTTTCACCGGCCTGGAATTCGACGGTGGCCGACACGGTGCCGCGCGCCGACATGCCGCAGGCCATCACCGCGATGTCGATCGCCTGGAACACGGCCCGCGCCATCGGCCCCGCGCTGGCCGGCGTCGTGTTCGCGGCGCTGGGGGCGGGCTGGGTCTTCGCCATGGCGGTCGCCAGTTCGCTGGTGATGATGCAGGCGATCCGCAAGTGGCCGCCGCGCCCGCACCCGCAGTCGCGGCTGCCGGCCGAACGGCTGTGGGGCGGCACGCTCAGCGGCCTGCGCTTCGCCCGCCATTCCAGGATCGTGCTGGCGCAGCTGCTGCGGACCATGGCGTACAGCGCGTCGGGCTCGGCGCTGTGGGCGCTGCTGCCGGTGATCGGCCAGCGCCAGCTCGGTCTCGGCGCGGCCGGCTTCGGCCTGCTGATGGCGTGCCTGGGCACCGGCGCCGTGGCGGCCGGCCTGGTGCTGGGGAAGGTGCGCGCGAAGCTGGGGCTCGAAACGCTGGTCGCGACCGGTTGCATCGTCTTCGGCCTGGTGATGGCGGTCGCCGCGCTGGTGCGCATTCCGATCGTGGTGTACGGCGCGCTGGTGCTGGGGGGCGCGGCCTGGATGGCGGTGATGTCGACCTTCAACACCGCCACCCAGACCAGCGCCCCGCCGTGGGTGCGCTCGCGCGCTGCCGCCCTGCACACGCTGAGCGCCCTCGGTTCGTTCGCCATCGGTTCGGCGTTCTGGGGCGCGGTGTCGGGCTTCGCCGGCCTGCCGGTCACGCTGTGCATCGCGGCGGCCAGCATGTTCGCCGGGATGGCGCTGGCCCGGCCGTTCCCGCTGCGCATGGGCGAGCAGCGCGACGTCACGCCCGGCACGCCCTGGGAAGAACTGTTCATCGTCGCCGAGCCCGATCCGCAGGACGGCCCGGTGGCGGTCGAGGTCGCCTACCGCATCCGCGAAGGCGCTGCCGCGGCGTTCCTCGAAGCGGTCACGCAACTGCGCGCGCCAAGGCGCCGCGACGGCGCGACCTTCTGGCGCATCTACCGCGACCTGGCGGATCCGTCCCGCTACGTCGAGCGTTTCATCGTCACCTCGTGGGCCGACTACCTGCACCAGCGGGCCCGCGCCACGATGGCCGACCAGGAGCTGGAACTGCGGGTGCGTGAATTCCTGGCGCCGGGCGAGGCGGTGACGATGCAGCACTACATCGCCGAGCGGTAGGGCCGTTGGCCCTGATGCTGAGTCGGTACTGTCCTACGCCTGCCGGCGGCGCCACCCCCTAGGCTCGGCCCATGCCCCCGTTCGTGCTTCGCGCCGCCCTGTTCGCCGACGACCTCGCCCGTCGCGGCCTGGTGCAGATCCGCCGCCATCCCGTCATCGCCGCACTCGCCTTGCCCGCGCTGCTGCTGGCGTATGTGCTGCTGCTGATCCCGCTCACCCCGGGCATCGCCGACCTGCGCAAGGCCAAGACCGACGCGCCGTCGGTGCTGATGTCGGCCGACGGCGTGGTGCTGGCCGAATACAAGCGCATCAACCGGCAATGGGTGCGGCTGCGCGACATCTCGCCGAACGTGATCGACGCGCTGATCGCCACCGAGGACCGGCGCTTCTACAGCCACCACGGCATCGACTTCCGGCGCCTGGCGTCGGCCGTCGTGAGCACGCTCTCGGGCGACCTGCAGGGCGCGTCCACCATCACGCAGCAGCTCGCGCGCAACCTGTACCCGGAGGAGATCGGCCGCTCCGCCACGCTGAACCGCAAGGCGCGGGAGGCGGTGACCGCGCTGAAGATCGAGTCCGTCTACACCAAGGACGAGATCCTCGAGACCTACCTGAACACGGTGCCGTTCCTGTACAACGCGTTCGGCATCGAGATGGCCGCCCGCACCTACTTCGACAAGTCGGCGCGCGACCTCGACGTGCTGGAAAGCGCCACCCTGATCGGCATGCTCAAGGGCACCAGCGCCTACAACCCGGTCACCAATCCGGAGCGGGCGCTGCAGCGCCGCAACCTGGTGCTGGCGCAGATGGCCGGCTTCGGCAAGCTCGATCCGAAGCGGGTGCCGGCGCTGGCGGCGCGGCCGCTCAACCTCGATTTCGAGCGCCAGTCCGAACCGATCGGCCCGGCGCCGCACGTGGCTATGCACCTGCGCAAGTGGCTGATCGAATGGGCCGACCGGCACGGCTACAACATCCACTCCGACGGCCTGGTGGTGCGCACCACGCTCAATGCGAAGCTGCAGAAGGCGGCCAACCAGGCGGTGGCGCGCCAGCTGGCGCAGTTGCAGCCGCTGGCCGACGCGCGGCGCCGGCGCGGCGACGACCGGATGCTGTTGCAGGCCGGCTTCCTGGCGCTGGACCCGCGCAACGGCCAGATCCAGGCCTGGGTCGGCAGCCGCGATTTCGCCCAGGAGCAGTTCGACCACGTGGCGCAGGCGCGGCGCCAGCCCGGCTCCACCTTCAAGCCCTTCGTGTACGGCGCGGCCTTCGTCCAGGGCTACTCGCCCAACGACACCTTCATCGACCAGCCGGTGGCGATCCGGGTCGAGGGCGGCGGCGTGTGGTCGCCCACCGACGCGACAGCGCCGACCGGCGACTCGATGACCCTGCGCGACGGCCTGGCCTATTCGAAGAACACCATCACCGCGCAGGTGATGGGCAAGGTCGGCCCGGCGCGGGTCGCGAAGCTGGCGCAGTCCATGGGCATTCGCCAGAGCAAGCTGGAACAGGTGCCGTCGCTGGCGCTGGGGACCAGCCCCGTCACGCTCAAGGAAATGGTGGCGGCCTACGGCACCATTGCCAACGGTGGCAGCTACATCGAGCCGGTGCTGGTGACCCGCATCGAGGGCCGCGACGGCAAGGTGCTGCAGGAGTTCGTGGCGGTCGCGCCCGAAGTGGGCATGCCGCGGCCGCAGGCGCTGGCGCTGGTGGACGTCATGCGCGGCGTGATCGACCAGGGCACCGGCACGGCGATCCGCTCGCGCTACGGCATCCAGGCCGACGTGGCGGGCAAGACCGGAACGACCCAGGACAACACCGACGGCTGGTTCATCCTGATGCATCCGCAGCTGGTCGCCGGCGCCTGGGTCGGCTTCAACGACAACCGCATGACGATGGCCGACTCGTGGGGGCAGGGCGCGCGCAGCGCCTTGCCGATGGTGGGCGACTTCTTCCAGCAGACGCTGCGGGCCCGCTGGATCGACCCGCAGGTGGAGTTCGCGATCCCGCGGCCGCGGTACGTGCCGCCACCGCCCCAGGAGCGGCAGCGCCAGCAGCGGCCGCAGGACGCGCTGGGCGGCATCCTGAACAACTTCATCGGCCGGCTGTTCCGCAACCTGCAGTGAAGGCCGGCGCGCCGCGGTCACGTTTGCAGACGTAACGGCTCCCGGAACGGCGCCAATCGCAGGCACAATCCGCAGCGTTCTGGAGGGAGCGAGACGTGTTGATGGAGGCGATCCTGTTCATCGCAGCTGCGGCTGTTTGCCTGTACCTGCTGCGCGGTGCGTGGCGCCTGCTGGTCGACGTGCCCGACGCGGACCAGGTCTGGGCTCCCGACCTGGTGGACGAGCTCCTGACCCGCTCGCTCAGCGCAGCGTTGCTGGCGGCCAGCGGCCTGTTCCTGGTGCTGATGGCGCAGGCCGTCGGCTGACGTCAGGCCCGGGTCGGGTCGCACTCCGGCCCCGCCACCACGCCCGCGTCGTGCAGCCGGCCGATGGCGGCGCCGTCCAGTCCCAGCACCTCGTGCAGCACTTGGTCGGTGTGGTCGCCCAGCCGCGGCGCCGGCGTGGTCGGCTCGCGTTCCATCGCGCCGACCCGCACCGCCGCCCCGGCCGACAGATGCTCGCCGACGCCCGGCGTGTCGATGCGCTCGAACACCGGATTGGCGGCGCCGACCCGCGCGTCGGCGGCCAGCAGCTCGCGCACCGTGCTGTAGTGGCCCCAGCAGGCCTTGTGCTGTTCCAGCAAGCGCTCGGCCTCGGGCCGCGGGCGCGCGGCGAACCACGGCTCCAGCAGGGCGGCGATGGCGTCGCGGCCCTCGAAGCGCTGGGCCTCGTCGTCAAAATCCAGGCCGCTGCGTTGCTGCAATCCGGCGATCGCAACGCCGACGTCGCAGGCCTGCACCAGCGCTTTCCACTGCCCCAGCGAAATCGCCGCCACCATCAGCCGCTGGCCGTCCGCGCAACCGAAGTCGCGGCCGAAGGCGCCGTAGATGTGGTTGCCGATCGAGGGCCGGTCCTGCTCCAGCAGTTCGGCCTCGGCCAGCACGCCCAGGTGCGACAGGGTGGTGAACGCCACGTCCGACAGCGCCAGCTGCAGCTGCGCGCCGGCTCCGGTGTGCCTGCGGTGGCCCACCGCGGCGACGATCGCGAACGCCGCCTGGTAGGCGCAGGCCAGGTCCCACGCCGGCAGCACGTGGTTGACGGGGCGCTGCGGTGACCGCCGCCGGTGACGGCCGGATAGCCGCTCGCGCTGTTGACGGTGTAGTCCAGCGCCGTGCTGCCGTCGGCATTGCCCTGGATGGTGCAGCTGATGACATCGGCGCGCCGGGCCGCCAGCACCGCGTGCGCCAGCCAGGGCGTGCCGATGTTGGTCAGCAGCACGCCCGCGTCGGGGCCGGGCGCGGTCGCCAGGGCCTGCACCAGCTCGCGGCCCGGGGCGCTGCGCAGGTCGATCGCGACCGAGCGCTTGCCCTTGTTCAGGCCGCTCCAGTACAGGCTGCGGCCGCCGGGCATGCGCGGCATGCGGGCGTAGTCGATGCCGCCGCCGATCATGTCGACGCGGATCACGTCGGCGCCGTACTGCGCCAGCGTCAGGCCGGCCAGCGGCGCCGCGATGAAGGCCGAACTTTCGATCACGCGCAGGCGGTTCAGGAGGGGATAGGTCATGCCGCATTCTGGCAAGGATCGCCGGGCCATTGCGCCGTGCGGCCGCGCGCTGGCCTAGGCGCGCCCCCAGGAGCAGCTGCTCTCGACCAGCGACCTGGTGCCGTCCGCCGCCGTCGCGGCCGAGGTGGTCACCATGGATTCGCAGGTGCTGCTCACCGACCCCGACGAAGTCGTGCCCTGCAAGGTCACGCTCTGCGATCCCGACGACGCCGAGCCGGGTTCCAGCCCGAAGCCAGCGGCGACTACACCACCTGATGCAGCGGGACGGCCGGCACCCCTGTGCTACCGTGAGGCGTCACTTCCCGGAGCCTCCATGCCGCGTCCCATCCTCGCCGAAGACCAGATCCATCCCGCCATCCGCGCCAAGGTGGCGGGCCACCAGCAGGCCATCGTGCAGGAGGTGATGGCCGCCGTCGCCAGCGACGACGTGGTGGTGGTCGGGATGCGGCTGAACCCGTTCCCGAAGAAGGCGTGCGCGGCGCTCGAGCAGGCCGGCCAGCCCTTCAAGTACCTGGAATTCGGCAGCTACTTCAGCGACTGGCGGCCGCGCAACGCGCTCAAGCTCTGGACCGGCTGGCCGACCTTCCCGATGGTGTTCGTCAAGGGCACGCTGGTGGGCGGCTTCAACGATCTCAAGGCGCTGATCGACAGCGGCGAACTCAAACGGATGGTCGCGGGCTGAGGTGGCCCCCACGCAACATCGACACGGCCGACATGCCCGGCTTCCGTCAACTGGTGGCGGCGGGCAAGGCGCCACCGGCGATCCAGCGGCAACTGGAAGCGGAGCTGGCCATCGAGAACGGGCTGGACGATCCCGTTCACCAGCACCGGATGCTCGATCGCAACGGCACGCTGGCGCACGGCACGGGTCTGCCGGCCGTGACTTTCCCCGGCGGGTTCTCGCCGCTGAGCTAGCGCAGCACTGCTGAGCCGGGCAGGACAGGTCCCACGGGCCGACGGTCCGCTTTCCCACCCCAAGGGCTGCTCGACCGGGCGAAGGTGGCTCTCTGTCCTCACACGGAGATCAAGCATGTTCAAGAAAACACTCATCAGCGCCGTGCTCGCCGCGGCATCCCTCGGCGCAGTGTCCACGGCGGCAACGGCCCAGACTTACACCATCGTTCGGGTCGCGCCGCCGGCCCCGGTGGTGGAAACAGTGCCGGCGCCGCGCCAGGGCCAGGTCTGGATCCCCGGCTACTACGACTTCCGCAACAACCAGTACACCTGGGTGCAGGGCCACTGGATGCGCGAGCGTCCCGGCTACGAGTGGCAGGAAGCGCGCTGGATCGAGCGCAACGGCGAATGGCGCCGGCTGGGCGGCGACTGGCAGCGGCGCGGCCCGGGCGGCGACCGTGACCGCGACGGCATCGCCAACCGCTATGACAGCGACAGGGACGGCGACGGCATCGCCAACCGCGACGACAACCGGCCGAACCGTCCCAACTACGCCGCCAACCGCTTCGGGCCCAATGGCGACCTGGACCGCGACGGCATCGCCAACCGCTATGACCGCGACCGCGATGGCGACGGCGTCCGCAACAACCGCGACCGTTATCCGGACGACCGCCGCCGCAACTAAAGCCTGAGCGTACCGGCCGCGCCGGGACGAAGAACAGCCCCCACCGGTCGCAGGACCGGGCGGGGCTTTTTTTCGTTGTTGTTGCCGGCAACAGGCTTTTCCATTCGCCGCGGATTAAGTCACACGCCCATGTTGCGTTGCCGCAAGGTTTTATTTACATTCAGTTTCATCTGATGTAACCGTAAAGAGGTAATTCCGATGCGCGCTTCGCTTACGACATTGACGCTCCTGGTCCTGTTCAGCGACCTCGCGTGGTCCGCCGCGGAGGATCCGGAGCGCGGCGCCACCCGCGTGCAGGAAGAGCGGGCCTGCGCCGGCGTGGCCAACGAGAGCACCAAGATGCGGGAACTGCGCCGGGAGCTGGGCGCGTATATCGGCCAGACCATCCCCGACGAACTGCAGCGCCGGATCACCAAGCACATCGAAGCGGTCGCCCGGTTCAAGGCCGAATGCGACCAGTCGCGCGACAAGGCGGCGCTCGCCAGGTAGGGAACGCCGGGGGGGTCGGCTGGGGCGCTCAGCGGCTGTCGCCGTCGGCATCACCCGGCAGGGCCCGCTCGACGCGGTGCCAGCCGGCGCGCACTGCGTGCCTGGCCTCGTCCCAGGTCAGGCGCGACGCGCCCCGCATCGTGTCCCAGTCGTCGCGCAGCCCCGGCTCGACCTGCTCGAAGCTGCCGCCCTCGGACCCGGCGCCGCTGGACCAGCCCAGGCGGTACGCCGGCTGGTAGTCCTCGTAGGTGAAGCCGGGCCGGTAATACGGCTCGTTCATGTGCGTCGTGCGCCAGTAGGCGTCTTCCTGCTCGTGGTTGACGGCGTGGGCCACGCCCTTGCCGGCAAGGCCACCGGCCACTGCGCCGGCCGCCGCGCCGACTGCCGCACCCACCGGGCCGGCCACCGCAGCGCCCAGTGCCGCGCCGCCCAGCGCGCCGCCGCCGGCGCCCAGGCCTTTGCCGAGGTTGTGGTCGTTCTGTGCAGCCGGGGGCTTGGGGTCGGTCAGCTCGGCCACGCCGCGCCCGGCCAGGCCGCCGGCGATCGCGCCGATCACGGCACCCACCACGGCACCGGCTGGCCCGCCCGCCGCGCCGAGGGTGGCGCCGGCCACGGCGCCGCCAGCCGCGCCGATGCCGGTGCCCACCGGATGGTCGGTGTTGGCATGGTCGTGGCCGGGTTCTGTTGTTTCCTTGGCTGCCATGGACGGTCTCCTGGAGGTTGATGGGGAGACTGCATGGTCGGGCCAGCGGCCGCAGCGCGTGGTCGGACGCAGGACCACAGGAGCGTAGGAGCGGGCCCGTCCCACCCCCTGACGGCTGAGTTTTCCAGGCTCAGCGGGCGCAGGATTATCCCGGAGCCGCTGAAACATTCGGAACTGTTACATCTTCGGCAGTTTTCCGGTTCCCGGCCGAGACCCGCGCGCCAGCTCGTTTTCCGGCCGATCAGCCAGAATTCCGGCTGGCTCGGCAAGACGCTAAATTGCAACATCGGTGAACTAAGGGGCTGTAGTCCCGGTCCCTTGAGGGCTGTAAGAAAGGGACTACACCGATGCTGAAGATGAGTTGGACCGCTACCTCTGCCGCTGCTTGCGCGCTGGCCTTGTCGCTCGAAGTGATCGCAATCGCCGGTTTGTACCGACCCGATGTTCCATCTTTTGCGGTGCCCTCCCAGCGGGTGCAGGCCCCGGTCGCTGCGGCGAAGCCGGTGCCGGCCCAGCAGCAGGCGGCCGCGCCGGCCAGCCGCGAAGACAGCTATTACGCCCAGCTGCGGGCCAAGGTCCGCTGGGTCGAGACCACCTTCGGCGGCGACAAGCTGCTCACTCCCGACGCCCAGTCGCGCATGCTGCTGGCCAAGTCGGCCGCCGAGCGCGCCGGGCTCGACCAAGTCGGCCTGAGCTTCAAGGACGTCTACGGCATCATCAACGCCGAAACCTCGTGGGTCCCGCGCATGGGCGCCAGCAAGGACGGCACTCCCAACCTGGGCATCGCCCAGTTCGAGCCGGCCACCGCCCGCGGCCTGGGCCTGCGCAACCCCAACGACCCGGTCGAATCGATCCACGCCGCCGCCCTGCACATGAAGGAAGCCGCCGAGTGGAGCGCCAGGCGCATCGCCGGCCTCAAGCTGGACTCGGCCGAGCGGGCCAGCAAGCTGCGCGAGGGGGTCTCGATCTTCTACAACCTGTCGGTCAAGGGCCGCAACCGCTGGGACGGCCGCAACACCGCCAAGCTGCCGATCGAAACCCGGCTGCACATCCGCAACGCGCGCAGCGGCGCGCAGGACGCGGCCGAACTCGAGGCCAGGCTGGTCTCGACCGGCCTCATGGTCGCCGGCGGTTGACCCAAAGCGGGACCGTATGATCGGTCCATGCAGACACCGGCTCCCCGGATCGCCCTGATCCACGCGACGGCCCTGGCCGTCGACCCCATCGCAGCGGCGTTCGAGCGGCACTGGCGCGAGGCGCGCCGCATGAACCTCCTGGACGACAGCCTGTCGGTCGACCTGGCCGCTGCCGGCAGCCTGCAGCCGGAGATGGTGCAGCGCTTCATCGACCTCGCGACCTATGCGAAAGGCACGGGCTGCGACGCCATCCTGTTCACCTGTTCGGCCTTCGGTCCGGCGATCGAGGCGGCCGCCGCCGCGGTGCAACTGCCGACGCTCAAGCCCAACGAGGCGATGTTCGCCCAGGCCCTCGCCGCGGTCCGGGAGGGCGGCAAGCTGGGATTGATCGCGACCTTCGAAGCGTCGATTCCATCGATGTCCGCCGAACTGCTGCAGATGGCGCGCCAGCGCGGCCAGCACATCGAGCTGCAGGCGGAATTCGTTCCCGAGGCCATGCGCGACCTGGCCGAAGGCCGCGCCACCCAGCACCACCAGAAGATCGCGCAGGCCGCCCGCAAGCTGGCCGCCTGCGACGTCGTGATGCTGGCGCAGTTCTCGATGGCCGCCGCGCTGCCGCTGGTGCAGGAGCAGCTGGCCTGTCCGGTGTTGAGCAGTCCCGATTGCGCCGTGCTGGCGCTGCAACGAGCGATCAACCATGTCTGATTCCCGGATTCCCCTGGCGCGGCTGCGCGAGTTCCTTGTGCTGGCGCTCACCCGCCTGGGCCTGCCCGCGGCCGACGCCGCCACCGTCGGCGCCCTGATGGCCGAGGCCGAACTGCAGGGCTCGGACGGCCACGGCGCCATCCGGCTGCTGCCCTACGCCAAGCGCATCCGCGCCGGCGGCATCAACCTGCATCCGGACATCAAGGTGGTGCAGGAGCGGCCCGGCATGGCGCTGCTCGATGGCGACAACGGCATGGGCCACCTGGTGATGAAGAAGGCGGCGGAGATGGCGGTGGAGAAGGCGCGCACCTGCGGCATCGCCTGGGTCGGTTCGCGCATGAGCAACCACGCGGGGCCGGCGTCTCTCTATGCGCGCATGCCGATGGCGCACGACATGATCGGCATGTACTTCGCCGTCGGCAACGCCAACCACCTGCCGCCCTGGGGCGGGCTGGACATGTTGCTGTCCACCAACCCGATCGCAGTCGCGGTGCCGGCCGGCGAGGAGCCGCCGGTGGTGCTGGACATGGCGACCACGGTGGCCGCGTACGGCAAGGTGAAGGCCAAGGCGCAGCGCGGCGAGCAGATGCCCATCGGCTGGATGATCGACCGCCTGGGCCAGCCGCTGACCGACCCCAAGCGCGCGGACGAGGGCTTCCTGATGCCCATCGGCGGCTACAAGGGCTACGGCCTGGCGCTGATCGTGGGCCTGCTGGCCGGCACGCTGAACGGCGCGGCGATGGGCAGCGAGGTGATCGACTTCAACAAGGACGCGGTCAGCACCACCAACACCGGCCAGGCCATCCTGGCGATCGACCTGAGCGCGTTCGGCGACGTCGCCGGCTTCAAGGCTCGGGTCGACGCCCTGGTCCGCGAGCTGCGCGCCAGCGAGCGCATGCCCGACGTGGATCGCATCTGGCTGCCCGGCGAGCAGAGTCACGAGAAACGCGCCGCCAACGAGCGCGACGGCATCGCCATCGGGCCGGTGCTGCTGCAGCAACTGGACCAGTTCGCGCGCGAGATGGGAATGACAACTCTTTCGGAGACAAGCACATGACAACGATCCGCCGCCGCCATCTCGCCACCCTGCTGTGCGCCGCCCTCGGCACGGGCTTCGCGTGGGGCCAGCCCATGCCGTCCGGCTACCCGAACAAGCCGATCCGCATGATCGTGCCGCTGGCCGCCGGCAGCGCCGTCGACGCCGCGGCGCGCATCGTGGCGCAGAAGATGGGCCAGAACATGGGCCAGTCGATCGTGATCGAGAACCAGGCCGGCGCGGCCGGCCTGATCGGCGCCGGCAACGTGGCCAAGGCCGCGCCGGACGGCTACACGCTGGGCGGCTTCAACGATTCGATCATGACCATGCTGCCCAACCTGCAGCCGAAGATGCCCTGGGACATCCTGAAGGACTTCGAGCCGGTGTCGCTGGTGGCGACGGTGGAATGGGGCCTGGTGGTGAACGCCGCCGCGCCGGAGCGCAGTGCCGCCGACCTGATCGCCGCCGCGCGCCAGGCGCCGGGCAAGATCAACTACGGCACGGGCGGCAACGGCAGCCCGCAGCACATCGCGATGGCGTTGTTCGCGTCGCAGGCCAGGGTGCAGATGACGCACGTGCCGTACAAGGGCGCGACCCAGGCGGCGATGGGCGTGGCCGGCAACGAGGTGCTGGCGGCGTTCCAGGGCATCGCCACCGTCAACTCGCTGGTCAAGGCCGGCAAGGTGCGGCTGATCGGCGTCACCACGCCGCGCCGGATGCCGCAGTTCCCCGACGTGCCGACGGTGTCGGAGTCGGGCCTGCCGGGTTTCGAATTCAATTCGTGGTTCGCCATGATGGCGCCGGCCGGCACGCCGAAGCCGATCCTGCAGTACCTGAGCGCCGAAGCGGCCAAGGCCCTGGCCGATCCGGAAGTGCGCGAGAAGCTCAATGCGCAGGGCCTGACGCCGCGCGGCACCACGCCCGACGACCTCGGCAAGGCGATGCGGGTGCAGCTGACGCGCTACGGGGAGCTGATCAGGCAGAACGGGATCACGGCGGAGTGACGCCATGTGCGGCGGCGTCCAGCAAGGGCTTGCGCTTCGCGGCCATCAAGGCGGTGGCTGAACGCAAGCTCCAGATGCTGGACAGTGCAGCCACGCTGGACTTCCTGAGGTCGCCACCGGGGAACCGGCTCGAGGCGCTTTCGGGCGACAGGAAAGGGCAGCACAGCATTCGCGTCAACAGTCAGTGGCGCGTCTGCTTTGAGTGGACAGACAAGGGGCCGGTGAACGTCGAGATCGTTGACTATCACTGAAGGCCTATTCGCCAAGGATTGACCATGAAGAACGGAATGCGCGCAATTCACCCGGGGGAGATCCTCCGCGAAGAGTTTCTGGCGCCACTCGGCGTGTCCGCTCATGCCCTGTCTCAGGCTTTGCGGGTGCCGCCCGCACGGATCAATGAAATTGTCCGGGAGCGGCGCGGTGTGACGCCGGACACGGCGCTGCGGCTGGCCCGCTTCTTCGGCGGCGATGCGCAGTCCTGGATGAACCTGCAAATGGCATATGACTTGAAATTGGCGGAAAAAGCCGCTGCCAGGCAGATTGCGAAGGAAGTGCCGACGTTGGCTCAGCTGGCAGCGTCGGATGAACGGTTCGCCCTCGCGGCATGACCGTTGACGGAAACCGGCAGTAACGCGATTCAAGGCTGGGCGGCGGCCGTCCCAGCGGCCTGCAGCCGCATCCCCAACCCCACCGGATACATCGTGAACGAGATCCGCTCCTGCGGCGCCGCGCCGTCGGGCGTGGAGACGTCGGCGATGTCGAAGTTGGCCAGCAGCATCGCCATCACCATCTTGATCTCGGCCAGCGCCAGGTAGCGGCCCGGGCACATGCGCGGGCCGGCGCCGAACGGCATCACCACGCGCTTGGGCGAACTCGGCGCGTGGGCGGCGGCGCCGGAACCGCTGATCCAGCGCTCCGGGTCGAACTGCAGCGGCTGCGCGAAGTTGCGCGGATCCAGC
Organism: Ramlibacter sp. 2FC; assembly: GCA_943372495.1. Classification (GTDB taxonomy): domain Bacteria; phylum Pseudomonadota; class Gammaproteobacteria; order Burkholderiales; family Burkholderiaceae_C; genus Ramlibacter. The sequence continues at coordinate 481,430 of CALRYV010000001.1, read as the reverse complement.
CCGCCCGGCCGCATCAGGCAGAACACCAGCGTGCGCGCCGGCACCTCGATGCCCGCCACCACGCAATCCTTCAGGGCCTCGTTGCCGATCAGCGGCGCGACCGGCTTCAGCCGCATCGCCTCGTTGGCGCAGGCCTCGATGAAATCCAGCCGGCCCAGGTCGTCGACGCCGCGCGGGCAGCGGGCGCCCGCCAGCACCGCCCGGGCCTCTGCGGTGGCCCGCTGCAGCGCCGCCGGATGCCGGTGCAGCAGCCAGATCAGCCAGGCCAGCGTGTTGGCCGTCGTGTCCTCGCCAGCCAGCAGCATCGTGAGCACATTGCCGGAGACGTCGGCATCGGTGATGCCGCTGCCCTCGCGGTCGCGCGCGGCCAGCATGGCCTGGATCAGGTTGGCGGGGCGCTCGCGCAGTTCCGGCTGCTCGTCGAGCTGGCGTGCGCTCTTGGCGATGAAACCGGCCACGGCTTCGTGAATGGCCCGCAGGTGGCCGGCCAGGGCCTTGTCGCGGCGCGTGGGCAGGTACTTCCAGAGCGGGAAGGGCGCGAACAGGCGCTGGAACAGCGCCGGCAGCACCTGGTTCAGGTGCGACTGCAGCACCTGCTGCTGGCCGTCCCCGGCTTCGATCGTGTTGATGTCTTCGCCGAACGCCAGTGCCGCCGTCACGTCGACGGTGTAGCGCATCAGGTCGGCCTGCAGGTCGATGATGGCGCCTGCGGCCGCCGCCCTGGACCAGCGGCCGTGGAAGCGCTCGGTCACCTGGACCAGCGTCGGAAAGAAGGCCTTGATGTGGGCCGGGTCCAGTCCCGCCAGCACCATCGGCCGCTGCCGCTTCCAGGTCTCGCCGTTGGCCGAGAACAGGCCGAGGAAGCCGAATTCGCGCGAGATCTGCTCGAGCCGGCTGGAGCGGCGAAAGCCGTCGGGGCGGTCGCGCAGCATCGCCGCCACGACCTCGGGGTCGGACAGCACCAGGAAGCGCCGCGACAGGATGCTGAAGGTGAACGCGTCGCCGTGCTCGCGGGCCCAGCCCTCCAGCGTCGCATGCATCCGCGGCATGTCCAGCTGCAACGCATTTCCCAGCAGGGGCAGGGCGCGCGGGCCCGGCAGGTCTTCGATCCGGCGGGGCGCGAGCGGCGGCGCGGTGCGTTCGGTGAGGGCCATGGCCTGCCTGGGGTTGGGTGGGGTGGCGACGTTACGACAGCCGCGCGCCGAAGGCAAGCCGTGGACATCCCGGTGTCGCTTTGGTCTGGCCTTTCCCCGGGCCTTTGGCGAGAATGCAGCAACCAAAACAAGGAGACAAGTCCATGGTCCGAATGTCGTTCAAGCAGTGGCTGCCGGTGCTGGCAGTGCTGCCGGCCCTGCTGGTGTCGGCTGGGGCCCAGGCCCAGGGCGGCGCCTGGCCTTCCAGGCCGGTGAAGATCGTGGTGACCTTCCCGCCGGGCGGGGCGCCCGACACGCTGGCGCGGGTGCTGGCCGACAAGTGGAGCCAGGCGCTGGGCCAGCCGGTGACGGTGGACAACAAGCCGGGCGCCGGCGGCAACCTGGGCGCCGACTTCGTCGCCAAGAGCGCGCCCGACGGTTCGACGCTGGTGGTGGGGACGGTGGGCACGCACGCGATCAACCAGTCGCTGTACGCGAAGATGCCCTACAACAACGTCAAGGACTTCACGCCGATCACCTTCCTGGCCTCCACGCCGAACCTGCTGGTGGTCAACAACAAGGTGCCGGCGAAGGACGTAAAGGAGCTGATCGAGCTGGCGAAGAAGGAGCCGCTGACCTTCGGCTCGTCCGGCAGCGGCACCTCGATCCACCTGTCCGGCGAGCTGTTCAACACGCTGGCCGGCGTCAAGATGCAGCACATCCCGTACAAGGGCCGGGCCCAGGCGGTGCCTGACCTGCTGGGCGGGCGCATCAGCATGATCTTCGACAACATGCCGTCGGCGCTGCCGCTGGTGAAGGCCGGCGAGGTCCGCGCCATCGCAGTCACCAGCGCCCAGCGCTCGCCCGCCGCGCCGAACATCCCCACCATCGCCGAATCGGGCCTGCCGCAGTTCGAGGCCACCTCGTGGTTCGCGCTGCTGGGGCCGGCCGGCATGCCGCGCGAGGTGCAGTTGAAGATCGCCGCCGAGACCGCGAAGGTGCTGGCGCTGCCGGACGTCAAGGAGAAGCTGGCGACGCTCGGGCTCGATCCGGCGCCGGGCACGCCCGAGGCGCTGGCCGGCGTGATCCAGGCCGAGACCGTCAAGTGGGCCCGGGTCGTCAAGGAATCCGGCGCCAGGGCCGATTGACGGCGTGAGTGAACGCAAGGCCGCCATCGTCACCGGCTCGGCCACCGGCGTCGGCGCAGCGACCGCATTGGCGCTGGCCCGCCGCGGCTACGACGTCCTGATCAACTATTCGCGCAGCGAGGCCGAGGCCAAGCAGTCGCAGGCCGCGTGCCGCGAAGCGGGGGCCGACACCCTGCTGCTGCGCGGCGACGTTGCCGTCGACGCCGATTGCCGCCAGCTCGCGCACGCCGCGATGGGCCGCTGGCAGCGGCTCGACGCGCTGGTCAACAACGCCGGCATCACCAGCTTCGACGGCGCGGCCAACTGGGATGCGCTCGACGCGGCCACGTTCCAGGACATCGTCGGCGTCAACGCGGTCGGCACCTTCCAGATGGTCCGGGCCTGCGCCCCCCACCTCAAGGCCAGCTGCGGCGCGATCGTCAACGTGTCGTCGATCGCCGGCGCGCTGGGCATCGGCTCGTCGATCGCCTACATCGCTTCCAAGGGCGCGGTGAACGCGATGACGCTGCACCTGGCGCGCGCCATGGCGCCGGAAGTGCGGGTCAATGCCGTGTGCCCGGGCCTGGTCACCTCGCGCTGGTTCGTCGACGGCATCGGCCAGGAGGGGTACGAAAAGGTGAAGGCCGGGTACGAACGCGGCACGCCGCTGGGCCGGGCCTGCACGCCGGAGGACGTGGCCGAGGCAGTGGTGTGGCTGGTCGATGGCGCGCGCACCGTCACCGGCGAGCTCGTCCTGCTCGATTCCGGCCTGCACCTGGGCAAGGCCTGAGCGCCCTCAGAACCCCAGGTCCGCGAGCCGGCTGGTCCAGAACTCCGGCCCCGGCAACACACCTGTCCCGGCCGCCGCGTTGTCGTGCATGTGGGCCGGGTTCGACGTCCCCGGGATCACGCAGGTGACGGCCGGCTGGGCCAGCACGAACTTGAGCAGCAACTGGTTCCAGCTGGCGCAGCCGATCTCCGCCGCCCAGGCCGGCAGCGGCTGGCCACGCAGGGCCCGCAACTGGCTGCCGCCGCCGAACGGCAGGTTCACCAGCACCGCGACACCGCGGTCGGCCGCCAGCGGCAGCAGGCGCTGTTCGGCGTTGCGCGCGGCGATCGAATAGTTGAACTGCACGAAGTCCAGCGGCACGTTGCGCAGGACCTGCTCCAGTTCCGCGTGCGCCGACTCGGTGTAGTGGGTGACGCCGATGAACGAGATCCGCCCCTGGGCCTTCCAGGCGCGCAGCGTCTCCAGGTGGACGCGCCAGTCCACCAGGTTGTGCACCTGCAGCAGGTCGATGTGGTCGGTGCGCAGCAGCGCCATCGAGCGCTCCATCTGCGCGATGCCGGCGCGCTTGCCGCTGGTCCAGACCTTGGTGGCCAGGAACGCTTCGGGCCGCGACCCGCCGGCCTGCAGCAGATCGCCCACCACCTGTTCGGCCGTGCCGTACATCGGCGAGCTGTCGATCACGCGTCCGCCGGCGCCGAACAGTTCGGCCAGCACCGCCGCCCGTTGCGGCAGCTGCGCCGGCCGCGCGCCGACGTCGAAGCCGATCCAGGTGCCGCAGCCGATCACCGGCAGGGCGGCGCCGCAGCAGGGGACGATCCGTGTGTGCATCGCGCCATTTTGCGTTGGCCGGGGCCGTGGCTATGATTCGCGCACTCGAGGAGAACCCGAATGAACAAGCGTGACTTCCTGGCCGCGGCCGCCCTGGGCGGCGTGGCTCTTTCTGGCCGCGCGCAGCAGCCGCAGCTGCAACAACGCGTCGGCATCAGCCCGGGCCTGGCCACGCCGGCGCTGCTCACCGTCACCGGCGCCATCGCCCGCAGCAACCGCGGCCCGCTCGACCCGATGCGCGACCAGATGATGGCCAGGCAGAAGCTGACGTTCCAGAACGCGCGGGCGTTCGACTTCGCCGCGCTGCTGGCTCTGCCGCCGGTGACGATCCGCCCGACCCTGGAGTACGACAACCAGCCGCACCAGATGTGGGGCCCGCTGCTGACCGACGTGCTGCGCGCCGCGGGCGCGCCGTCCGAGGGCAAGCTGGCAATGCGCGCGGTGGACGGCTACGCGCCGACGCTCACCATCGCCGACGCGCGCAAGTACCGCTTCATCGTCGCGACCCACCTGGACGGCGAAACCATGCCGCTCGGCGGCCTCGGCCCGCTCTGGGCCCTGTACGAGCCCGACGGGTTCCCGGACATGGCCGCCAGGCCATTGCCCGACCGCTTCGCCAGCTGCCCCTGGGCAGTGTTCCACATCGACGTGCAGGTCTAGCGACCGGCCAGGCATTGCTGCAGCGCGGCCGGCTCGGTCGCCGCCGGGTAGCGCTGCAACAGCCCGCACAGCACCTGGGCGAGTTCCTGCGGCGCGCTCATGTGCGGGCAATGGCCGGTCGCCTGCAGCTGGACCAGCTCGCAAGCGGGAATGGCTTCACGCAGGTAGTCGCCGACCACGTCCGGCACCATGTTGTCGTCGGTGCCCATCACCACTGTGGCCGGGGTGCTCAGCAGCGGCAGCTCGGCGCGGACGTCGCGGCGAAAGCTCAGCCGGGCGAACCGCTTGGCGGCGTCCGGGTCGAGCCGGTTGAGGCAGGCTTCCAGCTCCCGGGCCAGCTCCGGCCGGTCCTCGTTGCCGACGATCAGGGGCGCCACTTGGCGGGTCCAGCGCCGGTAGTCGGCGTCCATCGCCTCCAGCAGGGTGTCGAGGTCCTCGCGCTCGAAACCGCCGAGGTAGCTGCCGTCGTTCAGGTAGCAGGGAGAGGGGGCGATCAGGACCAGGTGGCGGAACGCCGCCGGCCAGCGGATGGCAGCGAGCACGCCGATGATGGCGCCCACCGAGTGGCCGACCAGCACGGCGTCGTCGGCGCCGACCGCATGGCAGACCTCGAGCAGGTCGTCGGCATAGCCCTGCAGGCTCGCGTACTTCACCGCGTTGGCCGCGGACAGCTGGCCGCGGCCGATGCCGACGTGGTCGAACAGGACGATGCGGTGGTCGGGGGCGAAGTGCGGGGCGACCGAGCGCCAGACGCTCCGCTCACTGCCGAAGCTGTTGACGAACACGAGCGCGGGCCGGCCCCGGTCGTGGCCCTGGACCACGACGTTGTTGCGGCGCAGGATACTGTCCTCGCCGGGTGGAGGGAAAGCCGGGTTCAATCCATTCTTTCTGGTCTGGCGGCTCCAGTGACGACCGATCCTAGCCGGACCGGCGGCCCGCGATCTAAGGCATCTGCTTAACCGGGTGCTACGGCGAGCGGTGCAGGCGCGGCGCCGACAGCAGCGCCAGATTGTCCACCACGGCCGAGTCGAGCTCGCGCCAGCGGCCGGCCAGCCCGGCGGCAGCCAGCGCCGCCTGCAGGTGCTGGAGGTCCTTGACGCTGGGCGCGACCTTGATCTGGGCGATCGCGGCCGCCGTCTTGCCGCCCTTGACCAGGGCCAGGACCTTGTTCGACCATTCGTTTGCACGCGCCATTGCCGTTTCCTTCGCTTGGGGGACCAATGTACACAACGCCGCGGGCCACTTGCAAAGCCGGCGCCCGTCCCTAGCTGCAGACCATCATGAGCGAATCCCTGCACGTCGTCTGTCCCCATTGCCACACCACCAACCGGGTCCGCGCCGACCAGCTCGGCAGCAAGCCGGACTGCGGCCAGTGCAAGCAGCCGCTGTTCGACGGCCATCCGGCTGCGCTGGACGAAGCGGCTTTCGACAAGCACATCGGCCGCAGCCAGATCCCGGTGCTGGTGGACTTCTGGGCGCCGTGGTGCGGTCCCTGCCGGATGATGGCGCCCGCCTACGAGCAGGCGGCGGCGCAGCTGGAACCGCAGGTCCGGGTGGCCAAGGTCAACACCGAGGAGGCGCAGAACCTGGGCGCGCGCTTCAACATCCGCAGCATTCCCACCCTGGCGCTGTTCGTCGGCGGGCGCGAGGTGGCGCGCCAGCCCGGCGCCATGACCAATCCGGCCGACATCGTGCGCTGGGCCCGGTCGCACCTGGGCTGAGGCCGGCGCGGGCGTTAAGCTCGGCGACCATGAAACACAAGGGATCGACGGGCGGACTGGTCTATTCGACCGATGCCGGGCGCATGTGCCCGGTCTGTCGCATGCCGGTCGCGCAATGCAGTTGCAGGCAGGCGGCCCTGCCCAAGGGCGACGGCGTGGTGCGGGTGTCGGGCGAGACCAAGGGCCGCGGCGGCAAGGCCGTCACCCTGGTGCGGGGCGTGGCCCTGGCGCCGGAGCAGCTGGCCGACCTGGGCAAGCAGCTGCGCACCGCCTGCGGCTGCGGCGGCACCGTCAAGGACGGCGTGATCGAAGTGCAGGGCGACCATGCCGAGCGCGTCGTCGAATGGCTCAAGGCGCGGGGCCACAACGTCAAGCGGGCAGGGGGCTGATGGCCATGGACTCGGATTCGCTGCAGAAGCTGGTGACCATGGAAATGCCGTTCGGTAAGCACAAGGGCTGCCTGCTGGCCGACCTGCCCGGCAACTACCTCAACTGGTTCGCGCGCGAGGGCTTCCCGTCCGGCGAGCTGGGCCGGCTGCTGGCCCTGATGCACGAGATCGACCACAACGGCCTGTCGGCGCTGCTGGACCCGCTGCGAACCGGCCGGCCGCAATGACAACCCCGGGGCAACGACAATAGCCCCATGTCCTATACGCTGACCCTGTACGACGCCGACGGCGCGTCGGAGACCCAACACCGGGAGGCGGAGCAGCGCTTTCGCCAGGCCCTCGAAGACACGCTGGGCGACGCCAGCCTGGTCGGCCCGGTGTACACGGCGTACCTGCGCATCGTCCGCAGCCACGGCGAAACCCCGGACCTCGAGAGCCTGAGCGACGCCGAGCGCGCCATCTTCGAGCAGTGGCAGGCGGCGGAAACCGCGGCCGTGGCCGCGGCCTTCGGACCCCATCGGTACATGGGCGACGCCATGTACGAAATCGCATTTTGATCGGCACCCCATGAAAAAGACATTCCAGCTGACTGCCGAAGGCAAGAACCCCGACCGGCTGCTCGACGCCATCAAGCACGAGTTGCGCAAATACGTGAAGCGCGAGCGCCGGCGCGAGCTGCCCGGAGGCGCTGACTACTGGGACTTCGATTGCCGGTTCGGCGCCACCCAGGAGACGGCGCAACCGGCCCATCTGTCGACGCTGATCGGCCTGGTCGACGGCGTCGCCAGGGAAGGCGGCAGCCAGTTCTACGTCGAGATCCTGGCCCGGCCGGCGCAGCGCAAGGCCCGGCCGGCAGCCGAAGCCACGGCGGACGAGCCGCAGCTGTAGTCGTCAGCCGCCCTTGGCGGCCGCCGCGGCGCGCAGCTTGTCCTTCTTGCTCGGGCGCTTGCCCTTGACGCCACCGCTGCCGTCACTCTTCTGCACCGCATCCTCGGTCGGCTCGAAGCCCGCGATCACCTCGCGCGGCAGCGACAGGCCCTGGCGCTTCTCGATCAGGCCCATGTGGGCCTCGGTGCCGGCGCTGACGAAACTCACCGCCAGCCCCGGCTCGCCGGCCCGGCCGGTGCGGCCGATGCGGTGCACGTAGTCGACGGCGGAGCGCGGCAGGTCGTAGTTGATCACCACCGGCAGCTGCGCGATGTCGATGCCGCGCGCGGCCAGGTCGGTGGTCACCACCACGTCCCACTGTTCGTTCCTGAATTCGGCCAGCACCTTGGTGCGTGCGCCCTGGCTCAGGTCGCCGTGGAACGGGGTGGCGAAGATGCCGTTCTTGTGCAGCTTCCAGGCCACGTGTTCGGCGGCGTACTTGGTGGCCACGAAGACCAGCACCCGCGACCAGGCAGCTTCGTGTTCCTTGAGCAGGTGCCGCAGCAGCTCGGTCCGCTTGATCGCGTCGACGGAAATCACGCGCTGCACGATGGCGGGCTCGTTCGCAGCGGTTGCGGCCACCTCCACCCGCACCGGCTCGCGCAGCAGTGCGTTGGCCAGCGCCTGGACGTCCTCCGGAAAGGTCGCCGAGAAGAACAAGTTCTGCCGCTGCGCCGGCAGCAAGGCCAGCAGCCGCTGCAGTTCCTCGGCAAAGCCCAGGTCCAGCAGCCGGTCGGCCTCGTCCAGCACCAGGGTTTCGACGGCCGACAACCTGAGCGCGTTCTGTTCCAGCAGGTCCAGCAGCCGGCCGGGCGTGGCGACCACCACGTCGGCGCCGCCGCGCAGGCTCATCATCTGCGGGTTGATCGACACGCCGCCGAACACCACCGCGATCTTCAGCCGCTGCGGCAGGTGGCTGCCCAGGCTGCGCAGCACCTCGCCGACCTGCGCCGCCAGCTCGCGCGTGGGCACCAGCACCAGGGCGCGCAACCGGCGCGGCGTGTGGGCGGGGCCCTGCTGCAGCCGTTGCAGCAGCGGCAGGCCGAAGGCGCCGGTCTTGCCGGAGCCGGTCTGCGCCGACGCCAGCAGGTCGGCGCCGCGCAGGATGACGGGAATCGCCTGCGCCTGGACCGGCGTGGGCGTGCTGAAACCGAGCTCGCCCGCGGCGCGGACGAGGTCGGGGGAGAGACCGAGGGAGGTGAATGGCATGGGTGAGTTGGTTTGCCCCAGTTTAGCGTTCGCCTGTCATTGCGGGCTGGACCCGCAGTCCATGGCTGGCGGGTTTGCTATCGTGGCGCCATGACCGACGATCCCGCCTCCGAGTCCTGCCTGGCCGCCACGCCGCTGGTGGACAGCGACCATCCCGCCGTCCAGGACTTCGTGCGGCAGCACGCGCCCGCCGGCGCCGACCGCGAGCGGGCCGTGGCGCTGTACTACGCCGTGCGCGACGGCTTTCGCTACGACCCCTACCGCATCGACCTGCACCCCGACGGCATGCGCGCCAGCTCGGTGCTGGCCAACGGCTTCGGCTGGTGCGTCCCCAAGGCGGCGCTGCTGGCCGCCGCCTGCCGCGCGGCCGGCATCCCGGCGCGGCTGGGGTTTGCCGACGTGCGCAACCACCTGTCGACCGAGCGGATGCGCCGTACCATGAAGACCGACGTCTTCGTCTGGCACGGCTACACCGACATCTGGCTGGGTGGCGCCTGGCGCAAGGCGACACCGGCCTTCAACGTCGAACTGTGCGAGCGCTTCGGCCTGCACCCGCTGGAGTTCGACGGCATCGCCGACTCGATCTACCACCCGTTCGACCGCTCCGGCAACAAGCACATGGAGTACCTGGCCCAGCGCGGGGCGTTCGTGGAGATGCCGCTGGCGCAGATCGTCGCCGACTTCGACACGGTGTACGGCGGCTGGATGACCGACAGGCCGCCGCAGGACGCCTTCCTGGCGGACGTGGCGCGGGAAGTGGGACCCGAAGTGGGACGGGAAGGGGCCGGTTAACCGCGGCCGATGAAAGGCATCTTCGTCGCCATCACGGTCATGAACTGCACGTTGGCGTCCAGCGGCAGGCTGGCCATGTAGGCGACGGCGCTGGCCACGTGGGCCGCGTCCATGGTCGGCTCGGGGGCCAGGCCGAGGTCGGCCTGCAGCACGCCGGTCTTCATCCGCTCGGTGCGCCCGGTTGCTGCATTGCCGACGTCGATCTGTCCGCACGCGATGTCGTGCGGCCGGCCGTCGAGAGAGGTGGCCTTGGTCAACCCGGTGATCGCGTGCTTTGCCGCCGCATAGGCGACCTGGTGCGGCCGCGGGCTGGTGGCCGCGATCGACCCGTTGTTGATGATGCGGCCGCCGCGCGGCGACTGCGCCTTCATGGTCCGGAACGCCTGCTGGGTGCACAGGAAGGCGCCGGTCAGGTTGGTGGCGAGCGCCCGGTTCCAGTCGTCGAACGAGAGGTCTTCCAGCGAGACTGCCGGCGACGAGATGCCCGCGTTGTTGAACAGCAGGTCGAGCCGGCCGAACGTGGCGCGCGCCTGCGCGAACAGCGCCGCCACGGACACCGGATCGGTGATGTCGGCCGCCACGGGGAGCGTGCGGACGGCCAGGGCCGCACCGGCCTGGGCCGTTTCCTCCAGCGCTTCCAGCCGGCGCCCGGCCAGCACCACGTGGAAGCCGCCCCCCATCAGCGCCAGCGCCACCGCGCGGCCGATGCCGGAGCCGGCGCCGGTGACCAGCGCCACCTTGTCAGGCAAGGGCCGACTCCGCCGCGCGCTCACGCTGGGCGCTCGCCATCCGGCACGCCAGCCGGAAGGCAGCCAGGATCGCTCCCGGATTCGCCTTGCCCTGGCCGGCGATGTCGAAGGCCGTGCCGTGGGCCGGCGTCAGGATCGGCATCGGCAGGCCGCCCTGCACCGTGATGCCGCGCCAGAAGCCCATCAGCTTCATCGCGATCTGGCCCTGGTCGTGGTACATGGTGACGACCGCGTCGTACTCGCGCTGGTCGCCCTGCACCTTGAGAAAGACGGTGTCGGCGGCGAACGGCCCTTCGACCGGCACCCCGCGCGCGCGCGCCGCCTGCACGGCCGGGCCGATGATGTCGATCTCCTCGCGGCCGAACGAGCCGTTGTCGCCGTTGTGCGGATTCAGGCCGCAGACCGCGATCCGCGGGCTGGCCACGCCGCTGCGCAGCAGCTCCTGGTGGATCAGGTCGATGCCGCGCGTCACGCCCTCGTGGGTGATCTGCGCCGCCACGTCCTTGTGCGCGATGTGCGAGGTGACGCGCGAGGTCCACAGGCCGTCCAGCACATTGAACTCGCACACCGGGCCGGTGAAGCCGATCTGGTCCACGAACCAGTGCATCTCGTCGGCGGTCTTCATCCCCGCCATGTGCAGCGAATGCTTATTCAGCGGTGCGAACAGGATGGCGTCGACCAGGCCCCTGGCATGCGCGTCCAGCGCCAGCTTCAGCGTGTCCAGGCAGTAGCGCCCGCCCTTGGCGGTGGAGGCGCTGCGCTCGAACGCGCCGGTCGTGTCGCCGCGGTAGTCGACCAGCACCGGCTGGCCCTGGGACAGGTCGGCCTGGGCTATCGATGCGGCCTGCAGGTAAGGCGTGCGCGTGCCGGCGAGGTCCATGCCGCGTTCCAGCTCGCCCTGGTCCGCGATCAGCAGGATGTCGGCGGCGGCGGCCGTGCCAGGGTCGGCCAGCAGCCGGCCGACCAGTTCCGGACCGATGCCGGCCGGGTCGCCCAGCACCACCGCCAGCCTCGGCTTGCGCACCGGGTCGGTCATGGCTTGAGCAGGCCGCGCGCTGCCAGGTTCTGGAACAGGTCGCGGATCCCGAAGGTCCACGGCGTGATGCGGTCGCTGGTGTTGACGGTGTTCTCCAGCACGCCCAGCTTCGCGCTGGAAATGCGGACCACGTCGCCGAGCTTGTGGGTGAAGCCGCCGCCCGGGTTGTCCCGGTCCTGGGTCGGCGCGAACATGGTGCCCAGGAACAGCATGAAGCCGTCCGGGTACTGGTGGTTCTGGTTCAACGTCTGTTCCACCAGGTCCAGCGGGTCGCGGCTGATCTTGGTCAGCGAGCTGTCGCCGCGCATGACGAAACCGTCCGTGCCCCGTACCTCGAGGTTGACGGTGCACTGGCGCACGTCGTCGATCGAATAGGTGGCATCGAACAGGCGGATGAACGGGCCGATGGCGCAGGAGGCGTTGTTGTCCTTGGCCTTGGACAGCAGCAGGGCGCTGCGGCCTTCGAAGTCGCGCAGGTTGACGTCGTTGCCCAGCGTCGCGCCCTTGACTTCGCCCTTGCTGTTGACGGCCAGCACCACCTCCGGCTCCGGGTTGTTCCACGACGACCCGGGATGGATGCCGATCTCGGCATCGGTCCCCACCGACGACAGCACCGGCGCCTTGGTGAACACCTCGGCGTCCGGGCCGATGCCCACTTCCAGGTACTGCGACCACAGGTTCTGTGCGACCAGCAAATCCTTGAGCTTCGCGGCCTGGGCCGAACCCGGGACCAGGCCGGCCAGGGAGCCGCCCAGCAGGTCCAGCACCCGGGTGCGGACCGCTTCCGCCTGGCCCGGGTCGCCCTTGGCCTGCTCCTCGATCACCCGTTCCAGCAGGCTTTCGGCGAAGGTGACGCCGGCCGCTTTCACCACCTGCAGGTCGCAGGGGGCGAGCCATTGCACCGTGCCGATGGCGCCGACCTGGCGCCCGGGTGCGGCGCGGACGGCGGCGGCCGGATCCGGCAGTTCCAGCAGCCCGCTCATGGTGGGGAACTGCTGCGACAGGTCGAACACGCCGTCCTTGCGGATGGCGACCACGCTCGGTCCCGCGATGGAACCGGCCGAAGCCGGAATCCAGGCCCGGCCGACCAGCGTGCCGGCGGTTGCGTCGTCGGGCAGGATCATGGCTTGTCCTTCAGGCCCAGCTTGCCGATCAGCTGCTTGTAGAAGGCATGGTCCTTGGCCATGGCGGCGTAGAAGGCGTCGCCATCGGCATAGGCGTAACCCATGTTCTGCTTGTCGAGCGCGTCCATCAGGAATTTCTCCTGCGCCGTCTTGGCCGTCATGGTGCGCAGCGTCGCGACCACGTCGGGCGGGGTGGACTTGGCGACGGCCAGGCCGCGCCAGGTGCCCAGCGACACGTCGAGCCCGCGCTCCTTGAGCGTCGGCACCTTCTCGAAGCCCTTGGTCCGGGTGTCGGACATCACGGCCAGCAGCTTGAGCTTGCCGCTGGTGACGTAGTTGTAGACCTCGGCCGCGCTGACGGTGATCGCTTCGATGTGGCCGCCCATCAGCGCCAGTGCCGCGGGATTGGCGCCTGCGTACGGGATGTGGTTGAACTTCGCGCCGGACTTGTCTTCCAGCGCTGCGGCGGCCAGGTGCCAGGTGGAACCGTTGCCGCCGTTGCCGACGCGGATGTTGGCGCCGGGCTGCTTGGCGGCGGCGAGGAATTCCTCGATCGTGTTCCAGGGCGCATCGGCCTTCACCGTCACCGCCGCCGGGTCGTAGTTCAGGCGGGCGATCGGCGTGAAGTCCTCATAGGTGATCTTGGTAAAGCCCATGTTCGGCTGCGCCATCAGGTCGGTGGCCAGCAGCACCATCTTGTAGCCGTCCGGCTTGCCGTTGATCACGTCGGCCCAGCCGATGGCGCCGCTGGCGCCCGGCTTGTTGACGACGATCAGGCTTTGCGACACGTGCTTGCGCGACGCCTCGGCGAAGGCGCGGGCCAGCACGTCGGTGCCGCCGCCGGCCGGGTACGGCACGATGACCTCGATCGGCTTGGTCGGGAAGGCGGTCTGGGCCAGCGCGGGCGCGGCCAGGGCGAACGCGCACAGGGCGCCGGTCAGCAGGCGGGAAGTGGTCTTGATCATGGTCTGTCTCTCGTTGTGAATGGGTTCAGGCCCAGGCGGCGCCCTTGGGGAATTCGTACTGCGTGAGTGTCGCAGCATGCATCTCGATGCTGTAGCCGGGGCGCTTGGGCGGCATGTAGCGGCCGTTGCGGATCACGACCGGTTCGACGAAATGCTCGTGCAGGTGGTCGACGTATTCCAGCACCCGGTTCTCCAGCGAGGCCGAGACGCAGATGTAGTCGAACAGCGAGACGTTCTGCACGTACTCGCACAGGCCGACGCCGCCGGCGTGGGGGCAGACCGGCACCTTGAACTTGGCGGCCATCAGCAGCACGATCAGCACCTCGTTCAGGCCGCCCAGGCGGGCCGCGTCGACCTGGCAGAAGTCGATGGAGCCGGCCTGCAGCAACTGCTTGAACATCACGCGGTTATGGCAGTGCTCGCCGGTGGCGACGCCGATCGGCGCGATCCGCTGGCGGATGGCCGCGTGGCCCAGGATGTCGTCCGGGCTGGTCGGCTCCTCGATCCACCAGGGATCGAACTGGGCCAGCTTGCGCATGTTGGCGATGGACTCGTCCACCTCCCAGACCTGGTTGGCGTCCATCATCAGCTTGCGGTCCCAGCCGATTTCCTCGCGCAGGATGGCGGCGCGGCGGATGTCTTCCTCGATGCTGCCGCCGACCTTCTGCTTGAAGTGGGTCCAGCCCTCAGCCACGCCTTCTCGGGCCAGGCGGCGGATCTTCTCTTCGGAATAGCCCAGCCAGCCGGCCGAGGTGGTGTAGCCGGGATAGCCGTCGGCCAGCATTTCCTTTTCGCGGGCGGCCTTGCCCGGCAGGTTGCGCCGCAGGATGGCCAGCGCCTCTTCCGGCGTCAGGGCGTCGGTGACGAAGCGGAAGTCCAGGCAGCGCACCAGGTCCTCGGGGCTCATGTCGGCCAGCAGCTTCCAGACCGGCTTGCCTTCGTCCTTGGCCCACAGGTCCCACACCGCGTTGACGATGGCGGCGGTGGCCAAGTGGATCACGCCCTTGTCCGGGCCGAGCCAGCGCAACTGGCTGTCGCCGGTGGTGATGTTGCGCCAGAAGGCGCCCATGTTGTCGGTGATCTCTTCCAGCGTCTTGCCGACCACGAACGGCGCCAGCGAATGCACGGCGGCGACGCAGATCTCGTTGCCGCGGCCGATGGTGAACGTCAGGCCGTGGCCCTCGTGCTGGCCGGGCGAGTCGGTGTGCAGGATGACGTAGGTCGCGGAATAGTCGGGCGCCGCGTTCATCGCGTCGGAGCCGTCCAGCGAGCGGGACGTGGGGAAGCGGATGTCGCGCACCGACAGGTGGGTGATCTTGGTGGTCACGGTTGCCTTGATGGGGAAGTGTTGAAAGCCGGGGCAAGCTTAGGACCGGAAGCGATATCGATCCAATCGTCGTTTGTTATATTGCGATCCTGTTTTTCCAATCGCTCATGGCGGACGACCCCACTCCCGAGAACCCGCAGCCGCCGCCTTCCAGCCTGTTCCGGCGCCTGCGGATCAAGAGCCGGCAGGTGATGCTGCTCAACGCGCTGGACGAACACCGCAACCTGCGGCGGGCCTCGGCCGCCATCCACACCACCCAGCCGGCCGCCACCGCGCTGCTGCAGCAGCTGGAGGAGGGCCTGGGCGTCACCCTGTTCGAGCGCCATGCCCGCGGCATGGAGCCCACCGTCTACGGCGAGGTGATGATCCGCTACGCCCGCGGCGTGCTGAGCGATTTCGAGCATGCCGGCAGCGAGATGGCGGCGCTGGCATCGGGCTCGGCCGGGCTGGTGCGGATCGGCAGCGTGATGGGCGCCGTGCCCACCATCCTGACCCGCGGCCTCGGGCGTTTCAAGGCCGGCCATCCGAAGGTGCGGGTGACGGTGCAGGTCGATACCAGCGACCTGCTGATGCCGGGCCTGCTGCGCGGCGACCTCGACGTGGTGCTGGGCCGGTTGCCGGACCAGTTCTACGACGAGGACCTGGAGATCGAGCTGCTCGAAGGCGAGCCGATGAGCGTGGTGGCGCGGCCGGGCCATCCGCTGTTCGACCGCGAGTCGCTGACCATGGCCGACCTGGTGCGCCTGACCTGGATCCTGCATCCGTCGGGCAGCCCGATGCGGCGGCGGGTCGAGCAGGCGCTGCAGGAGGCCAGCCTGGCCGCGCCGCCGGACATCATGGAAACGGCGTCGATCCTGGCCACCACCTCGCTGCTGGAAGGCACGGACATGATCTCGGTGGTGCCGCTCGACGTGGCGCAGCACTACGCCAACTACGGAATGATCGCCATCGTGCCGGTGGAACTGCCGATCTCGATGGCCAAGCTTGGCATCATCACCCGCAAGAAGAAGGACCTGTCGCCCGCCGTCCGCGCCTTCCGCCGCACGCTCAACGAAAGCGTGCTGGAGAGCCGGATCGCGCATTGAGTTTGTCATCGTGGCGTCGAGGGGGCCAGGAGTTGGTGGCCGGCGGCGGACGGTGCATGCGGCCCGCCGGCCGGAGGCGCCGGTCGCTGCGCGACGACCCTGTGCGGCTTTGATTCCAGCGGGTTCCGCAGAAACTAGCTGCGCTGACGCTTGCGTCGGACATCTGCGTCACTGCTCCGCCTCCATCTGCGCTGCTCGGCGGCGCCAACGTCCGTCGTGCCGCACGCACCGCCCGCCGCTGGACGCGCTGTGGGTGAACCACCTCGCCGCACAACCACCGCTCGTACCCGTCCGGCCTGCGGTACGGCCCGGGCGATCCCCTGTGCGCGGCCGAGCATCGCACCCGGCTGGGGAGTAGTGGCTCATATGTCCGACGACCGGGCGCATGGGCCGTCCAGGCCCCTAGCCCGGTCTAGTTTATGAGCCACCCCCAGCCGGGGAGAAGCACAGGGAAGCCCCGTCAGGGGCCCGTGCACCGGGGTCGACCGGGACGTGCCGCAGGCCGGACGCGAGGCCCCGGCGCCGAAACCGACCGCATGGACCCCGGCTCCAGGCACGGATGACAGTCACGGCGTGATGCGATAAATCCGCTTCGCGTTGTCGTGGAACAGCTTGCGCTGCTCCTCCTGCGTGAAGCCGCTCACCATCTCGGCGAAGCCGTTGAAGATGGTCTCGAAGCTGGCGCACATGCCGTCGACCGGGAAGTTGCTGGCGAACATGCAGCGGTCGGGGCCGAACAGTTCGATCGTGTCCAGCACCACTGGCCGGTTCTCGTCGATCGTCCAGCGCTTGCCGGCCAGGCCGATGCCGCTGATCTTCACCGCCACGTTGGGACAGGCTGCGACTGTCGCCAGCGCCTTGCGCCAGGCCGCCAGGCCCTCGGCGCTGCGGTCCGAAGGCATGCCGGTGTGGTTGATCACGATGGTCGTGGCGGGCACATCGCGGGCCAGCGCCGCAGCTTCGTGCAGGTGCCAGTACGGTGTCTGCAGCTCGTAATGCAAGCCGTGGCGCGCCAGCAGCGCATAGCCCTTGCGCCAGCTGGCGTCGGTCATGCCGCCCGGCGCACCGTCGGTGGGCGACGCATTGGCGCGCGGTTTCTGGCGGATGCCGCGCACGAAGTCGAAACCGGCCAGTTGCTCCAGCGTGGCGGCCGCATCGTCCTGGTGCAGCCAGGCCTGGCCGATCGCGACCGATGGCAGGCCGCTGTCCTGGCGCAGGCCCGCGATGAATCGCATCTCTCCGATCGGGTCCTCGGGATCCCAGTCGGCCTCCATGTAGACGCTGCCGGCCAGCTCGAACCTCGATGTATCGCGCCGGTAGTCGGCCGGCAGGTAGGGCCTTTTGAGCGACCCATGGTCGCCGTAGCGGTGCGGCGGATGGCCTTCGTCGCACAGCCACGGGTAGTAGTGGGCGACGGGATCCCAGAAATGGTGGTGGGCGTCGATGATCTGCATCAGGCGGCCTTGACTCCGCCGTAGCGGAACGAGTTGGTGACGCGCCGCAGGCCGTTGACCAGGGGCCGGCCGAACGACGGGGCGGAAATCTCGAACCGGCAGCTCGCATCGACCTTGACGCCCTCGGCGAAGGAGACGGTCGCGGTGCCGAAGTAGTGCACGTGCACGTCGCCCGGCACCAGGAACTGGTCGTGCTTGAAATGGTGGAACTCGATGTTGTCGATCGAGTGCGACATGTTCTCCTCGCCGGTCAGGAACGGCTTCTCCCAGCGCTTGCGGCCCTTGCGGGTGATGCGCGACAGGCCCAGGATGCTGTCGGGCAGGTCGCCCAGCAGCAGCTCCGGCCCGAACGAGCTGCCGCCCAGCTTGGCCTGCGACACCAGCCCGCTGTTCTTGCGCTCGGTGACGTGGTCCGACAGTTCGTTGCCCAGCGCGAAGCCGATGCGGTGCGGCGTGCGGTCGGGGCCGATCAGGTACAGGCCCGCGAGTTCGGGCTCCTCGCTGGCGTCCTCGGCAAAGCCCGCCACCGGGAAGTCGTGGTACGGATGGACCAGCGAATGCCCGGTGCCCTTGAAGTGCCACTCGGGCGCGACGCCGGGCGGGCCGCCGTGTTCGGGCCGGCCGCCTTCCAGCCCCATCTTGAACAGGCGCAGCGAGTCGCTCAGCGTGGTCTCGCCGGCCTGCAAGGCGCGCCGCAGGTGGTCGCGCGTGCGCTCGCTGCCCAGGTGGGTCAGGCCCGACGCGCTCACCAGCAGGTGGGCCGGATCGGGATGGTCCATGGGCACCAGGATGGCCTGGCGCTCCACCAGTTCGTCGTAGTCGACGCGCTCGCTGGTCACCAGCTTCTTCGCCAGCTTGACCAGCGGCGTGCCCTCGGCCAGCGCCCGGCCCGCCAGCGCGTAGGTGCTCTCGCACGAGAGCACCTTCACGCCGCCGCTCTCGTCGACCACGCCGACGGCGCGCTCGCCGCCGGGACGCAGGAACTGGACCAGGCGCATCGAGACTAGGGGCTAGGGGTTTACTTCGCCTTGTTGACGATGACGTCCGGGAGATCGGCGCCGTGGTAGCGCTTGAAGATCTCGTTGAGCTTGCCGTTCTGGATGTTGGTGCGGACCCAGCCGTTGACCCATTCCTTGAGCTTGGGCTCGTCCTGGCGCATGCCGATGCCCAGCTCGTTGGTCCGCAGCACGAACTTCGGCTCCAGCTGGCGTTGCGGCGCCTTGGCCTGCATGGCCAGGAACAGGGCCTGCGAGGTGCCGACCAGGGCCGCCTGGCCGGTGACGACGGCGGTGATCACGCCGGCATCATCGTCGTAGCGCACGACGTTGGCGCCCTTGGCGTTGGTCGTCAGGTCCGTGTCCTGCGTGGTGCTGCGGTTCACCGCCACGCTCTTGCCTGCCAGGTCGGCCATGCTCTTGACGTTGATGCTTTTCACGCCCCCGACCAGGGACACCTGGCCCGCGTAGGGCAGCGAGTAGTCGACCACCTTGGCCCGCTCCGGCGTCCAGGCCAGCGTGGCGATCACCAAGTCGGCCTTGTTGGTCTGCAGGTTGGGGATGCGGGTGGCGCCGGTGGTGGGCACCAGTTCCAGCGCCACGCCCAGGTCCTTGGCCAGCAGGGCGGCGACCTCGTAGTCGGAGCCGGTGGGCTTCATGTTGGCATCGGTCATGCCCGAGGGCGGCGAGGCCAGGTCCACCGAGATGCGGACCTTCTTGGCGGCGCGGATGTTGTCCAGCGTGTCGGCGTGGGCCGCGAGGCTGGCGACGGCCAGGGCCGACACGATGAGGCTGCGGGTGAAGAGGGACTTGAGGTTCATGGTTTGTCTCCGGGGTTAAAGAAAGGACCTTGCGGGACAGACCAGAAGCGCAGCACTGCTCTGTCCCCAACTGACTCAAAGGCGCTAGAGGCCGTTGTTGACGAACTGCTTCAATTCGGGGGTCTGGGGGTCCAGCAGCATCTCCCCGCTGCCGGTCTCCCAGACCTTGCCCTCGTGCATGAAGATCGCCTGGTCGGCCACCTTGCGGGCGAAGGCCATTTCGTGGGTGACCAGCACCATGGTCATGCCGCCGGCCGCCAGGTCTTCCATCACCTTGAGCACCTCGCCGGTGAGCTGCGGGTCCAGCGCCGACGTGACTTCGTCGAACAGCATCACCTGCGGCTCCATCGCGAGGGACCGGGCGATGGCGACGCGCTGTTGCTGGCCGCCGGACAGCTGCTCGGGATAGGCGCCGGCCTTGTCTTCCAGGCCGACCTGCTTGAGCACGCGCTGGGTGATCTCCGCGGCCTCGGCTTTCGATTTCTTCTTGGCATGGCGCGGCGCCAGTGCGATGTTCTCCGCCGCCGTCAGGTGCGGGAACAAGTTGTAGCTCTGGAACACGATGCCGACGTCGCGCCGCAGGCTGCGCAGGTCGATGCCCGGATCGCTCACCTTGTGCTGGCACACCTCGATGCGCCCGCTGTCGATCTGCTCGAGCCGGTTGATGCAGCGCAGGGCCGTGCTCTTGCCCGAGCCGCTGCGGCCGATGATGGCCACCACCTGGCCCTTGTTCACTTCGAGCGACACGCCGTTGAGCACCTTCAGGCTGCCGAAGCTCTTGTGCACGTTCTCCATGCTGACCATCGTCGTCATGCCGTCTCCTGTATTCATGCCACTGCCACTTCCACGCGATGCGCCACCCGCAGCTTCTCTTCCAGCCGCCGGCTCCACCACGACAGCGGGAAACACAGGCAGAAATACAGGCCGGCGACCAGCATGTAGACCGTGAACGGCTCGAAGATGGAGTTGTTGATCACCTGCCCGGCGCGCGCCAGTTCGACGAAGCCGACCACCGAGGCCAGCGAGGTGTTCTTGACGATCTGCACCATGAAGCCCACGGTCGGCGGGGTGGCGATCTTCAGCGCCTGCGGCAGGATCACCAGGACCAGCCGCTGCGGGCCGGACAGGGCCAGGCACTCGGCCGCTTCCCATTGGGTGCGCGGCACGGCCTCGATGCAGCCGCGCCAGATTTCGCCGATATAGGCGCTGACGTAGATGGTCATCGACAGGCCGGCGGCGACGATGCCCGGCAGGCTGAAGCCGAAGATGCTCAGGCCGAAATAGGACAGGAACATCAGGATCAGCAGCGGCGTGCCCTGCACCAGCTGCACGTAGCCCAGGGACAGCCAGCGCAGCGGCTTGATCTTCGACACCCGCGCCAGCGCCACGCCGAAGCCCAGCAGCCCGCCGCCGACGAAGGCGATCAGTGACAGCAGCAGCGTCCAGCCGGCGCCGACCAGCAGGAAGTTCAGGTGATTGAGGTTGAACGACAGATTCATGGCCGGCCGCTCACATCGTGGTGCCGAGCTTGCGCCGGCGGGTGAACAGGGCCTGGCCGACGCCCCAGAAGCCGACGCGCATCACCAGCGACAGGAACAGGTAGAACACCGCGACGACCACGTAGGTTTCGAACGAGCGGAAGGTGTCGGACTGCACGCGGTTGGCGATCGCCGTCAGTTCCTCGGCCGAGATCTGCGAGGTGATCGAGGTGGCCAGCATCAGCAGCACGAACTGGCTGGTCAGCGCCGGGTAGACCCGCTCCATCGCCGGCCGCAGGATCACGTGCCAGTAGATCTGGGCGCGCGACAGCGACAGGCACTCGGCCGCCTCGATCTGGCCCTTGTGGATCGAGTCGATGCCGGCCCGCATGATCTCGGTGGTGTAGGCGCCGATGTTGATCACCATGGCCAGCACGGCGGCTACGAAGGCCGGCACCTTCAGCCCGACGCTGGCCAGGCCGAAATACACCAGGAAGATCTGCACCAGCAGCGGCGTGTTGCGGATCACTTCGACATAGATGCCGCAGGCCCTGGCGATGAAGCGGTTGGGGCTGCCGCGGCCGATGGCGCACAGCGTGCCGATGGTGAAGCCCAGCACGGTCGCCAGCAATGCCAGCTTGATGGTCAGCCAGGCCCCATGCATGAACAGCGGCCACTGGGCCAGCACGCTGCTGAAGTCGAACTTGTAGCTCATCGGCCTCTGGCGTACAGGTTGACGATCGAGGCCGGGTCCTGCATGGCGTTGCCGGCCTCGACGAAATCGGCGTAGCGCTGCTGCGCCAGTTCCACCATCGGCAGTTCCAGCTGCAGGCCGTGCGCGAATTCCTTCACCGCCTTCAGGTCCTTGAGCAGCTGGCGCGCATAGGCGCGCGGCGGGTCGAAGGCGCGGGCCTGCATCTGCGGATAGAGCACTTTCAGCAGCGTGCCGTCGGCGTGGCCGCCGGCCAGGCAGGCGGGCAGGCGCGCGGCGTCGATGCCCGCGGCCTCCGCCATCATCAGCGCCTCGGCCATCACCACATAGGTGCTGCCGACGATGGCCTGGTTGATCATCTTGGTGGTCTGGCCGGCGCCCGACGGCCCCATGTGGGTGAAGTTGGCGGCCAGGTCGGCCATCACCGGCGCGATGGTCGCCACGTCTTGCGCGGTGCCGCCGGCCATCACGGTGAGGGTGCCGGCGCGCGAGGCGATGGGCCCGCCGGAGACCGGCGCGTCGACCCAGCCCATGCCGGTTTGCTCGTGCAGCTTCGCCGCCATCGCGCGGGTGGCGGCCGGGTCGGCGGTGGAGTGGTCGATCAGGGTCTTGCCGGCGGCCGCCTTTTCAGCGACGCCGCCCGGGCCAAAGACGCAGCTGTCCACGGCCTGGGTGTGCAGCACGCACAGGATCACGATGTCGCTGGCGGCGGTGACGTCCGCAGGGGAGGTGGCGGCAACGGCGCCGGCGGCCACCAGCGGCGGGATCGCCTCCGGCTCCAGGTTCCAGACCGTGACCGGCCAGCCCCGCTCGAGCAGGCGCTGCGTCATGGCGCTGCCCATGATGCCCAGGCCGATGAAACCTATGCGGGCCCTGTCGCCCGCCGCCCCGGATCCCGCTGTTGCCACGCTTGTCTCCTGTTCTTCCACACTCTTCGAGTGGGCCGAAGCTTAGAAACAGCAGCGATCAGGGTCCAATCGTGATTTGCGATCCAGCGATCCGGGTTTTGGAATCAGCGGCGTGAAAGCGGACATCCGTACGCAAAGGACACAAAGGATTCGCGCAGGACGCGAAAAGAAAGAACGTGGGCAGGTTTCACCAACCGGGGGCGCCTGGAAGCGCCCTGCGACGAACCGGGCGCAGCAACGCGCAGCCGGTTCCCCTTGTGAAGAGGATCCGGCTTTGCCGGTCCTCTTCACACTGATCAGCCACTGACAAATCGCTCCAGCGATTTGTCAGTGCTCCATTAGAAGCCCACTTCGTTGCGGCCCTTCAGCTGCAGCAGGGCCCGGGCCTCGTCCGGCGTGGCGATCTCCAGGCCCAGCGCTTCCAGCATCTTGCGCGCCCTTAGCACCTGGTCGGCGTTGGTCTTCGCCAGATTGCCGGGGCCGTCCCAGAGCGAATCCTCCAGGCCAACGCGCACATTGCCGCCTTGCGCCGCCGACATGGCCGCGATCGGCATCTGCGAGCGGCCGGCGCCCAGCACCGACCAGACGTAGTCCTGGCCGAACAGCCGATCGGCGGTGCGCTTGAGGTGCGAGACATCGTCCGCATGGGTGCCGATGCCGCCCAGGATGCCGAACACGGTCTGCACGAACAGCGGCGGCGTCGCCAGCTTGCGGTCCAGGAAATGCGCCAGGTTGTACAGGTGGGCGGTGTCGTAGCACTCGAACTCGAACTTTGTGCCGTTGTCGGTGCCGGCCTTCAGGATGAACTCGATGTCGGCGAAGGTGTTCTTGAACACCAGGTCCCTGGTGCCCGCGAGGTACTTCTGTTCCCAGTCGTGCTGGAACTCCTTGTAGCGGGCCAGCACCGGGAACAGGCCGAAGTTCATCGATCCCATGTTCAGCGACGCCACTTCCGGCTTGAGCTGCAGCGCCGGCTGCATCCGCTCCTCCACCGTCATGGTGGGCGCGCCGCCGGTGGTGAGGTTGATCACCACGTTGCTGCGCGCCTTGATGTCGGGCACGAAGGCGCGGAACGCCGCCGGCGTCTGGTCGGGCCGGCCGTCCTGCGGGTTGCGCGCATGCAGGTGGACGATGGCCGCGCCGGCCTCGGCGGCGCCGACCGCGGCGTCGGCGATCTGCTGCGCCGTGACCGGCAGGTAAGGCGACATCGACGGCGTGTGGATGGAGCCGGTGACGGCGCAGGTGATGATGACTTTGCGGCCCTGGGCCATGGCGACCTCCTTGAAAAGATTCAGCGGCCGCCGGCCACGTCGACCACGGTGCCGTGCACATAGGACGCGGCGTCCGATGCCAGCCAGAGCGCCACTTCGGCGACCTCCGCCGCGCTGCCAGCGCGGCCCAGCGGCACGGCGGTCCTGGCCACCTGCTCCATCTGCGCGATGCCGCCATGCAGTTCGTGGATCTCAGTGGCGATCAGCCCCGGCCGGATGGCGTTGACGCGGATGCCCTCGGCGCCGACTTCGCGGGCCAGCGCGATGTTGAAGCTGTCGATCGCGCCCTTGGTCGCGGCGTAGCCCGCACCCCCGCTCAGGCCGCCCAGTCGGGACGCCACCGAGGACATGTTGACGATGGCGCCGCCCCGGCCGCCGTGCGCCGTCGACATGCGCCGCACGGCTTCCCGCGAGCAGAAATAGATGCTGAACACGTTGGCGCGAAACAGGTCGGCCACGTTGGCCTCGTCGACGGCATCGACCCGGAACTTGGCCAGCACGCCGGCGTTGTTGACCAGCACGTCCAGCTGGCCGAAGGCCGCGTCGAGCTGGGCGAACATGCGCACCACCTGGTCCAGCTGCCCGACGTCGGCTTGCAAGGCAACGGCTTCTCCACCGGCCTCGCGGATCCGCGCCACCACGGCGTGGGCCGCCGCTTCGCTGCGCAGGTAGTTCACGCCCACCCGGTAACCAGAGCGGCCGGCCAGCAGCGCGATCTCGGCGCCGATGCCCCGGCTGGCGCCGGTCACCAGCATCACTTTCTTGCTCATTCGGTCACTCCGGCTGGATGTTGGCTTCACGCGCCAGCCGGGTCCACTTGACGATCTCGGTGGCAATGAAGCCCTTGAACGGTTCGGGCGCCATGGGCATGGGGGTCAGGCCGATGGTGGCCAGCCGCTCCTTCATCTCGGGCGCCTTCAGCACTTGCGTGGTCGCGGCATTGAGCTTGTCCACCACGTCCTTGGGCATGCCGGCGGGCCCGACGATGCCGAACCAGGCCGTGATGTCGAAGCCGGGCAGCACTTCGGCGATGGCCGGAACGTCGGGCATCAGCGGCGTGCGCTTGCTGGCAGTGACGCCCAGCGCCCGCATGTTGCCGCCTTTCACCTGGGCCAGCGCGTTGCCGATGTCGGCGAAGGTGTAGTCCAGCGTGCCGCCCAGCACGTCGTTGATGGCCAGCGGGATGCCCTTGTATGGGACCAGCAGGGTTTCGACGCCGGCCAGCTTGTCGAAGGTGGCGATGCTGATCTGCGAGCTGGAGGAGCCGTAGCCGGCGTTGACCTTGCCCGGATGCGACTTCACATAGCCGATCAGCTCCCTGAGGTTCTTCACCGGAAAGCCGGCCTTGACCAGCAGCACCAGCGCGGTCTCGCCGGTGCCGGCCACCGGCGAGAAGTCCTTGTTGGGGTCGTAGGGAATCTTCTTGAGCAGGGCGACGTTGGACGAGATCGCGGAGTTGGAGGCGAACATCAGCGTGTAGCCGTCGGGCGCGGCGCGCACCACTTCCATCGCCGCGATCGAGCCGCCGGCGCCGGGCTTGTTGTCGACCACCACCGGCTGGCCCAGCGTGGCGCTCAGCTGCTGGCCGATCACGCGGGCGGCCATGTCGGTGGCGGCGCCGGCCGGGAAGGGCACCAGCATGCGGATCGGCTTGCTGGGGAAGGCCTGTCCTGAGCTTGTCGAAGCGGATTGCGCGAAGGCGGCCGGCGCCGCCAGCGCCAGGGCCAGGGCCAGGGCCAGGCCGGTGGCCGCGAGGAAGGTGGAACGTTTCATGTTGTCTCCGAGAGTTGTTGTCTGGCGGCCCGCGCCGCCGGCACCGTGACCGGCAACGTGAGCAGGTGGAAGGACAGGGCCTTGCCGTGCATGTCGAGATTGAGCGAATCGTTGACGCCGCCATCGAGCACGTCGTCGAGCACGAAATTCATGGCGCCGATCTTCGGCAGCAGGTAGCGGACCACGCGCGTGGGCGCGCGGTGGGCGAAGTGCTGCGCCACCCGCTGTTCGGTCACCTGGTCGACCAGCAGCGCGTAGTCCTTCGCGTCGTAGGCGATCAGGCTGATGTTGACGCGGTTGCCCTTGTCGCCGGTGCGGGCGTGGGCCAGTTGGTAAAGCTGGATTTCTTGCATGGCTGTCTTTCCCTGTCAGGCGGTGGTGACCATGGAAAACGAGGCGGGCAGCTGGTCGCGCGCGACCAGGCAGGACTGGGTCGACAGCCGCTGCCGCTTGGCCACCCGCACGCCGCCGCCGCCGGCCGGGCCGCCGGTCCACAGCGCGGTCACTTCGCGCAGCAGCCGGTCGACCACGGCGAGTTCCTGGTGCTGGCCGGCCACCCGCAGCCGGATGTCGGTCATGGCGCCGACGGGCGTCGCGCCGAGCGTGCGGCCGCCGTCGTCGCCCAGGATGCTGCTGACGCCGATCAGGTCGAAGCGCAGCTTCATCAGCCCGCCCATGCGCCGTTGCATCACCTCCAGCGCCAGCCGGGCCCGCGCCTCGGCGTTGGGCCCGGCATAGGAGATCTCGCCTTCGCCGAACCAGCCGCCGTCGAAGAACACGTTGGCCTTGAGCGTCGTCGTGCGGGGATGGCCGCGCACCCCGGCCAGCCGCACCCGGTCGGGCCCGACCTGGGCCACGGTGGCCTGCGTGATGTCCGCCACCACGTCGGGCGTGATGTAAGCGGCCGGGTCGTGCAGTTCGTACAGCAGTTGTTCCTTCACCGTGCGCTCGTCGACCAGGCCGCCGGTGCGGCTGGCCTTGCCGACGATGCAACTGCCGTCGGCGGCGATCTCGGCGATCGGAAAGCCGACGTCCGCCAGCCCCGGGACATCCTTCATGCCCGGGTCGGCGAAGTAGCCGCCCGAGACCTGGGCGCCGCATTCGAGCAGGTGGCCGGCCATGGTGGCGCCGGCCAGCGCGTCCCAGTCGTCGGCGCGCCAGCCGAAGTGCGCCAGCGCCGGGCCGACGGTGAGCGACGGGTCGGCGACCCGGCCGGTGACCACGATCTGGGCGCCGGCGCGGATCGCCTGCGCGATCTCGTAGGCACCCTGGTAGGCGTTGGCGCAGACGAAGCGCGCCTCGTCGAAGCCGGCGCCCAGGTGCTCGCGCAGGATGGGACGGGCCTCGGCGCCGGACAGGTCGTCGCCCTGGACCACCGCGATGCGCGGCGCGGTCAGGCCCAGGTCAGCAGCCAGCCGCTGGATCACGCGGGCTGCGCCCTGCGGGTTGGCCGCGCCGAAGTTACCTACGATGGTGATGCCGTGGGCCAGGCAGTCGGCCAGCACCGGACGCAGTTCGAGTTCGAGCAAGGGTTCATAGCCGAGCTGTGGATTGGCGCGCTTGGCCAACTGCTGGGTGGCCAGCGTGCGCTCGGCCAGGTTCTCGAAAATCAGCGCCGCCGGGCCGCCGCGTTCGATCAGCGTGCGCACCACCGGCGCCGCCGCATCGGTGCGGTCGCCGGAGAAACCGGCGCCACAACCCACTGCCAATGTCTGCATGTCAATCCTTCAATTGGAGGAGCACTGTGCCCGAGCCGGTGCCGGAAGTAAACGCGCGTTGCGTGGCATCCGGGCTTTCCCCGCGTGTTTCCATGGCGCCGGGCCGGGACTTATCCCTTATCCTAGGCCACCGGCCAGGCTCACGACTGGCCGCCGCACCAAGAATTGCCGAAAGGGCGCCCCTTGAAGACCTCGACGGTTCCGGTTGCCGACAGCGAAAAGAAGTTCCAGGCGCTGGCGGATTGCTCGCCCTTCGGCATCTTCCACACCGATGCGTCGGGCGGCGCCGTCTATACCAATGCCGCCTGGCAGAAGATGTCGGGGCTGAGCGAGCAGGACACCCTGGGCGACGGCTGGAGCCAGGCGATCCATCCCGATGACCGCGAGCGCGTGTTCGCCGAGTGGCGGGCGACGGCCGCGGCCGGCCTCGATTTCGACACCCGCTACCGGATCAAGCGGCCCGACGGCGTGGTGCGCCACCTGCAGGTCAAGGCGCGGGCCCTGGGCCCCGCCGCCGGCGGGGGCGAGGGCGGCTATGTCGGCACGGCGCTCGACATCACCCCGCAGGTCGAGGCGTCCGAGCAGTTGCGCGAAAACAATGTGCTGCTGCAGACCATGCTGGCCCACATCCCCTGCGGCATCAGCGTGTTCGACCGCAACCTGAAGCTGCAGGTCGGCAACCCGCTGTTCCGCTTGATGCTGGACCTGCCCGACAGCCTGTTCGAAGACGGCCAGGCCGACTTCCGCAGCCTCAACATGTACACCGCGCAGCGCCTGCATCCGGACGACCCGGAGGCGGAAGTGGAACGCCGGCTGCAGGCGGCGCTGCATCCGGACCAGCGCGTCCACGAACTGAACCGGGCCAACGGCGTGGTGCTGGAAGTGCGGCGGGCCCTGATGCCCGGCGGCGGCTTCGTCACCACCTACACCGACGTCACCGCCAACAAGAAGACGCTGCAGTCGCTGCGCGAAGCCAAGGAAGAGGCCGAGCAGGCCGCGCTGGCCAAGTCCGCCTTCCTCGCGACGATGAGCCACGAGATCCGCACTCCCATGAACGGTGTGATCGGCATGACCAGCCTGCTGCTGGACACGCCGCTGACCGAGGAGCAGCGCGAGTTCACCAAAGTGATCCGCCAGAGCGGCGAAGGCCTGCTGGTCGTCATCAACGACATCCTGGACTATTCCAAGATCGAGTCCGGCAACATGGACCTGGAGTGGCTGCCGTTCGACCTGCAGGAGACGCTGGAAAGCAGCATCGAGCTGCTGGCCCTCAAGGCCCAGGAAAAGAAGCTGGATCTGGTCTACCTGATCGAGCCCGGCGTGCCCACCTGGATCTACGGCGACCTGGCGCGGCTGCGCCAGGTGCTGGTCAACCTGATCTCCAACGCGCTGAAGTTCACCGACCGGGGCGAGGTGTTCGTCTCGGTGAAGAACAGCAAGGAGCCGGCGCCGGGCGGCGGCCGGTCCGTGCTGCTGGAGGTCTGCGTCAAGGACACCGGCATCGGCATCCCGCCGGACAAGCTGGACCGCCTGTTCCAGGCCTTCAGCCAGGTCGATTCGAGCACGGCGCGCCGCTTCGGCGGCACCGGGCTGGGGCTGGCGATCTCGCGCCGGCTGGTCGAGGCCATGGGCGGCAGGATGTGGGTCGAGAGCGAGGCCGGGGCCGGCGCGCGCTTCTACTTCAGCCTGGCGACCGAAGCCGCCCTTCCCGTGCCGGGAGCCTCGGCGGAGAACCGGCCCGAGCTGCGCGGCAAGCGGGCCCTGCTGGTCGACGACAACGTCACCAACCTGCGCATCCTCACCCTGCAGGCCGAGCGCTGGGGCATGGCGCAGCTGACTTGCGAAAGCCCGCAGGCCGCGATCGCGCTGCTGGAAGCCGGCGAGCACTTCGACGTCATCATCACCGACATGCACATGCCGGACATGGACGGCGTGGCCTTCGCGCACAAGGTGCGGGCGCTGCGCACCGCGCTGCCGATCGTGCTGCTGTCGTCGGTCAGCATGCGCCAGACCCCGGACGCCCAGCTGTTCGCCGCGGTCCTGACCAAGCCGGCCCGGCAGCTGGCGCTGTTCGATGCGCTGGTCGCGGCGCTGCCGGCGGTCCAGCCGGTGCAGCGCGCCGCCGGCGCGCAGGTGTCGCAGTTCGATGTCACGCTGGCCGAGCGGATGCCGCTGCGCATCCTGCTGGCCGAGGACAACGAGGTCAACCGCAAGGTGGCGCTGCGCATGCTCAAGGGCTTCGGCTACAACGCCGACGTTGCCGGCAACGGGCTGGAAGTCATCGACGCCCTGCGGCGCCAGCGCTACGACCTGGTGCTGATGGACATCCAGATGCCGGAGCTCGACGGACTGCAGGCGACGCGGCGGATCGTGGCGGAACTGGCGCCGGCCATCCGGCCGCGGATCATCGCGATGAGCGCGAACGCCTTGCGCGAGGACGCCGAGGCGGCGATCCGGGCCGGCGTGGACGATTACGTGGTCAAGCCGATCTCGGTGCCGATGCTGCAGGCGGCGCTGGAGCGCAGCGGCGCAGCGGTGGTGGCCCGCACCGGCAACTCCCAGCCGGCGCCGCTGGAGTCCGGGGTGGCCGATGCTTTGTCCGACCTGCTGGACGACGAGCACCTGCGCAGCTTCGTCGAGCTCGACCCGAGCGGCGAATTCGTCGCCGGCCTGGTCACGTCGTTCGCGGCCAACTCCCGTCAGGCGCTGGCTGACCTGCGGCAGGCGGTGGCCGACGGCCGGGCCGCCGACGCCGGCGGGCTCGCGCACCAGCTGCGCGGCACCAGCAGCACGCTGGGCGTGCGGGAGATGACCCGGCAGTGCATCGCGCTCGAGGGGATGATGGCGGGCGGCGAATTGGGCGGCACCGCGGCCGTGGTCGACCAGTGCGAACGTGAATTCCACAGCGGCTTGGCCGCACTCGATGTGTTCCTGGCCCGGCACGGGCAGGGCCGCTGAGGCACAGCCATGGCCCTCGTAGTGGTCATCGATGACACCGACGAGATCCGCAAGCTGATGAGCTTCGTGCTGGTCAAGGACGGCCATCGGGTGCTGGAGGCGCGCGACGGCATGGTCGGCCTGGCCCTGGTCAAGCTGCACAAGCCCGACCTGGTGGTGAGCGACGTGCAGATGCCCGGCATGAACGGCTTCGAACTACTGCAGGCGCTGCGGCATGACCCGAACATCGCAGCCACGCCGGTGATCCTGCTCACCGCGCTGCAGGACCGGGCCGACATGCGCCAGGGCATGGTCGCGGGCGCCGACGACTACATCACCAAACCCTTCACGCCGAAGGAGCTGAGCGAAGCGGCGGCCGCGGCACTGGCCAAGCGCGAGATCCACGACGGCCGCCAGAAGAAGGTCGTCACCGAGCTGCTGCTGGACCAGAAGAAGCGGCTCACCGGCCTGTACGAGCGGCGTCTGTCGCGCGAACTGCAGCAACGCTGGCCGGTCAACGGCGACGGCTCCGAGCAGGACGAGCGCTTCGACAGCGCGATCGCACTGTTCGCCGACGTCGTCGCCTATGCGGCGCTGGCCGAGCAGCTGAGCCCGGACGAACTGAGCGAGGTGGTCAAGCGCTTCTACGGCGGCGCCGGCGACACCCTGTACCTGTTCGGCGCGCGGCATCTGCATTTCGTCGGGGAAGGCGTGCTGGCGCTGTTCGCCGACGACAACGACACCCGGTCGGTCGGCCACGGCCAGCGGGCGCTGCGGGCGGCGCTCGGTCTGCACGACACCGCCTGCGCACTGAGCCGCTTCCTCAAGCAGCGCTATCCGGACCGCGATCTGCCGGAGTTCCGCGTCACCGTGGCCCTGCACAGCGGGCCGGTGACGCTGGCCAAGTTGCGCGACCCGATCACCGGCGTCGCGGCGCAGGCGCTGCCCGTCGGCGAGACGGTGGGCCTGGCGATCCGGCTGCAGCAGCAGGTCGACGCGCTGGGCTGGGTGGTGCTGGCGACCCAGGAGGTGATGGACGAGATCGCCGATGGTGTCACCGTCCGCGGCGCTGCCTTGCTGGACGTTCCCGGCCGCAGCAAGGCAGTCCAGGCGTGCGAGGTGTTGGCCATCAAGGCTCGCTGATCCCGGGCGCCAGCCGGTCCGGCGCCAGCATCGCTGCGGTCAGGCCGAAGCCGGCGATGCGTGCGGGCAGCGGCAGGCCGCGGGCCAGCGCGGCGCAGGCCTCGCCCATCGCGGCCGAGGTCTGGATGCCGTAGCCGCCCTGCGCGGCCAGCCAGAAGAAGCCCGGCGCGTCGGGCGCGAAACCGCCGACCAGGTCGCCGTCGGCCACGAACGAGCGCAGGCCGGCCCAGGTCCGGGTCGGGCGGCGGATCGCCAGCGTCGTCATCTCCTCGATCCGGTCGATGCCGATGGCGACGTCCAGTTCTTCGGGCTGGACGTCCTGCGGTTCCACCGGGTCGGCATTGGCGGGCGAGCCCAGCAGCATGCCGGCGTCGGGCTTGAAGTACCAGTCCTCGGCCACGCCGATCGCCATCGGCCAGTGGCGGACGTTGACGCCCGGCGGCGGGGCGAAGATGAAGGCCGAGCGCCGCCGCGGCTGCAGCCCCAGCGGCCGCACGCCGGCCAGCCGCGCCACGGCGTCGGCCCAGGCCCCGGCCGCGTTCAGCAGCACCGGCGCTGCGTAGACCGCGCCGCCGGCCTCGACCTGCCAGCCGCCAGCCGTGCGCTGCAACGCGGTGACCGGTGCGTCGCCGACCACGCTGCCGCCGGCGCGCCGCAGCCCGCGCAGGTAGCCCTGGTGCAGCGCGTGCACGTCCATGTCGGCGGCGTCGGGGTCGGACACCGAGCCGATCACCTTGTCGGGCCGCAGCACGGGCACCAGCGCGCAGGTCTGGGCGGCGTCGAGCAGCCGCGCGTTGGGCGTCATGGCGTGCAGAACCTGCCATTGCGCCTGCAACTGCGCTTCCTGGCCCGGCGACGCCACGATCAGGGCGCCGCGCGGCGACAGCACCGGATGCTCGGTGAACCCCGCGGGCGGCTGCTCCAGGAACGCGCGGCTGGCCATCGTCAGCGCGCGCACCTGCGGCGTGCCGTAGCTTTCCATGAACAGGGCGGCCGAGCGGCCGGTGGAGTGGTAGCCGGGTTGCGACTCGCGTTCCAGCACGATCACCTTGCCGTGCGGCGCCAGCCAGTAGCCGGCCGAGGCGCCCGCGATGCCGGCGCCGATGACCAGGAAGTCGGCTTGCTGCATCGGCCGGCGCTCAGCCCGCGCGCTGCGACGCCACCAGCACCGGCGCGGACCGGTACTGCGCGGCGAACAGGCGCTGCAGGTTGGCGATCTTGGGCGCGTCGAAGCGCACGATGTACGGCGCGTGGGGGTTGCGGGTGGCGTAGTCCTGGTGGTAGGCCTCGGCCGCAAAGAAGGCCGGCAGCGGCGCCAGCGCGGTGACGATCTTCGCCGGGAACACCCGGGCGGCGTCGAGCTGGGCGATGTAGCGCTGCGCCACCTGCTGCTGCGCCGGGCTGGTGAAGAAGATCGCCGAGCGGTACTGCGGCCCAATGTCGGGCCCCTGGCGATCGCGCTGGGTCGGGTCGTGCGCCACGGAAAAGAAGATCTGCAGCAGCTGGCCGTACGACACCAGCCGCGGGTCGTAGCTGATTTCGACCGCTTCCGCGTGGCCGCTGCAGCCGGAACTCACGCTCTGGTAGTTGGCGCGCTGCGGGTCGCCGCCGGCATAGCCAGAGACCGCATTGAGCACGCCGCGGGTGTGCTGGAACACGGCCTGCACCCCCCAGAAGCAGCCGCCGGCGAGCACGGCGACGTCCCTGGCGGCGCTGTTCGCCGGGTCGTGCGCGGGCGGCGGGACCTCGGTGGCCCGTTCGGCCGCGCCGGCAGTGCCAGCGGTGCCGCCGAGCCAGGCCCAACCCAGTGCCAGCAGGGTGTTGCGTCGAGTGCCCATGAGGTGAATCCTTTGCGTGCGGAGCAATTGTGAACCGGACTGCGGGGTAGCATGCCAGTCAATGACTGGAGCCTTCATGCAACCTCGCGACAGCGCCGACGACCGGCCTTCGGTGGCACTTTACTGGGACTTCGAGAACCTGCACGCCAGCCTGTGGGAGGCCCGGCAGGACGAGCCGTACGCCCGCAACGACAACCGCTTCAAGGTGCAGGAGCCGCTGATCGACGTGCAGGCGGTGGTGGACATGGCGGCGGCGCTGGGCCCGATCGCCATCCACCGCGCCTACTGCAACTGGCAGTACTTCGGCCGCTACCGCGACGTGCTGCTGCACAACGCGATCGACCTGGTCCAGCTGTTTCCGCCCGGCGGCACCGCCAAGAACGGCGCCGACATCCGGCTGTCGCTGGATGCGATGGAGGACCTGGGCCGATTCCCGCACGTCGGCACGGTGGTCATCGTCGGCGGCGACAGCGACTTCATGCCGCTGGCGCAGAAGGTCAGGGCGGCCGGGCGCCAGGTGGTCGGGGTCGGCGACCGCCGTTCCACCAGCCGGCACTGGGCCGCCAGCTGCACCGAATTCCGCTTCTACGAAACCCTGCCGCCGAGCCTGGCAGCGGTCGCCGAGCCGGGCGTGGCTCAACCATAACGGCATCTTGTCCTACGGAGCCTGGGTCAACATGCACGGCCGCGGCACGTTGAACAGGGGTGAGCATCACCGATGCCCATTTCTTCAGGAGACCCAAGCATGTTCAGGCAAGTCCTTCTCGCCAGCCTCGTCGCTGTGTCGTTCGCCAGCGTGCCGCTGACGTCGTTCGCCCAGCGCGAGCGCGTGGTCGTGATCCGCGAAGCTCCCCCCGCCCCGCGCCAGGAAGCCGTGCCCGCGGCCCGCCGTGGCTATGTCTGGGTGCCGGGCCACTACGAATACCGTCGCCGCGGCTACGAATGGGTGAGCGGCCATTGGCTGCGCGAGCGCCGTGGCTACAGCTACAACGAGCCGCGCTGGGTCGAGCGCGACGGCCGCTGGGTGCTGGAGCGGGGCCGCTGGCACCGTGGCATGCGTGACCGCGACGGCGACGGCGTGCCGAACCGGCTCGACGCGCGCCCGAACAACCCGAACCGCAACTAGAGCGATTCGCGGACGCCGGCGGTCAGCTCGTAGGAGCGCCGCCGGTGCTGGTGGTCGTACATCTGCGAGGTGATCATCAGTTCGTCGGCGCCGGTGCGTTCGATGAAGGCCGCCATCTTGGCGCGCACGGTCGCCGGCGCGCCGATCGCCGTGCAGGCCAGCACGCCATCGAGCAGCGCCCGTTCGGCCGGTCCGGCCTGCTCATAGAAGCCCGGCACGGGCGGCGGCAATTGCGCCGGCCGGCCGCTGCGCAGGTTGACGAAAGCCTGCTGCATCGACGTGGCCAGCACGGCCGCTTCCTCGTCGCTGTCGGCGGCGAACACGTTGTAGCCCAGCATCACGTACGGTTTCGCCAGCTGCGCCGACGGCTTGAAGGTCTCGCGGTAGATCGCGATCGCTTCCATCATCTGCGCCGGCGCGAAGTGCGAGGCGAACGCATACGGCAGACCCAGCATCGCGGCGAGCTGGGCCCCGAA
Organism: Ramlibacter sp. 2FC; assembly: GCA_943372495.1. Classification (GTDB taxonomy): domain Bacteria; phylum Pseudomonadota; class Gammaproteobacteria; order Burkholderiales; family Burkholderiaceae_C; genus Ramlibacter. The sequence goes on along the minus strand of CALRYV010000001.1, from coordinate 446,918 downwards.
CGTGCTCGAACCCAGGATCCACACCGGCACTTTCGCTGCCTTGCCCGGCACGGCGCGCACCCGCTGCCGCGGCTCATCCGACATGAAGTCCATCAGTTCCACGACGTCGCGCGGAAACTCGTCCGCATCGGACGTGAGGTTGCGCCGCAGCGCCCGCGCCGTCAGCTGGTCGGAGCCGGGCGCGCGGCCCAGGCCCAGGTCGATCCGGCCGGGATAGAGCGACTCCAGCGTGCCGAACTGCTCGGCGATCACCAGCGGCGAGTGGTTGGGCAGCATGATGCCGCCGGCCCCGACCCGGATCGTCTCGGTCTTGCCGGCGACATGGCCGATCAGCACCGAGGTGGCGGCGCTGGCGATGCCCGGCATCCCATGGTGCTCGGCCAGCCAGTAGCGGTTGTAGCCCCAGCGCTCGGCGTGCTGGGCCAGGTCGACCGTGTTGCGAAAGGACTGGGCGGCGTCGCTGCCCTGGGTGATGGGGGCGAGGTCGAGGACGGAAAAGGGGATCATCCGGTCTAGCTGGGGACGAAGGCAGGATCGGCAAGGGACATCGGCATTGTCAGCGCCGCGGCGCGGCCCGGCCGTCGTCGTTGACGTGCACGAACTTGCGCAGCAGCCGGACGAATTCGGCCTGCTCCGCGGCGTCCAGGTCGGCAAGCATGGTCCGGCACATGTCGTTCATGCCCGGCACCAGCCGCGCCAGCAGGGCCTTGCCGTCGGCAGTCAGCTGCAGGGCCCGCTGGCCGCGCGGCAGCAGCTCGCGCACGATCAGCCCCTTGGCCTCCAGCCGCACGGCCACGTCCGCTGTCGACGAGGTGTCGAACGCGATCTCCTGCGCCAGCGTCACCTGGTCGATGCCGGGCTTGTCCTGCAGCGCGCGCAGCACCGCGTACTGCACCGGCGTCACCTCGCGCCCGAGCTTGTCGTGGAACAGCGAGACCGCGATCTGGTGGGCGCGCCGGATCAGGTGGCCCGGCTGCTCGTGCAGCTCGATCGACTCCGGCGCTGAAGCGGTCGTTGCCATCCGTCTACAGGTCCAGCACCAGCAACGGCGACTTCGACCGCGAGCAGCAGGGCGTGAACTGGTCGTTCTTCGCCTGTTCCTCGGGCGTGAAGTACAGGTCGCGGTGGTCCGGCACGCCCTCCAGCACCCGGGTGATGCAGGTGCCGCAGACGCCTTGCTCGCACGACGTCAGGATCTCGACCCCGGCGGCGGCCAGCGCCGCGGTCACGGTCTGGTCCTTGCCCACCAGCACGACCTTGCCGGAGCTCGCGAGCTGCACTTCGAAGCTGCCGTCGTCGAGCGACTTGGTGACTTCGGCGCCGAAGTACTCGTAGTGGATCTGCGCCTGCGGCCAGCCGTTGGCCCGCGCCGTTGCCAGCACCGCGTCCATGAAGCCCTTGGGGCCGCAGACATAGAGGTGGGTGCCGGCTTTCGGGGTGGCCAGCAGCGTGGCCAGCTGCAGCTTCTGGTCGTCGGCGCCGTCGTCGAAGTGGAACTGCACCTTGGGCGCGAAGGCGGAACGGCTGATGCGCTCATGGAACGCCGTGCGCTCGCGCGAGCGGGTGGCGTAGTGCATCTCGAACGAGGCGCCGGCGATCGCCAGCCGTTCGGCCATGCACAGGATCGGGGTCACGCCGATGCCGCCGGCCAGCAGCAGGCTGTGCGCCGCTTCATGGGCCAGCGGAAAGTGGTTGCGCGGCGCGCTGATGGTGAGCGTGTCGCCGATGTTCACCGTCTCGTGCATCGCCCTGGAGCCGCCGCGGGTGGCAGGGTCCTTCAGCACGCCGATCAGGTAGCGGTGGCTTTCCTGCGGATCGTTGCACAGCGAGTACTGGCGCGTGATGCCGCCGGGCAACTGCACGTCGATGTGCGAGCCGGCGGAGAACGCCGGCAGCGGCTTGCCGCCGACGTCGACCAGTTCGAAGGTGCAGATGTCCAGCGCTTCCTGGGTCTTGCGCTCGACGCGCACGCTGAGGCTGGCCGGGTTCATGGCGTTTCTCCCTCGGCCAGCGCGATCGGGATCACCCGCTTCTCGGCGGCCAGCAGCCGGTCGATCACCCGGCGCGACTGCACGCCGCCGGAATCGATGTTGAGCATCAGCAGCTTGCGGTCGGGGTACGCGAGCAGGTTCTGCTGCTGGCGCTCCAGCATCTCCAGGTCCTCGGCGAAGATCTTGCCCTGGCCTTCGCGGATGCTGGCCGTGAGCGCCTTGTCCTTCGGATTGAAGTTGCGCGCCATGCCCCAGAAGTACCAGATCGAGGTCTCGGTTTCGGGCGTGATGAAGTCGACCACGATGCTCGAGGCCTTGACCGAGGGGTCGGCGTTGTAGCCGCCCTTGCCGGCATGGGCCACGCCGACCTCGATGAGCACGTGGCTGGGCGGGGTGAAGCGGCAGATCTGCCAGCGGTCCACCGGCACGTCGTCGGCCAGGTTGTTGCCGCGCAGCGCCATGCGCCAGAACGGCGGCGCCATGATGTTGTCCATGTGGCGGCTGGTGACCACCATGTCGCCTTCGGTGACGGTCTTGGTCGGGGTCTCGTCGATTTCCTTCTGGCCGATGGACGTCGAGTGCACGTAGGTCTCGTGCGTCAGGTCCATCAGGTTGTCGACCATCAGGCGGTAGTCGCAGTTGATGTGGTACAGCCCGCCGCCGTAGGCCCACTCGGGGCTCTCGGCCCATTCCAGGTGGTGCAGCTTGGCCTGGTCGGCCAGTTCGGCGTCGCCGGGCCAGACCCAGATGAAGCCATAGCGCTCGATCACCGGGAAGGCGCGGATCGGCGGGAAGCCGCGCACCCGCTGGCCGGGCATGGCGACGGTCTTGCCGTCGCAGCCCATCTCGAGGCCGTGGTAGCCGCAGACCAGCTTGCCTTCCTGGACCGAACCCAGCGACAACGGGGCACCGCGGTGCGGGCAGAAGTCTTCCAGCGCCGTGGCCTTGTTCTCCGGCCCGCGGTACAGGACCATCGCCTCGCCGCAGATCCTGCGGCCCAGGGGCTTGCTGTCGATTTCGTCGGGCAGGCATGCGACGTACCAGGCGTTTTTCGGAAACATGGGGCGGCCTTTCTGGCGGGGGGTTCGGAATGACGATCAGTATACTGAATGTAGAACGCATCCGGCTCAGGGTTGACCCGTGCCGAGCTGTTTTTTTCAGGTGCCGGCGGCGCCGGCGGTCGGATGGCGGCGCGCCATCCACAGATAGAGCAGGGCGCCCACCAGCAGGGCGCCCGCCGCGATCTCGAGCGATCGGGTGAAGCCCAGGCCCGGCGTCGCGCTACGGGCCAGCAAGGCGGCGGCCAGCGGCGGGCCGACGATCTGGCCCAAACCGTACATGGCCGTGATCAGCCCGGTGGTGCTGGCGACCTGGTGCGGCCGCAGGCGCCGCACTTCCTGCAGCGCGAAGAAGGTGATGGCGGTGAAGGGCAGGCCCAGCAACAGGCTGCCGATGGCGAAGCCGGCCAGCGTCGGGCTGATGAGGCTGGCAGCGACACCCGCGGCCTGCACCAGGTAGCACCCTGCCAGCAGCACGCGCCGGTTGGCCGCGGCCGGGACCCGGGACGCGAGCAGCGCGCCGCCGATCACGCCCAGCCCGAAGATCGGCCAGAACAGGTCCAGCCAGGGCGAGCCGGGCAGTGCCTGGCGCGCGATCACCGGCAGGAAGGTGGCGGTGATGATGTAGCCGAAGCCCGCCAGGCCGTAGGCCAGGGTCAGCAGGCCGATCTCGCCATGGTCCCGGCCGGGCGGCGCGGGCCGGGCCGCCGCGGGCCCGGATTGCGGCGTGCCCTGGACCTCATTGCGGGCGTGGAAGGCCGGCCAGACCAGGGCCGTCAGCACTGCCGCCAGCACCCCGAACAGCAGCCAGCCGGCCGCGGCCGGCCATTGCAGCGCCACCATCCCGCTGGCGGCCAGGCCGCTGAGCACGATGCCGCCGCCCGGTCCGGTGTAGATCAGCGCCCCCATGGCCGGCACGCCGCGCAAGGCCAGCTGCGACAGGCACCAGCCCGAGGTGTAGACGAAGACGAAGGCGCTGGCCACGCCGGCGGAAAAGCGCAGCAGCGGCCAGGCGGCGGGCAGGTGCAGCGCCATGCCCAGGGTCAGCAAGGCGGTGGCGACCAGGCCGGCCCGCACCACCTTCGGGGCCCGGGGCGGCGGCGGGCTGCCCACGCGCCGCCAGATCCAGGGCTGGAAGGTGCACAGCAGCGCGCCCACCAGGTAGCCGAAGTAGTTCGCGCTGGCCAGCCAGCTGGCGGTGGGCAGGTCCACGACGCCGTCGGCCAGCATCATCGGCAGCAGCGGGGTGAAGGCGAACCGGCCGATGCCCATCGCGACGGCCAGCGAGACCAGGCCCGCGGCCGCGATCCGCCACGGTTTCATTCCAGTCCCAGGCCGTCGTAGACCCGGATCGCGGCCCAGGCGTCGTTGGCGGCGTACACCAGCTGCGCCGGCGTCAGCCGCTCGTTGGACCAGTTCGACGTCGCCGCCTTCTTGGACTTGATGTAGCGCCGGTTGAACAGCACGGCCACCGCGCCCTTGACACCCATGTCCTTGCGGTAGCCGCGCTCGCGGAAGACGTGGTTCAGCTCCAGCACGCCGGCCGGGTCGACCCCGAGCTTGCTGACGATCCGCTTGCGGTCATCACCCAGGCCGAAGCCGGCCTTGACCAGGCCCGGCAGGGCCAGCAGTTCGGCCGCGATCTCGCGGCAGGCCAGGTCGTGCAGCTGGAAGATCCAGGCCCGCTCGCGCGTGGCCAGCTGCAGGATGTGCGGGCCTTCGGAGACCTGGTCCTTGAAGAAGGTCGGCTTGGATTCGGTGTCGAAGCCCAGCACGCCGGCCCCGGACAGTTCGGCCACCGCCTCGCGCGCATGGCCGGCGCTGTGCACCAGCTCGATGCGGTCCAGGCCAAGCTGTTCGAACGGTTCGAGCAGCGCGATCTGCTCCTTGCTGGGGGTGTCGTGGGTGGTGTGCATGGTGTCGACCGGCAGGATAACCGCTGGCGATTGGCCGGCCGCCGCGGGCGGTCAATAATCGGCCATGGCTTTTCCCCTCGACCCCGGCACGGTGACCCACGGTATCCAGCTGGCGGTGGCGCCGGTGTTCCTGCTCACCGCGGTGTCGGGGATGATCGGCGCCGTCGCCGGGCGGCTGGCCCGCATCATCGACCGCGCCCGGACGGTGGAGGAACGGGCCCGGGTCTCGGCCGACACCGAATTCCTCGCGCGGGCGGCGGTCGAACTGCGGGAGCTGCGCCAGCGCGGCCGGTTGGCCAACGGCTGCATCGCGCTGTTGACCACCTGCGCCTTCCTGATCGGCCTGACCATCATCGTGCTGTTCCTGGGCGAGACCACCGACGCCCAGGTCGGCCGCTACGCCGTGACCAGCTTCCTGCTGGGCGTGGTGAGCTTCCTGCTGGCGCTGCTGTGCTTCCTGGCCGAGACCATCATTGCCACCCGGCTGCTCAACTTCCACATGCTGCGCCAGCCGCCGCCTCAGTAGGGCAGCGCGAAGCCGTTGCGCCCGGCGCTGATGCGCACGGCGGTCGGCTTGCCGTTCACTTCCTGCGCCGTCAGCGACACGCTGGCGCCCGGCACCAGCAGACTCTGGTCGGCGGCGCGGAAGGTGACGATCGGCGCGCCCGGCGGCACGAGCACCAGCTTTTCGCCCTCCTTGTAGCGCAGCCGCAGCCGGCGGCCTTCCGGCGCGGACGCCAGGTCGGCGACGGTGGCGTTGGTCATGGTGCTTTGCGGCTGCAGGTCGAACGCGCGGTGGCCCTCGCCGGTGCCGCGCGCGGATTCCGGGAACACCGTCACGGCGATGGCACGCTGGGTGCCGTCGGCCTGCGGCATGGCGCCGACGCCGATGAAGCTGCCGGCCTTGATCTCGGCCAGCTCGATTGGATAGACCTCGGACACCACCACGCCCGCCGGCAGCACCAGCTCGATCACTTCGCCGCTGCGTTCGCGCACGGTCACGGTGTGGGCGCTGGTGGAGACCGACTGGATGGTGCCGCGCAGCCGCACCGTGGGATGGACCGCCGCCACCGGTGTCGCCAGCTGCTGGCGGAAGAAGGCGACCGTCCGCTCCCAGGCCAGCCTGGCCTGGGCGGCGTCGAAGCGCGGCGTGGTGTCGTTGTTGAAGCCGTGCTGGGTGCCGGGATAGCGGTAGGCGATGTACCTGACGCCGGCGGCCTTGAGCGCCGCCTCATAGGCGGGCCAGGCCGCGTTGATGCGCTCGTCGACCTCGGCCTGCTGCACCAGCAGCGGCGTCTTGACCTTGGCCGCTTCCACCGGATCGGGCGTGTTGCCGTAGAAGGGCACACCGGCGTCCAGTTGCGGCAATTGCGTGGACAGCCAGTGCACGATGCCGCCGCCGTAGCAAAAGCCCACGGCGCCGAGCTTGCCCGTGCTGTCGGCCCTCGCGTCGAGCCAGAGGCTGGCGGCGCGGAAGTCCTCGCGCGCCTTGGCCTGGTCGAGCTTGGCGAACAGCTCGCGGGCCTTGTCCTCGTCGCCCGGATAGCCGCCCAGCGGCGTGAGCGCATCCGGCGCGAACGCCATGAAGCCGTCCAGCGCGAGCCGGCGGGCGATGTCCTCGATGTGCGGATTCAGGCCCCGGTTTTCGTGGATCACCAGGATCGCCGGCAGCTTGCTGGCGCCGGCGCTGGCGGGGCGGGCCAGGTAGCCCTTGACCTTGCCGGTGCAGGCGGGCGAGTCATAGGTGATCCACTCGGTCTTGAGCCGGGGGTCGTCCTTGGCCACCTGCTGGCCGAGCGCGAAGTTCGGGCTCAGGGCGGCCAGCAATCCGGCGGCGGTGACGCCGGCCTTGGCGTACTGCTGCGCCTGGCTCAGGAAGCCGCGCCGGTCCAGGTTCCCGTGCACGTAGGCGTCGAAAAGAATCAGCAGTTCCTGATCGAAATCGGCGGCAGTCAGGCGAGGCGGCATGGGGGCTCCTGGAAGTAGGACGCAGCATAAGCGAGCCCGCGGTTTCCTGCCGGGGCCCGGTCAGGTGCGACGGATGTGGGCCGCGGGCAGGCTGGCGAAGGCCACCGCGCCGGCGGCGAGCAGCGCCGCCACCGTTGCCAGCACCGCGGTGAAGGGCTCGACTCCGCGCGCGGTGGCGATCGAGGCGACGACGCCGGTCACCCATTGCATCAGCGCGATGCCCAGGAACATGGCCATGGTGAACACAGCCATCGCGCGGCCGGTCAGCGCTTCGGGATAGGCGGCGCGGACGTCGGCGTACTGCAGCACGATGTAACCGCACAGGAAGCCGACGGCGATCGAGGCAGCGATGCTCAGGCCCGCGGTCGGCGCCAACGCCAACACCACGAACAGGCCGGCCATCAGCAGGGTGAGGGCGACGATCCAGCGCCGCCGCTCGGCGGCATTCTTGGGATCGAGCCGGCCGAACACCGGCGGCCCGAACAGGCCGACCAGCGACACCGCCAGCGCCACGTTGCCGCTTTGCACCAGCGACAGGCCGTAGCGTTCGGTCAGCAGCGGCCCCAGCCACAGTCCGCGCAGCGTGATGAACGAGGCGTAGGTGACAGCGCCCAGCGCCACGATGCCCAGCGTGTGCGGCTGGCCGAACAGCGAGCCGAAGCGGCGCAGCGCCTGCCACGGCGACTCGCGGCTGGTCGCGTGCGCATGCGGCGGCGTCTCGCGCACCCAGAAGAAGATCGCCAACCAGGCCAGCGCCGAGCCCGCCGCCAGCACCACGAAGCCGGCGCGCCAGGAGCGGGCATCCACCAGCCAGGCCAGTGGCGTGCCGGTCAGCAGCAGGCCGAGGCCGCCGATGCCCATCGCCAGGCCGGAGACCGCGGCGAAGCGGTGCGACGGAAAGCGCCGCGCGATGAACACCGTGCAGACCAGGAAGGCCGGCGCGCAGCCGATGCCGACCAGCACCTGGCCCAGCACCAGCAGCGCGAAGTTCGGCGCCAGCGCCGACACCGCCGCGCCGGCGATGGCGAGCGGGAACGCCGCCAGCACGGTGCGTCGCACGCCGTGCAGGTCGATGCCGATGCCCATGAACAGCTGCATCGCGCCGAACGCGAAATGGAAGGCGCCGGCGAACAGGCCCAGCTGCTGCGGCGAGAGCGCGAAATCGCGCTGCAGCTGCGTCGCCATCATGGCGGCCACGGTGCGGAATGCCTGGCTCAGCATGAAGGCCGTGCACAGCGCCAGCAGCATCAGCCACGTGGTGCGGGAGATTTTGGGGTCGGTCATGGAGTGCGCATTTGAGCATTGAACAAAAGCGTTACGCTCGCCGGATGACGCCGCAGACCCTGCTCTCCCATCTCGACAGCGGCCAGCTGTGGCCTGCCGGCGCCGGTGCCGAGCCCGCGCTGGACGTGGCCGCGGCCTACCAGACCGCGCTGGCCGTGCGCCGCTTGCGCATCGAGCGCGGCGAAGTGCCGCGCGGCTACAAGATCGGCTTCACCAACCGCGGCATCTGGCCGGTCTACAACGTGTTCGCGCCGATCTGGGGCACGGTGTGGGACACCACGCTGACGCTGTGCGACGGCCATGGCCAGCTGTCGCTGGCCCGCAGCTGCCAGCCGCGGCTCGAGCCCGAGGTGGTGTTCGGCCTGCGCGCCGAACCGCCACCGGCTTGCGGGGTGCAAGAGCTCTTTGACTCCATAGCCTGGATGGCGCCGGGCTTCGAGATCGTCCAGTCGCATCTTCCCGACTGGAAGTTCACCGCGGCCGACACCGTGGCCGACAGCGGCCTGCATGCGCGCCTGCTGGTCGGGCGCCGGGTGCCGGTGCGCGACGTGGCGCCGGACGGCGCGGCGCTGGAGCGCCGGCTGGCCGGCGCGGGCGTCACGCTGACCCGCGACGGCGAGGCCATCGACCAGGGCCGCGGCGCCAACGTGCTGGACGGGCCGCTGAATGCGCTGCTGCACTTCGTGCGCGAGTTGCGCGCCTGCCCCGGCGCGCCGGCGCTGCAGGCGGGCGACGTGATCACCACCGGTACCTGGACCAACGCCTATGCGGTCGCGCCCGGCGAAACCTGGACGGCCCGCTTCGACGCGCCGCTGGCGCCGCTGGAAGTGCGCTTCACCGCGGGCTGACGCGCTTGCCCGGGTCCGGTGGCCGCACTACCATTGCCGCGAACACCAAGGAGGTCCGCGTGCCGCAACTGATCGCAACCGTCGAGGGCGTGGAAATCAAGCACGTCTACCTCACCAAGGACCGGACGACGCTGGGACGCAAGAGCGGCAACGACATCGTGCTCGACAACCTGGTGGTCAGCGGCAACCACTGCGTGTTCGAGCTCAAGGGCCTCGCCGACGTCTTCATCGAGGACCTTGGCAGCACCAACGGCACCTTCGTCAACAACCAGCGGGTCAAGGAGCGCCAGCAGCTGCACGACGGCGACACCATCGCGATCGGCCATTTCCGGATCCAGTTCCTCACCGCGTCGGGCGACTCGGGCTTCGGCCAGACCACGGCCTTCGATTCGATGATGACGGGCTCGGGCCAGCTGCAGGCGAGCTTCCAGGTGCTCAACGGCTCCTCCACCGGGCTCGAGGTGCCGGTGGTCAAGGCCGTGACCACCTTCGGCAAGCCGGGGGTCACGGTGGTCGCGGTCTCGCACCGGCGCACCGGCTTCTTCGTCGCCCATCTCGATGGCGACGTGGTGCCCACGCTCAACGGGCAGCCCCTGACGCCCGACCCGGTGCTGCTGTCCAACGGCGACGTGCTCGAACTCGCCGGCACGCGGATGCTGTTCCAGCTCCAGGAGCAGTGAGCCGGGGTGCGACGACGGCATCCCGTCCCACAGGGGGCATTCGACACCGTCCTACGGCCCGGTTGCAGCACGCCCATAAGCTTGCGCCATGCCGGGCACCGTCGGCGCCAACCCCTGAGAGTTCCATGCCGCAGTTTCGATCCACGTCCACCTCCGCCGCTGCTTTTGCGTCCGACCTCGACCTGATGGACCAGCGCGCCGGCGAACGCTTCGGCATCGCGCTGCCGCTCGTGGTGGAAGGCAGCTCGGTGGCCGGTGAAACCCTGGACATCAGCGAGACCGGCATCCTGTTCGAGACGGCGGCGCAGGGAGCTCCGGCGGTGGGCGCGACGATCGGGCTCTCGCTGCAATATTCGCTGGACGGGCGCGAGTACCAGACCCGCTGCGAGGTCGAAGTGGTCCGGGTCCAGCGGGTTGGCGACAAGGTCAACGTGGCCGCGCGGCTGCTGGCGCCGCTGGATTCCGGGCATTAATGCGGCATTGGAAGGATGCGCGGTGCGGGGCGAATCGCGCACAATCGTGCCATGCAACTGATCAAGAAGATGTTTGGACGGGCCTCGGACGTCGCGCCTGCAACCGAGTCGGCTCAGTTCCAGGACAGCGACAGCTCGACCGATGCCGGTTCGCGCAATGCGCCGCGGCGCGAACTGGTCCAGGTGGTCCTGCGCGATTCGATGCGCCGCCATGGCATCCCGTCCGCATGGATCGATTGCCGCATCCTGTCGGTGGTCACCCGGACCCAGCGCACCGGCATCCACGTCCAGCTGATCGTGCGGGATGGGATCGACCGGCTCCTGACCTACGTTCCCGCGTTCCAGACCAGTTTCATGGACGAGATCACCCGCTTCGACCCGCGCGTCGACGACTGGTTGTTCAGCGTGTCCTGGCAGTTCCTCAACCTCAATTCCAACAAGGTCGCCGGCCTGATGCCGGATCCGGCGGTCTGGGCGGCAACGACGGCCGCATCGCCCTTGCAGGCACAGGCACAGGCACAGGCACCGGCCACGCGGCGCGCCACGACTCCTGGGGCAGGCGCGCTGGCGCCGGAGGATGCGGCGCCGGTCCCGGTGCCGGCAGCCGCTCCGGTGGCCCGGCCTGCTGCCGGGCCCACGCCGCCGCCGCCCGTACCGACCGCAGCCCAGGTTGCCGCGGCTTCGGCCCGCGACGAGGAGGTGCTGGAAGACCTGCAGGCCCTGTACGCCATCCGCGATGCCGCGCTGCGCCAGTCGCGGCCGGCCGCCACCGGGCCCGCGGGCGAGAAGGACTTCCAGTCGACCGATCCGCAGGGCGACAGCGGCGCCGCGCGCCAGCCGCCAACGGCCAAACGCTGGTAGGCCGGTAGGACCGCGGCTGCCGCGGTTTCCGGCCTGGTCCCACCTTGCATTGGCCGGCGCCGGCCCAATCTGCCAGGCATGAACAATCCAGTCACCGTCAACAGGAATCTGGTGCTGCTGGCCCGCGTTCTCGAGCGGCTGGAGCACAGCACCCAGTCCGTGGATGCGGAGCAATACCGGTCGGTCGTCAACCATCTCGCCAGCGAGCTCGCCGTCGCCATGCCGGACGCCGGCCTGGAGGCTGTCCTGCACGCCTGCCCGTCGGCTGCCGAGCTGTACGAAAACCTCAACTACCAGCACGCCGGACTGTGCCGGGCCGCGCTGGATCCGGCCATGGCCGCCGAAGCCGCGGCCCGTGCCGCGATCGACAAGGCACGCCGGGGTTAGTCGCGGCTGGTGCCGGCGCTGCAGCACCCGGTAGCCCTGGCCGGCCGGCATCGACTGCACCAGCGCAAAACCGTTTGTCACCTGCCACGCCAGTGCCGGTCCGTCCGGCGGCACTGCGGCGTGACGGGCCTTGCGGGCGAGCGTCACATGGGGGCGGAACGGCCGCTCCTCCACCGGCAGCGCCAGGCGGCGCAACACCACCGCCAGCGCTGCCTGCAAGTGCAGCATCGGCTCGGGCTCGGCCACGGGGCAGACCACCGCGATCCCGCCCGGCCACATCTCGGCGCGGCCGAACTCCAGCGTGAATGGCTCGAATGGCAGTTCCAGGGCGCCGGCCAGCTCCGGCAATCGCTCAGCGGCCACCGGTCCGATGAAATGGAGCGTGAGGTGCAGGTTGGCGGTCAGCGTCGGCGTCGCGCCCATCGGCCACGACCAGCTATCGCGCCATGCGGCCAGGGCCTGGCGTGCGACTGTGTCGGGCCAAAGGGCCAGGAACAATCGCGGCTTGGGAAGGGCCGGATGGGCCATGTCGTATTTTGTCCCACAGCGGTGACGGGTTCCGTCCTACGACCCTGGGCCGTTCGGACTCTTAGTGTCGGAACAGAAGTTACACAAACTGTCTTTTCTGGAGACTCCGATGCCCGAGCAAACCGATCATCGCGCCGCGGCGCGCTTCGACACAGCGCTGACCGTCGACGTCGAAGGAATGGCGGCGCGGGCGCACAACATCAGCGCCAGCGGCATCTATTTCGAAACCGACGTCGATCTGCCGCTCGGCTCGCTGGTGAACCTGAACGTGCAATTCACCCACGGTGGCCGCAAGCACTGGCTGGCCTGCGAAGGCACGGTGGTGCGCGTCACCGACGCGGACGGACGGCACGGCGTCGCGGCACGGCTGCTGACCCCATTTTTCTCACCGGACGAGGAGCGCCTGGTCGCCACCGCCGCGAGGCGCTAGCGCCTCAGAGCTTGGGGATGTGCAGGGTCTTGCTGATCATCAGGCTGCCCGAGAGCACGAACAACAGCGACATCAGGTGCAGCTGCCACGGGCCGATGGCGTACGCGCCGCCCCAGAGGCTGTCGCCGATGGCGCCCTGCCAGGCTGCCAGGGACAGGATGCCGACGATCGCCACGCTGGTCGGAATCGGCGTGCCCTCGAAATACTTCACCTTGTCCGAGCCCGCCGAGAGCGTTTCGGCGGTGACGTTGTAGCGTGCCAGCCGGCTGACGCCGCAGCAGACGAAGTAGATCAGCGCGGCGGCGTCCCAGCCCCCGTCCAGGCCGGCGGCGAAGCCGAGCGCGGCCGGCGCGACGCCAAAGGAAATGATGTCCGACAGCGAATCGAGTTCGCGGCCGAGCGCCGAATGCTGGTGGCGGGCGCGCGCGATGCGGCCGTCGAGCACGTCGAAGATGAAGGCCGCGGGCGCCAGGGCCGCCGACGCGAAGAAATGGAACGGTTCGTGGCTGCCCATGTAGAGCATGGCGAAGAACACCGCGCCGACGCCGCAGGCAGCGTTGCCCAGGGTGAAGAAGTCCGCCAGGTGGAAGCCCCGGAGCATGGAAAAGTGGCGGGGGGCGGAGGCGGGCGGCATGGTTCTTCCTTTGGTGCGTTGGCACTTCCCATTAAGCATGAGTTCGGTCGCCGGCAGGGGTGGGACCGCGACCGGCCCGGCTGTCGGCGCCGTCCGACGCCCGGCCACAATCGGCCATGGCCAAACGGGAGCGCCGCTACCACTACCACGTCTACGTCGTCGAACTGTCCGACGAGGTGTGGAACGCCGGCCGGTTCCGCCGCGCCAATCCCGACTACCGCCTGGGCCAGCCGTTCGTCTACGTCGGCATGACCGGGCTCGACCCGGACCTGCGCTTCGACAAGCACAAGGCCGGCATCCAGGCCAACAGCTATGTCCGCGATTACGGCGTGCGGTTGCTGCCGCGCCTCTATGCGATGTACAACCCGATGCCCTACGACGCGGCCCGCGAGATGGAGGTGGAACTGGGCATCGCGTTGCGCGAGGCCGGGTACGGCGTCTGGCAAGCCTAGCGGGTCGTCGTGTCCAATGCGGCGTATGACGCGCGCCACTTCGCAGGACATCGAGTCTCCCTACGCCTGGCTGCGGCTCACCGTGTCGCTGCTGCTGATGACCATCGGCGGCTCCGGCATGTACTCGGTGACGGTGGTGCTGCCCCGGATCCAGGCGGAGTTCGCGGTCGATCGCGGCGACGCTTCGCTGCCCTACACGCTGACCATGATCGGCTTCGGCATCGGCGGCATCCTGATGGGGAAGCTGTCGGACCGCTTCGGCGTGGTGGTGCCGGTGCTGCTGGGGGCCTTCGGCCTGGGCGCCGGTTTCATCGCGGCGGGCGCGGCGACGTCGCTCTGGCAATTCAGCCTGGCGCAGGGCGTGCTGGTCGGCCTGCTCGGCACCTCCGCCACCTTCGCGCCGCTGGTGGCGGACACCTCCCGGTGGTTCGACCGCCGGCGCGGCATCGCGGTGGCGGTCTGCATGAGCGGCAACTATGTCGCCGGGGCGATCTGGCCGCCGGTGATGCAGCACTTCATCGACAGCGCGGGCTGGCGCGCCACCTATGCCGGCATGGGCATGTTCTGCCTGCTGGCGATCCTGCCGCTGGCCCTGGTGCTGCGGCGCCGTCCGCCGCCGCAGTCGCACCTGCTGACGCCGGCTGGCAACGCCGCGGCCCTGGCCACCGCCGGCGCGCCGCTGGTGCTCGGCCTGCCGGCCGGCGCGGTGCAGGCGCTGCTGTGCGTGGCCGGCGTGGCGTGCTGCGTCGCGATGTCGATGCCGCAGGTCCACATCGTGGCCTACTGCGGCGACCTGGGCTTCGGCGCGGCCCGCGGCGCCGAGATGCTGGCGGTGATGCTCGGGATGGGCGTGGTCAGCCGGCTGGTCTCGGGCTGGATCTCGGACCGGATCGGCGGCCTGCGCACCCTGCTGCTCGGATCGGTTCTGCAGGGGATCGCGCTGCTGCTGTTCCTGCCGTTCGACGGGCTGGTGTCGCTGTACGTGGTGTCGGCGCTGTTCGGGCTGTTCCAGGGCGGGATCGTGCCGGCCTACGCGCTGATCGTGCGCGAGTACTTCCCGCCGCAGGAAGCGGGGGCCCGGGTCGGCACGGTGCTGATGGCGACGCTCTTCGGCATGGCGCTGGGGGGCTGGATGTCGGGCGCGGTGTTCGACCTCACCGGGTCCTACCGCGCGGCGTTCCTGAACGGCATCGGCTGGAACCTGCTGAACATCTCGATCGTGCTGTTCCTGCTGTACCGCGTCCGGCTGGGGGCGGGCGCTGCGACGCTGCGTTCGGCCGGCTCGACGTAGAGCCGCGACGGCGCCAGCGCGTAGACGATGGCGCGGCGCCGGTCGCCGGTGCTGAATTCGCCGCCGGCTTCGAGCACCACGTCGCGCGGGTCGTGGTCCAGCGTGATCCAGACCGTGCCCTCGCGGCAGGTGAAGCGGACCCGCGACGCATCGGCCACCGACACCAGGGTCCGGGCGCGCAGTTCGATTTCGGCGGGGTGCAGGGCGATGTCCATGGCGGGCTCCTTCACATGCGTGGAAGGAATGAATATAGTGAGGCAGTCCAAGCCCGACAAACGCCGATTCGGAATTGCCTGCATGCAGCCACGGAATGCGAAGAGCGAGCCGCCCAGGGCCGGCATCGGCCGGGGCGAGCTGCCGCCGCTGGAATTGCTGCGCAGTTTCGAGGCCGCGGCCCGGCACCTGAGCTTCACCCTCGCGGCCCGGGAACTGTTCCTGACGCAATCGGCCGTCAGCCGGCAGATCCAGCAGGTCGAGGCGGCCCTGGGGGTGGCCCTGTTCGAGCGCCGGCATCGGGCGCTGGAGCTGACCGCCGCCGGGCAGGTGCTGCAGCGCGCCGTGGTGGATTGCCTGGAGCGCCTGCGCGACGCCACCGCGCTGATCCGTGCCGCCGGCCAGCCGCGCCAGGTCGCGCTGACCTGCACGCCGGGCTTCGCCTCGTTCTGGCTGATCCCGCGGCTGGCGCGCTTCACCTCCGACCATCCGGCAGTCGACGTCCGGATTTCCGCCACCCTGGACCTGCTGGACCTGGCCCGCAGCCCGGTCGACCTGGCGGTCCGTTTCTGTCCCACCCGCGAAGGCCAGGGGCCGCCGCTGTTCGAGGAGGTGGTGGTGCCGGTGTGCGCGCCGGCGCTGGCCAGGAGCAAGTCCAACCCCCTGCGCAAGCCGGCCGACCTGGCCCGCCACACCTTGCTGGCGGTGGACATGCCGCAGGGCATGGCGCTGACGGTGGACTGGGCGCCCTGGATCCAGGTGATGGGACTGGCCGAGTTGCGGATGAAGAACAGCCTGCGCTTCACCCATTACTCGGATGCCATCGCCGCGGCCGTGGCGGGGCAGGGTGTGGCGATCGGCCGGCTGCCGTTGCTGGCCGAGCTGATCCGGGACCGGCGTCTGGTGGCGCCGTTCGGCGGCGGGGCGGCATCCCGGCGCGGGTACTACGTGATGCTGAGTCCGCGGGGTGCCGACAACCCCGATGCGCAGGATTTCGCGCGCTGGCTGCGGGTTGAAGCGGAGGCCGAGATCGGAAACATATTGGTACAGTAGTGAACTATAGTCACAATACATGGCTGAGCTTACCTTGACCGTCCGTCGCTACCTCGGCTGGCTCCTGTGGCTGGCCTGCGCGCTGCCGCTGGCCGCCACGGCGGCCGAGGTGCGGATCGGCACCGCGGCCAGCTATCCGCTGTCGCGCGAGTTCAGCTTCCTGGAGGACCCCACAGGCAAGCTGACGTTCGAGGACATCGGCAAGCCCGAGCTGCAGGCGCAGTTCGCTCCGGTGTCGGCCGACAGCCCGGGCGCCAACTTCGGCATCACCAGTTCGGCGATCTGGCTCAAGGTCACCCTGCGCACGGCCGCCGACACGCCGGCGCCCTGGTTGCTGGAAGTGGCGTACGCGCCGCTCACCCGGCTCGATCTGTTTTCCCCCGGCCCGGGGGGCAGCTTCGTCCGGCAGGCAGCCGGGGTCTCCCTGCCGTTCGCCAGCCGGGCGATCCCGCATCGCAACCATGTGCTGCCCCTGACGCTCGCACCGGGCGGCTCGAACACGCTGTACCTGCGAGTGCAGTCGGAGGGCTCGGTGACGGTGCCGGCCACGCTGTGGCAACCGGGCGCGCTCTGGACCCACGACCAGGCCGCGTACGGCGCCTTCGGGCTGTACTTCGGCCTGCTGATCGGACTGTTCGTCTACAACCTGCTGCTGTTCGTCTCGGTGCGCGACAAGGTCTACCTGGTCTACGTGCTGTACGTCGCCGGCATGGCCCTGTTCCAGGTCACGCTGACCGGGCTGGGCAACCAGTTCCTGTGGCCGGAGCAGACGTGGTGGAACTCGCGCTCGCCGCCGGCCGGCACGGTCATGGGCGCCACCTTCGGCCTGCTGTTCGCGCGCACCTTCCTGCTGAGCGCGGCGCGCACGCCGCTGCTCGACAAGTTCATCCTGCTGCAGGTGGCCGGCTTCATGGTGTCGTTCGTGGTGCTGATGACGCTGTCGTACACGGCGGCGAGCTACATGACCACCGCCCTGGTGCTGGTGAGCGTGACCACGCTGCTGGTCGCCGGCATCTTTGGCGTGCGCCACGGCCACCCCGGCGCCAGGAACTTCCTGATGGCGTGGACGGTGCTGCTGCTGAGCGTGGTGTTCCAGGCCCTGCACAACATCGGCACGCTGCCGTCGAACCCGATCACGTCCAATGCCGTGCTGTTCGGCTCGGCCCTGGAAATGCTGCTGCTGTCGTTCGCACTGGCCGACCGGATCAACGTGGCGCGGCGGTTCAAGGAACAGGCCCAGACCCGCCTGGCCGCCGAGCGGGCGCTGGTGCAGGCCATGAGCGTGTCGCAGGAGCAGCTGCGCACCTCGCTGGAAGAGCGCGAGGCGATCATCGACAACTCGATCGTGGGCATCGCCTTCCTCACGCCGCTGGGCCGGCTGCGCTGGGCCAATCCGACGATGCTCGACATCCTGGGCGCCCGCGGCCGGCCGATCGAGTCGATGGAGCCGTTCTACCTGTCGCGAGAGCATTACCTCCAAGTCGGCAAGGCCGTCGCCGACCATGTGCGGCGCGGCGCCGTCTATGAAACCGAGATGCAGATCCGCAAGTGGGATGGGACGCTGATCTGGATTTCGCTGTGCGGCAAGGCCGTGGTGCTGGAACGCAAGGTGCGCGGCACGGTCTGGGTGATCATGGACATCACCCGGCGCAAGTACCTGGAAGAGGAGCTGGCCGCGACGCTGGCCGCGCACCAGCATCCGGGCTTCGTCGCCACCAACCCGGCAACCGAGGATTCGTCCTAGGTTTCTCTGCCGTGCAGGCTCCTAGGGCCGGACCACTTCGAGCAGCCGGTCGAGGCCGCCCGAGTTGATGGCCACCATCGCCTGCTCGCGCACCTTGGGCTTGGCATGGTAGGCCACCGACAGGCCGGCTGCACCCATCATCGGCAGGTCGTTGGCGCCGTCGCCCACCGCGATCGCCTGCTGCGGGCCGATGCCCATGGCGCGGCAGGTTTCCAGCAGCATCTTGCGCTTCTCGGCGCCGTCGCAGATGTCGCCCCACGGCTGGTCGACCATGGCGCCGGTGAGCTTGCCGCCCTCGACGGCGAGCACGTTGGAGCGGGTGAAGTCGATGCCCAGGCGGTCGCGCACCCGGTCGGTGAAGAAGGTGAAGCCGCCCGACACCAGCAGCACCTTCAGGCCCGCGGCCTTGCAGGCGGCGACCAGCTGTTCGGCGCCGGGGTTGAGCTGCAGGCGGCGATCGTAGACGTCCTGCAGGGACCGCACGTCGATGCCTGCGAGGAGGGCGACGCGCTGGCGCAGGCTGGCCTTGAAATCGGCGATCTCGCCGCGCATGGTGGCCTCGGTGATGGCCGCCACCTGCTCCTTCAACCCCGCTGCGGCAGCGATCTCGTCCACGCACTCGATGTTGATCAGGGTGGAGTCCATGTCGAAGGCGATCAGCTTGAAGTCCTTCAGGTCCAGCGGCGGCGTGAAGTCCTGGAGCACCAGGCCGGGGGAGAATTCTTTGGCAGTCATGCGCCGATTTTCCTACGCCGCGGCCGCCACTTTGGGCTGGCCCAGCGAGCGCAACACGTCGCGCACCATCTGGGCCCGGTCCTTGGGGTCCTTGAGCTCGCGTTCGATCCGCAGCTTCTCGTTGCCGGCCAGCTTGATGTGCTTGTTCTTCTGCACCAGCTCGATGATCCGCATCGATTCGATCGGCGGGTCCTTGCGGAAGGTGATGTGGATCACGCCGGGCGCGGCATCGACCTTGACCACGCCGTAGGGGCGCGCCAGCACGCGCAGCCGGTGGACGTCGATCAGGGTCTGGGCCTGCGGCGGCAGCTTGCCGAAGCGGTCGACGATCTCTTCCAGCAGGGTGTCGATCTGCTCGGTGGTCTTGGCGGTGGCCAGCTTCTTGTAGAACGACAGCCGCAGGTGCACGTCGCCGCAATAGTCCTGTGGCAGCAGGGCGGGCGCATGCAGGTTGATGTCGGTGGTGACGGACAGGGGCGCCAGCAGGTCCGGCTCCTTGCCTTCCTTGAGCGACCGGACCGCTTCCGACAGCATCTCGTTGTAGAGCTGGAAGCCCACCTCCAGCATGTTGCCGCTCTGGTTCTCGCCCAGCACCTCGCCGGCGCCGCGGATCTCCAGGTCGTGCATGGCCAGGTAGAAGCCCGAGCCCAGCTCCTCCATCTGCTGGATCGCGTCCAGCCGCTGCGAAGCCTGCTTGGTCAGGCTGTCCTTGTCCGGCACCATCAGGTAGGCATAGGCCTGGTGGTGGCTGCGGCCGACGCGGCCGCGCAGCTGGTGCAGCTGCGCCAGGCCGAACTTGTCCGCGCGGCTCATGACGATGGTGTTGGCCGTGGGCACGTCGATGCCGGTCTCGATGATGGTGGAGCACAGCAGCAGGTTGTGCTTCTGGGCGATGAACTCGCGCATCACGCGTTCCAGCTCGCGCTCGGGCATCTGGCCATGGGCCACCGCGATGCGCGCTTCGGGCAGCAACTCCTCCAGCCGCGCCCGCCGGTTCTCGATGGTCTCCACCTCGTTGTGCAGGAAGTAGACCTGGCCGCCGCGCTTCAACTCGCGCAGCACCGCCTCGCGGATCACGCCGTTGCCCTCGTTGCGCACGAAGGTCTTGATCGCCAGGCGCCGCTGCGGCGCGGTGGCGATCACCGACAGGTCGCGCAGGCCTTCCAGCGCCATGCCCAGCGTGCGCGGGATCGGCGTGGCGGTCAGCGTCAGCACGTCGACCTCGGCCCGCATGGCCTTCATCGCTTCCTTGTGGCGCACGCCGAAGCGGTGCTCCTCGTCGATGATCAGCAGGCCGAGGTTCTTGAATTTGGTGCTCTCCGACAGCAGCTTGTGGGTGCCGACCACCACGTCGACGCTGCCGTCCGCGAGGCCCTTGAGCGTGGCCGTGACCTCCTTGGCGGAGCGAAAGCGCGACACCTCCGCCACCTTCACCGGCCACTTGGAGAAGCGGTCGACCAGGGTCTGGTAATGCTGCTCCGCCAGCAGCGTGGTGGGCGCCAGGAAGGCCACCTGCTTGCCGCCGGTGATCGCGATGAAGGCGGCGCGCAAGGCGACCTCGGTCTTGCCGAAGCCGACGTCGCCGCAGACCAGCCGGTCCATCGGACGCGGCGAGATCATGTCGTGGATCACGGCGTGGATGGCCGCGTTCTGGTCGGCCGTTTCCTCGAAACCGAAATCGGTGGCGAAGGTCTCGTAGTCCTGCGCGGAGTAGCGGAAGGCGTGGCCCTCGCGCAGGGCCCGGCGGGCGTAGATGTTCAGCAGTTCGGCGGCGGTGTCGCGCACCTGTTCGGCGGCGCGGCGCTTGGCCTTCTCCCACTGGCCGGAGCCCAGCTTGTGCAGCGGCGCCTCGTCGGCGCTGACGCCGGTGTAGCGGCTGATCAGGTGCAGCTGGCTGACCGGCACGTACAGCGTGGCGTTGTCGGCGTATTCCAGGTGCAGCATCTCCTGCAGCATCGGCGTGCCGTCCGCGTTCTTCCCCTGGCCCAGGTCCATGTTGATCAGGCCCTGGTAGCGGCCGATGCCATGCTGGGAGTGCACCACCGGGTCGCCGATATTGAGCTCGGACAGGTCCTTGATCAGGGCCTCGACGTCGCTGACCTGCTCCTGCTTCTTGCGCCGGCGGGTGGTCGGTCCGGCCGCGAACAGTTCGGTCTCGGTGACCAGGTCGATGCCGCTTTCGATCCAGCTGAAGCCGGCGTTCAGCGGCGCCGTGGCGATGCCGAGCTTTTCGTCGCTGGCCTCGAATTCCGCCAGGGAATCGAAGGCCGGCAGCGCGAGGTGGCTGGCGCGCAGGAAGTCCAGCAGGCTTTCGCGCCGGCCGTCGCTCTCGGCCAGCACCAGGACCCGGTGCTGGGTGTTGCGCAGGTGGTCCTTGAACCGGGCCAGCGGCTCTTCGGCGCCGCGCACCACCGACATGGCGGGCAGCGTTTCGAACTCGACCCAATCCGTTCGCCCTGAGCTTGTCGAAGGGCTCGCGGGGGCTTCGACAGGCTCAGCCCGAACGGCTTTCAGTGCCAGCTGCGACCGCTCATTGGCCCGGGCATAGAACTGCTCGCTGGTCAGGAACAGCGCCTCGGGCGGCAGCACCGGCCGCTCGGGGTCGCCCTGCACCAGGCGGTAGCGCTCCTTCGTGTCCTGCCAGAAGTGCTGGAACGCCGGCTCGAGTTCGCCATGCAGCACCACCGTGGCCTGCTCGCCGAGGTAGTCGAAGACGCTGGCCGTCTCCTCGAAGAACAGCGGCAGGTAGTACTCGATGCCGGCGGTGGCGACGCCGTTGCCCATGTCCTTGTAGATCCGGCTCCTGGTCGGGTCGCCCTCCAGCAGCTCGCGCCAGCGGCTGCGAAAGCGGGCCCGGGCGTCGTCGTCCATCGGGAACTCGCGGCCCGGCAACAGGCGGACCTCGGGCACCGGGTACAGGCTGCGCTGGCTGTCGGGGTCGAAGGTGCGGATCGAATCGATCTCGTCGTCGAACAGGTCGACCCGGAACGGCACCGGCGAGCCCATCGGGAACAGGTCGATCAGGCCGCCGCGCACGGCGTATTCGCCCGGGCTCACAACCTGCGTGACGTGGCTGTAGCCGGCCAGGGTCAGCTGTGCCTTCAGCTTCGCTTCCTCGAGCTTCTGCTTGACCTGGAAGGCAAAGGTGTAGCCTGCCAGGAACTGCGGCGGGGCCACGCGGTACAAAGCGGTTGTGGCCGGGACGATGACGACATCGGCCTCGCCCTGGGAAATGCGCCAGAGCGTCGCCAGCCGTTCGCTGATCAGGTCCTGGTGCGGGGAGAAGGTGTCGTAAGGCAACGTCTCCCAGTCCGGGAACAGGCAGCTGCGCAGGTCCGGGGCGAAGAACGAAAGTTCCTCGAGCAGGCGCTGGGCATCGGTGGCGTCGGCGGTGACGATGGCGGTAATGCGGCCGGCCGCCTGCTCGCGCTGCGCCAGCCGGGCCAGCAGCAGGGCGTCGGCGGAGCCGGGAGGCCGGGGCAGGGTGAAGCGTTTGCCGGGAGTAAGTCTGGGTAAGTCCATCGAAGGCCGCAAAAAATAGCAAACACCCCGCGCCTGGGCAGGGCGGGGTGGTGGTGTCGATTCTAGAATGGGGCCAAGCCTATGAGTGTCAATGTTCCCAATACCCGCTTTTTCGCGCTGATCCCCTGCGCCGGCAACGGCAGCCGGGCCGGCACCAGCGGACCCAAGCAGTACGAGCCGATCGCCGGCAAACCGATGGTGATGCACACCCTGGCTGCGTTCGCGGCCGTCAAGCGCATCGCGAAGACCCTGGTGGTGGTGGCGCAGGGCGACGGTTTCTTCACCCGCAACTTCGCGCCGGTCACGGCCGCCGCCTGCGGCGGCGAGACCCGCGCCATCAGCGTGGTCAACGGCCTGCACGAACTGCGCAAGCTCGGCGCCGACGGCCGCGACTGGGTGCTGGTGCATGACGCGGCGCGCTGCCTGATCACGCCGGAGTCGATCGACAGCCTGATCGACGCCTGCGAGGGCGACGACGTCGGCGGCCTGCTGGCCCGCCAGCTGGTCGACACGCTCAAGTCCGAGAAGGGCGGGAGGGTGGCCGAGACCTTGAGCCGCGAAGGCAAGTGGCTGGCGCAGACGCCGCAGATGTTCCGGATCGGCCGGCTGATCGAAGCCATGGAGCAGGCGGGTGAGGGCGTCACCGACGAGGCCAGCGCCATGGAGGCGGTGGGCCAGCGGCCGCTGCTGGTGCCGGGCGGCGCGCAGAACTTCAAGGTCACCTATCCCGACGACTTCGCGCTGGCCGAAGCGGTGCTCAAGGCCCGCCAGCGATGACGGCGGGCGGCCTGCGAATCGGCGAGGGCTGGGACGTCCATGCCCTGGTGCCGGGCCGCAAGCTGGTGCTGGGGGGCGTCGAGATCGCGCACGATCGCGGGCTGCTGGGCCACTCCGACGCTGACGCGCTGCTGCATGCCATCACCGACGCCTTGCTGGGCGCCGCCGCCCTGGGCGACATCGGCACCCACTTTCCCGACACCGACGCGCGTTTTCGCGGCGCGGATTCGGTGGTGCTGCTGCAGGAGGCGGCGCGCAAGGTGCGTGAGCAGGGCTGGCGGATCGGCAACATCGACAGCACCGTCATCGCGCAGGCGCCGCGGCTGGCGCCGCACATCGGCGCCATGCGCACCCGCATCGCGCAGGCGCTGGAACTGCAGGTCGGCCAGGTGAACGTCAAGGCCAAGACCGCCGAGAAGCTCGGCCCGGTGGGCCAGGGCCTGAGCATCGAAGCCAGGGCGGTGGTCCTGCTGCTGGGGGCCTGAGATGGCCCCACGCCAGTGAAGCCGGCCAGCCGTGCCTAGTGCGTGGACTCTGCAGCCCGGTTCGGCTCGGCTTCGCCTCCGTTGTTCGATGACTTGGGTTTCTGCAACTTGATGTGCGCCGCCAGGCCGCCTGACGTGGTGTTGGCCAGCGCGAAGATGCCGCCCATCCGCTGCACCGTCTTGTCGACGATCGCCAGGCCCAGGCCGGCGCCGGTGGCCGCCGTGCGGGCGGCGTCGCCGCGGAAGAAGGGCTTGATCAGGTTGGGCAGCGCCTCGGGCGCCACGCCCATGCCATGGTCGCGCACCTTCAGCAGCACCCACTCGTTGCGCGACTTGGCGTTGATGTCGACCACGGCGATGCCCGTTTCCGGCGTCTTGCCGTAGCGGCGCGCGTTTTCCAGCAGGTTGGAGATCACGCGCGCCAGTTCCACCTCGTCGGCCAGCACGTACAGGCCCTTGGCGATGTCGAGGTTGATCCGCATGTCGCCCTGGTCCTGCACCGCGTAGAGGCAGGCGTCGATGACGTCGTTCAGCAGAACGGGCTTGAGTTCGGCGTGGTCCGGCCGCGCGTAGTCCAGGAACTTGTCGATGATGGCGTCGAGCTGGTCGATGTCGGCGGCCATGTGGTCGCGGGCGTCCTGGTCGGCCACGCTCATCTCGGTTTCCAGCCGCAGCCGTGCCAGCGGCGTGCGCAGGTCGTGCGAGATGCCGGCCAGCATCACGGCGCGGTCCTGCTCGATTTTCGCCAGCTGTTGCGCCATCCGGTTGAAGCCGATGTTCACCTCGCGGATCTCGCTGGTCACCGCTTTCTCGTCGAGCCGGCTGGCATCGAAGTCGCCGTCCCGCACCCGGCTGGCTGCGAACGACAGCTGCTTGAGCGGCCGGTTGATCAGACGGGCAATGAGCGCTGCCCCGGCCAGGGACAGTCCGGCGGCGGTGATCAGCCAGATCAGCCAGGTGCGGCTGCCCACCTGGGTGAAGCGCGCCTTGTCCATCAGGATCCAGTAGTGGTCGGCGTCGATCCGGAAACCGACCCAGAGGCCTTCCTCGCCGTTGACGCTGGCGGCGACCACCGTGCCGGGGCCCAGGCGCGACACCAGCTCGTCGACGATGCGGGTGTCCAGCCCGCCGGAGTCGAAGCTCACGAAGCGGTCGGTGGGTTCGCGCGGCGAGATCCGCACGCCCTCCTGGTCGGCCAGGGTCTTGATCAGCGACACGCGCTGGATGGAATCGGAAAAGATCAGGGCGGCCCGGCTCAGGTTCACCAGCGAGGCGATCTGCTGGGCGGTCTGGACCGCCCGCGGCTCGAATTCGAGCGCCCGGAAGGTCTGGAGCCAGGCGACGATGCTGCCGATCAGCAGCAGCGACAGCAGGAAGAAGGTGCGCCAGAAGAGAGACAGGCCCACGCGGGGCCGCATCTCGAGCGGCGCCGGTGCGGTTTCCAGCGGCGCCGGGCCGGTCGCGTCGATGCTGGTGGTGACGGCGCGAATCAAACCTGTCCTCTGCTCATGTGTTGCCCCAGCTGATTGATTGCGCGGGGGTCAACGCAAGGCCGGACTGGCCGGGACTTCAGCCCGCTCCGTCCGGCACGAACACGTAGCCGACACCCCATACGGTCTGAATATAACGCGGTGCGGCGGCATCCACCTCGACCAGCTTGCGCAGGCGCGAGACCTGCACGTCCAGGCTGCGGTCGAACGGTTCGAATTCGCGGCCGCGGGCCAGCTGGGCCAGCTTCTCGCGCGACAGCGGCTGGCGCGGATGGCGCACCAGGGCCTTGAGCATGGCGAATTCGCCGGTGGTCAGGGGCAGTTCCTCGCCGTTCTTGCGCAGGGTGCGGGCGCCCAGGTCGAAAGCGAAGGGCCCAAAATTGACCACTTCGTTGTCGCTGGACGGTGCGCCAGGCGCTTCCTGGGCCGGGCGGCGACGCAGCACGGCGTGGACGCGGGCCAGCAGTTCGCGCGGGTTGAACGGCTTGCCCAGGTAGTCGTCGGCGCCGACTTCCAGGCCGACGATCCGGTCGACGTCTTCGCCTTTGGCGGTCAGCATGATGATCGGTGTCCGGTCGTTGGCCGCGCGCAGGCGCCGGCAGATCGACAGGCCATCTTCGCCCGGCATCATCAGGTCCAGCACGATCAGGTCCGCGGTTTCCCGGAGCATCAGGCGGTTGAGGGCCTTGCCGTCTTCGGCCAGGATGACTTCAAAACCTTCCTGGGTGAGGTAGCGGCGCAACAGGTCACGGATGCGGGCATCGTCGTCAACGACAAGGATCTTGTCGGTTTTGGCTGCAGCTTGGTTCATGTCGTCCCAACGTGTATTTGTAACAGAGCCGATTCTGAAGCCCTTGACGCGGGCCGTGCGGGTTTTTCCGGATACCCTGACCTATTGTTACAAATGTTGCCCTGCAGCGCATCCATTCACCTGACGGACGGTACGGCAGGGGCCCCCGCGGTCGTTCAATCGGGGTATGACGCACCTCCTGGTTCCCGTCGCGGCCGCGGTCGCCAGCCTGGCGAGCCAGGCGCAAACCGCCATCCCGGCCCAGCGCCTGAGCGAGCTGCGCCAGGCGATCCAGCAAAGCCAGGCCAATCCGGGCGTGACCGGTGCGGTGCGCCAGCTGACCGCCGAGGAGCGGGCCGAGCTGCGCCGCCAGGTGCAGGAACAAAGCCGCAGGCGCGTCAGACCATGAACTGGCGGCGTCTGCTCGCCGCCGCGGCCCTGGGCTGCGCACCCTGGCTGGTCCAGGCAGCCCCGGCGCAGCTCGACCAGGCCCAGGCCAGACACCTGCTCTTGCGCTCCGGGTTCGCCCCGACCCAGGCCGAAGTCGAGGAAATCGTCGGGCAAAGCGCCGAGCAGGCGGTGACGGCCATCGTCGCGCGCGCGCAGGCGGCGCAGCCCCGGCATCCGGCGCCGGCCTTCGTCGGCGCCGCGCCGCCGTCGCCGCCCCGGTTGCTCGAGACCGTCGAACAGCGACAGGCCTGGCGCCGCGAGCAGTTGCGGGAAGGCCAGGACCTGAAGGCCTGGTGGCTGCGGGAGATGATCGAGTCGCCGACGCCGCTGGCCGAGCGGATGACGCTGTTCTGGCACGGGCATTTCGCGACGTCGCAGCTCAAGGTCGTCCGGTCGCAGGCGATGTGGGGACAGCACCAGCTGTTGCGCGCGGACGCTCTGGGCAGCTTCGGTACCTTGCTCCATGCAGTCGCGCGGGATCCGGCCATGCTGGCCTACCTCGACGGCGCGACCAGCCGCAAGGAGGCTCCGAACGAGAACTTCGCCCGCGAAGTGATGGAGCTGTTCACGCTGGGCGAGGCGTCGCAGGGCGGCGGCTACAGCGAGCAGGACATCCGCGAGGCGGCGCGCGCCTTCACCGGCTGGAGCGTCGACCGCGACGACTTCGCCTTCCGCCTGCGGCCGGCCTTCCACGACCGCGGGACCAAGACCGTGTTCGGCCGCAGCGGCGCCTTCGACGGCGATGCGGTGATCGACCTGATGCTGGAGCAGCCGGCGGCGGCGCGCTTCGTCACGGCCAAGTTGTGGAAGGAGTTCGTTTCGCCCGCGCCGCAGGGGCCGGAGTTCGATGCCATCGCTGCCCGGTTCCGGGCCAGCGGCCATGACATCGCCGCCGTGCTGCGCGAGCTGTTCCTGTCCGACGCTTTCTGGGCGGCGGACAACCGGGGCGCGCTGGTCAAGTCGCCGGTGGAGCTGGTGGTCGGGTCGGTACGCCAGTTCAGGCTGCGGCCGTCCGACACCCTGCCGCTGGTGCGCAAGTCGGCGCAACTGGGCCAGAACCTGCTGGTGCCGCCCAACGTGAAGGGCTGGCCCGGCTACACCGACTGGATCAACGCCACCCGGCTGCTGGAGCGCAAGCGCTTCGCCGAGCAGCTGTTCCGCGCCGCCGACGCGATGCAGGAGCAGCAGCCGTGGGCCGAGCGCTTCCTGGCCGGCTACGGCGGCCACGCCGACCGCGAGCCCGATGCGGCAGTCCAGGCGCGGCTGGCGTCCGCGTTGCTGCCGTCGGCGCCGACCCAACCGGTCGCCGCGGGCACCGTGGGCGTCGCCTGGTTGCGGGCGTTGATGCTGGACCCCGCTTACCAATTGAAATGATGCGATGAAACGCAGACAACTGCTTCAGATCGGTGGACTCGGCGGCGCCGCATTGCTCGGTGCGCACGCGCCCGGCTGGGCCCAGGCGATCGACCAGCGGGCGGCGGCCGCGAGCGACCGGATCCTGGTCCTGATCGAGCTCAAGGGCGGCAACGACGGCCTGAACACGGTCGTTCCCTTCGCCGATCCGGTGTACGCGCAATTGCGCCCGACGATCGCCGTCGCCACCGGCGACGTGCTGCGTCTGGACGAGCGCACCGGGCTGCATCCGCAGCTCAGGCCGCTGCTGGCGCTCTGGGAGCAAGACCAGCTGGCGATCGTGCAGGGCGTCGGTTATCCGCAGCCCAACCTGTCGCACTTCCGCTCGATCGAGATCTGGGACACGGCATCGAATTCCGGCGAATACCTGGCCGACGGCTGGCTGGCGCGCGGGATGAAGGCCGGGCTGACGGCGAAGGCGTCCTTCACCACCGAAGGCGTGCGGATCGGCAGCAGCGACTTCGGGCCATTGGCGGGCGCCCGCGCCGTGGCGTTGAACAACCCCGAAGCGTTCGTCGACCAGGCGCGGCTGGCGTCGCCGCGGGCGGCCCAGGGCAACGCGGCGCTGCAGCACCTGCTGCGGGTGGAAGCCGATGTCAGCCAGGCCGCCGAGGGGCTGCGGGCCGAGCGCCATGCGTTCGCGACGCCGTTTCCCGAAGGCGCTTTCGGCAACGGCGTCCGCGCCGCGGCGCAGGTCATCGCGTCGCAGCGGGGCCGGGGCGGCGTGCCGGTGCTCACGCTGACCCTGGGCAGCTTCGACACCCACCGCAACCAGCCCACTGCCCATGCCAACCTCCTGCGCCAGCTGGCCGAAGGCCTGGTCGCCTTGCGTGGCGCGCTGACCGAGATCGGTGCCTGGGACCGGACCGTGGTGATGACGTTCTCGGAGTTCGGCCGGCGGCCGCGCCAGAACCAGAGCAACGGCACGGACCACGGCACCGCGGCGCCGCACTTCATCGCGGGTGGCGCGGTGCGCGGTGGTCTCTACGGCGAGCCGCCGGACCTGGCGCGCCTCGATGCGGCGCAGAATCTCTCCTTCACGACCGACTTCCGGCAGCTCTATGCGGGGATCGCCCGGGACTGGTGGGGCGTGAATCCCGAGAGCGTGGTGCGCGGCCGGTTCGAGCCGCTGCGCTTCCTGAAGACCTGAATCCAACCCATCGAGATCCATGAATCCCAAGAGATTGTTCGCTGCCACCGTTTTGACGCTTTGTTCGCTCGGCGCCTTCGCGCAGGTCCTGCCGCCGCCGCAGAACGTGCTGCAGCTGTCGGCCACCGGCACGGTGGAAGTGCAGCAGGACCTGCTCGCCCTGACGCTCACCACCACGCGCGAAGGACCGGATGCGGCGGCGGTGCAGAACCAGCTGAAGGCGGCGCTCGAGGCCGCCCTGACCGAGGCGAAGAAGGCGGCGCTTGCCGGCCAGCTCGACGTGCGCACCGGCAACTTCAGCCTGTACCCGCGCTACACCCGCGACCAGAAGATCAGCGGCTGGAGCGGCACGGCCGAACTGGTGCTGGAAGGGCGCGACTTCCCGCGCATCACTGCCACCGCGGGCAGGATCCAGACCATGACCATGGGCGGCGTCAGCTTCGGCCTGAGCCGCGAGCAGCGGGCCAAGGTCGAAGGCGAGGCGCAGTCGCTGGCCATCGAGCGCTTCAAGACCAAGGCCACGGAGCTGGCGCGCGGCTTCGGCTTCACCGGCTACACGCTGCGCGAAGTGTCCGTGAACAGCAACGACCAGGGCTATCCGCGCCCGCGGATGCTGGGGATGGAAATGAAGGCTGCGCAGGCCGATGCGCCGCTGCCGGTCGAAGCCGGCAAGAGTTCGGTGGTCGTCACCGTCTCCGGCTCGGTCCAACTGCGCTAGGCTTACTGGGCGACCCAGCCGCCGTCCATGTTCCAGGCCACGCCGCGCACGTTCTTGGCGGCGTCGGAGCAGAAGAACACGGCCAGTTCGCCCAGTTCGTCGGGCGTGGTGAACTGCAGCGACGGCTCCTTCTCGGACAGCAGGTCGCGCTTGGCGGCGTCGACCGTGATCTGCTCGCGCTCGGCCCGGGCGTCGATCTGCTTTTGCACCAGCGGCGTCAGCACCCAGCCGGGGCAGATCGCGTTGGAGGTGATGCCGGTGGTCGCCGTCTCCAGCGCCACCGACTTGGTGAAGCCGACGATGCCGTGCTTGGAGGCGACGTAGGCCGACTTCTGGGGCGAGGCCACCAGGCCGTGGGCCGAGGCGACATTGATGATCCGGCCCCAGTTGGCGGCCCGCATCGCGGGGATTGCCAGCCGGGTGGTGTGGAAGGCGCTGCTCAGGTTGATGGCGATGATCGCGTCCCAGCGCTCGGCCGGGAAGTCCTCGACGTTGGCGACGTGCTGGATGCCGGCGTTGTTCACCAGGATGTCGACCCGGCCGAACTTCGCGGCGGCGAACTTCATCAGCTCCTCGATCTCGGCCGGCTTGCTCATGTCGGCGCCGTGGTAGGCGGCCTGCACGCCGAGCGCTTCGATCTCCGCCCTGGGGCCATCGACATCGCCGAAGCCGTTCATGACGATGTTGGCACCCTGGCGCGCCAGCGCCTTGGCAATGCCCAGGCCGATGCCGCTGGTCGAGCCTGTCACGAGTGCGGTCTTGCCTTTGAGCATGTGGGTCTCCAGTCTTGAATTACGATGGGGTTGAAGCAGAAAAACGCAGCCGCACAGTATGCGGTGAATTGATTTCCATGCCCGAACCTACGCTGAACTACGTAACCTGTCCCGATCCTGCAGGCGGCCATCGCATGGCTTACTGGCAGTGGGGCGACGCCGCCGCGCCCCATCTGGTGGTCTGCGTCCACGGCCTGTCCCGCCAGGGCCGCGACTTCGACGTGCTGGCCCAGGCGCTGGTGGCGCGCGCCGGCGGGGCGTTGCGGGTGGCCTGCCCGGACGTGGTCGGCCGCGGCCGCAGCGACTGGCTCAAGGACCCGATGGGGTACCAGATCCCGGCGTACGCGGCCGACATGCTCGCCATGCTGGGACAACTGCACCAGCAGGCGCCGGTCGCGACGCTGGACTGGGTCGGCACCAGCATGGGCGGCCTGATCGGCATGGTGCTGGCCGGAACCGACGGCCTGCCGCTGCCGGCCCCGTTGCGGCGCCTGGTGCTCAACGACGTCGGCCCGGCGATCCAGTGGCAGGCGCTGGCCCGCATCGGCACCTACCTTGGCAACACCGGCCGCTTCGACTCGGTGCAGCAGGCCGCCGACGCGATGTGGGCGATCTCGACCAGCTTCGGCCCGCACACTCCGGCGCAGTGGCTGGCGCTGTCGCAGGCGATGGTCAAGCCCCTGCCCGAAGGCGGCTACACGCTGCACTACGATCCGGCGATCGCCGTGCCGTTTCGCACCATCAGCGAGGAGTCCGCGGCGCAGGGCGAAGCGGCGCTGTGGCAGCTCTATGACAACGTCAAGGCGCAAACGCTGCTGACGCGCGGGGCGCAGTCCGACCTGTTGTCGGCGCAGACGGCCCAGGCGATGAGCGGCCGCGGGCCGAAGCCCCGGCTGGTGGAATTCGCCGGCGTCGGCCACGCCCCGACCTTTGTGAACGACGACCAGGTCGAGGCGGTAAGCGCCTTCCTGTTCGAATGACATTGCGGGACAGATCTTCACTCTGTCCCCACGGATCGCAGTGATATGAAAAGCCTGGCGGCAGAGACACCTGAGCAGGGGCAAGTCCCCGAGCTGATCGCGGTCACCGAGCGCGGACTGCCGGTCCAAGTCGACGCGCTGGCGCGGGCGCGCGCATTTGCCGAGCCCTTCATCGCCGGCGAAACGCTCGACACCGGCGAGAACACACTCGGCCACGCGGACGCGGTGGCGCAGATCCTCAAGTCGATGGGCGGCTCCGAGGCGATGCAGGCCGCCAGCTACCTGGTGTACGCCAGCAGCCACCTGAACAAGCCGCAGGAAGTGATCGCCAAGGCGTTCGGCGAGAACTATGCCGCGCTCGCGATCGAGACCACCAAGCTGGTCAAGGTGCAGCAGCAGACCCGCGAGGCGGAAGACGCGGGCCGGCCGGTCGACGATCCCAAGCTGCAGACCGAGAACGTCCGCAAGATGCTGCTGGCGTTCTCGCGCGACCTGCGCGTCGTGATGCTGCGGCTGGCGTCACGGCTGCAGACGCTGCGCTTCCACGCCGCCGGCAAGACGATGGCGCCGCCGTCGGTCGCGCGGGAAGCGCTGAACGTGTTCGCGCCGCTGGCCAACCGGCTGGGCATCTGGCAGGTGAAGTGGGAGATGGAGGACCTGGCCTTCCGCTTCCTGGAGCCGGAGATGTACAAGCAGGTCGCCCGCCTGCTCGACGAAAAACGCACCGAACGCGAGGGGTATGTCGAGCAGCTGCGCTCGCGGCTGGAAGCCGAACTGAAGGCCCAGGGCATCCAGGCCCAGGTGCACGGCCGGCCCAAGCACATCTACAGCATCGTCAAGAAGATGCGCGGCAAGTCGCTGGACTTCGAGCATGTGTTCGACGTCCGCGCGCTGCGGGTGATCGTGCCGGACGTGAAGGACTGCTACGCCGCCCTGTCCTGGGTGCACGACAAGTTCGAGGCGATCGGCTCGGAGTTCGACGACTACATCGCGCGGCCCAAGCCCAACGGCTACCAGTCGCTGCACACGGTGGTGCGTGACGATGCCGGCCGGCCGATCGAGATCCAGATCCGCACCCAGGCGATGCATGACCACGCCGAGCATGGGGTGGCCGCGCACTGGGCCTACAAGGAGGCCGGCAGCAAGGGCTATGGCGGCGTGTCGGCCAGCGGCGCCTATGACGCCAAGATCGCGGTGCTGCGGCAGCTGCTGGCGTGGGAGCGCGATCTCGCCGGCTCGGGCGCCGGCCTGTTCGATGACCGGATCTATGTGCTGACGCCGGACGCCGCCATCATCGAATTGCCCCAGGGCGCGACGCCGGTGGATTTCGCCTACAGCCTGCACACCAGCCTGGGCCACCGGTGCCGCGGCGCCCGCGTCGACGGTGTCCAGGTGCCGCTGAACACGCTGCTGCAGAACGGCCAGACCGTCGAGATCACGGCGGCCAAGGAAGGGGGGCCGTCGCGCGACTGGCTCAACGCGGACCTCGGCTTCCTGGCCAGCCACCGCGCCAAGGCCAAGGTGCGGGCCTGGTTCAACGAGCAGATCCGGCACGAGACGATCGCGCGCGGCCGCGAGTCGGTGGAAAAGCTGCTGCAGCGCGAGGGCAAGACCTCGGTCAAGCTGGAAGACCTGGCGTCACAGCTCGGCTTCAAGTCGGCGGACGACCTGTTCGACGTGGTGGGCAAGGACGAGTTCTCCCTGCGCACCATCGAGACCCTGCTGCGGCCGGTCGAAGCGCCCCTGGCCGCCGACGATTTCGTGCTGCTGAAGAAAGCGCGCAATACCGAGAAGACGCCCAAGGGCGGCGTGCTGGTGGTGGGCATCGATTCACTGATGACGCAGCTGGCGCGCTGCTGCAAGCCGGCGCCGCCGGACGTGATTGGCGGCTTTGTCACACGCGGCAAGGGGGTGAGCATCCACCGCGCCGACTGCAGCAACTTCCGCGAGCTGGCCGCGCGCAATTCGGAGCGGGTGATCGACGTGGAGTGGGGCAAGCCCCGCTCCGAAGGCGCGGCGGTCTATCCGGTCGACGTCTCGGTGGAAGCGGCCGATCGCCAGGGCCTGCTGCGCGACATCTCGGAAGTTTTCGCCAAGGAAAAGATGAACGTGATCGGCGTGCAGACCCAGTCCGTGAAGGGGACGGCCTGGATGACGTTCACCGTGGAAGTGTCCGATTCGGCCCGGCTGGCCAAGGTGATGGCGGTCGTTGCCGAGGTCCGCGGCGTGCGTTCGGCACGGCGGCGATAGGAACGCGCTTTTCCTCTGCTATAATCGAAGGCTCGGACAGACTTTTAGGCGCGTAGCTCAGCTGGTTAGAGCACCACCTTGACATGGTGGGGGTCGTTGGTTCGAGTCCAATCGCGCCTACCAATTTTCTGGTCCTTCTCTCGCTCGAGGTTTCCGTAGGGTAAACCTTGGGCGCAGCAGGGAGCCTCATCCCTAAAATGTATTGCAGTGCATTACATACAACGCAGCGGGCCCCCGGCCACGCGGCGAAGAGGAGTGATTTCAGTGTCCACCAAGAAAGCCACCGCGGCCAAGCCCGCGCAGCGCGTCATCAAGAAGTATCCCAACCGCAGGCTCTACGACACCGACACCTCGACCTACATCACGCTGGCCGAGGTCAAGCACCTGGTCATGGACAGCGAGCCGTTCATCGTGCGCGATGCCAAGACCAACGAGGACCTGACGCGCAGCATCCTGCTGCAGATCATCCTGGAAGAGGAAGCCGGCGGCGCTCCCATGTTCAGCGAAGTCGCGCTGGCCAACATCATCCGCTTCTACGGCCATTCCGCGCAGGGTTTCATGGGGTCCTACCTCGAGAAGAACGTGCAGGCCTTCACCGACATCCAGGCCAAGCTGGCCGAGCAGTCCAAGACCGTCTCGCCCGAAATGTGGGCGCAGTTCATCAACATGCAGAACCCCCTGATGCAGGGGATGATGGGCAACTACGTCGAGCAGTCCAAGACCATGTTCGACAAGATGCAGGAGCAGATGCTGGGTGCTTTCGGCCTGAAACGGTAAGGGACCGAAAGGTCATCCCGGACCCGATCCGGGAACCATTGCGCTGCTCTGGGACAATAGCGGGATGAGCGAAGTCCTGTCCCCTGTCACCAAGATCCCCAAAGTCGGTTTCGTCAGCCTCGGTTGCCCGAAGGCGCTGACCGATTCCGAGCTGATCCTCACGCAACTGAGTGCCGAGGGCTACCAGACCTCCAAGACCTTCGAGGGCGCCGACCTGGTCATCGTCAACACCTGCGGCTTCATCGACGACGCGGTCAGGGAAAGCCTGGACACCATCGGCGAAGCGCTGGCGGACAACGGGCGGGTGATCGTCACCGGCTGCCTCGGCGCGAAGACGGGCGAGGGCGGCGGCAACCTGGTGCGCCAGATGCATCCTTCGGTGCTGGCCGTCACCGGGCCGCACGCGACGCAGGAAGTGATGGACGCCGTCCATCTCAACCTGCCCAAGCCGCACGACCCGTTCATCGACCTGCTGCCCGATCCGGCCCGCAATTCGTTCGGCATCGCCGGCATCAAGCTGACGCCGCGCCACTATGCGTACCTGAAGATCAGCGAGGGCTGCAACCACCGCTGCACCTTCTGCATCATCCCCTCGATGCGCGGCGACCTGGTGTCCCGGCCGATCGGCGACGTGCTCAAGGAGGCCCGTGCGCTGTTCGAAGGCGGCGTCAAGGAACTGCTGGTCGTCAGCCAGGACACCTCGGCCTACGGTGTGGACGTGAAGTACCGCACCGGCTTCTACGACGGCAAGCCGATCCGCACGCGGATGCTGGAGCTGGTGCAGGCGCTGGGCGACATCGCCGAGCCGTTCGGCGCCTGGGTCCGCTTGCACTACGTCTATCCGTACCCATCTGTGGATGAAGTGATCCCGCTGATGGCCACCGGCAAGGTCCTGCCTTACCTGGACGTGCCGTTCCAGCACAGCCACCCCGACGTGCTGCGCCGCATGAAGCGGCCGGCCAGCGGCGAAAAGAACCTGGAGCGGATCCAGCGCTGGCGCGAAGGCTGCCCGCAGCTGGTGGTGCGCAGCACCTTCATCGCCGGCTTCCCGGGCGAAACCGAAGAAGAATTCCAGCACCTGCTGGACTTCGTGCGCGAGGCGCAGATCGATCGCGCGGGCTGCTTTGCCTACAGCCCGGTGCAGGGCGCGGCCGCCAACGACATTCCCGGCATGTTGCCCAAGGAGTTGCGCGAAGAGCGGCAGGCGCGCTTCATGGCCGTGGCCGAACAGGTGTCGGCCGAAAAACTCCGGCAGCGGATCGGCGCGACGATGCAGGTGCTGGTCGATTCGGCGCCGGCGCTCGGCCGCAAGGGTGGCGTCGGGCGCTCGTACGCGGACGCGCCGGAGATCGACGGTGCCGTGAAGCTGCTGCCGCCCGAGAAGATCAGCAAGCAGCTCAAGGTCGGCGATTTCACGCGCGCGCGGATCGTGGGAACTGAGGGCCACGACCTCGTGGCCGTGCCGGTCTGAGCCAGTCGATGACCCAAAGAAAAAGCCGCCCATCGAAGGCGGCTTTCACGTGTGCTTGCACACAAGACAAAGCCGGCATCGCCGGCTTTATGATTGGTGCCCAGGAAGGGACTCGAACCCCCACGATGTTACTCGCTAGTACCTGAAACTAGTGCGTCTACCAATTCCGCCACCTGGGCATTTCAGGAAAGAAAAGGATTCTATATCAAAAATATCGGACACATCAGCAGCGGGCTGCTCGATGAAATCGAAGGCGTGATCAACGGCCATCGCGACGGGCACGGCTACGTGGTGCGCGACGACGGCGAAGGCGACATCTACCTGCCGCCCAATGAGATGCGCGCCGTGCTGCACAAGGACCGGGTCAAGGCGCGCATCGTGCGCCATGACCGCAAGGGCAGGGCCGAGGGCCGCGTGGTGGAGATCATCGAGCGGCCGCCGCAACCCATCATCGGCCGGCTGCTGCACGAGAGCGGCGTCTGGCTGGTGGCACCGGAGGACAAGCGCTACGGCCAGGACGTCCTGATCCCCAAGGGCGCGACCGGCCTGGCCAAGGCCGGCCAGGTGGTGGTGGTGGAACTCACCGAGCCGCCGAGCCTGTACGGCCAGCCCGTGGGCCGCGTGAAGGAAGTGCTGGGCGAGATCGACGACCCCGGCATGGAGATCGAGATCGCGGTGCGCAAGTACGGCGTGCCGCACGAGTTCTCCGACGCCTGCATCGCGCTGTCGCGCACGCTGCCGGACAAGGTGCGGCCGCAGGACAAGCGGCATCGCGTGGATCTCACCGACGTGCCGCTGGTGACCATCGACGGCGAAGACGCGCGCGACTTCGACGACGCCGTCTACTGCGAGCCGGCCAAGGTCGGCCGCGGCAAGGGCTGGCGGCTGCTGGTCGCCATCGCCGACGTCAGCAACTACGTGGAGACCGGCAGCGCGATCGACATCGACGCTTACGAGCGGGCCACCAGCGTGTACTTCCCCCGGCGCGTGATCCCGATGCTGCCGGAGAAGCTGTCCAACGGCCTGTGCTCGCTCAACCCCGAGGTCGAGCGGCTGTGCATGGTCTGCGACATGCTGATCAACGCGGGCGGCGAGATCTACGCCTACCAGTTCTATCCGGCCGTGATGTGGAGCCATGCACGCTTCACCTACACCGAGGTTGCAGCCATCCTGGCCAACACGCGCGGACCGGAAGCGATCCGCCGCAAGGACCGGGTCGCCGACCTGGAGAACCTGTCGGACGTGTACCGCGCGCTGCTCAAGGCGCGCCAGGCCCGCGGCGCCGTGGACTTCGAGACCACCGAAACGCAGATCGTCTGCGACGACAGCGGCCGGATCGAGCAGATCGTGCCGCGCACCCGCAATGAGGCGCACCGCCTGATCGAGGAGTCGATGCTGGCGGCGAACGTCTGCAGCGCCGACTTCATCCAGGAGAGCAAGCACCCGGGCCTGTACCGCGTGCACGAAGGCCCGACACCCGAGAAGGTCGACCTGCTGCGCAACTACCTGAAGGCCATCGGCGTCGGCCAGACCGTGAGCGAAGACCCGGCGCCCGGCGAGTTCCAGCGCGTGGCCGAGGCCACCAAGGAACGGCCGGACGCGCTGCAGATCCACAGCATGCTGCTGCGCTCGATGTCGCAGGCGATCTACACGCCGATCAACAGCGGCCACTTCGGCCTGGCCTACGACGCCTACACCCACTTCACCAGCCCGATCCGGCGCTATCCGGACCTGCTGGTGCACCGCGTGATCAAGGCCATTTTGAACAAGGAACGCTACCAGCTGCCGGTGCTGCCGACCCCTGGCGAAGCCCACGAAAAGCTGGCACGCCGGCTGGCCGCGCGGGTGAAGGCGCCGAACCAGCGGCCGAAGAAGGCACAGCCGCCGCCCACGCGCGAGAGCCAGGCCTGGGAAGCCGCCGGCCTGCATTGCAGCGCCAACGAGCGGCGGGCCGACGAGGCCAGCCGCGACGTGGAGGCATGGCTCAAGTGCAAGTACATGCGCGAGCATCTCGGCGAGGAATACGGCGGGGTCGTCACCTCGGCCACCACCTTCGGCATCTTCGTCACCCTCGACGCGATGTACGTGGAAGGCCTGGTCCACATCACCGAACTGGGCGGCGAGTACTTCAAGTTCGACGAGGCCCGCCAGGAACTGCGCGGCGAGCGCACCGGCATCCGCTATGCGATCGGCACGCGGGTCCGGGTCCAGGTCAGCCGGGTCGACCTCGACGGCCGCAAGATCGACTTCCGCCTGGTGCACGAAGGCGAGGAGCTGGTCACCCGCGCGATGAAGGACAAGGGGGCGCCGATTGCCGGCGCCGGCGCGGGCGTGCCGACCAAGGCCTCGACCCGGCGCGCCGCCCGGAAGTCGGCGCCGGCGGCCGAGCGCGCGCCGCGCTCGCCGATCCAGGCCCTGAAGACGGCCGTCAAGAAGGCGGCCACCAAGAAAAGCCGCAAGAGCCGGCGCTGATCCAGGAGCACGAACATGGCTGTGAAATCCAATGGGGGCAAGGTCGCCATCGTCACCGGCGGCGGCTCCGGCATCGGCAAGGCCGCGGCGCTGGCGCTGTTGAACGACGGCTGGCGGGTCGCCGTGGCGGGCCGACGTGCCGACGTGCTGCAGCAGGTGGTCGACGAGGCGAAAGCCGACGGCCGCGCCCTGGGCGTGCCGACCGACGTCACCGACCCCGCGTCGGTCAAGGCGCTGTTCGACACCGTGGCCGGCAAGTGGGGGCGGGTCGACCTGCTGTTCAACAACGCCGGACTGGGCCTGGGCCAGGCGCTGCTGGAAGACATTGCGATCGAGGACTGGAAGCGGGTGGTCGACACCAACCTGAACGGCATGTTCTATTGCCTGCAGCAGGCGTTCCGGGCCATGAAGTCGCAGCAGCCGATGGGGGGCCGCATCATCAACAACGGCTCGATCTCGGCCCATGCGCCGCGGCCCAACTCGATCGCCTACACCGCGACCAAGCACGCCGTCACGGGCCTGACCAAGACCGCCGCGCTCGATGGCCGCAAGTACGACATCGCCGTCGGCCAGATCGACATCGGCAATGCCGTCACCGAACTGGCGGCCCGGATGGCCAAGGGCGTGCCCCAGGCCAATGGCGAGATCCGCCCCGAGCCGATGATGGATGTGAACATCGTCGGCCAGTCAGTGCTGTACATGGCCAGCCTGCCGCTCGAAGCCAACGTGCTGTTCCACACGGTGATGGCCACCAAGATGCCCTTCGTGGGGCGCGGCTGAGATGGTCCACGCGCTTGTCGCTTTGTGGACTGGGCGGCCCGGCGGGCTCTGAAGCATCAGGCCAGGCGGGCCAGCTCCGATGCCGTGAGCGCCGCGCCGGCCGGCCAGCGGTCGGCGCAGGCGCCATGGTCATGGACTGCCTGCCGTGCCGCCGCCAACGCCGGCAGTCCCTGCGCCAGCCGCGCGGCGATCATTCCCGCCAGCACATCGCCGGTCCCTGCCGTGGCCAGCAGCGCGTTGCCGGTGGCGTTGATCGATGGCAGTTCACCGGGCGCAGCGACGATGCTGCCCGACCCCTTGAGCACCGCGACGCAGGAGAAGCGCCGCGCCAGTGCATCGGCCGCTGTCAGCCGGTCGGCCTGGACGGCGGCGCTGGTGCAGCCCAGGAGCCGTGCCGCTTCCAGCGGATGGGGCGTGATCACTGTGGCTCGCCCCGTCCGCGCCGCGCGCGCCTGGAGCTGCGACTGCAACTGCGGGTCGGCCGCGATCGCGTTCAGCGCGTCGGCGTCCAGCACCAGGGTGCGCGCGGTTGCGATCACCCTGGGCAGGACGGCGCGGACCGCTTCGCCGCCACCGCAGCCGCAGGCCACGCTCATCGCCGAGAGGTCGAGCGAGTCCCAGGGCCGCAGCATCAATTCCGGCTGGGATGCGTCGACAGTGAGGGCGCCGGCGTCCAGCAAGGCCACGAACACCCGGCCGGCGCCGCCATGCAGCGCCGCCGAGGCGGCCAGCAGCGCGGCCCCGCCCATGCCCGGGGCGCCCCCGATCACCGCGACGTCGCCGTAGCTGCCCTTGTGCGATGCGTGCCGGCGGGCCATGGGCGGCGCCGCCGCAGACAGCAGCGCAGTGGGTGCGACATCGCCGGGCCGGACATCGAGGTCGTCGTACCAGACTTCGCCCGCGGCATCGCGTCCATTGGCGGTGAACAGCCCCGGCTTGAGCGTGAGCAGCGTGAGCGTGTGGCTGGCGCGCAAGGACAGGCCGCAGCCCGTGTCCGCGTCCAGGCCGGTGGGAATGTCGACCGCCAGCACCGGTGCGGATCCCGCATGCATGCGGGCGATCCATTGCGCCATGTCGCCCTGCGGTGCACGGGCAGCGCCGATTCCAAGCAAGGCGTCGACGGCCAGGTCCCAGCCCGGTGGCGGCGCCCGGCTGATCGACACACCCGCCTGGCGGGCGCGTTCCAGGGATGCCAAAGCGTCCGCGGGCGCGCCGCCCTCGTCGCCGAGCCAGCTGACGTGCGCTGCCTTGCCCCAGCGCTTCAGGTGCAGCGCTGCTTCGAGGCCGTCACCGCCGTTGTTGCCCGGCCCGCAGGCGATCCAGACCGTCCGCGCATGCGGCGCGAGCGCCAGCGCCAGCCGCGCCACGGCCAGGCCGGCGCGCTGCATCAGCGTGTGGGGCGGCAGGGCCAGGGCCGCGGCCTGTTCGATTCGCCGGGTGCCGGCGATGTCGAACAGCGGCCAGGGCCGCTCGGGCGTGATCCGTTGCATGCACGGATTCTGGCACTGCGCCGGGCCGGCTCAGCGCAGCGCGGCCAGCCGTTCGATTCCCAGGCCGTCGATGTCGACCTCGGGCGTGCGGCCCGCCATCAGGTCCGCCACGGCGCGGGCGCTGCCGCACGACAGGGCCCAACCGCTCGAGCCGTGCCCCAGGTTGATCCAGACCCCGGGGATGCCGGTGGCCCCCAGCATCGGCGGACCGTCGGGCAGCATCGGCCGCGCGCCCTTCCATTCCTGGACCGCGGCGCCGGTGTTGGTGATCTGCGCGGCGCCGGGAAACCAGTCGTGCAGGACCTTGTACAGGGTCTGGATCGCGCCCGGCCGCTTCGCTGACAGCGAGCCCCCGACCTCGGCGCTCCCCGCCACCCGTACCCGGTTGCCCAGCCGCGAGATCGCTACCTTGTAGCGCTCGTCCATCAGCGCGCTGCGCGGCGCGTTCAGCGGCTCGCGGATCGGCGCGCTGATCGAGTATCCGTGCACCGCGGCCATCGGCACCTTGAGGCCAAGCGGGCGCAGCAGCAGGGTCGAGTCGAGGGCGCCGCAGACGACCACGGCGTCGAAGCGTTGCTGGCGCGGTTGTGCCCCTTCGGTCGCGATGCGCAAGGTCGCGGGCGCGGCGGGATCGAGCGGCGCCACCGTGCTGTTGAACTCGAAACCCACGCCCAGGCGCTGGGCCTGGGCTTTCAGCAGCAGGGCGAACTGGCGGCAGTTGCCGACCTCGTCGTCGGGCAGATGCACCGCGCCGAGCAACGGCGTGTCGGGATTGAGGGCCGGTTCCAGCAGCCGGGCCTGGGCCGCGTCGATTTCGCGGAACGGGACACCGGCGTCGCGCAGCACCTGCAGTCCCGGCTGCACCAGCTTGCTGTCCTTCTCGGAGCGCAGCAGCACCATGTAGCCGGCGCTGCGGTCGTATTCCAGCTTCAGGTCTTCGGTCAGCTGGTGCAGCCGCCCGCGGCTGTAAAAGGCCAGCCGCTGCATGCGGGCCCGGTTGGCCAGGTAGGTCTCGAGCTTGCACGCCCGCTGCCACTTCCACATCCAGCCGATGTCGGCCGCCGTCAGCGGCAGGCAGAGGCGGACCGGCGCGTGGCGGCTGAACAGGTAGCGCGCGACCTTGCCGGGCATCCCCGGCGCGGCCCAGGGCGTGACGGCGCCCGGCGCGACCACCCCGGCATTGGCGAAACTGGCTTCCTCGGCGGCGGCTCCGCGGCGTTCGAAGACAGTGACCTGGTGGCCGTCAACGGCCAGTTCGTAGGCTGTGGTCACGCCGATGATGCCGGCGCCCACGACGGCGATGTTCATCGACGTCCTTTTGCTGCGATGGCGATGTTCATCGATCCCTTGGAGCTGGTGCGAGCGCGGCTTGCGCCTGTTGCGCGATGTTCAGGATCGTATCGTCGTGCATGGCGCCGTGCCACAGCATCAGGCCGACCGGCAATTCGTCCGCCGCGTGGCAGGGCAGGGAGATCGCACAGCCGTCGAGCATGTTGACGACGCTGGTGTTGCGCAGCAGCAGGGCGTTGACCCGCATGAACTCCTCGTCGCGTTCCGGCCCGGGCGCCACGGCCGCGATCGGCGGGGCGACGATCGGCACGGTCGGCGACAGCACCGCGTCGTAGCCGCGCAGGGCCTGTTCCACCCTGGCGATCCAATCGCGGCGGGCGACGAACAGGTCCAGGTATTCCCAGGCCATCATCGCCGCGCCCTTTTCGACGCGCATGCGCACCCGCGGGTCGTAGCGCTCCCCGCCCGTGGCCAGCAGCTGGCGGTGCCAGGCGTAGCTCTCGGCCGCGGAAAACCCGCCGCCGGCCTGGATCGCGCCCAGGTCCCTGATCGCGGCCAGGTCGATCTCGGTGACCGTCGCTCCCGCGGCGCGCAGCGCCTGCACGCTGCGCTCGAAGGCGCGCGCCACGGCGGGTTCCAGGTCGTCGAGCAGCAACGTGGTCGCCACGGCGAGCCGGTAGCCCGACAGCGGGGCGCAGCTGCGCGTGACGGTCCGGCCCGCCAGGATCTCGTGGGCCAGGATCGCGTCTGGCACCGACCGGGTCATGGCGCAGATGGTGTCCAGCGTGCTGGAAAGCGGCAGCGCGCCCGCCAGCGGCACCAGGCGCGCTGTGCTCTTGAAGCCGACGATGCCGTTGAGCGCAGCCGGAATCCGGATCGACCCCCCGGTGTCCGAGCCCAGGCCGACAAACGCGGCGCCGGTGGCCACCGACACCGCCGCGCCGCTGGACGAGCCACCGGGAATCCGGGCCACGTCGGGGTCGCCGGCGTTGGCCGGCGTGCCGTGGTGGGGGTTGATGCCGACGCCGGAGAAAGCGAACTCCGTCATGTTGGTGCGGCCCAGGACCACGCCGCCGGCCCGGCGCAAGCGGGCCACCGCCGGACTGTCCTGGGCCGCCGGTGCCGCGTCGGCGAGGACGACGGAGCCAGCGGCAGTGGTTTCGCCTGCCGCATCGAACAGGTCCTTGATCGACACCGCCAGCCCGGCAAGCGGCCGGCCGGCCTGGGCCGGGTCGGCGGCTTCGGCGCGCGCGGCGTCGAAGCGGGTGCGCAGGAAGACGTGCGCGCAGGCCGGGGAACCGGCGGCGGCGATCGATTTTTCAAGCTCGGCCGGGGCCGATGTCAGCCCGGCGCGCAGATGCTCCCGGGTGGTGTGGAGGTCGGGAAGCATGGGGTGGGGCGCCTGTCGTCTGTTATAATCTTTGGGTTTTGCTGGTAGCGCGAGCTGCTTGGCGAAACGATCCGCAAACCAGCCCACCAAGGTGTTGCTTGCCGCCCTCGAGGCGCCATGCGATTTCGGGCTGGATTTTAGACCCAACCTTCGGAGTTAATCCCTATGTCAGTATCCATGCGCGAAATGCTGGAAGCAGGTGTCCATTTCGGCCACCAGACCCGCTTCTGGAACCCCAAGATGGCCCCGTTCATCT
The DNA here is from genome assembly GCA_943372495.1 of Ramlibacter sp. 2FC. Lineage (GTDB taxonomy): Bacteria > Pseudomonadota > Gammaproteobacteria > Burkholderiales > Burkholderiaceae_C > Ramlibacter. Next base: position 403,648 of record CALRYV010000001.1, on the reverse strand, counting down.
TCGGCCACCGCAACAAGATCCACATCATCAACCTGGAAAAATCGCTGCCGATGTTCCAGGACGCGCTGAAGTTCGTGAAGACGCTCAGCGCCAACCGCGGCACCATCCTGATGGTGGGCACCAAGCGCCAGGCCCGCGACACCGTCGCGGCGGAAGCCAAGCGCGCCGGCGTGCCTTACGTCGACCAGCGCTGGCTCGGCGGCATGCTGACCAACTTCAAGACCGTCAAGACCTCGATCAAGCGCTTGAAGGACATGAAGGCCCAGCAGGAAGCCGGCCTGGAGACCATGAGCAAGAAAGAGCAGCTGATGTTCGCCCGCGAGATGGAAAAGCTCGAAAAGGACATCGGCGGCATCCAGGACATGGCCACGCTGCCGGACGCGATCTTCGTGATCGACGTCGGCTTCCACAAGATCGCCGTGTCCGAAGCCAAGAAGCTGGGCATCCCGCTGGTCGGCGTGGTCGACTCGAACCACTCGCCCGAAGGCATCGACTACGTGATCCCGGGCAACGACGACTCCTCCAAGGCCGTGACGCTGTACGCACGCGGCATCGCCGACGCCATCATCGAAGGCCGTGCCAGCGGCCAGAACGAAGTGGTCAAGGCGGTCAAGGAAGGCGGCGATGAATTCGTCGAAGTCAACGAAGGCGCGGCCGCCTGAGTACCCGGCCCAAGCCGAAGAAGGGGCTCTGGTGGCCCCTTTTTTTCTACTGATTTGAACTGAACGATACGAGGACAAAAATGGCTGCAATCACCGCAAGCATGGTCGCCGAACTGCGCGCCAAGACCGACGCGCCGATGATGGAGTGCAAGAAGGCCCTGACCGAGGCCGAGGGCAACATGGAAAAGGCCGAGGAACTGCTGCGCATCAAGCTCGGCAACAAGGCCGGCAAGGCTGCATCCCGCATCACCGCCGAGGGCGTGGTCACCGCGTCCATCACCGGCACCACCGGCGCGCTGCTGGAAACCAACTGCGAAACCGACTTCGTCACCAAGAACGACAGTTTCCTGGCGATGTGCCAGGCCGCTGCCGACCTGATCGCGAAGAACAACCCGGCGGACGTCGCCGCGCTGGGCGCGCTGGCGTACAGCCAGGACAGCTTCGGCCCCACGCTCGAAGACGTGCGCAAGGGCCTGATCGGCAAGATCGGCGAGAACATGACGTTCCGCCGCTTCAAGCACTTCTCCGGGTCGAACAAGCTGGCCTCGTACCTGCACGGCACGCGCATCGGCGTGGTCGTCGAATTCGACGGCGATGAAGTCGCCGCCAAGGACGTGGCGATGCACGTTGCCGCCATGAAGCCGGTCGCGCTGACCAGCGCCGACGTCCCGGCCGACGTGATCGCCAAGGAGCGCGCAGTCGCCACCGGCAAGGCCGACGAGGACCGCAAGGTCGCCGAAGCCGCCGGCAAGCCGGCGCAGTCGGCCGAGATCGTCGCCAAGCGGATCGAAGGCGGCGTGCAGAAATTCCTCAAGGAGGTGTCGCTGTTCAACCAGCCCTTCGTGAAGAACGACAAGCAGACCGTCGAGCAGATGCTCAAGGCCGCCGGCACCAATGTGAAGGCGTTCACGCTCTTCGTGGTCGGCGAAGGCATCGAGAAGAAGGTCGACGACTTCGCGGCCGAAGTGGCGGCACAGGTTGCCGCTGCCAAGGGCGGCTCCGATTCCGCCAAGCAGGCGGCCTGAGCATCACCAAGGTCATTAAACTCACGCGTAACCCAAGGAGCCTCCCCATGTCCCTCGACCGACCAGCCTACAAGCGGATCTTGTTGAAGCTGTCGGGCGAATCGTTGATGGGGGACGACGCCTTCGGGATCAACCGCGCCACCATCGTCCGCATGGTGGGCGAGGTGGCCGAGGTGGTGAACATGGGCGTGGAAGTGGCCGTCGTCATCGGCGGCGGCAACATCTTCCGCGGCGTCGCCGGCGGCTCGGTCGGAATGGACCGCGCCACCGCCGACTACATGGGCATGCTGGCCACGGTGATGAACGCGCTCGCCCTGGGCGACGCGATGAACAAGCAGGGCCTGACCGCCCGCGTGATGTCCGCCATCGCGATCGAGCAGGTGGTCGAACCCTACGTGCGGCCCAAGGCGCTGCAGTACCTGGAAGAAGGCAAGGTGGTGATCTTCGCCGCCGGCACCGGCAATCCGTTCTTCACCACCGACACCGCCGCCGCCCTGCGCGGCGCCGAAATCGGCGCCCAGCTGGTGCTCAAGGCCACCAAGGTGGACGGCGTCTATTCGGCCGACCCCAAGCTCGACCCGTCGGCGACGCGCTACAACAAGATCACTTTCGACGACGCCATGGCGCAAAATCTCGGCATCATGGATGCCACGGCCTTTGCGCTGTGCCGCGACCAGAAGCTGCCGATCAAGGTGTTCTCGATCTTCAAGCACGGCGCCCTGAAGCGCGTGGTGCTGGGCGAGGACGAGGGCACCCTGGTGTATGCATAAGAAGCCTGCGACTGAGGAGAAAGCCCGATGAAGACCACTGCCGAAATCAAGACCAGCATCGAAGCGAAGATGGACCAGTCCATCGCCGCCTTCCAGCACAACCTGACCAAGATCCGTACCGGCCGCGCCAATCCGGCGCTGCTGGACTCGATCCATGTGGACTATTACGGCGCCAGCGTGCCGCTCAGCCAGGTGGCCAACGTCTCCTTGCTGGACAACCGCACCATCAGCGTCCAGCCCTGGGAAAAGGGCATGGGCGCCAAGATCGAGAAGGCCATCCGCGAGAGCGACCTGGGCCTGAACCCGGCCTCGATGGGCGACCTGATCCGCGTTCCGATGCCCGCCATGAGCGAGGAGCGCCGCAAGGAAATGACCAAGCTGGTGCGCAACGAGGGCGAGAGCGCCAAGATCGCGGTGCGCAACCTTCGCCGCGATGCCAACGATGCCGTCAAGAAGCTGGTCAAGGACAAGCTTGCATCCGAAGACGAGCAGAAGCGCGCCGAAGCCGACATCCAGAAGGTGACCGATCGCCACGTGATCGCGATCGACCAGATGGTGGCCAGCAAGGAACAGGAAATCCTCGCGGTCTGACCGTGGACCGTTCATGAGCGCAGGCAGCAACGCCGTTCCGAACCACATCGCCATCGTCATGGATGGCAACGGCCGCTGGGCGACCAGGCGCTACCTGCCGCGCGTGGCCGGCCACAAGAAGGGCGTCGACGCGCTGCGGGCCTGCGTGCGCCACTGCGGACAGCGAGGCGTGCGGGTGTTGACGGTGTTCGCCTTCTCGTCGGAGAACTGGAACCGCCCGCCCGAGGAGGTGTCCGGCCTGATGGAACTGCTGGCCGTCGCGCTGTCGCGGGAGGTGCCGCAGATGCACGCCGAGGGCGTGCGCATCCAGTTCATCGGCAACCGCGCGGCGCTGTCGGAGAAGGTCCGCGCCGGGCTGCACCAGGCCGAGGTGGCCACTGCCGGCAATACGCGACTGACCTTCAACATCTGCTTCAACTATGGTGGTCGCTGGGACATCGCGCAGGCCGCGGCCGGCTTGGCGCAACGGGGCGAAGCCATCACCGAGGCCAGCCTGGACCGCGCGATGGCGCTGGCCCACGTGCCGGACCCGGACCTGCTGATCCGCACCGGCGGCGAACAGCGCATCAGCAATTTCCTGCTCTGGCAGGCGGCTTATTCCGAGCTGTATTTCAGCGACAAGCTGTGGCCCGACTTCGACGAGGCCGCGATCGACGCGGCCATCGCCGACTACGCCGGCCGCGAGCGCCGCTTCGGCATGACCTCCGCACAGGTCGCGCCGGGCAGCAGCAAGAAGGTCGCTTGACGACTGCCTCACCCACACCGGCCTGACCGCGGTCACCATGCTCAAACAACGCATCATCACGGCGATCGTCCTGCTGGCCATCCTGCTGCCGGCCCTGTTCTATCCCTCGCCGGTGCCGTTCACGGCCGTGACACTGGTGCTGATCGCGGCCGGCGCCTGGGAATGGGGGCGGCTCAACGGCCTGGGCCAGCCGGGCTCGCTCCTGACCGCGCTGGCCTGCCTCGTGCTGTGCGCCGCGTCCTGGCAGATGGGCCTGATCGACCGGCGGCTGCCGCTGCTGTGGAGCGTCGCGGGCGCCGGCTGGGTGCTGGCCGGCGGCTGGTTGCTGCGCGCCGGCGTCGCGGGCTGGCCGAGGATCCCCCGGGCGCTGCGGCTGGTCGCCGGGGTGCTCGCGCTCTGGGTGGCCTGGCTGGCCGTCGCCCAGGCGCGCGCGATCGGCGTCAACTTCCTCTTGTCGGTGCTGGTGCTGGTGTGGGTGGCGGACGTGTTCGCCTATTTCGCCGGCCGCACCTTCGGGCTCAAGTTCACCAAGGGCAAGCTGGCGCCGGCGATCAGCCCGGGCAAGAGCTGGGAGGGCGTCTGGGGCGGCATGCTCGGCGTGCTGGTGCTGGCCGTCTGCTGGGTGGTCGCCGACGCCAGGCTGGCCGCGCAGGTGCCGAGTTTCTACACGCGGCTGGCGTTCCAGGGCTGGTGGCTGCTGCTGATCGGCGCCGTGTTCATGGCGGCCATGAGCGTGGTCGGCGACCTGGTGGAGTCGCTGATCAAGCGCAGCGCCGGCGCCAAGGATTCCAGCAACCTGCTGCCCGGCCACGGCGGCGTGCTCGATCGGGTCGACGCGCTCTTGCCGACCCTGCCGCTGGCGCTGATGCTCGTCTCGCTGATCCCGCAATGAAGCAGCGCCTTGCCGTCCTGGGCTCCACCGGCTCGGTGGGGGCCAACACGCTGGACGTGATCGCCCGCCATCCGGACCGCTTCGAGGTGGTCGCGCTCAGCGCCTCGACCCAGGTCGACCTGATGCTCGCGCAGATTGCCAGTTTCCGCCCGCGCTACGCCGTCATGGCCGACGAAACGGCCGGCCGCGCTCTCAAGCAGAAGGTGGAGGCCAACGGCCTCGGCACCCAGGTGCTGTGGGGACAGGCCGCGATCGAGATGGTGGCGGCGCACGAATCGGTCGACACGGTGATGGCGGCCATCGTCGGCGCCGCGGGCCTCGCCTCGTGCCTGGCCGCGGCCCGCGCCGGCAAGCGCCTGCTGCTCGCCAACAAGGAGGCGCTGGTGGTTGGCGGGGAACTGTTCATGACGGCGGTGCGCGAGGGCGGCGCCAAGCTGCTGCCGATCGACAGCGAGCATTCGGCCATCTTCCAGTCGCTGCCCGAAGATCCGTCGACCTGGGAGGCACGGGTCGAGAAGATCATCCTCACCGCCTCGGGCGGTCCGTTCCGCACCCGGGCGCCCGAGACCCTGCGCAACGTCACGCCGGAAGAGGCGTGCGCCCATCCCAACTGGGTGATGGGGCGCAAGATCTCGGTCGACTCGGCCACCATGATGAACAAGGCGCTCGAGATCATCGAGGCGCGCTTCCTGTTCGGCATGCAGGCCGACCGGCTCGACGTGGTGATCCATCCGCAGAGCGTGATCCATTCGATGGTGCAGTACCGCGACAGCTCCGTGGTGGCCCAACTGGGCACGCCCGACATGCGCGTGCCGATCGCCTACGGCCTGGCCTGGCCGGAGCGCGTCGCCTCGGGCGCCCAGGCGCTGGACTTCTCGACCCTCGCCGACATGAGCTTCGAATCCTTCGACAGCCGCGGCCATCGCCAGCGCTTCCCCGGCCTGCAGCTGGCCTGGGACTCGCTCCAGGCGGCGCCGGGCACCACGGCGGTCCTCAATGCGGCCAATGAAGTGGCGGTCGGCGCGTTTCTGGAACGCCAGATCCGGTTCGACCAGATCCATGCGGTGAATCTCGCAACTTTGGAGGCCGTGGCCCCCTCCAAGCCAGAATCCCTGCCGGACCTGCTGGCGATCGACGCCCAGTCCCGGGCGGCCGCCCGGCAGGCCCTGGCCCGGATGCGCTCCTGAGCCGGAAGGAATTCCCATGCTGACCATCGTTGCCTTCATCGTCGCCCTGGGCCTGCTGATCGCGGTCCACGAATACGGGCACTACCGGGTGGCGGTCGCCTGCGGCGTCAAGGTGCTGCGGTTCTCGGTCGGCTTCGGCAAGACCCTGTACCGCTGGCAGCCCAGGCACCCCCGGCCGGGCCAGTCCACCGAATTCGTCATCGGCGCCTTTCCGGTCGGCGGCTACGTCAAGATGCTCGACGAGCGCGAGGGGCCGGTGGCGCCCGAGGAGCGGGGCCAGGCCTTCAACACCCAGCCGCTGCGGTCGCGGGTCGCGATCGTCGCCGCCGGTCCGCTGGCCAACCTGCTGCTGGCGGTGCTGCTCTATTCGGCGGTGAACTGGTATGGCGTGCAGGAGCCCAAGGCGATCCTGGCCAGCCCGGTGGCGGGGTCGGTGGCCCAGCGGGCCGGGCTGCAGGGCGGCGAGACCGTGGTGCAGGCCGGCTTCGAGGGCGATGAACTGCGCAACGTCGATTCGTTCGAGGACCTGCGCTGGCTGCTCACGCGCGGGGCGCTGGACAGCCGCGACGTGCGCCTGGTCCTGACCGGCGCGCAAGGCGGCGGCCGCGAACTGGCGCTGCCGCTCAGCCAGCTACAGGCGACCGATGCCGATGCCCAGTTGTTCCGCAAGATCGGCATCCTGGGGCCTTACACGCCGCCCGTGATCGGTGACGTCGTGGCGGGCGGGGCCGGCGACAAGGCCGGCCTGCGCAAGGGCGACCTGGTGCTGTCGGTCGGCGGCAAGCCGGTGGTCGACGGCCAGCAACTGCGCGAGGTGATTCGCGCCAGTGTCGGCGCCGGCCGCAGCGTCGGCGCGACGTGGCAGATCCGCCGTGGCGGTCAGGCGCTCGAATTGCCGGTGGCGCCCCAGGTGGTGCGCGATGGCGTGCTGTCGGTGGGGCGGATCGGGGCCTTCGTCGGCGCGCCGCCGGCCTTCGTCGAGGTCCGCTACGGCCCGTTCGACGGGCTGTGGAAGGGCGTCGAGCGGACCTGGGAAGTCTCGATCCTGACGCTGCGGATGATGGGCCGCATGGTGATCGGCGAGGCGTCGCTCAAGAACCTGAGCGGACCGCTGACGATCGCCGACTACGCCGGCAAGTCGGCCAGCCTGGGCCTGACCCAATACCTGGTGTTCCTGGCCCTGATCAGCGTCAGCCTCGGGGTGTTGAACCTGCTGCCGCTGCCGGTGCTCGATGGCGGACACCTGATGTATTATCTTTGGGAGGGAGTCACTGGAAAGAGTGTCTCCGATGCCTGGATGGAGCGCCTGCAGCGCGGCGGCGTGGCAGTGTTGCTGGTCATGATGTCGATCGCGCTGTTCAACGACGTGACCCGTCTCTTCGGTTAACTTACTCGGCACCACGAAACCGTCCCCTGAACGACGGTTCGGGCGAACCTGATTCATGAAAAAACAATTCCAGCGCTTTCGCGTGCGTTCCCTTTCGGCCATGGTGGCCCTGGCCTTCGTGGCCAACACGGCCTGGGCCGTGGATCCCTTCACCGTCAAGGACATCCGGGTCGAAGGCCTGCAGCGGGTGGAGCCGGGCACCGTGTTCGCCTCGCTGCCGTTCCGGGTCGGCGAGCAATACAGCGACGAGAAGGGCTCCGCGGCGATCCGCGCCCTGTTCGCGCTCGGCCTGTTCAAGGACGTGCGGCTGGAAACGGCGGGCGACGTGCTGGTGGTGATCGTCGAGGAGCGGCCCACGGTCGCCGACGTCGACTTCGCCGGCTCCAAGGAGTTCGACAAGGACGCCCTGAAGAAGGCGCTGCGCGAGATCGGCCTGACCGAGGGCCGGCCTTACGACCAGAGCCTGGCCGACCGCGCCGAGCAGGAGCTCAAGCGCCAGTACATCAACAAGAGCCTGTACGGCGCCGAGGTGGTGACCACGGTCACGCCGATCGAGCGCAATCGCGTCAACCTCACTTTCACGGTGACCGAAGGCGAGCCGGCGAAGATCAAGGACATCCACATCGTCGGCAACAAGACCTTCGGCGAATCGACGCTCAAGGGACTGTTCGACCTGGACACCGGCGGGTTCCTCAGCTGGTACACCAAGTCGGACCGCTATTCGCGCACCAAGCTCAACGCCGACCTGGAGGCGCTGCGCTCCTACTATCTGTCGCGCGGTTTCCTCGAATTCCGCATCGATTCCACCCAGGTCGCCATCTCGCCCGACAAGCAGAGCATCTCGATCACGGTCAACGTGACCGAGGGCGAGCGCTTCGTGGTCTCGGGCGTCAAGCTCGAAGGCAACTACCTGGCCAAGGAAGACGAGTTCAAGACCCTGGTGACGATCCAGCCGGGCGAGCCGTACAACGCCGACCAGGTGGCGGCGACCACCAAGGCGTTCACCGACTACTTCGGCCGGTTCGGCTTTGCCTTCGCCCAGGTGGAGGCGCGCCCCGAGATCGACCGCGTCAACAACCGCGTGTCCTTCGTGCTGGTGGCGGAGCCGTCGCGCCGCGCCTATGTGCGCCGCATCAACGTCGGCGGCAACAACCGCACGCGCGATGAAGTGATCCGGCGGGAATTCCGCCAGTTCGAATCGTCGTGGTACGACGGCGACCGGATCAAGCTCTCGCGCGACCGGGTCGACCGGCTCGGCTACTTCAAGGAAGTCAACGTCGAGACCAGCGACGTGCCCGGCGCGCCGGACCAGGTCGACCTGAACGTCAGCGTGGTCGAGAAGCCCACCGGCAGCCTCCAGCTGGGCGCCGGCTTCTCCAGCGCCGAGAAGCTGGCGCTGTCGTTCAGCATCAAGCAGGAAAACGCCTTCGGCTCAGGCAACTACCTCGGCGTCGAAGTCAACACCAGCAAGTACAACCGCACGATCGCCTTCAGCACCGTGAACCCGTACTTCACGCCGGACGGCATCTCGCGCACCATCGACTTCTACCACCGCAGCTCCAAGCCCTACGAAGACCAGGGCGGCAACTACGAACTGGTGACGTCCGGCGCCGGCCTGCGCTTCGGCGTGCCGTTCAGCGAGCTCGACACCGTGTTCTTCGGCGGCAGCCTCGAGCGCACGACCATCAAGCCCGGCACCAACATCCCGGCCGCCTACCTCGCTTACGCCGACCGCTTCGGCTTCACCAGCTACGCGGCGCCGCTGACCATCGGCTGGGCCCGCGATGACCGCGACAGCGCGCTGACGCCGACCTCGGGCCGCTTCCAGCGGCTGGGAACCGAGTGGGGCATCGCCGGCGATGCCCGCTACCTGCGCGCCAATTACCAGTACCAGCAGTACATCCCGCTGAGCAAGCAGTTCACGCTGGCGCTCAACGGCGAGGCGGGCCTGGGCAAGGGCCTGTCCGGCCGGCCGTACCCGGTGTTCAAGAACTTCTATTCCGGCGGCCTCGGTTCGGTGCGCGGCTTCGAGCAGGGCACGCTCGGTCCCCGCGACGTGACCGGCTCGGTGATCGGCGGTCCCAAGAAGTTCACGTTCAACGCCGAAGTGATCACGCCGTTCCCGGGCGCCGGCAACGACAAGTCGCTGCGGATGTTCGGCTTCATCGACGCCGGCAACGTCTACGGCGAGAACGAGAAAGTCACCCTGTCGACCTTCCGCTCGTCGATCGGCGTCGGCGTCAGCTGGATCTCGCCGATCGGCCCGCTGCGGCTGGCCATCGCCAATCCCATCCGCAAGTTCGCTGGCGATAGAATCCAGAAATTGCAATTCCAGATCGGAACGTCTTTCTAATGAAGCATCTTCGTCAATGGCTGCTGGTCCTGATGGGTCTGCTGGCCTTCGCGGCGCAGGCCCAGGACTTCCGGGTCGGGTTCGTCAACACCGACCGCATCTTCCGCGAAGCCAACACCGCCAAGGCCGCGCAAGCCAAGCTCGAGCAGGAGTTCTCGCGCCGCGAGAAGGAGCTCAACGACATCGGCACCAACCTCAAGACGCTCTCGGACAAGTTCGAGCGCGAGGCACCGACCCTGTCGGAAGCCCAGCGCGCCCAGCGCCAGAAGCAGCTGGTCGACCAGGACCGCGAATTCCAGCGCAAGCGCCGCGAATTCCAGGAAGACCTCAATGCCCGCAAGAACGAGGAACTGCAGCAGGTTCTGGAGCGCGCCAACAAGGTGGTCAAGCAGGTGGCCGAAGCCGAAAAGTACGATGTGGTGCTGCAGGAGGCGGTCTACATCAATCCCAAGCACGACATCACTGACAAGGTGATCAAGGCGCTCAACGCGGCCAAGTGATGCGGCCCGGCACGCTGTGGCGCTGCATCTAGCCGCAATCGTCGAAGCGCTCGGCGGGGAGCTGCACGGCGACCCGGCCCTGCTGGTCGATGGGCTCGCTCCGCTGGAGCATGCCGGCCCGGGCCAGCTGGCCTTTCTCAGCAACCCCCGTTACCAGTCCCAGCTGGCCGCCTCCCGGGCGGCCTGCGTCGTTGTGGGGCCGACCCTGCGCGAGGCAGCTGCCGCGCGCGGCGCCTGCATCGTGGCCGCCGATCCTTACCTCTACTTTGCCCGCCTGACGCAGCTCTGGAAGCGGCAGGCGCCGCCGCCGGCGGGGCCGGCCATCCATCCCAGTGCGGTGATCGACCCCGCTGCGGTGATCGACCCGACCGCCCGGATCGGCGCGCTGTGCGTGGTCGAACGCGGCGCACGCATCGGCGCCGGCACGCAGCTCAAGGCCCGCGTCACCGTCGGCGAGGACTGCAGCGTCGGCGCGCGCTGCATCGTCCATTCCGGAGCGGTGATCGGCGCCGACGGCTTCGGCTTCGCGCCCAACGCCGGCGCGTGGGAGAAGATCGAGCAGCTCGGCGCGGTGCGGATCGGCAACGACGTCGAGATCGGCGCCAACACCTGCATCGACCGCGGAGCGCTGGCCGACACCGTGATCGAGGACGGCGTGAAGCTCGACAACCTGATCCAGATCGGCCACAACGTCCACATCGGCAGGCACACCGCGGTGGCGGGCTGCGCCGGCGTGGCGGGCAGCGCGAGCATCGGCGCCCACTGCACCATCGGCGGCGGCGCCGTGGTGCTGGGCCACCTGCGGATCGCCGACCACGTCCACGTGTCGGCGGCGTCGGTGGTGACGCGGTCCATCACGCGGCCCGGCAACTACACCGGCTTCTTTCCCATCGACGACAATGCGGCCTGGGAAAAAAACGCGGCGACGCTCAAGCAGCTGCACGCGCTGCGCGAACGCCTCAAGGCCCTGGAAAAGAAATGACAGCCCCATGATGGACATCCACCAAATCCTCAGGCAACTGCCGCATCGCTACCCGTTCCTGCTGGTGGACCGGGTGCTCGCCGTCGAAAAGGGCAAGAGCATCAAGGCGCTGAAGAACGTCACGATCAACGAGCCGTTCTTCGTCGGCCACTTTCCGCACCGCCCGGTGATGCCTGGCGTGCTGATGCTGGAGGCAATGGCGCAGGCGGCCGCGCTGCTGGCGTTCGACACGCTGGGCGTCAAGCCCGACGAGAAGACCGTCTACTACTTCGCCGGCATCGACGGCGCGCGCTTCAAGCGGCCGGTCGAGCCGGGCGACCAGCTGGTGATGGACGTGACGCTCGACCGGATGAAGTCCGGCATCTTCAAGTTCAAGGGCACCTGCCGCGTCGGTGAGGAGATCGCCTGCCAGGCCGAGCTGATGTGCACCATGCGGACGATCGCCTGAGGTTGTCAGGCATGGCTCTGATCCACCCCACGGCGATCGTCGAAGCGGGCGCTCAGGTCGACGGCTCGGCGAGCATCGGGCCCTACACGGTGATCGGAGCGCACGTGAAGATCGGCGCCGGCACCACCGTCGGTGCGCATTGCGTGATCGAGGGCCGCACCACCATCGGCCGCGACAACCGGATCTTCCAGTTCAATTCGCTGGGCGCGATCCCGCAGGACAAGAAGTACGCCGGCGAGCCGTGCGAGCTGGTGATCGGCGACCGCAACACGATCCGCGAGTTCTGCACCTTCAACATCGGCTCGCCCGGCGGTGGCGGCGTCACCCGGGTCGGCGATGACAACTGGCTGATGGCCTACGTCCACCTGGCGCACGACTGCAAGGTCGGCAACCAGACCATCTTCGCCAACAACTCGCAGCTGGCCGGCCACGTCGAAGTCGGCGACTGGGTGATCCTGGGCGGCTTCACCGTCGTGCACCAGTTCATCCGCATCGGCGCCCATTCCATGACGGCGATGAACTCGCTGCTGTTCGCCGACCAGCCGCCGTTCGTGATGAGCCAGGGCCAGCCGGCGCAGGCCCGTTCGATGAATTACGAAGGACTGCGCCGCCGCGGTTTCTCGGCCGGGCGGATCGCGGCGGTGAAGGCGATGCACAAGGCGCTGTACCGCGACGGCCTGACGCTGGAGCAGTCGCGGGCGCGGATCGCGACGCTGGCGAACGAGACGCCGGAGGCCGCGCCGGACGTCGCCATGATGCTGTCCTTCCTGGACCGGGTTTCGCCGCAGCGCGGCATCGTGCGATGACGGACTCCGTTCGGGCTGAGCCTGTCGAAGCCCTTCGACAAGCTCAGGGCGATCGGTTTCGTTTTTCGATGGTCGCCGGCGAAGCGTCCGGCGACCTGTTGGCCGGACTCTTGCTCGATGGAATGAAGCAGCGCTGGCCGGACCTCAGCGCCCACGGCATCGGCGGCCCGCAAATGGCGGCACGCGGCTTCGAAGCCTGGTGGCCGCAGGACAAGCTGGCGGTCCGCGGCTACGTCGAGGTGCTGCGCCATTACCGCGAGATCGTCGGCATCCGCGACCAGTTGCGCGAGCGCCTGCTGCGCCATCCGCCCACGGCCTTCATCGGCGTCGACGCGCCGGACTTCAACCTCGACCTGGAAGCCGCGCTCAAGCAGCGCGGAATCCCCACCATCCATTTCGTCTGCCCGTCGATCTGGGCCTGGCGCGCCGACCGGGTGGACAAGATCCGGCGTTCGGTCGACCACGTGCTGTGCATCTTCCCGTTCGAGCCGGCGCTGCTGCAGCAGCACGGGATCGCCGCCACCTATGTCGGCCATCCGCTCGCCGCCGTGATTCCGCTGGAGCCGGACAAGGCGGCTGCGCGGCGCGCGCTGGGCCTGGCGGACGGCGACGAGGTCGTGGCCATCCTGCCGGGCAGCCGCCGCTCCGAGATCCAGTACCTGGCCGCCCGGTTTTTCGCCGCGGCGGCGCGCATCCGGCAGGCCCGTCCGGGCGTGCGCTTCGTGACCCCCGCCGCGCCGGGACTCAAGGCTGCCATCGAGGCAGCGGCCCGCGCGGCGGGCCTCTCCGACCTGCAGGTCGTCGAGGGCCAGTCGCACGCGGTGCTGGCGGCCTGCGACGTCACCCTGATCGCCAGCGGCACTGCGACGCTCGAGGCAGCGCTGTTCAAGCGGCCGATGGTGATCGGCTACAACATGAACTGGTTGTCGTGGCAGCTGATGCGGCGCAAGAAGCTGCAGCCCTGGGTCGGGCTGCCCAACATCCTGTGCCGGGAGTTCGTGGTGCCGGAACTGTTGCAGGACGACGCCACGCCGGAAAAACTCTCGCGCGCGGTCTTGGAATGGCTGGCCGCACCTGAGAGAATCACCGCCGTACAACAGAGATTCCAGGCGCTGCAGCACGAGTTGCGGCGCGACACCCGCGCGCTAGCCACCGATGCCATCGAAAAAGTCATCCAAGCCTGAACAGAAGAGCCTCGCCTGGGACCCGATCGGCCTGATGGCGGGCGTCGACGAGGCGGGCCGCGGCCCGCTGGCGGGGCCGGTGGTGGCCGCCGCGGTGATTCTCGACGACAGCAAGCGCATCCGCGGCCTGGCCGACTCCAAGATCCTGACGCCGCTGATGCGGGACCGGCTCTACGACCAGATCCGCGAAAAGGCGCTGTGCTGCTCCATCGCGCAGGCCTCCGTCGAGGAGATCGACGAGCTCAATATCCTGCACGCCACCATGCTGGCCATGAAGCGCGCCGTCGAAGGGCTGCGCCTGAAACCGGCCAAGGTGCTGGTCGACGGCAACCGGCTGCCGACCATCGATGTGCTGGCCGAAGCCGTGATCGGCGGCGATGCCAAGGTCAAGTCGATCTCCGCCGCGTCAATCCTGGCCAAGGTCCACCGCGACCGCCTGTGCCAGACGCTCGACGAGGAATTCCCGCACTACGGCTTCGCCGCCCACAAGGGCTATGGCACGCCCGAGCACCTGGAGGCGTTGCGCGTGCATGGGGCTTGCCGGCATCACCGCAGGTTCTTCGCTCCGGTGGCTGCCACGTTCATGACCCCCGACGGCCAGACCATCGAACTGCGGGTGTCGTGACGTCCGCCGAACCGCAGCTGATCAGCTCGCGCGAGAACCCCTTGCTCAAGGACCTGCGCCGGCTGGCGCAGGACAGCACGGCCTACCGCAAGCAGGGCCGGGTCTGGATCGAGGGCGACCATCTGTGCCGCGCGGCCCTGGTCCGGGGGCTCAAGCCGGCGCTGGCGGTGTTCGCGGAAAGTGTCTGGCCGCAGGCACGCACCGAATGGGGCACGGCCGCGGCCAGGACGGTGCTGGTCGCCGATGCGCTGTTCAACGGCTTGAGCGGCCTGGAGTCGCCGGCGCCGATGGCTTTCGTGCTCGACCTGCCGCCCGCCGCGGCGCTGGACCCGCAAGCTGCCAGCGTGATCCTCGACCGGGTGCAGGACGCCGGCAACGTCGGCGCCATCCTGCGCAGCGCGGGGGCCTTCGGCTTCCGCCAGGTCATCGCCCTGAAGGGGACGGCGGCGCTGTGGAGTCCCAAGGTGCTGCGCGCGGGGATGGGCGCGCACTTCGGGCTGCGGCTGCTCGAAGCGGTCGAGCCGGCGGCGCTGGACGCGCTGGCGGTGCCGATCCTCACCACCAGTTCCCATAACGGGCAATTGCTGCACCGGGCAGCGCTGCCCTGGCCCTGCGCCTGGGCGCTGGGGCACGAGGGGCAGGGCGTCGGCGACGCTGTCGGGGCGCGTTCCAGCCAGTCCGTGCGGATCGTCCAGCCGGGCGGCGAGGAGTCGCTCAACGTGGCATGCGCCGCGGCCATCTGCCTGCACGCCAGCGCCGCCCAGCAAGCGGCGTGAATGCACCCGCGCGCCCTGGGGACGGTCGGGCGCCGGTTATAATCAAGGGCTTTCCCGCAAACCCCCCGTACGCCTAGCGCAACCCAGCCAATCCCTCAAACAACTGCACCATCGGGAGTCCGCTCCCGAGCGCGTTTGGGCGTACCGTAATCATCCGGAGAACCCAGTGCTTTTGTCTCAACAGGGAACCGCCCCTTTCGCCATCCTGGCGCTCGCAGACGGCACAGTCTTTCCTGGCATTTCGATCGGAGCCGCAGGCTCCACCACCGGCGAAGTCGTGTTCAACACGGCCATCACCGGTTACCAGGAAATCCTCACCGACCCGAGCTACCGCGGGCAGATCGTGACGCTCACGTATCCGCACATCGGCAACTACGGCGTCAACGAAGAGGACATCGAAGCCTCGAAGGTCCATGCCGCCGGCCTGATCATCCGCGACCTGCCGCTGATCGCCTCCAACTTCCGCTCGCAGCTCACGCTGTCGCAGTACCTGCAGCGCGAAAACACCGTTGCCATCGCCAACATCGACACCCGCAAGCTGACCCGCCTGCTGCGCACCAACGGCGCGCAGAACGGCGCCATCGTCGCCCTGGCGGCCGGTGCGCAGATCACGCCCGCGCTGGTCGACCAAGCGGTTGCCGCCGCCCGCGCCGCACCCTCGATGAACGGGCTCGACCTGGCCAAGGAGGTCTCGGTGCGCCAGCCCTACGAGTGGACCCAGACCGAATGGGAGCTGGGCGCAGGCTACGGCCAGCTGCCGGAGCCGAAATACCACGTCGTGGCCTTCGACTACGGCGTCAAGTTCAACATCCTGCGGATGCTGGCCGAGCGCGGCTGCCGCGTCACGGTGGTGCCGGCCCAGACCACGGCCGCCGCGGTCAAGGCGATGCATCCCGACGGCGTGTTCCTGAGCAACGGGCCCGGGGATCCGGAGCCGTGCGACTACGCCATCGAGTCGACCCGCGACCTGATCGAGGCCGGCTACCCGACCTTCGGCATCTGCCTGGGCCACCAGATCATGGCGCTGGCCTCGGGCGCCAAGACCTTCAAGATGAAGTTCGGCCACCACGGCGCCAACCATCCCGTCAAGGACCTGGACAACCACCGCGTCAGCATCACCAGCCAGAACCACGGTTTCGCGGTCGACGAAGCGACGCTGCCCGCCAACCTGCGGCCGACGCACGTGTCGCTGTTCGACGGCACGCTGCAGGGCCTGGCCCGCACCGACAAGCCGGCGTTCTGCTTCCAGGGCCACCCGGAAGCCTCGCCCGGCCCGCACGACATCGCCTACCTGTTCGACCGGTTCACCGGGTTGATGGACGAGAAAAAAGGGATTAGGGGCTAGGGCCTAGGGGCTAGGGAATGGAAGTCAGGAGCTACAAGGACCTCGGCGTTTGGCAAAGAGCAATGGATCTGACGTCGTTGGTCTATCAGGTGACGGCGGAACTGCCGCCGGACGAAAGGTTTGGCTTGACTTCACAGACGCGGCGAGCCGCCGTCTCGGTCCCGGCGAATATTGCCGAAGGACACCGGCGCTCGTCGACCAAGGACTATCTGAGATTCCTTTCCATCGCCGCGGGCTCGCTGGCTGAACTCGAGACGCTGGTAGAACTGGCGTCACGTTTGTATTCGATCGATTCAACTCATATGAGGGAACTACAGGGTGAGGCTGATGAGCTAGGAAAGATGCTTCGAGGTCTCCAGCAGCGACTGGAAGCGAAGCTGACTTCCCCTAGCCCCTAGCCCCCAGCCCCTAGCCCCTACAAAAAAATGCCAAAACGCCAAGACATCAAGAGCATCCTCATCATCGGCGCCGGCCCGATCGTCATCGGCCAGGCCTGTGAATTCGACTACTCCGGGGTGCAGGCCTGCAAGGCGCTGCGCGAGGAGGGCTACAAGGTCATCCTGATCAACAGCAACCCGGCGACGATCATGACCGACCCGGCCACCGCCGACGTCACCTACATCGAGCCGATCACCTGGCAGACGGTCGAGAAGATCATCGCCAAGGAAAAGCCGGACGCGATCCTGCCGACCATGGGCGGCCAGACGGCCCTCAATTGCGCGCTCGACCTGTGGCGCAACGGCGTGCTGAACAAGTACAAGTGCGAGCTGATCGGCGCCACGCCGGAAGCGATCGACAAGGCCGAGGACCGGTTGAAGTTCAAGGATGCGATGACCCGCATCGGCCTGGGCTCGGCCCGCTCCGGCATCGCGCACACGATGGACGAGGCTTGGGCGGTGCAAAAGACCGTCGGCTTTCCCACCGTCATCCGTCCCAGCTTCACGCTCGGCGGCACCGGCGGCGGCATCGCCTACAACCCCGAAGAGTTCGAGACCATCTGCAAGCGCGGCCTTGAGGCTTCTCCGACCAGCGAGCTGCTGATCGAGGAATCGCTGCTGGGATGGAAAGAGTTCGAGATGGAAGTGGTGCGCGACAAGGCGGACAACTGCATCATCATCTGCTCGATCGAGAACCTGGACCCGATGGGCGTGCACACCGGCGACTCGATCACGGTGGCGCCGGCGCAGACGCTGTCGGACAAGGAATACCAGATCATGCGCAACGCCTCGATCGCGGTGCTGCGCGAGATCGGCGTCGACACCGGCGGCTCGAACGTGCAGTTCTCGATCAATCCGGCGGACGGCCGCATGGTGGTGATCGAGATGAACCCGCGGGTCTCGCGCTCGTCCGCGCTGGCATCGAAGGCCACGGGCTTTCCGATCGCCAAGGTCGCGGCCAAGCTGGCCGTGGGCTACACGCTGGACGAACTGCGCAACGAGATCACCGGCGGCGCCACTCCCGCCAGCTTCGAGCCCAGCATCGACTACGTCGTCACCAAGATCCCGCGCTTCGCCTTCGAGAAATTCCCGCAGGCCGATTCGCGGCTGACCACCCAGATGAAGTCGGTGGGCGAGGTGATGGCCATGGGCCGCACCTTCCAGGAGTCGTTCCAGAAGGCCCTGCGCGGCCTGGAAGTGGGCGTGGACGGCCTGAACGAAAAGACCCAGGACCGCGAGGTGCTGGAAAAGGAACTGGGCGCGCCCGGACCCGAGCGGATCTGGTACGTCGGCGACGCCTTCGCCATGGGCCTGTCGGTCGACGAGGTCTATGACCTGACCAAGATCGACAAGTGGTTCCTGGTGCAGATCGAGGAGATCGTGAAGATCGAACTCGAGCTGGAAACCATGACGCTGGACCAGATCGACCAGGCGACCCTGCTGCTGCTCAAGAAGAAGGGCTTCTCCGACCGGCGCCTCGCGCGCCAGCTCAAGACCACCGACAAGGTGATCCGCGAGCAGCGCCGCGCGCTGGGCGTGCGGCCGGTCTACAAGCGGGTGGACACCTGCGCCGCCGAGTTCGCCACCAACACCGCCTACATGTACTCGACCTACGAGTCCGCCACCTATGGCGGCGTTGCGGAATGCGAGGCCGAGCCGACCAACGCGAAGAAGATCATGGTGCTGGGCGGCGGCCCGAACCGGATCGGCCAGGGCATCGAGTTCGACTACTGCTGCGTCCATGCGGCGCTGGCGATGCGCGAGGACGGCTACGAGACCATCATGGTCAACTGCAATCCAGAGACCGTCTCCACCGACTACGACACCTCGGACCGCCTGTACTTCGAGCCGGTGACGCTGGAAGACGTGCTGGAGATCGTCGACAAGGAAAAGCCGCTGGGCGTGATCGTCCAGTACGGCGGCCAGACGCCGCTCAAGCTGGCGCTGGACCTGGAGGCCGAAGGCGTGCCCATCATCGGCACCTCGCCGGACATGATCGACGCCGCGGAGGACCGCGAGCGCTTCCAGAAGCTGCTGCATGAACTCGGACTGCGCCAGCCGCCCAATGCGACGGCCCGCACCGAGCCGGAGGCGCTGGAGAAGGCCGCGGCCCTGGGCTATCCGCTGGTGGTGCGTCCCAGCTACGTGCTGGGCGGCCGGGCGATGGAGATCGTCCACGAGCAGCGCGACCTGGAGCGCTACATGCGCGAGGCCGTCAAGGTCTCCAACGATTCCCCGGTGCTGCTGGACCGCTTCCTGAACGACGCCGTCGAGTGCGACGTCGACTGCATCTCCGACGGCCAGGCCACCTTCATCGGCGGCGTGATGGAGCACATCGAGCAGGCCGGCGTGCATTCGGGCGATTCCGCCTGTTCGCTGCCGCCGTATTCGCTGCGCAAGGAGACCATCGACGAGATGAAGCGCCAGACCGCGCTGATGGCCAAGGGCCTGAACGTGGTCGGCCTGATGAACGTGCAGTTCGCGATCCAGGAAAAGGACGGCCAGGATGTGATCTTCGTGCTGGAGGT
The DNA here is from genome assembly GCA_943372495.1 of Ramlibacter sp. 2FC. Taxonomy (GTDB): domain Bacteria; phylum Pseudomonadota; class Gammaproteobacteria; order Burkholderiales; family Burkholderiaceae_C; genus Ramlibacter. The sequence goes on along the minus strand of CALRYV010000001.1, from coordinate 384,405 downwards.
CAACCCCCGCGCCTCGCGCACCGTGCCCTACGTGTCCAAGGCGACCGGCGTCCAGCTGGCCAAGGTGGCTGCGCGTTGCATGGTCGGCCAGAGCCTGGAGTCGCAGGGCATCACCAGGGAAGTGAACCCGCCGTACTTCAGCGTCAAGGAGGCGGTGTTCCCCTTCGTCAAGTTCCCGGGCGTGGACACCATCCTGGGCCCGGAGATGAAATCGACCGGCGAGGTGATGGGCGTGGGCAAGACCTTCGGCGAGGCCTTCGTCAAGAGCCAGATCGGCGCCGGCACCAGGCTGCCGCGGGCGACCGACGCCGTGAAGAAGGTGTTCCTGAGCGTCAAGAACAACGACAAGCCGCGCGCGATCGAAGTGGCGCGCCAGCTGGCGGACATGGGATTCGACCTGGTGGCGACCAAGGGCACCGCGGCCGCCATTTCGGCCGCCGGCATTGCCTGCGTGATGGTCAACAAGGTCACCGAAGGCCGGCCGCACGTCGTCGACATGATCAAGAACAACGAGATCGCGCTGGTGATCAACACCGTGGAGGAACGCCGCAATGCGATCACCGATTCGCGCCAGATCCGCACCTCGGCCCTGCTGGCCCGCGTGACCACGTTCACCACCATCTTCGGCGCCGAAGCGGCGGTGGAGGGCATGAAGCACATGGACAACCTCGGGGTGATTTCGCTGCAGGAGCTGCACGCGCAGCTGCGGGCCGCCGCTTGAACCGGCCGTCCCGATAGCGGATAATCCGCTACAAACCACACCGCCGAACGGCAACGCTCGGCGGTTTCCTTTTTGTCTCTCACCAAAACGACGGAGCACGACCCGTGGTCACCATTCCCATCACCAAGCGCGGCGCGGAAAAGCTCAAGGCCGAGCTGCATGAACTCAAGACCGTGCAGCGGCCCTGGGTCATCAATGCGATCGCCGAGGCGCGCGCGCAGGGCGACCTGTCCGAGAACGCGGAATACGAAGCAGCCAAGGACCGCCAGGGCTTCATCGAAGGCCGGATCCAGGAAGTCGAAAGCAAGCTCTCGGCCGCCCAGGTGATCGATCCCAGCGGGGTCGACGCCGAAGGCCGGGTCGTGTTCGGTGCCACCGTCGCCCTGGAGGAAGAGGACTCCGGCGACCAAGTCACCTACCAGATCGTCGGCGAGGACGAGGCCGACCTGAAGCAGGGCCTGGTCAACATCTCCAGCCCGATCGCGCGCGCGCTGATCGGCAAGGAAGTCGGCGACACCGCCGAAGTGCAGGCCCCGGGCGGCCTCAAGCGCTACGAAATCGTGGCCGTGAGCTACGTATGACGTTCTTCCAGCGCCTGCCGTCCGGCCTGGCGCTGCTGGCTGCCGCGCTCTGGTGGGGCAGCCTCACGGTCACGGGCTTCATCACCGTGCCGCTGCTGTTCACGCACCTGCCCAGCCCCGCCCTGGCCGGCAACATGGCGGCGAAGCTGTTCGCTGCGCAGACCTGGATCGCGCTCGGATGCGGGATGCTGCTGATCGCGATCTCCCGCGGCCGGGGATCGGAAGCGAAGATGGATTGGGCCGATGGGGCCCTGCTGTTCATCGCCGGCGGCGTGCTGCTGGCGCTGCTGTCCGAATTCGGCGTGGCCCCCAGGATCGTGGCCCGGGACAACCTCAAGCTCTGGCACGCAGTGGGCAGCGGGATGTACCTGCTGCAGTGGGTTTGCGCCGGCGCGACGCTGTGGCGCGTCAGGTATGCCGGCCCTTCTTGACCGATTTCTGCTTCGGCGCCTTGGCGCGCCGCACCTGGCCGCCGGGCGTCAGGCGCTGGTTGCCCAGCACCCGCAACGTCTTCACTTCCGGCCGCTGGCCGGCCTGCTTGCTGTACTTCAGCACCTTGAATTCGCGCGGGCCCGGCTTGCGGTCCTCGTCCTCGTCGCCCGGCGCCTTGACCTTCGGCGGTTTCGGGCGCCAGAGCACCAGCAGCTTGCCGATGTGCTGGATTGGGGCGGCGCCCAGTTCCTCCGCCAGCGACTGGTACATGGCTTCGCGCGCCGCCCGGTCGTCGCCCAGGACGCGGATCTTGATCAGCCCGTGGGCGTTGAGGGCGGCGTCGATTTCCTTGCGCACGTTGGGGGTGAGGCCGTCGTTGCCGATCATCACGACCGGGTCGAGATGGTGGGCTTCCGCGCGGTGAACCTTGCGCTGTTGCACTGTCAGTTGGATTTGGGGCATGGGGTGATTATCTCGCGCTGGTTCAAAATGCAGGCCAGATGAATATCAAGTCCAAAAGCAAGAAGGTCAACCGGGCCTGGATCAACGACCACGTCAACGATCCGTACGTGCAGCAGGCCCGCAAGGAGGGCTATCGGGCCCGGGCCGCCTACAAGCTCAAGGAAATCGACGAAACGCTGGGCCTGGTCAAGCCGGGCCACCTGGTGGTCGACCTGGGCTCGGCGCCGGGCGCCTGGAGCCAGTACCTGCGCCGCCGGCTGTCGCCCAAGGGCGCCGCGGTCGGCGAGTTGAACGGCACCATCCTGGCCATCGACATCCTGCCCATGGAGCCGATCGAGGGCGTCCAGTTTCTGCAGGGGGACTTCACCGAGCCCGGGCCGCTGGCGCAGCTGGAGGCCCTGCTGGCCGGCCGCAAGGCCGACGTGGTGGTGTCCGACATGGCGCCCAACCTCTCGGGCATCGACGTGTCCGATTCGGCCCGGATCGCCAACTTGGTGGAACTGGCGGTCGATTTCGCACTCAGTCACATGAAGCCGCAGGGCGCGCTGGTGGTGAAGCTGTTCCACGGCAGCGGTTACAGCCAGCTTGTCAAGCTCTTCAAGGAAACATTCAAGGTCGTCAAGCCGATCAAGCCCAAGGCGTCGCGCGACAAATCGTCCGAAACCTTCCTCGTGGGCGTGGGCCTGAAGGCGCCGAAGTAAGGAGCGTGACATTCGGCGCGATGCCCTTGCCAGCCCTGTGGCCGGCGTCGGGAAAATACATCATTGCATAGCTTGAAACGCCTAGAATGGGGCGCAACTAGCTCGAGTACCCTCCCCGGAGACAGACGTTGAACAATCAGTGGTTTTCAAAAATTGCCGTGTGGCTGGTCATTGCCCTCGTGCTCTTCACCGTTTTCAAGCAATTCGACACCCGCGGCGCCGCCGGCGCGAGCGTGATGGGCTACTCGGATTTCCTGGAAGAAGTGCGCGGCAAGCGGATCAAGAACGCGATCATCCAGGAAGGGCAGGGCGGCACCGAGATCGTTGCCGTCACCAATGACGACCGCAAGGTCCGCACCACCGCCACCTACCTCGATCGCGGCCTGGTCGGCGACCTGATCAACAACGGCGTGAAGTTCGACGTCAAGCCGCGCGAAGAAGGTTCGCTGCTGATGACGCTGCTGGTCAGCTGGGGCCCGATGCTGCTGCTGATCGGCGTCTGGATCTACTTCATGCGCCAGATGCAGGGCGGCGGCAAGGGTGGTGCCTTCAGCTTCGGCAAGAGCAAGGCCCGCATGCTCGACGAAAACAACAACACGGTGACGTTCGCGGACGTGGCCGGCTGCGACGAAGCCAAGGAAGAAGTCAAGGAAGTCGTCGACTTCCTGAAGGACCCGCAGAAATTCCAGAAGCTCGGCGGCCGCATCCCGCGCGGCCTGCTGCTGGTCGGCCCTCCCGGCACCGGCAAGACGCTGCTGGCCAAGGGCATCGCCGGCGAGGCCAAGGTGCCGTTCTTCTCGATCTCCGGTTCCGACTTCGTCGAGATGTTCGTCGGTGTCGGCGCCGCGCGGGTGCGCGACATGTTCGAGAACGCCAAGAAGAACGCGCCCTGCATCATCTTCATCGACGAAATCGACGCCGTCGGCCGCCAGCGTGGCGCGGGCCTGGGCGGCGGCAACGACGAGCGCGAGCAGACCCTCAACCAGATGCTGGTCGAGATGGACGGCTTCGAGACCAACCTGGGCGTGATCGTGGTCGCGGCCACCAACCGTCCGGACATCCTGGACGCCGCGCTGCTGCGCCCGGGCCGCTTCGACCGCCAGGTCTACGTGCAGCTGCCCGACATCCGTGGCCGCGAGCAGATCCTGAACGTCCACATGCGCAAGATTCCGATCGGCCAGGACGTGAACGCCAGCGTGATCGCGCGCGGCACGCCCGGCATGTCCGGCGCCGACCTGGCCAACCTGTGCAACGAAGCCGCCCTCATGGCTGCCCGCCGCAGCGCGCGCGTGGTCGAGATGCAGGACTTCGAGAAGGCCAAGGACAAGATCTTCATGGGCCCCGAGCGCAAGAGCATGGTCATGCCCGAGGAAGAGCGCCGCAACACGGCCTATCACGAGTCCGGCCACGCCATCCTGGGCAAGCTGTTGCCCAAGTGCGACCCGGTGCACAAGGTCACCATCATCCCGCGCGGCCGCGCGCTGGGCGTGACCATGAGCCTGCCGTCGCAGGACCGCTACAGCTACGACAGCGAATACATGCTCAACCAGATCAGCATGCTGTTCGGCGGCCGGATCGCAGAAGAAGTGTTCATGAACCAGATGACCACCGGCGCTTCGAACGACTTCGAGCGCGCCACCACGCTGGCCCGCGACATGGTGATGCGCTACGGCATGACCGACGCCCTGGGCCCGATGGTCTACGCCGAGAACGAGGGCGAGGTGTTCCTGGGCCGCTCGGTCACCAAGACCACCAACATGAGCGAGCAGACCATGCAGAAGGTGGACGCCGAGGTCCGCCGCATCATCGACGAGCAGTACAACCTGGCCCGCCGCCTGATCGAAGAGAACAAGGACAAGATGCATGCGATGGCCAAGGCGCTGCTGGAATGGGAAACCATCGACAGCGAGCAGCTCGACGACATCATGGCCGGCAAGGAGCCGCGCCCGCCCAAGGACTGGACGCCGCGCACCCCTCCCTCGGGCAGCGGCGGCGGCTCCGGCGGCTCCCCGGTGACCGAACCGGCGCCCACGGCGGCCTGAACGATTCAGGGTCTAGGGGTTAGGGTCTAGGGGCTAGGGTGAAGACCCCAGCCCCTTTTCTTTTGCCTAGCCCCTAGCCCCTAGCCCGCCCCATGCACTGGCAAACCTCCCGCTTCACCATCGACCTGGCCCGGCCGCGGCTGATGGGAATCGTCAATGTCACACCGGACTCGTTCTCGGATGGCGGCCTGCATGCGGGCACGTCCGCTGCGCTGGCGCATTGCGAGCGGCTCGTCGCTGAGGGCGCGGACATCCTCGACCTCGGCGGCGAGTCCAGCCGCCCGGGGTCGCCGCCGGTGCCGCTGGACGAGGAACTGGCGCGGGTGCTGCCGGTGCTGCGCGAGGCGGTGAAGCTCGGCGTCCCGATCTCCGTCGACACCTACAAGCCCGAGGTCATGCAGGCGGCGCTGGCCGCGGGCGCGGACATCGTCAACGACATCTGGGCCCTGCGCCAGCCCGGCGCGCGCGACGTGGTCGCAGCCCACCCCAGCTGCGGCGTCTGCCTGATGCACATGCACGGGCAGCCGCAGACCATGCAGCGCGAGCCGATGCAGGGCGATGCCGTGCCGCAGGTGCTGGCCTTCCTGGAGCGCGAAAGCGCCGCCCTGCTGGCGGCCGGCGTCGACCGCTCGCGCATCGTCTGGGACGCCGGCATCGGCTTCGGCAAGACGGTGGCGCAGAACTTCGCGCTGCTGGCGCGGCAGGCCGACCTGCTGGCGGGCGGCTATCCGCTGCTGGCGGCATGGTCGCGCAAGTCGTCGCTCGGCGCCGTGACCGGCCTGCCGGTGGAAGAGCGCCTCGCGCCCAGCATCGCCGCCGCACTGCTGGCGGTGGAGCGCGGCGCGCGCATCGTGCGCGTGCACGACGTGAAGCAGACAGCGGCAGCCCTGAAGGTCTGGACCGCTACAATTTTTCCAACAACAGTCCAGCCAGGCAGTCCCCCATGAGCAGAACCTATTTCGGCACCGACGGCATCCGTGGCACGGTCGGCCAGCCCCCCATCACCCCGGACTTCATCCTGAAGCTGGCGCACTCCGTCGGGCGGGTCCTGAAAAAGACCATCGACCGTCCCACCGTGCTGATCGGCAAGGACACGCGCATTTCCGGCTACATGCTGGAGAGCGCGCTCGAATCCGGGTTCAACTCCGCCGGCGTGGACGTGGTCCTGCTCGGGCCGCTGCCGACCCCGGGCGTCGCCTACCTGACGCGGGCGCAGCGGGCCGACCTCGGGGTGGTGATCAGCGCCAGCCACAACCCGTTCCAGGACAACGGCATCAAGTTCTTCAGCGCCCAGGGCACGAAGCTCTCCGACCAGTGGGAGCTGGAGGTCGAGGCGGAACTGCAGAAGCCGCCGGTCTGGGCCGATTCACCCAACCTGGGCAAGACCCGCCGGCTCGACGACGCGCCGGGCCGCTACATCGAGTTCTGCAAGAGCACTTTCGCCTCCAACCTGACGCTCAAGGGCGTCAGCATGGTGATCGACGCCGCCCACGGCGCGGCGTACCACATCGCCCCCAAGGTGTTCCACGAACTGGGCGCCGAGATCGCCTGCATCGGCTGCTCACCGGACGGCCTGAACATCAACGACCACATCGGCGCCACCCATCCGCAGGCGCTGGTCGACACCGTGAAGCTGCACATGGCCGACTTCGGCGTGGCGCTGGACGGCGACGCCGACCGGCTGCAGATCGTCGACGCCGCGGGCCGCCTGTACAACGGCGACGAGCTGCTGTACCTGATGGTGTGCGAGCGGCTGGACCGCGGCGAGAAGGTGCCCGGCGCGGTCGGCACGCTGATGACCAACATGGCGGTGGAGCTGGCGCTGCGCGAGCGCGGGGTCGAGTTCGTGCGGGCCAAGGTGGGCGACCGCTATGTGCTGGAGGAGCTGGAAAAGCGCGGCTGGCTGCTGGGCGGCGAAGGCTCGGGCCACCTGCTGGCACTGGACAAGCACACCACCGGCGACGGCCTGATCAGCGCGCTGCAGGTGCTGCAGGCCACGGTGCGCAGCGGCAAGACCCTGTCGCAGCTGCTCAAGGACGTCACGCTGTTTCCGCAGACCCTGATCAACGTCAGGCTCAGTCCCGGCCAGGACCTGAAGCAGAACACCCAGCTGGCCAGCGAGAGCGAACGGATCGAGGCGGAGCTGGCCGGCTCCGGCCGGATCCTGATCCGCCCCAGCGGCACCGAGCCGGTGGTGCGGGTCATGGTGGAGGCGCGCGATGCCAGGCAGGCGCGCAGCAGCGCCGAGCGGCTGGCCGAAGCGGTGAGGGCCGGTTGACCGGGATCGTGGTCGCGGTCCATCGCAGCAGCAGCCACAGTTTCAGCAAGTTCGCCGAGGACACTGTGACGCTGCTGCCTGGGCTGGGCGTGCAGGGCGACGCCCACTCCGGCGCCACGGTGCAGCACCGCTCGCGGCTGGCGCGCGACGCCAGCCAGCCCAACCTGCGCCAGGTCCACCTGCTGCACGCCGAACTGTTCGACGAGCTGATGGCGGCGGGCTTCGCCGTCTGGCCGGGCGACATGGGCGAGAACATCACCACCCGCGGCGTCGACCTGCTGGGGCTGGCCACCGGCACCCGCCTGCACCTGGGCCCGGGCGCGGTCGTCGAAGTGACCGGCCTGCGCAATCCCTGCTCGCAGATCGACCGGTTCCAGCGCGGGCTGATGGCCGCCGTGCTGGACCGCGACGGCGAGGGGCGGGTGGTGCGCAAGACCGGCGTGATGGCCGTGGTGCTGGCCGGCGGCGACGTGCAGGCCGGCGACGCGATCCGCATCGAACCGCCGGCGGGCGCGCCGCGGCCGCTGGAACCGGTCTAGGAACGCGCTCTAGCTGCGCTCGAGCGGATCGCGCCCGGCGTCCGCCTTGGCTTGGGCAAAGATGTCCCAGGCCGCGACGAACAGGGCGGCGATCACCGGGCCGATGACGAAGCCGTTGAGCCCGAAGATGGCCATGCCGCCCACCGTGGAGAACAGCACCAGGTAGTCCGGCAGCTTGGTGTCCTTGCCGACCAGCAGCGGCCGCAGCAGGTTGTCGACCAGGCCGATCACCAGCACGCCCCACAGCACCAGCCCCAGTCCCTGCCACAGCGCGCCGGTCATGAGGAACCAGAGCGCCACCGGCAGCCAGACGATGGCCGCGCCGATCGCCGGCAGCAGCGACAGCAGGGCCATCACCGCGCCCCACAGCGTGGCGCCGGGCACGCCCAGGAACCACAGGGCCAGCCCGCCGAGCGCGCCCTGGATCAGCGCCACCAGGATGTTGCCCTTCACGGTGGCGCGCACCACGGTGACGAACTTGGCAAACAGCTCCTTCTTGTGCTGCGCCTGCAGCGGGATCGCGGCCACGATGCGCGCGGACAGCTGCGGCCCGTCCCGCAGCAGGAAGAACAGCAGGTACAGCATCAGGAAGAAGCTGATCACGAAGTCGAAGGTGGTCTGGCCGATGCTCAGCGCCTGCGAGGTGATGCTCTGCCCGCTCTGCGCCAGCCCGGCGATCATCCGGCTCTGGACCGCGGCCACGTCGGGCAGGCCGACCCGCTCCATCAGCTGGCGCAGCCAGGCCGGCAGGCCGTCGACGATCTGCTGGAAGTACCGGGCCAGGTTCAGGTCGCCCGACTTGATCCGCGCGTAGATCGCCGCGCCCTCCTGGGTCACCGAGACCATCAGCAGGACCAGCGGCAGGATCACCACCACCAGCGTGATGCCCAGCGTGGCCAGCGCCGCCCACGAGGGCCGGCCGTGGAAGCGGCGCACCAGCCGCGCGTGCAGCGGCATGAACACGATCGCGATGAAGATCGCCCACCAGATCGCGCCGTTGAACGGCCAGATGATCAGCCCGAAGGCGATCGTCACCAGCACCAGCAGGGCCAGGAACACCTTGTTCTGCAGTTCGGGGGAATTCAGGGGTCTTGGAGATGGCATGGGGCGGCGTGGTGAAGGCCCGAGCATAGCCCGGCTACGCGCCGCGTAGCGCCGCCCGCCGCTGCAGGCTGTCGGGCGGCCAGTGCTCCGAGGCCCGGTAGTACTCCGGCACCGCGGGCACGCCGTCGCCCAGCACCACCCAGGGCAGCTTGGTCGCGGTGAAGATGTGGATGTCGGGCGGCAGCCGGTCCGGCGCATCGAGGGTGCCGACCCGCACGAAGCGGACGGCCGGTCCGGCGCCGGCATAGTTGCTCCACACCGCCACCCGGCAGCGGGGGCAGCGCGCGATCTTCTGGCCCTGGCCGCTGGCGGACGGCGTGTCGACCACCTCGACGGCGCCGGCCAGCAGTTCGACCCGGTCGGCCTCGATCATCGCGTTCAGCGCGAAAGCCGATCCGCTCTCGCGCTGGCACCAGCTGCAATGGCAGCAATGGACGAACAGCGGCCGGCCCAGCAGCCGGTAGCGGATGGCGCGGCAGGCACAGCCGCCGTCGAGGGATTGCTGCGGGTCGGTCATGGCGGGCCTCCGGTTCAGGGATGGCCGCCACTGTAGCAAGCGCCTGGGCGCTTCAGGCGCCGATCAGGCCGCCATCGTTGCGCGTGATCACGACCGTGGCCGAGCGCGGCCGCGCCGTGGCGCCGCCCGGGCCGTAGCCGGCGTTGCCCGGCCAGTGGCTCAGGTACTTCGCCGGGTCGGCCAGGTTGGCCTTGCTGATGGTTTCGCCGGGGTGCTGGATGTTCACGAAGATCGCCTTGCCGTCCGGTGTTTCGGTGATGCCTGTGATCTCGCAGTCCTTGGGGCCGACCAGGAAGCGGCGCAGCGTGTCGGCGGTGGGCTTCGCCCCGACCCGGGTCGTGACGCCGACCTTGCTGCCATCGGCCTTCGTGTAGTCGATGTTCTGGGTGCCGCCATCGCCGACGGCCCCGGGCTTGCCCACCAGCAGCATGCAGTTGGTGACGTCCGTGTAGGCGCCGTCGTCGGTCTCGATGAAGAGCAGGCCGGTCTTGCGGCTGAACCACAGGCCGTCCGGACTGGAGAAGTCGTTGTCGGCCGTGAGCGACGACAGGTTGATCCTGGCCGGGTCCATGCCGGCTTCCGCGCCGAACAGGTAAATGTCCCAGCTGAAGGCCACGGCGTCGCTGTTGCCGCCGGCTTCCTTCATCCGGACGATGTGGCCGTTGACGTTGCCGGCACTGGTGGTGGCCGTGGGGGCGTCGGTGTAGGAGCGCGGATTGACCGCGTCCACCGCCTGCTGCGACGAGCTGGAGGGTTCGACCTTCCGGTTGCTGTTGTTGGTCAGCGTGTAGTAGACCTCGCCGTTCACCGGGTTGACGGCGCACCACTCGGGCCGGTCCATCTTCGTGGCGCCCACTGCGTCGGCGGCGAGGCGGGCGTTGACCAGCACATCGGCCTGGTCGGCGAACTTGTAGCTGGCATAACCGGCGATCGCGGCGTTGCCGATCGTCAGTTCGATCCACTGGCCGCTGCCGTCGGCGCTGAACTTCGCGACGTAGACCTTGCCGCTGTCGAGGTACTTGTCGCCGGTCGTGATGCGGTTGGCCGGGTTGGCGTCGTCCGCGTTCCAGCTGGAGCCGGAGACGAACTTGTAGATGTACTCGCCGCGCGAGTCATCGCCCATGTACACCGCCAGCGGCTTACCCGGGACGGCCAGGCCGAACACACCCATCTCGTGGGCGAAGCGGCCCAGGGCCGTGCGCTTGCGCACCGGCTGGTTGCGGTCGTAAGGGTCGACTTCGATCATGTAGCCGAAGGTGTTGAGTTCATTGCGGTAATCGTCGGTCCCGTCGGCCGAGGTGCCGGTCTGGCTGACGTTCCAGCGGGCGTACTTGTCGGCCGTGCCTGCAGTCTCCCAGCCGTGGCGGCTGCTGGAGTTCTGCGGCTTGCCGTAGCGGGCCAGCGACACCACGCTCTTGGCCGTGCTGCCGCCGCGCGGCGTGTCGTCGGTGGCAGCGCGGAAGAAGTAGCCGTTCCAGTTTTCCTCGCCCGAGAAATACGTTCCCCAGGGTGTGATGCTGGCGCCGCAGTTGTTGATCGTGCCGCGCGCGTCGGTGCCGGCGGTCGAATACTTCGTCTTCACCAGGGCATGGCCCTTGACCGGACCGCTGAGCACCAACGGGGTCAGCGGCGTGATGCGGCGGTTGTACGAGGAGTCCTTCTGCGCGACGAACTTGCCGTTGGCCTTTCGGATTTCGACGATCGAAATGCCGTGCACATCGACCTCCTTGTCGGCTTCGGCGGGGGGGCGCGGGTTGGGCGTGGTGCCTCCAGCATGCAGGTACTGGTCGCTGGTGGCCTCATGGTTCATGGCCAGGAGGCCGCGCTCGGCCCCGGCCACGTCGCGGGCAGTGCCGGCGGCGTTCAGCCCGAAGTACTCGATGCCGTCGTGGTGGTCGCCGGCGCGGTTGTCGTACCCGGTGTCGGTGCCGTCGTTGCGGAAGTCCGGGGTCGAGGCGGTGAGCGGATCGCCCAGGGCGTACAGGACGGTTGCGGTGTAGCCGGGCGGGACCGCCACCACGTCGGCGGTGCTCTTGGCGACGCTGGAAAAACTCAGGGACAGCGGCTGGGCGGGTTCGTCGTCACCGCCGCCACAGGCGGTCAGCGACACGGAACCGAGCACGGCCGCGCCGGCAGTGCCCATGCCCACCCGCAGCACGTTGCGCCGCGACAGACGGGCGTCGAGGATGTCGTTGAGGGAGGGGTTGTTGCTGGTGTTGCAGTCTTCGTCGTCGCCGGCCGGCAGCTGTTTGTGGTTCATTGGATGTCGCCTTTCATGGTCGTTGGGAGGAACTGCGGCGAGCGTAGAAAGGCTGTGTGACGCGGCCATGGCAGGCGCGTGACAGATCGGTGAATCGACCCGCTGGCGTTGTCAGGAAGCTGACTTGAAACTGCCACGCCGGTGTCATGCAGCGCCACCAGACTCGGTGCATGCCCAACGAGGAGCGTGGAATGAACCGGATGCCGCAACTGCGGAACGCCTGATGCGTTACCGCGCCATCTTCATCTCCGACCTGCACCTGGGAACGCCCGGGTGCCAAGCGCGGGAGCTGCTGGCATTCCTGCGGGCCCGCGACAGCGATTACCTGTACCTGGTCGGCGACATCGTCGACGGCTGGCAGCTGCGCCGCCGCTGGTTCTGGCCGCAGGCGCACAACGACGTGGTGCAGAAGCTGCTGCGCCGCGCCCGCAAGGGCTGCGAGGTGGTTTACGTTCCCGGCAACCACGACGAGTTCGCGCGCCAGTTCTGCGGCCATCATTTCGGCGGCATCGAGGTGCGCCGGGAAACCGTGCACCGCACCGCCGACGGCCGGCAGCTCTGGGTGGTGCATGGCGACGACTTCGACGGGGTGATCCAGTGCGCCAAGTGGCTGGCGTACCTCGGCGACAACCTGTACGAGTTCACGCTCAAGCTCAATCGCCACCTGAACCACCTGCGGGGTCGGTTCGGACTGCCGTACTGGTCGCTGTCCGCCTACCTCAAGCACAAGGTCAAGAAGGCGCTGAACTACGTCACCGACTTCGAGACCGCCGTCGCCGCGGAGGCGCGCCGGCGCGGCCACCACGGCGTGGTCTGCGGCCACATCCACCGGGCCGAGATGCGTGACATCGCCGGCACCCTGTACTGCAACGACGGCGACTGGGTGGAGAGCCGCACCGCGCTGGTCGAACATTTCGACGGCCGGCTCGAACTGCTGCACTGGAACCCGCTGGTGCCCGAACCCGAGGAGGACGCCTCGGTCCTCGAACTCGACCTGGAGACCGCATGAAGATCGCGCTGGTGACGGATGCCTGGCAGCCCCAGGTCAATGGCGTCGTGACGACGCTGGTCGAACTGGCGCGCGAACTGGCCGGCGCCGGCCACGTGGTGGAAGTGATCCATCCCGGCCTGTTCCGCACCCGGCCCTGCCCGGGCTACGCCGGCATCGACCTGGCTGTGGCGCCCCGGGCCGGATTGACGCAGCGGCTGGATGCCTTCCAGCCGGACGCCATCCACCTGGCCACCGAGGGGCCGCTCGGCTGGGCGGGGCGCCGCTATTGCCTGCGCCGGGGACTGCCATTCACGACCGCGTTCCACACCCGCTTCCCCGAGATCCTGCATGCCGCGCTGCGGATTCCGTTGTCCTGGGGCTATGCGCTGTTCCGGCACTTTCACCGTCCCTCGGCGGGCGTGATGGTGCCGACCCAGGGCGTGCTTGAGATGCTGGAACGCCGCGGCTTTCGCAACCTCAAGCCCTGGACCCATGGCGTCGACACGGCGCTGTTCCAGTTCCAGCCGCTTCCGGCCAACGACAGCGCGCTCGGCGTCCTGAGCCGGCCGGTCGCCCTGTTCGTCGGGCGCGTGTCGTACGAGAAGAACATCGATGCCTTCCTGGCGCTGGACCTGCCGGGCAGCAAGGTGGTCTGCGGCGTCGGCCCCGTGCTGGACACGCTCAAGCGGCGCTATCCCCACGTGCACTGGCTGGGGTTGCTGCCGCGCGACGCGCTGGCGCGGGTCTATGCCGCTGCCGACCTGTTCGTGTTCCCGAGCCGGTCCGAGACCTTCGGCCTGGTGATGGCGGAGGCCATGGCCTGCGGCACGCCGGTGGCGGCCTATCCGGTGGACGGGCCGCTGGAAGTGCTGGGCCGCGCCGGCCTGGATGGCCAGGGCCGCCTGGGCGGTGCGCTGCACGCCGACCTGCGCCAGGCCTGCTACCAGGCGCTGGCGGTGCCGCGCGACCAGGCCCGGCTGCGAGCGCTGGACTTCAGCTGGGCCCGGGCCGGCGAGCTGTTCGCGGGCCACCTGGTTCCGGTGCGCAGGAACCACGAGCGTGGATCGCAGCCGGGATCCGGGGCCGCTGTCACAAAACTGTCATCGAGCGGGTGATACCGTGATGGACTTGCCCGTCATGGATTTGTCACCTCTCGCCGCTCCGGCCATTCCCTCGCTCCCGCCCTCCGACGTGCCGGTGCGGTTCCTGGACCGCGACCACAGCATCCTGGCCTTCAACGAGCGGGTGCTGGACTGGGTCCACCGCAGCGACGTCCCCTTGCTGGAGCGGCTGCGCTTCCTGTGCATCGTCTCGTCCAACCTGGACGAGTTCTTCGAGGTCCGGGCGGCGCCGCACCTGACCGGCGTGCGCAACGCCGACCACAAGGGCCCCTACACCGTCGAGACCTTCGAGGCGCTGTCGCTGGCCGCGCACCGGCTGGTCGACCGCCAGTACGCGCTGTTCAACGACACGCTGACGCCGGCCTTCATCAAGGCCGGCATCGAGATCGTTTCCCACGGCGACCGCAACGGCGCGCAGCGCGCCTGGGTGGCCGAGTACTTCGAGCGCGAGGTGCGGCCGCTGCTGATCCCGGTCGGGCTCGACCCGGCCCACCCCTTTCCGCAGGTGGCCAACAAGTCGCTGAATTTCATCGTGCGCCTGGGCGGCAAGGATGCATTCGGGCGCCAGAACGAGATCGCGATCGTCAAGGTGCCCCGGGTGCTGCCGCGCGTGATCCGGATGCCGGGCAAGGTGGCCGGCAGGAAGGCGCTGTTCGTGTCGCTGTCGAGCGTGATCCGCGCCCACCTGGACAGCCTGTTCAGCGGGCGCGAGGTCGGCGAGTTTTCGCAGTTCCGCGTCACCCGGCATTCCGACCTGGCCGTGGACGAGGACGACGTGCGCAACCTGCGCACCGCGCTGCGCGTGGGGCTGCAGCTGCGCCACTACGGCCAGGCCACCCGGCTGGAAGTGTCGTCGGCTTGTTCCGACCACCTGGCCAATTTCCTGCTGCAGCAGTTCAACCTGCCGGCGCAGGCGCTGTTCCGGGTGCACGGCCCGGTCAACCTGGTGCGGCTGCAGCAGCTGATCGACCTGGTCGACGCTCCCCGGCACGTGTTCCCGCCCTACCAGCCGGGCTACCCGGTGGACCTGGTGCGGGGCCAGTCGATCTTCGGGCAGATCCGCGGGCGCGACGTGCTGATCCACCAGCCGTACGAGAGTTTCGACGGCGTGCTGGACTTCCTGCGGGAGGCGGTGCACGACCCCGACGTGCTGGCCATCAAGCAGACGATCTACCGCACCGGCACCGACACGACGCTGATGGACCTGCTGCGCGAGGCGGTGCGGCGCGGCAAGGAAGTGACGGTCGTGGTGGAACTCAAGGCCCGCTTCGACGAAGAGGCCAACATCAACTGGTCGGAAATGCTGGAGTCGATCGGCGCCCAGGTGGTGTACGGCGTGGTCGGCCTCAAGACCCACGCCAAGATGCTGCTGGTGACCCGGCGCGAGGGCCGGTCGCTGCGCCGCTACGCCCATCTGTCGACCGGCAACTACAACCCGCGCACGGCCCGCCTGTACACCGACCTGAGCTACCTCACCGCCGATCCGCTGTTGACGCAGGACCTGGAGAACATCTTCCTGCAGCTGGCCAGCCAGAGCCGGCTGCCCCGGCTGAATCTGGCGCTGGTGGCGCCGTTCCAGCTGCAGCGCCGGTTGATCGAGAAACTCGACCTGCTCGGGGAGGCAGCGGCACGCGGCATCGAGGGCCGCGTGGTGCTCAAGATGAATGCGCTGACCGACGAGGCCCTGATGCTGGCACTGGTGCGGGCCGGCCGCAACGGCGCGAAGATCGACCTGATCGTGCGCGGCGCCTGCATGCTGCCGGCGCGCGTCCCCGGGGTCACGGACAACATCCGGGTGCGGTCCATCGTCGGGCGCTTCCTGGAGCATTCGCGGGTGTTCTACCTGCGCTCCGGCAGCGACGAGCAGCTTTACCTGTCCAGCGCCGACTGGATGAACCGCAACATGCTGCGGCGGGTCGAGCTGGCCTGGCCGGTGACCGACCCGCGGCTGCGCCAGCGCATCGTCGACGAATGCCTGGTGGCCAGCCTGTACGACGGGCGCGATGCCTGGGACCTGATGGCGGACGGCGCCTACAAGCGGGTCAAGGGCGCGCGCAACCCCAAGGGCCACGGCGCCCAGGCCGCGCTGATGGCCCGTTACGCGGCCGGCGACACCACCGAAGGAGAGTGACGACGATGGACCTGATCTTCTGGCGCCATGCCGAGGCCGAGGACGAACGCGACGGCCTGGACGACCTGCAGCGCGCGCTGACCCCGCGCGGCGAGAAGCAGGCGGCCCGGATGGCGAAGTGGCTGGACCTGCAGTTGCCGGAAAACACGCGCATCCTGTGCAGCCCGGCGCTGCGCTGCGAGCAGACCCTCCTGCCGCTGGGGCGCAAGTACAAGCTGCAGGGCGAACTGGCGCCGGGCCACCCGGCCGACGCGCTGCTGGCAGCCGCCGACTGGCCCGGCGCCCGGCAGAGCGTGCTGGTGGTCGGACACCAGCCGATTCTGGGGCAGGCGGTCGCGAAACTGATCGGCCTGCGCAGCGACACCTGCCCGATCCGCAAGGGCGCGGTCTGGTGGCTGCGGACCCGGGAGCGCGACGGCCACCAGCAGAACGTGGTGATCGCCGTGCAGTCGCCCGACGTGCTGTAACCGGCTAGGCCTTGGCCGGCCGGCCGGTCTTGATCGGCGGCACGGCGCCCAGGGCGGCGGCGAAGGCCGCATCGTTCATGGCGGCGAGCGCCTTGATCCCGGCGCGCAGGATCTCGCTCTTCTTGGCCGTGGTTCCGCTCTTGCCGGCGCGCTGCTTCAGGTCCTGCAGCACGGCGAACTCGGTCTTCGGAATGGTGAAGCTGTCGCGCACCAGCTTGGGCTTCTTCGGCTTGTCGGCCTTCGGCGCGGCTGCAGGGATGACGGTGGGCGCGGGTGCCGGCCTGGCGACGGGCGCAGCCGCCGGCTTCACGGCGGCTTTGACGGTCACCGGCTTCGCGGCAGCCTTGACGGCCAGCGGCTTCTTCGCCGGCTTCTTGGCCGCCGGCTTGCGGGCAGGCACGGAAGCCTTGGGGATTTTCCTGGCAGTCGCCATGGTCGGGCCTCGATGTCGTTGAAACGGTATAAACAGTTTATACCGTTTCAGCGGCCCGGCCAGGCCGGAGCTTCAGCCCGCAGCCGGAATCGGCTCGGGCGGCACGCCGAATTGCTCGCGCAAGGGCGCATGGCCAAGCGGCGGAAACACGATCGGGACTTCCGGGACCTGCCGCTCCGGAATCTGGTCGAGCAGGTGGCGGATCAGCGTGAGCCGGCCCCGCCGCTGGTCGTTGAAGTCGACCAGCGTCCATGGCGTCGCCGGCTTGTGGGTGGCCTTGAGCATGGCGTCGCGCGCCAGGCCGTACTCGGCGTATTTCTCGCGCGCCTGCACGTCGATGGGGCTGAGCTTCCAGCGCTTGAGCGGGTCGGCCAGCCGTTCGGCGAACCGCTCTTCCTGCTGCGCCTGGTCCACCGTCAGCCAGTACTTGAGCAGCAGGATGCCGTCGTCGACCAGCATCTTCTCGAACACCGGCGCCTGCTTGAGGAAGGCCCTGGTTTCAGCTTCGGAACAAAAGCCCATCACCCGCTCGACCCCCGCGCGGTTGTACCAGCTGCGGTCGAAGAACACGATCTCGCCGGCCGCCGGCAGGTGCGGCACATAGCGCTGGAAATACCACTGCGTCTTCTCGCGCTCGCTGGGCTTGGCCAGGGCCACGACATGGCATTGGCGCGGATTGAGCGTCTCCGCCAGGGACGCGATGACGCCGCCCTTGCCCGCGGTGTCGCGGCCTTCGATGACGACGACCAGGCGCTTGCCGGTGTGCTGCAGCCAGCGCGCCACGTCGTTGAGTTCCAGCTGCAGCGGGGCGAGCTGCTCGTAGAACTCTTTCTTGCCGAGCCCGTCGGACTTGCCGTTTTTCGACTTCTTCATCGTCGAATCTTACCGAAGGCCGACGCCTCAGCGGCCGGTCAGGCAGTGCAGGATGCCCCCCAGAGCAGGCGTCAGGCCAGCGCCAGGGTCCAGGGCGTCTTCTGCCAGGCGACGGCTTCCTCGCGCAGCAGGTGCGCCGACTGCGGCCAGGCGTCGGGCCAGTCCGGCCGCAAGGCCAGCGTCACGACACGGCCGTCGCCACGCAACTGCAGGCCCTTGAGGTCAGGCTCGCGCCGGGCATGGCACAGGATCACCGCCAGCCGCAGGACCAGCAATTGGTGCACGAACGGCTCGTCCTCGAAGTCCGCGTCGAGCTTGCGCAGCTTGCCGCGGTGGCCGAGCACCAGCAGGCTGAGGCGGTGCAGCTCGGGCTGGGCGAAGCCCGGTGCGTCGGCGTTGTCCAGGATGTAGGCGCCGTGCTTGTGGTAATCGCTGTGCGAAATCTGGCTGCCGATCTCGTGCAACTGCGCCGCCCAGCCGAGCTCGCGCAGCTGAGGCTCCAGTTCGGGCGCGCCGTCCCCGCTGCGCAGCTGGCGCAGCAGCTGGCACGCGACCTTGCAGACCCGCGCCGCCTGCGGCGCGTCGACCCCGAACTTGGTGGACAGCCGCTGCACGCTGGCGGAGCGGATGTCGGTGTCGCCGTGCTCGCGATCCAGCAGGTCGTAGAGCACGCCTTGCCGCAGGGCGCCCTCGGCGGCGTGCAACTGATCGATCTCCAGCAGGTCGAACACCGCCTGCAGCACGCTGACACCGCCGCCGATCACCGCGCGCCGGTCTTCCTTGATGCCGTCCAGCCTGAGCTTGTCGGCGTTGCGGGCGGCCAGCAGCCGCTCGTGCAGCCAGGCCAGGCCGGCGCGATCGATCAGGCCCGGCGGCCGGCCGGCCGCGAGCAGCACGTCGGCCACCGCACCGATGGTGCCGGAGGCGCCGTAGGCCACGTCCCAGTCGCTGCGCCGGTAGGACCCGAGCGCTTCGTCCAGCACCGCTTTGGCCGCCACCTCGGCCCGCGCGAACGCGTGCTCGGTGAACAGGCCGTCGGGAAAGTACCGCATCGACCACGCCACGCTGCCGACCCGGTAGCTCTCCGTCACGTCGGCGCTGAAGTGCCGGCCCAGGATCAGCTCGGTGGACCGTCCGCCGATGTCGACCACCAGCCGCCGCTCGTCCGACTGGGGCAGCAGGCGTGCCACCCCCTGGTAGATCAGCCGGGCTTCTTCCCGGCCGGAGATGACGTCGATCGGAAAGCCGAGGATGGCGTGGGCGCGCGCCAGGAACAGGTCGCGGTTGAGCGCCTCGCGCAGCGTCTGGGTGGCCACGGCGCGGACCTGGGCCTTGCGGAAGCCCGCCAGCCGCTCGCCGAACCGCGCCAGGCAGTCCCAGCCGCGCTGCATCGCCTCGGGCGTGAGGTTGCGTTCCTGGTCCAGGCCGTTGCCCTGGCGCACGGTTTCCTTCAGGTATTCGGTGCGGTGGATCTGGCCGTGGTCGAGGCGGCCGATCTCGAGGCGGTAGCTGTTCGACCCGAGATCGACAGCGGCAAGAAGGGTTCCGTTTTGCATCAGGCGGGGGTCTCGGGGAGCGTCGGCCAGCATAGCATCGGCGCCGCTGGCGCGGGCCCGTCAGCCGACCACGCGCCCATCCGCGGTGAGCATGCTCTGGGTGACGTAGGTGGCGCTGCGCCGGTGGACGTCGAAAGCGATGCGGTAACCGCCCAGGTCCACGGCGCGGCGCTGCTGGAAGGCGGCCAGGGCGCTCGCCCGGCTGAGCGGGCCGTCGATGTCGGCCAGCACCTCGCAGGTGTAGCGGGCGGCGATAAAGCCCGCCAGGCTCAGGGGCACCGGCGGTTCGTCGAACAGGCGGGCCAGCACCTCGCGGTAGCTGCGCACGATCGGCACCGACGCTGCGGTGACCATCGGGACCGCCTGGGTCGCGATCACGGGCGTGGTCCTGGCGCCGCCCATCTGCTGCAGGGTCTGCAGGTTGACGTCCGCGAGCGCCACCACGTAGCGCTGCCGGGCCTGCCGGTCCAGCCCTTGCGTGAACTGCACCAGTTCCGGCGTGCCGCCGATGAACAGCAGCACCGCGGGCGTGGCCTGGTCCAGGCGCTGGCCCAACTGCGCCAGGTCGGTGCCGCCGGGGTAGCTGCGCAGCCTGAGCTTGAGCCCGGCGGCGATCCGGGCCGCGTCGTCGACGTACAGGGCGTGCTCGCGGCGCGAGCCGAACACCGCGCCCACCTCCTGCACGCCGATCGCCGACAGCGACTTCAGGGCGTGACCGATCTGCTCCTGGCGCGCGGCGAAGATCGGGAAGGTGCGCTCGTCGATGTCCATCACCGAGCTCTGCAGCCACGGCGCGACGTGGGCGATGTTCAGCCCCTCCTTGCGCAGCAGCGCCACCAGCTGGGTGGCCACCGGGTCGCTCACCGTGCCCGACAGCGCGACGCAGGCGGGGTTGTCGCGGATGGATTGGACGGCGGCCGCCAGGCTGGCCGGCGTGCCGTCGACCTCGATGGCGGAGTGCTGGACCGGCCGGCCGCGCAAACCGCCCCGGCTGTTGATGTCCTGCCAGGCCGCGCGCGAACCGATCAGGAAGTCCTTGGCGACGTCCTGCTGCTCGGTGGAGACGTCGACGATCTGTGCCACCGTGACCGGGCGGCCCGGCGCGCGGCCGGGCTGGGCCCAGGCGGTGGCGGTCGTGGCGAGAAGGGCAGCGCCGACCGACTGCAAGGCGGTGCGGCGGCCGATTGGGAGGGATGGGTTCATGGTCTGCGGACGTTGATGACGTCGCCGAGGCTACGGACCGTCCGTGTCATCGCCATGACAGCGCCTGGACCGTCCCATGCCGGTGTCACGGAGCTGTCACACAAGCTTCGTAAAGTCGCGGCAGTCCCAACCCAACCCGAGGTGCACCCCATGAACCAGACTCTCCGCATTGCCGCCCTGTCCGGCTTCTCGCTGCTGTCGTTTGCCGGGGCCGCCGGCGCCCAGGACGTGACCGGCGCCGGCGCCACCTTCCCGGCCCCGCTGTACGCCAAGTGGGCGTCCGACTACAACAAGGCGACCGGCGTCAAGATCAACTACCAGTCGGTGGGCTCGGGCGCCGGCATCAAGCAGATCGACTCCAAGACCGTGGCTTTCGGCGCGTCCGACATGCCGCTCAAGGACGAGGAACTGGCCAAGAAGGGCCAGATTCAGTTCCCCACGGTGATCGGCGGCGTGGTGCCGGTGATCAACATCAAGGGCATCGCTCCTGGCCAGCTCAAGCTCAACGGGCAGGTGCTCGGCGACATCTACCTGGGCAAGATCGTCAAGTGGACCGACCCGGCGATCAAGGCGCTCAACCCCAGCCTGGCGCTGCCCGACGCGGCCATCGCGCCGGTGCGCCGCGCCGACGGTTCGGGCACCAGCTTCATCTTCACCAACTACCTGTCCAAGGTGAACCCGGAGTGGAAGTCCAAGGTGGGCGAGGGCACGGCAGTGAACTGGCCGGCCGGCGCCGGCGGCAAGGGCAACGAGGGCGTCGCCGCCTTCGTCGGCCGGCTGCCCAACTCCATCGGCTATGTCGAGTACGCCTACGTCAAGCAGAACAAGATGACCTACGCGCTGATGCAGAACGCCGCCGGCAACTTCGTCTCGCCCGACGACACCGCGTTCAAGGCCGCGGCCGCCGGCGCCGAATGGGCCAAGAGCTTCTACCAGATCCTGACCAACCAGCCCGGCGCCCAGTCGTGGCCCATCACCGGCGCCACCTTCATCCTGATGCACAAGACCCAGGACAAGCCGGCCGAGGCTGCCAGCACGCTGAAGTTCTTCGAGTGGGCCTACAAGAACGGCGACAAGATCGCCGACGACCTCGACTACGTGCCGATGCCCGCCGTGGTCAAGACCCAGGTCGAGAAGGCCTGGGGCGAGATCAAGGACGCATCCGGCAAGGCCGTCGCCTTCAAGTAAGCGTTCCGCCGACAGCGCCGTGTCCTCTACACTTCCGGCCCATGAGGCCTCGTTCGACCTGTCCGGCTCACGTTCGCCACCGACGGGGCGCAAGATGAGCATGCCGCCCGCACGCGGCCCGCTGCGCACCGCCGCCATCGCCGACCGGCTGTTCGGCTGGGCGGCCAAGGGCGCGGCGCTGGTCACGCTGGCGCTGCTGGCCGCCATCCTGCTGTCCCTGCTGGTGGGGGCCTGGCCGGCCATCCACAAGTACGGCCTGGGCTTCCTGGCCAACAGCGTCTGGGATCCGGTGAACGAGGAGTTCGGCGGCCTGGTGATGATCTACGGCACGGTCGCGACGTCACTGATCGCCCTGGTGATCGCGGTGCCGGTCAGCTTCGGCATCGCCCTGTTTCTCACCGAGCTGTCGCCGGCCTGGCTGAAGCGCCCGCTCGGCACGGCCATCGAGCTGCTGGCGGCAATCCCGTCCATCGTCTACGGCATGTGGGGCCTGCTGGTGTTCGGCCCGATCCTGGCCACCTACGTGCAGCAGCCGCTGCAAAGCCTGTTCGCCGGCGTGCCGTTCCTGGGCGCGCTGGTGTCGGGCCCGCCGGTGGGCATCGGCATCCTCTCGGCCGGGATCATCCTGGCCATCATGATCATTCCCTTCATCGCCTCGGTGATGCGCGACGTGTTCGACGTCACGCCGCCGATGCTCAAGGAGTCGGCCTACGCGCTCGGCTCGACCACCTGGGAAGTGATGGCCAAGGTGGTGCTGCCCTATACCAAGGCGGGCGTGATCGGCGGCATCATGCTGGGGCTGGGCCGGGCGCTGGGCGAGACCATGGCGGTGACCTTCGTGATCGGCAACTTCAACCAGCTCGACTCGCTGTCGCTGTTCCAGGCCGCCAACAGCATCACGTCGGCCCTGGCCAACGAGTTCGCCGAGGCCGGCGCCGGCCTGCACCAGGCCGCGCTGATCTACCTGGGCCTGGTGCTGTTCTTCATCACCTTCGTGGTGCTGGCACTGTCCAAGCTGCTGCTGTCACGGCTGCGCCGCAACGAAGGAGCCAAGTCGTGAGCGCGGACACCGAAGTCGCCGCCAGCGGCACCGGGGAACAGCTGCTGCGCAAGGCCGACGCCGCCCGCGGGCGCGAGCAGAAGTACGCGGTTCGCAAGCGCGTCAACGCTGTCGCGCTGACGCTGTCGCTGCTGGCGATGGTGTTCGGCATCTTCTGGCTGATCTGGATCCTCTGGGACACGGTACGCCTGGGCGTCGGCGGCATGACCTGGGCCACCCTGACGCAGATGACGCCGCCGCCCAACGAAACGGGTGGGCTGGCCAACGCCATCTACGGTTCGTTCCTGATGGTGGCGCTCGCCACCTTCGTGGCCACCCCGGTCGGCATCATGGCCGGCATCTACCTGGCCGAATACGACGCCAAGGGCTGGCTCGGCTCGCTCACGCGCTTCGTCAACGACATCCTGCTGTCGGCGCCGTCGATCGTGATCGGCCTGTTCGTGTACGCCATCGTGGTGTCGCGGTTCAAGTCGTTCTCCGGCTGGGCCGGGGTCGCGGCCCTTGCGCTGATCGTGGTGCCGGTCGTGATCCGCACCACGGAGAACATGCTGCTGCTGGTGCCCTCGGGCCTGCGCGAAGCGGCTTACGCGCTGGGCGCGCCGAAGTGGAAGGTGATCATGAGCATCACCCTGCGCTCGGCCCGCGCCGGCGTGGTCACCGGCGTGCTGCTCGCGGTGGCCCGGATCGCCGGCGAAACCGCGCCGCTGCTGTTCACCGCGCTGAGCAACCAGTTCTGGACCTCCAGCCTGGGCGAGCCGATGGCCAGCCTGCCGGTGACGATCTTCAAGTTCGCCATGAGCCCCTACGAGAACTGGCAGCAACTGGCCTGGGCCGGCGTGTTCCTGATCACGGTGGCCGTGCTGGGGCTGAACATCCTGGCGCGGTTCCTGACGCGCAGCAAGCTTTGACAAGGTTCCCGATGACTCCCGCCACCGCCAGCCGCAACGCCTCGAAGATCTCGATCCGCAACCTCAACTTCTATTACGGCAAGTTCCACGCCCTCAAGGGCATCAACCTGGAAATCCCGGAAAAGAAGGTCACCGCCTTCATCGGCCCGTCCGGCTGCGGCAAGTCGACCCTGCTGCGCACCTTCAACCGCATGTACGAGCTGTATCCCGACCAGCGCGCCGAGGGCGAGATCGTCCTGGACGGCGAGAACCTGCTGACCTCGAAGCAGGACGTCGCGCTGATCCGGGCCCGCGTCGGCATGGTGTTCCAGAAGCCGACGCCGTTCCCGATGTCGATCTACGACAACATCGCCTTCGGCGTGCGCCTGTTCGAGAACCTCAACGCCACCGACATGGACGAGCGGGTCGAATGGGCGTTGCGCAAGGCGGCGCTGTGGGGCGAGGTCCGCGACAAGATGAACCAGAGCGGCGCCAGCCTGTCGGGCGGCCAGCAGCAGCGGCTATGCATCGCGCGCGGCATCGCCATCAAGCCCGAGGTGCTGCTGCTCGACGAGCCGTGTTCGGCGCTGGACCCGATCTCGACCGCCAAGATCGAGGAGCTGATCGTCGAACTCAAGCAGGACCACACCGTCGTCATCGTCACCCACAACATGCAGCAGGCGGCGCGGGTCAGTGACTACACTGCCTATATGTACCTGGGCGACCTGATGGAGGTCGGCGAGACCGAGCAGATCTTCTTCAAGCCGGCCCGCAAGGAGACCGAGGATTACATCACCGGCCGATTTGGTTGAACCTGCGGGACAGGCCTTCAGCGCTGTCCCCTCTGATTAGGACAAATCATGCCCGACAAACACCTCTCCACGCAGTTCGACAGCGAACTCAACGGCGTCTCCTCCCGGGTCATGGAACTCGGCGGGCTGGTGGAGTCCCAGATCCGCCAGGCGATCCATGCCTTCACCCAGCACAGCCTGGAAGCCGCCGACGACGTCATGGATATCGAGACGCGCGTCAACCAGATGGAGATCGACATCGACCGCGAACTGTCGTCCATCATCGCCCGGCGCCAGCCCACGGCCCGCGACCTGCGCCTGCTGATCGCCATCTCTAAGACCACGGCCAACCTCGAGCGCGTGGGCGACGAGGCCACCAAGATCGCACGCATGGTCAAGTCGATCATCGGCAGCGGCTCGGCCCGGACCCTGCCGTCGTCCGAACTGCGGGTCGCCGCCGACCTGGCCTCGGGCCTGCTGCGCAAGGCGCTGGACGCTTTCGCCCGGCTCGACACCGCGATGGCAGTGACCATCCTGAAGGAGGACGACGCGATCGACCAGGAGTTCGACGGCTTCGTGCGCAAGCTCATCACCTACATGATGGAAGACCCACGCACCATCTCCTCCAGCCTGGACCTGCTGTTCCTGGCCAAGGCGATCGAGCGCATCGGCGACCATGCCAAGAACATCGCCGAATTCATCATCTACGTGGTCAAGGGCGCCGACGTGCGCCACTCGTCGATGGAAGACATCGAATCCGCGGTGAAATGAAGCAGCAGCCGCGCATCCTGGTGGTGGAGGACGAACCCGCCATCGCCGAACTGGTGCTGGTCAATCTGCGCCACAACGGCTTCGCGCCGGTGTGGGCCGAGGACGGCATCGCGGCGCAGCGCGAACTTGATGCCGCGCTGCCCGACGCCATCCTGCTGGACTGGATGCTGCCCGGGCAAAGCGGGCTGGCGCTGGCGCGCAAGTGGCGCGGCGACAGCCGCACGAAGGCGATCCCGATCCTGATGCTGACGGCCCGCGGCGACGAGCCCGACAAGGTGGCCGGGCTCGACGCCGGCGCCGACGACTACATCACCAAGCCGTTCTCGACCCAGGAGCTGCTGGCGCGGATCCGCGCGGTGCTGCGGCGTCGCGCGCCGGAGCCGGCCAGCGAGACCGTGGCCATCGGCGCGCTGGCGCTCGACGGCGCCACCCATCGCGTGACCTGGCACGGCAAGCCGCTCAAGGTCGGGCCGACCGAATTCAAGCTGCTGAATTTCCTGATGAAGCACCCCGAGCGGGTGCACAGCCGCTCGCAGCTGCTGGACCAGGTCTGGGGCGACCACGTCTTCATCGAGGAGCGCACGGTGGACGTCCACGTGAAGCGGCTGCGCGAGGCGCTGGGCCCGGCCGCCGGCGTGGTGGAAACCGTGCGTGGCGCCGGCTACCGGATCACCGCGCACGCCACCAGTCCGGCCGCGACCTGAACGGGCCGCGCCGGCCAATTCGCTCCCCATGCTGTTTCGCACCTCGCTGTTCGTCCTCAGCCTGCTGGCCGGCGCCCTGGCGGGCTGGTGGCTGGCGGCAGCGCCCGGGGCCGTCGCCGGCCTGGCGGCCAGCGCGCTGCTCTGGTTCGGCGTCGACCTGCTGCGCGGCCTGCGGGTGGTGCGCTGGTTGCGGCGCAACGACGCCGGCGAGGAGCTCGCCATGCATGGCCTGTGGGGCGAGGTGGCGGACCGGGCCCGGCGCGCCTTGCGCTCGCGCGAGCAGCAGGGGCAGGCCAGCGAACAGCGGCTGCAGGACTTCCTGGCCGCGATCCAGGCCTCGCCCAACGGCGTGGTGCTGCTCGATGCGCAAGGCCGCATCGAGTGGTGCAACCAGACCGCGGCAGCCCAGCTCGGCATCGATGCCCAGCGCGACCTGCTCCAGCTGATCGGCAACCTGGTGCGCGATCCCGGCTTCGCCGCCTATTACGCCGGCCGCGACTACCGCCGCGACATCGTCGTCACCGGCCGCGAGAGCACCTCGTCGCGTCCGGTCCGGATCTCGGTGCAGCTCCATCCCTATGGCGAAGGCCGCCAGCTGCTGCTCACGCGCGACATCACCGCGCTGGAACAGGCGGAAACGATGCGGCGCGATTTCGTCGCCAACGTCTCGCACGAGATCCGCACGCCGCTGACGGTCCTGACCGGATTTGTCGAGACCATGCAGACGCTGCCGCTGTCGGCCGACGAGCGGGTGCGCTACCTGGCGCTGATGGCGCAGCAGTCGCAGCGAATGCAGACGCTGGTCAGCGACCTGCTGACGCTGTCGCGGCTGGAAGGCAGCCCGCCGCCGGCCGCCGGCGAATGGACGCCGGTCGCGGCCCTGCTGGCCCACTGCGAGCAGGAGGCGCGGGCGCTAGGGGCGGCTCTCGGCAAGCAGCAGGAGCTGCGCTTTGCGGCGGTGCCGGGCGTCGACCTGGCCGGCGCCCAGAGCGAGCTGCTCAGCGCGCTGTCGAACCTGGTGAGCAATGCGGTGCGCTACACCGGCGCCGGCGGCGCGATCGACGTCGGCTGGCAGGCGCTGGCGGACGGCCGCGCCGTCTTCTCGGTGCGCGACACCGGCCCGGGCATCGCGCCGGAGCACCTGCCGCGCCTGACCGAGCGCTTCTATCGCGTCGACCGCAGCCGCTCGCGCGAGACCGGCGGCACCGGCCTGGGCCTGGCGATCGTCAAGCACGTGGCCCAGCGGCACGGGGCCGAGCTGAAGATCGAAAGCACGCCCGGCGCGGGCTCCACCTTCTCGATCGTGTTTCCGGCCGCGCGGGTGCGGCCCACGCTCAGGCCCTTGCCTGCGCCTGCCGCACCGCTCGCCACAGAATCGTGAGCAGGATCGGCGCGAGCAGCAGCAGCGCGAACGTGCTGCCCTGCCAGAACGCCAGCGGCGACGGCTGCGCCGGCAGCGGCCCGATGCCCCGGTAGGCCAGCAGGTAGCCACCCCACAGGCCGACGCCCCACAGGAGCACGCAGTAGGCCACCAGCGGCGCCAGCACCACCCGGTAGCAGCGCAGCACCCACACCAGCACCGCCTGCGCCGCATCGCCCAGGTGGAACAGCGCCAGCCAGGCCAGCAGGCTGGCGGCCAGGGCCGCCACTTCCGGCGTCTTGGCGTAGACGCCGGCGATGCCGTGCCGTCCCAGCAGGGTGACCGTCGACAGGGTGAGCGACAGCGCGAGCGCCAGCTTGAAACCGGTGCGGATGGTCTGTCGGGCGCGCCGCTGGTCGCCGGCGCCCAGCCAGTAGCTGACCCGCGCACTGGTGGCGATCGCGATCGACAGCGGCGTCATGAACAGCACGGCGGCCAGGTTGGCGACCACCTGGTGCGCGGCCGAGGCCAAAGTGCCCTGGCGCGCGATGAACAGCGCCATCAGCGTGAAGGAGGTCACTTCCACCATGATCGCCAGTCCGCCGGGCAGGCCCAGCCGTGCGAACTGCCCGATCACGCGCCAGTTCGGCCGCTCCAGCGGCTTCCAGATCTCATAGGGCCGGTACAGCGGCTGGGTGCGGATCAGCCACAGCGCCAGCAGGATGAACAGCCAGTTCACCACCACCGTGGCCCAGGCGCAGCCGACGGCGCCGCGGCCTTCCAGCCCGAAGCCGCCGAAGGCGAACCAGATCGACAGCGGGATCTTCACCAGCAGCGAACCGGTCTGCAACCACGTCACCAGCAGCGGCTTGCCCAGGCTCTGGTTGAGGGTGCTGTACATCCGGAACAGCAGGGCCGCCGGCAGCGCCAGCGACAGCACCGTCAGGTACTCGCGCACCTCGCCCTGCAGCGCGGGCGGCACCTGGGTCCATTCGAGCAGCGGCCCGGGGAAGAACAGCGCCGTGACGCCCACCACCATGGTCAGGCCCGACAGGTACAGCGCCTGGCGCACCGAGCGGCCGACTTCGGTCCGCCGGCCGGCGCCGTGCAGTTCGGCCCAGGTCGGCAGCAGGGCCTGCAGCACGCCCATCAGGCCGACGAAGATGCTGATGTAGACGGCGGAGCCGACCGACAGCGCCGCCAGCGCCTGTTCCGAATAGCGCCCGGCGACGATGGTGTCGGTGACGCCGAACGCCATCACGGCCAGTTGGCCGACGAGGACGGTGCCCGCATGGCGGGCGATGGTCCGCAGCTCCGACACCTAGCGACTCGCCGCGCGGTAAAGCACCACGTTGTCGTTGCTGTCCGACGGCCGGCCGATGGCCGACACCAGCTGCCACTGGCGCATGTCGACCGCGAGCGACGCCGAGTGCTGGGCGTCGGCGTCGACCAGCAGCCAGGCACAGGTCGCCGGCCGCGACGCCGGCTTGAGCGTCATGCCGCCGTGGTAGCGCAGCGCCGCCAGCTGGGCCTGGCTCAGGCCATGCACTTCCACGCAACCGGGCCCGTCGATCAGGCGCGAGACGTTGCGCACCAGCGGCGCGTAGCTGCGGGCGTAATCGAGCAGCGGCAGCCACAGCGTCATCAGCAGCAGCCAGCACAGCGCCGCGCCAGCGGCCGGCAGCACCAGGCTCTTCCAGATCACCGCGCGGTGGCGGCCGGCGCGCCACTTGACCAGCCAGGCCCAGGCCAGGGTGGCAGCCAGCGCCGCGAGGAAGGCCACCAGCGAGAAACCGGGCTCGAAGCCGGGCGCCAGCCGCGCCACGTTGGCCGCCGGCCGCGGCGGCACGCCGGTCTGCATCGCCACCCACACCACCCAGATGGTGAGCGCGCAGCCGCTGAAGAACAGCAGGGTGAACCAGTCGATCAGGGCGGCGACGCTGCGCTTGAGCGTCGGCAGCGCGAAGGCCGCCAGCGTCGCCAGCGCCGGCAGGCCCAGCAGCAGCGCGCGGTCCGCCGTCGGCGTCAGCAGCGCGGCGACCAGGGCCACCGCCAGGAACCACAGCGGCAGGGCGACGTGCCGGCTGCCCAGCTGGCGGCGCCAGCGCCACAGGGTCCACAGCGCCAGCGGCCAGGCCGGCCAGCCGAACCAGACCAGGAATTTCGCCATGCCCGGCCAGTCGCGCGATACGACGTCGAAGCCGACCCGCCAGCGCCACAGGTCCAGCGACCAGGCCAGCCCCGCCGCCACCAGCGTCGCGGCCGCGACCAGTTCCGCGCTGCCCAGGCGGCGCTCGCCGGCGTCGTCGCCGGTGGACCGGTCCAGGAAGCCGATCACCGCGCCGCCCGTGCCGAACAGCAACGCCATCCAGGGGGCGCCGCTCAGCGCCAGGCCCACCAGCCCCAGCAGCACGGCGCAGGCCGGCACGAGCGCGCGGTAGGGCAGGGCGGCGATGCCGAACAGGGTCAGCGCCGTGAAGCTGACCTGGGCCAGCGCCGGCGTCGTTTCGTGCGAGAGCTGGGCCAGGCCCAGGCTGGCGATCAGGGCCAGCAGGCCGCCGTCGGCCATGGCCCGGGCGTAGTCGGTGGGCTCGGCCTCGCCGCCGAAGGCGAAGGCCAGCGGCTGGGCCTGCGGGCTGCGGGCCAGGCAGTAGACGCCGTACCAGGTCGCCGCCAGGGCCAGCGTCAGCAGCGCGATGAAGGGGATGCGGGCCGCGAAGTCGGGCGCCACCCAGGCCGGCGCCGCCTGCATGGCCCAGGCGCCGAGCCAGTACGGCAACAGGCCGTCGAACTCCGGCGCCTGGCCCAGCAGCCGGGGCGCCAGCCAGGACGTGGCGCCCGACGCCAGTTCCGCCATGTAGCCGAAGGCGGCGATGTCGGCGTTCTTCCAGGGCTCGCGGCCGATGAAGCCGGGCAGCACATAGGCCACGCAGAACAGCTGCAGCGCCAGGCGCGGCAAGCGCCGCACGGCGCTCTGGGCAACGATGGCGGGAGTCGGCTGGGTCACTGCGGACGGATTATGGGCGGCAAAAGGAAAAGGGCAGCCCGGTTGCCCGGACTGCCCCTGATCGGGTCGGTCGCTGCCTTATTCGGCGGCGGTGGCCTTGTCGGCTTCGGCCTTGGTGGCCTCTTCTGCCTTGGCGGCAGCGGACTTGCCGAACTTCTTGAAGAACTTGTCGACCCGGCCGCCCATGTCGTTGACCGACTTCTGGGTGCCCGTGTAGAACGGATGCGATTCGCTCGACGTGTCCAGCTTGAACATCGGCAGTTCCTTGCCGTCGTCGGTCTTGCCCATTTCACGGGTGTTCACGCACGAGCGGGTGACGAACTTGAAGCCGTTGGACAGGTCCACGAACAGGACGTCGCGGTAATTGGGGTGAATGCCTTCTTTGGCCATGATGTGTTCCTTGGGTGTCGGTGCGGGAGCCGGGTCAGACCATCTGGCCTACTTGCCGCAGAAAAGCTCTCGATTATATGCCAAGAACGGGGATCGAACTCCCGTACGCAGAGGACGCAAAGCATTCGCAGAGACCGCAGAAATTGCCCATCAAGGTTTTCACTTTTGCGTCTTCTGCGTGCTTTTCGCGGCCTCTGCGTACGGATGTCCGTATTGGGACTTACCCGCCGCGGCGCATCATGTCGAAGAATTCGACGTTGGTCTTGGTGGCCTTCATCGACTTCAGCACCATTTCCATGGCCTCGATCTCGTCCATGTTGTACATGAACTGGCGCAGGATCCGGGTCTTCTGCAGGATCTCGGGGGCCAGCAGCAGCTCTTCGCGCCGGGTGCCGGAGCGATTGAGCTGGATCGACGGGAACACGCGCTTTTCGTACAGGCGGCGGTCCAGGTGGATTTCGCTGTTGCCGGTGCCCTTGAACTCCTCGAAGATCACTTCGTCCATCCGGCTGCCGGTGTCGACCAGTGCGGTGGCGATGATGGTCAGCGAGCCGCCTTCTTCCACGTTGCGGGCCGCGCCCAGGAAGCGCTTGGGCCGCTGCAGCGCGTTGGAGTCGACACCGCCGGTCAGCACCTTGCCCGACGAGGGCACGACGTTGTTGTAGGCGCGGGCCAGGCGGGTGATCGAGTCCAGCAGGATCACCACGTCCTTCTTCAGTTCGACCAGGCGCTTGGCGCGCTCGATCACCATTTCGGCGACGTGCACGTGGCGGGCGGCCGGCTCGTCGAAGGTCGAGGCGATCACTTCGGCCTTGACCGAACGCTGCATCTCGGTCACTTCCTCGGGCCGCTCGTCGACCAGCAGCACCATCATGTAGCTGTCCGGGTAGTTGGCCGCGATGGCGTGCGCCATGTGCTGCATCATCACCGTCTTGCCGCTCTTGGGCGGCGCCACCAGCAGGGCGCGCTGGCCCTTGCCGATCGGCGCGATGATGTCGATCACGCGCGACGTGATGTTCTCTTCGCCCTTGAAGTTGTCGCGCTCGAGCTTCATCTGCTCCTTGGGGAACAGCGGCGTCAGGTTCTCGAACATCACCTTGTGCTTGTTCTGCTCGGGCGGGCCGTCGTTGACCTTGTCCAGCTTGGTCAGCGCGAAGTAGCGCTCGCCGTCCTTGGGCGTGCGGACTTCGCCTTCGACCATGTCGCCGGTGTGCAGGTTGAAGCGCCGCACCTGACTGGGCGAGATGTAGATGTCGTCGGTGGAGGCGGTGTAGCTGGTGTCCGGACTGCGCAGGAAGCCGAAGCCGTCCGGCAGGATCTCCAGCACCCCGTCCGCGAACACCTGCTCGCCGGCGCGGGCGCGCTTCTTGATGATCGCAAACATCAGTTCCTGTTTGCGCATGCGGCCGGTGTTTTCGATCTCAAGCTCTTCGGCCTGCTTGAGGACTTCAGACACGTGCAGTGCCTTGAGTTCGTTTAAGTGCATGGAGGTACCCCTTGCGGAGTTCTTGTTGGATGGGGGAGGTTTGGGGTGGGGCGAGAACTGCCCCACAAACCGGGAACTCGAACCGGGCGCCGCGAGGCCACCGGTGAACAGGAACGATTATGGCAGGAAAAACAACGCCCGCGGAGCGGGCGTCGGGGAGGGCTTCAGGCCGCCAGTTGCTGGTCGATGAACGCCGTCAACTGGGCCTTGCTCATGGCGCCGACCTTGGTCGCGGCCAGCTGGCCGTCCTTGAACAGCATCAGCGTCGGGATGCCGCGGATGCCGAACTTGGCCGGCACTTCGCGGTTCTCGTCGACGTTCATCTTGGCGATCTGCAGCTTGTCCTTGTAGGTGCTCGAGACCTCGTCGAGGATCGGCGCGATCATCTTGCAGGGGCCGCACCACTCGGCCCAGTAGTCGACCAGCACGGGCTTGTCGGCCTTCAGGACGTCGGCTTCGAAAGAACTGTCGGAGACATGCTTGATCAGGTCGCTGGCCATGGTGGATTCCTTAAGGGCGGGGAGAGGGACAGCCGCTACCGCAGGGGCTGTGCCATTACAGTCAGGGAATTGTGACAGAAACCAAGTCCCCGCATGGGCCGGGGACGGACCCCTTCCCCCTATGAATCTGATAGCGCAAACGCATGAGGCGCCGGCGGTCCTGCGCGTGTTGCTGCGGACGCTGCGGGCGCTGATCGAGGAGCGTGGCGCCCATCCGTCCCGCACCGTGGTGCTGCTGCCCTACGCCCAGTTGATGCCGGTGGCGGCCCGGCTCTGGGCCGCGCAAGCGCCGACCGGCTTCGCGCCGCGCTTCGAAACCACGATGAACTGGGCCGCCGCCGGCGGCTTCGCGCCCGAGGGCGACGACCTCAGCTTCGACATGGGCCGCGACCTGCTGACGGCGCACTCGCTGCTGCAGCGCGCCGGCCTGCAGCAGCATGCCGAACTGCTGTCCGGCCGGCTGGTGGAGGCGGCCTGGCAACTGGCCGCCGTCGCCGCCGCGGAGCCGCCGGCGCAGCGCGCCGAGTGGGCGGCGCGGGCCCGGCCGCTGGTGTCCGCCGGCTTCGACGGCCCGGTGCTGGCGCTGGAAGCGGCGGTGGCCCGCGTCGCCATCGAGTGGGCCGCGGCGTCGGCCTATGCCGCCGACGGCCTGCTGCAGCAGGACCTGGCCGCCACGCTGGACCTGCTGGTGCTGCTGGAAGGCTTCCAGGCCGACCCGGTGGCGCAGACCCTGATGGCGCTGGCCGGCGACAAGGCGGTGGCGCTGCCGCTGGACGTCGCCGCACCGATCGGCGCGGTGACGCTGCACTGCGCCAGCGCTCCCGCCGACGAAGCGGAGCAGGCCGCGGCCTGCGTGCTGCGGCAGCTCGAAGCCGGCCGCGTGCCGGTGGCGCTGGCCGCGACCGACCGCGTGCTGACCCGGCAGATCCGCGCCATGCTCGATGCGCGCGGCGTCGCAATCCGCGACGAGACCGGGTGGAAGCTGTCGACGACCCGGGCCGCCGCGCACCTGATGGCGGCGCTGCGCGCCTGTGCCTGGAACGCGTCGAGCGACGCGGTGCTCGACTGGCTGAAGAATTCCCCGGCCCTGGCGGCCCCCACGGTGCTGGCGCTGGAACGGCGGGTGCGCCGCGCCGGCGTGCGCGACTGGTCCGGCCTGCAGCCGGGAGACCTCGGTGACAGCGCGGCGCTGCGCGAGTTGACCGACCAGGTCGCGCAATGGCAGCAGGCCATGCAAGGCAGCAAGCCGCTGCCGCAGTGGCTGGCGGCGCTGCGCGCGCTGCTGCAGGCCACGGGCCAGTGGACGCTGCTGGCCGGCGACGCCGCCGGCGACAAGGTGATCGCGGCGCTGCGGCTGGCCGAGGGCGCCCGGGGCGAGTTCGAGCAGTTGCCCCAGGCCGCGCGCCGCTTCACCCTGGCCGGCTTCAGCGCCTGGGTCAACGACACGCTGGAGGCCGCGAGCTTCGTGCCGCAGTCCACGCGCAAGGAGGAGGTCGTGATCCTGCCGTTCAACCAGCTGCTGGGGCGCCCGTTCGCGGCCCTGGTGCTGCCCGGTTGCGACGAGGTGCGCCTGGCCGTGTCGCCGGAGCCGCCCGGGCCGTGGACCCCGGCCCAGCGCGAGGCGCTCGGCATGCCGCTCCGCGAGACGCTGGAGCGCGCGGTGCGGGCCGGCTGGCGTTGCGCCTTGCAGGCGCCGTTTTGCGACGTGCTCTGGCGCAGCAGCGACGACAGCGGCGAGGCGCTGCTGCCCAGCCCGCTGGTGCTGGCGCTGCAGCTCGAAGCGCAGGTGGCCGAAGGGGTCGACCCGCGCGAGCAACGCGAGCTGCAGCCGGCGCCGACCGAGCCGCCGCAGGCCATCGGCGCGGCCTTGCCGGTTGCGGAACTGTCCGCCAGCGGCTACGAGGACCTGCGGCGTTGCCCGTACCGGTTCTTCGCCCTGCGCCAGCTCGGATTGAAGGAGCAGGACGAGCTCGACGCCGAGGTCGACAAGCGCGATTTCGGCAACTGGCTGCATGCGGTGCTGGCGGCGTTCCACGAGACGCTGCATGCCAGCTTCGAGCCGCCGGGCGCCGGCCGCCTGGGCCTGCTGGAGATCGCCGCCGAGGAGGTGACGCGCGCCATGCGGCTGGAGCAGGGCGAGTTCCTGCCGTTCGCGGCGGCCTGGCCGCAGGTGCGCGACGGCTACCTGGCCTGGCTGGAGCAGCACGAAGCGACGGGCGCGAGCTTCGTCAGTTCCGAGACCTCGCACCGGGTGCCGCTGGGCCCGCTGACCCTGGTCGGACGGATCGACCGGATCGACCGGCTGGCCGACGGCACCCGGCTGGTGGTCGACTACAAGACCGAGGACCTGCAAAAGAGCAGGCGCCGGGTGGCGGTGCCGGGCGAGGACACCCAGCTGGCGTTCTACGGCGCGCTGCTCGAAGACGACCGGCTGGAGGCGGCCTACCTGAACGTCGGCGAGCGCTCGGGCACCGGCAAGGTGGTGCATGAGGACGTCACTCACACCCGCGACGACCTGGTCGCCGGCGTGCTGGCCGACATGGAGCGGATCGCCGCCGGCGAGCCGCTGGCGGCGCTGGGCGAGGGCGCCGGCTGCGACTTCTGCAACGCACGCGGCCTGTGCCGCCGGGATTTCTGGAAATGAGCGGACTGGCCTACGAACGCAACGGCAGCCGGATCGGCCGCGAGCAGTTCTACGCCATCGCCTGCGACCCGCGCCGCAGCGTCGCGGTGGAGGCCTGCGCCGGCGCCGGCAAGACCTGGATGCTGGTGTCCCGGATCCTGCGCGCGCTGCGGGACGGCGCGCAGCCGCAGGAGATCCTGGCCATCACCTTCACCAAGAAGGCCGCCGGCGAGATGCGCCAGCGGCTGCACGAGTGGCTGCAGGAGTTCTCGACGGCGTCACCCGAGCGGCTGGCCCAGGCCTTGCTTGAACGCGGCGTGCCGCCCGACGCGGTGCCGCCGCAAGCCGAAGCGCTCAAGGCGCTGTATGCGCGCCTGCTGGGCGCCGGCCGGCCGGTGCAGATCCGCACCTTCCACAGCTGGTTCGCCGCGCTGCTGCGCAACGCGCCGCTGGCGGTGCTGGAGCACCTGGGCCTGCCGGCCAGCTACGAGCTGCTGGAGGACGACAAGGAGGCGGTGGAGCGGGTCTGGCGCCGCTTCCACGGCGCCGTCGCGGCCGACCCACAGGCGCGCGGCGACTTCGAGGCCAGCGTCCGCGCCCATGGCCGCTTCAGCACCCAGAAGGCGCTGCTGGCGGCGCTGGACAAGCGGGTCGAGCTGGCGCTGGCCGATGCGCACGAGGTGGTCGAAGCCTCGATCAAGCACTGGGGCGAGCAGTTTCCCGAGTTCGCCGGCCTGGCCGAACCCTGCGACCTGCTGGCGGCCGTGAACGTCCACACCCAGGCGCTGTCGGGCGCGGCGGTGGCGCTCGGGCGGGCCAGCGCGAAGACGTTCTCGGCCAAGGGCGAGGAACTCGAACGCGCGCTCACCGGCCGCGACATCGACGCCGTGCTGGCCGCGCTGCTCACCCAAAAGGGCGAGCCGCGCAAGTTCAGCGACAAGCTCGCCGGGCTGGAGCAGGTGCGGCAGGCGCAGGAGCTGGCCCTCCGGCTGGCCGCGGCCTGCCGCCAGCACGAGGCGTGGCTGCACCACCAGCGCATGGCGCGGCTGGCGCGGGTCCTGGCGGCGGAGTTCGGGGCGCTCAAGCGCGAGCGCGGCTGGGTCGACATGAACGACGTCGAGCGCGCGGCCCTGACCATGCTGGCGGACCCGGTGCTCTCCGGCTGGGTGCAGGAGCGGCTCGACGCCCGCGTGAAGCACCTGCTGATCGACGAGTTCCAGGACACCAATCCGCTGCAGTGGCAGGCGCTGCACGCGTGGCTCTCCGGATACGCAGGGGCTGGCGGCGCCGCGCCGGGCGTCTTCATCGTCGGCGACCCCAAGCAGAGCATCTACCGCTTCCGCCGGGCCGAGCCGCAGGTGTTCAAGGCGGCGCAGGCGTTCGTGGCCGACGCCCTGGGCGGCGACCGCCTGAGCTGCGACCACACCCATCGCAACGCGCCCGCGATCATGGACACCGTGAACGCCGTCATGGGCGCGGCGCAGCAGCAGGGCAGCTACGAAGGGTTCCGGCCGCACACCACCGCATCGCATGAAGCCGGCGGGGTGGCGCGGCTGCCGCAGATTCCGCGGGAGGACCTGTCCCCCGTTCGCCCTGAGCCTGTCGAAGGGCAAGCGTGGGCTTCGACAAGCTCAGCCCGAACGGAGGCCGGCGGCTGGCGCGACAGCCTCACCGTCCCGCGCGAGCTGGCCGAGGAAAAGCTGGTCACGCTCGAATGCCGGCAGGCGGCGGCGTGGGTCGCGCAGCAAATCGCGCAAGGCCTGCTGCCGCAGCAGATCATGGTGCTGGCGCGGCGGCGCGACCGGCTGGCGGCGCTGGAGGAACAGCTGCGGCTGCTGCACATCCCGGCGCAGCAGCCCGAGAAGGCCGACCTGTGCGAGGCGCCCGAGGTGATGGACCTGACGGCGCTGCTCGACGTGCTGGTGTCGCCGACCCACGACCTGTCGCTGGCGCGGGCGCTGAAATCGCCGTTGTTCGGCATCGGCGACGGCGAGCTGGTGCAGGTCGCGCTGCTGGCGCGGCGGGCGCAGGAGCAAGGGCGCTCGCGGCCCTGGTTCGAGCTGCTGCAGGATCCGCAGCTGGAAAGCCCGGCCCTGCGCGACGCCGCCGGCAAGCTGCTGCGCTGGCAGGCGCTGGTCGACCGGTTGCCGCCGCACGACGCGCTCGACGCGATCTACCACCAGGGCGACGTGCTGGCGCGCTTTGCCGCGGCGGCGCCGCCGGCCCTGCGCGGCAAGGTGCTGGCCAACCTGCGCGCCCTGCCCGGCGCGGCGCTGCAAGTGGACGCCGCCCGCTATGCCACGCCCTACGCTTTCGTCCGGGCGCTGAAGGCCGGCGGCATCCGGGCGCCGGCGAGCGGCCGGGTCGA
Source organism: Ramlibacter sp. 2FC (assembly GCA_943372495.1). Classification (GTDB taxonomy): domain Bacteria; phylum Pseudomonadota; class Gammaproteobacteria; order Burkholderiales; family Burkholderiaceae_C; genus Ramlibacter. The sequence goes on along the minus strand of CALRYV010000001.1, from coordinate 346,858 downwards.
CGCCGTCAGCCTGCTCACCGTCCATGGCGCCAAGGGCCTGGAAGCGCCGGTGGTGCTGCTGCTGGACACCGATGCGCCGTCCGCCCGGGCCGAGACCATGGGCGTGATCGTCGAGTGGCCCGGCGAAGCGCCCGCGCCCTGGCGCTTCGCCTTCATCGCCAGCGAGAGCCGCCCGCCCGCCTGCAGCGCCGAGGCGCTCGAGGTCGAGAAGGCCGCGCGGCAGCGCGAGGAGCTCAACGCGCTCTATGTCGCGATGACGCGGGCCCGCCGGCTGCTGGTGCTGTCGTCGGTCCAGCCCCATGTCCCGGCCGAAGGCAGCTGGTGGCAGCGGCTGGAGCCGTTCAGCGAGGCGCTGGCGGCACCGCCGCCACCAATGGTCACGGGCGGTGGCGACACGGCGGCGCCGTTCACGTTGCCGGTGGTGCCGATGAAGGCCGGCGCCGGCCAGGCGCCGGCGGACGAGACCGCGCCGCCAGTGGACGATTCGCCCGAGTCGCGCTTCGGCCAGGCGGTGCACCAGCTGCTGGAGCGCTGGAGCCCGGGCGCCGAGATCTTTCCCGCAGCGCAGCTGCGGCGGGCCGGGCGCGACTTCGGCCTCGACGAGGGCCAGCTGCGCGACGCGGCGGCGATGGCGCGCCGCATCCTGCAGGGCGACGGCGCCTGGGCCTGGCAGGGCGCCGCGGTCGACTGGCAGGGCAACGAGGTGGCCTTGCTGCACGATGGCGAACTGCTGCGGCTGGACCGGCTGGTGCGCCGGCGCGGCAGCGGCGAGTGGTGGGTGTTCGACTACAAATCTGCCGCGCAGCCGCAGCAGCAGCCGGAGCTGCTGGCGCAGCTGCGGCGTTACCGGCAGGCCGTCGCGGCCGCCAACGCCGGCGCGCCAGTGCGCGCCGCTTTTCTCACCGGCCAGGGCCGATTGGTGGAAGTCGAATGAACAATGCAAGCGTGATCGGGGCCGGACCGGCCGGACTGATGGCCGCGGAGACGCTGGCGCAGGCCGGGGTCCAGGTCGACGTGTACGACGCCATGCCGTCGGTGGGGCGCAAGTTCCTGCTGGCCGGCCGCGGCGGCCTGAACCTGACCCACTCCGAGCCGTTCGACCTGTTCGCCTCGCGCTTCGGCGAGCGCCGCGCGCAGGTCGAGCCGTGGCTGCAGGACTTCGGGCCGGCGCAGCTGCGGGCCTGGGCCGAGCAACTGGGCGTCACCACCTTCGTCGGCAGCTCCGGCCGGGTGTTTCCCTCGGAGATGAAGGCGGCGCCGCTGCTGCGGGCCTGGCTGCACCGGCTGCGCGGCAGCGGGGTGCGCTTTCACATGCGGCACCGCTGGAGCGGCTGGACCGGCGCCGGGGCCTTGCAGTTCTCGACCCCGGACGGCGTGCGGGAGGTGCCTGCGACCGCCGTGGTGCTGGCGCTGGGCGGCGCCAGCTGGCCGCGGCTGGGCTCGGACGGCAGCTGGCAGGCCTTGCTGGCGCAGCGCGGCGTCGCGCTCGAGCCGCTGGTGCCGGCCAACTGCGGCTTCGACGTGCTGGGCGGCTGGAGCGAGCACTTCGCCAGCCGCTTCGCCGGCCAGCCCTTCAAGTCGGTGGCGATCCGCTGCGTCGATTCCACCGGCCAGACGTTCGAGCGCAAGGGCGAGTTCGTGGCCACCGCGACCGGCGTCGAAGGCAGCCTGGTTTACGCCGCGTCGGCGCTGCTGCGCGACGAGATCGCCCGCAACGGCCAGGCGACCTTGCACCTGGACCTGCTGCCGACCCGCAGCGCCGAGCAGGTGGCGGCCGAGGTGGCCCATCCGCGCGGCGCCCGCTCCCTGTCCAGCCACCTGAAGAGCCGGCTGGCGATCGACGGCATCAAGATGGGCCTGCTGCACGAGCTGCTGCCCAAGAGCGTGCTGGCCCAGCCGGCGCAACTGGCCGCCGCGATCAAGAACCTGCCGCTGACGCTGAGCGCGCCGCGCCCGATCGCCGAGGCGATCAGCAGCGCCGGCGGCATCCGCTTCGACGCGCTGGACCCCGGGCTGATGCTGCGCGAACTGCCCGGTCTGTTCTGCGCCGGCGAGATGCTGGACTGGGAAGCCCCGACCGGCGGCTACCTGCTGACCGCGTGCCTGGCCAGCGGCCGTGGCGCCGGGGCGGCGGCGGCGCGCTGGTGCGCCACCGCCAGCTCATCCGCAACATAGGACAATGCGGGGTTCGCCCCATCGGCGCGCCCGCATGACATCCACCCCCAGACCCGCCCGTTTCGGCCTCGGCGCCTACCTCGCGCTCGCGTTTTCGCTGCTGTCGATCCTGCTCACCGGGATCCTGACGGTGGTGACCGAGCACGCCGCCAGCGCCCAGGTCCGTTCCAGCATCGGCACCAACCTGGCCGAACTGGCCAACCAGACCGCCAACCGGATGGACCGGGCGATGTTCGAGCGCTATCGCGAGGTCGAGGCCCTCAGTCGCCGGCTCGCTGGCGAAGAGGACATGGCCCAGGTCCGGCGCGACCTCGACGCCTTGCAGGCCAGCTATCCCTTCTATGCCTGGATCGGCCTGGCGGACAGCGGCGGCCGGGTCGGGGCGGCGACCCGGGGCCTGCTCGAGGGCGCCGACGTGGCGCAGCGACCCTGGTTCGCCAACGCGCAGCGCGGCACCCACCTGGGCGACGTCCATGAGGCGCTGCTGCTGGCGAACCTGCTGGGCAACACCGACAAGGAGCCGTTGCGCTTCGTCGACGTCGCCTTTCCGGTCGACGACGCCCAGGGCCGGCCGGCCCGCGTGCTGGGCGCGCACCTGTCGTGGCAATGGGCCCGGGACCTGCGCCAGGCCATCTTCGTGACGCTGGATCGCAGCCGCACGGTGGAGCCGCTGATCGTCGCCACCGACGGCCGGGTGCTGCTGGGCCCCGAGGCGCTGGAGGGCAACCGGATCGCGCTGGCCAGCCTGGCGGCCGCCGCGGCCGGGAAGACCGGTTACGGCATCGAGCGCTGGCCGGACGGACGCAGCTACGTGGTCGGCTACAGCAAGAGCAAGGGCTACCGGGCCTCGCCCGGCCTGGGCTGGACCATCCTGGTGCGGCAGGACCTGGGTGAGGCCGAGGAGCCGGTGCGGCACCTGCAATACCGGCTGCTGGCCTGGGGCGTCGGCATGGCGCTGCTGTTCAGCGTGCTGGGCTGGCTGGCCGCGCGGGTCATCAGCCGGCCGTTGCTGGACCTGGTGCGGACGGCGCAGCTGCTGGAGACCGGCCAGCCGGCGCCGCCCGCCGCGACCAATGGCTACAAGGAAGTGCAGACGCTCGGCGAGTCGCTCAATTCCCTGGTGGCCAGCCTGCAGCAAAAGGAGGCCGACCTGCGCTCGCTGAACGTCTCGCTGGAGCAGCGGGTCGAGGAGCGTACGGCCGAACTGCGCGACGCCTTCGCCCGGGTGCAGGAGAACGAGCAGCGGATCCACACCATCATCGAATCGGCGCAGGACCCGTTCATCGGGATGGACTTCGAGGGCCGCATCAGCGACTGGAACACACAGGCGCAGCGGATGTTCGGCTGGACCCGCGAGGAGGTGCTGGGCCGGCCGTTCGCCGAAACCCTGCTGGCCGGGCGCCATGCCGGCGCCGCGCGGGCCGCGCTGCAGCACTTCCTGGCCCAGGGCGATGCGCCCTTCATCGGCCAGACCATGGAGCGGGTGATGGTCACGCGGGGCGGCAGCGAGATACCGGTCGAAGTGAAGATCGGCCTGGTCAACACCGGCAAGCTGCGGCTGTTCAGCGCCTTCGTGCAGGACATCTCGCGGCGCAAGGAAATCGAACGGCTGAAGAACGAATTCATCTCCACCGTGTCGCACGAACTGCGCACGCCGATGACCGCGATCTATGCGTCGCTCAGCCTGCTCGACTCCGGCATAGCCGGCGACCTGCCCGCGGACGCGCAGCAGCTGATCGGCATTTCGAGCAAGAGCTGCGAGCGGCTGATCCGCCTGATCAACGACGTGCTCGACGTCGAGAAGATCCAGTCCGGCCTGATGGACTACGCCATGGAGCGCCAGCCGCTGCGGCCGCTGGTGGAGCAGGCGATCCGCGACACCGGGGCGTTCGCCGAGGAACTGGGCGTGCGGATCGAGTTCGCCGCCGGCGCCGATCCGCAGGTGCTGGCCGACGCCGACCGCATCGTGCAGGTGAGCGTGAACCTGCTGTCGAACGCGGCCAAGTACTCGCCGCCCGCGGGCACGGTGAGCGTCAGCCTGGACGTGGTGGACGGCAGGGCGCGGGTGTCGGTGATCGACCGCGGGGCTGGCGTGCCGGCGGGCTTTCGCGAGCGGGCGTTCGAGCGCTTCGCCCAGGCCGACAGCTCGGACCGGCGGCAAAAGGGCGGCACCGGGCTGGGGCTGAACATCTGCCGCAGCATCGTCCAGGCCCACCACGGGCGGATCGACTTCGACAGCGAGCCGGGCCGCACCGAGTTCTTCTTCGAGCTGCCGCTGGCCTGAGGCAGCGCGACGTCGTCATGGATCCCGGCTCGGGGGCCGGGATGACAGCGAGGGGGCAGCGCCGCTCAAGTGGAGTCGCCCAGCCCCTTGCGCTTCATCTCGCCCCACTTCGATTCGGTCTGGGCCGCCCAGCGGTACAGGCCGATCAGCCGCCACCAGCTATTGAGCTGGCGGTAGCCGAAGTTCTCGGCCACCACCACCAGCGCCAGGATGGCCAGATCCGACAGGCGCGGATAGAGGTGGAAGGCCATTTCCTCCAGCAGCAGCCCGGACGCCGACAGCAGGATGCCCAGGCCGATGGCCACGAACAGGAACACGGCGAAGGCGTCCCACGAGATCAGGCCGGTGAGGTACGCGAACAGCATGAACACGTAGCCGCCCAGCTCGATCAGCGGGCCCAGCCACTCGAAGGCCACCATGAACGGGAAGGCCAGCCAGCCGGGCGGCCCGCCGCGGCGGTGGAACATCAGGCCCCAGTTGCCGCCGAGGCTTTCCGACAGGCCGCGCTGCCACCGGATGCGCTGGTTGCGCAGCGTCTTGCGGTCCTCGGGCGCCTCGGTCCAGCACACCGGCTCGGGCACGAACTCGACCCGGTAGTCGATGCCCCGGTCGCGCAGCATCCGGTGCATGCGCACCACCAGTTCCATGTCCTCGCCGATGGTCTTGGGCCGATAGCCGCCGGCCTCGATCACCACGCTGGTCTTGAACAGGCCGAAGGCGCCGGAGATGATCAGCATGGCATTGAGCTGCGACCAGCCGAGCCGCCCGAACAGGAAGGCGCGCAGGTACTCCACCACCTGGAACAGCGCCCAGATGTTGGTCGGCAGCCTGACCTTGGTGAGGAACCCTTCCTGGATCTCGCAGCCGTTGGCCACCCGCACGGTGCCGCCGGTGGCCACCACCCGCCAGTCGCGCAGGAACGGCCGCACCACCCGCTGCAGGCTGTCGCGCTCCAGGATCGAGTCGGCGTCGACGCCGCAAAACAGCGGATGGCGCGCCAGGTTGATGCCGGCGTTGAGCGAGTCGGCCTTGCCGCCGTTGTCCTTGTCGATCACCCGCAGGTTGGCGTGCGTGGTGGAGCGGTAGATGGCGCGGATCGGCTGGGTCTCCAGCCGGGCGTCGACCGCTTCGGGGAAGGGCTGGAGCGCGAAGGCGCGCTGGAGCACCTCCAGCGTCTTGTCCTTGGAGCCGTCGTTGATGACGATGATCTCGAAGTCGGAATAGGCCAGCTGCAGCATCGAGCGGATCGACGCCGAGATGCCCGCCTGCTCGTTGTAGGCCGGCACCAGGATGCTGATCGCCGGGTCGAGGCCGGTGAAGACCTGGGGCAGTTCCTCCAGCACCTTTTCCTGGCGGCCGCGGTGCAGGCTGGCCAGCGACAGGAAGTTCAGGGCCAGGTAGCCGACGTTCAGGGCGACGAAGTAGGCCAGGATCACCCACGTCATCCAGTCGATGAACAGGTGCTGCGTCATGCCCACTCCCGCTCGGCGGCGACGTGGCGCAGGACGTCGTTAGCGGCGCCGCCGGGCCGCTGCAGCGCCACCAGCTGCGCCGTCGTCAGGTAGGGCAGGGCGGCGAGCGCCTGCGCGGCGCCCAGGCGCACCGGCCACTGCGAGTCCTCCAGCAGCGCCTCCAGCCGCGGCACGTCGTCCGGGCCGCCCAGGCGGGCGAGCGCCAGCGCCGCCTGCAGCCGCACGTCCGGATCCGGATGCGAGAGGCAGCGCTGCACCTCCGGCAGCAGTTCGGCGGCCGCGGCCAGCCGCAGCGCGCGGCAGGTCACCGCCGGCGGCCGGCCCGGGTCCAGCAGGTAGCGCAGGGTGGCAGCCGGCAACTGCAGCCGCAGCGCTTCGGCCAGCGCCAGCGCGCGCGGCAGGTCGCGCGGCTGCAGCGCCGGCAGGCCCTTGATCAACAGCAGCCAGAAGGCTTCGCGGGCGTCGACCAGGAACACGGCGACCCGGGTCACCTCCCAGTCGTCGCGCGCCAGGATCAGCGGCATCAGGAACTGCGCCCCTTCCAGCGCATCGATCCGGATCAGCGCCCGCGCGGCGTTGACCGAGACCAGGCCGTCGGGGCTGCGCGCCATCGCCTGCAGCGTGCCCCAGGCGCTGCGGTCCTGGAGGTAGCCGGCCGCCAGGATCGCCTGCAGCTGCTGCGCCCGCGAGCCGCGGCGCAGGAAGTCGCGGGCGCTGCGGTCGATGCCCAGCTCCAGGGCGACCCGGTTGAGGCGCTCGCTGGCGTCGCCGCGCACCGATTCGTGCAGGTAGGTCCACAGGCGCAGGAAGCGGCCGTGGTCGCGCCGCGCCAGCGCGGGCAGCTCCGCCTGCAGCGGCGACAGCATCGCCGCCAGCAGCACCGGCCGCCACTGGGCCACGAACGCCTGCCAGCGCCGGTCGTCGCCGCGCCCCTGCACCCGCAGGGCGATGATCAGGATGCCGATGGCCAGCGTGAGGCCCACGGCGGCGGCGCCCGCGACCGCCGCGACCCGCAGGTACGGATCAGAAATTGTGCTGAACACCGGCGCTGAACCCCGTGCGGCTGTAGAAGTCGCCCTGGCGAGTCCGGCTCAGCGCGTAGTTCACCGACCAGGCGCGGTCGAGCCGGTGCCGCCCGACCAGCGCCACCGAGCGGACGTCGGCCAGCGCGACGGCGCCGGCGCCGAGCTGGGTGGCCTCCTGGCCCGAGCTCAGGATCAGGCCGACGTGGCTGTCGTCCGCGTAGTAGCGGCTGGCGCGCAGCTCGTAGCCGGTCGCGTGGGTGCCCAGCGCCCGCACCGGCTTCCAGGCCAGCGAGGCGCTGTAGTTGGCGGCATAGCGTTCGAGCATCAGCGTGGCCTGGTCGACCGACGCCGTGTCGTAGCTGGTGTGGCGCAGCCGCCCGTGCAGCAGCCAGGCCGGCTGGAACTCGTATTGGGCCCCGGCCTCCAGGCTGTGCCGGGCCAGGAAGCGGTGCTCCGGGCTGAACGCCAGCTGGGCCGTCGCGACCAGGCGCGGGCCCAGCGGCCGGACATAGAGCGCCTCCACTTGCCGGTCGGTCGCGCCGAAGCGCCGCGCCTGGGTCAGGGCCACTTCGGCCAGCTCGCGCCGGTCCCACTGGCGGCTGTAGCGCACGGTGACTTCGTCCCAGTTGCGCAAGCCATGGTCGAGCCGGTTGTGTTCGGCGCTCACCTGCAGCCGGTTGACCACCGCCGGCGGCTGGTCCTGGGCCAGCAGCGGCAGGGGCGACAGGGCGAGCGCGACCAGGAGGCGGGCGGCCGGGGTCATGGGGCGACGCGCGCCAGCCGCCGGACCCGCGCCAGCAGTTCCTTGGGCTGGAACGGCTTGACGATGTAGTCGTTGGCGCCGGCGTCGAGCGCGCGGACGATGTCGCGCTCCTGCGTCTTGGCGGTGAGCATGATCACCGGCACCGATTCCCATCCCGGCTGGGCCCGCACCAGGCCGACCAGCTGGAAGCCGTCGAAAAACGGCAGCATCACGTCGAACAACGCGATCGCCGGCGGCGGCTGGCTCTCGATGAAGGCCTTGCCGGCGCGGCCGTCGCGCGCGAGGTGAACGCGGTAGTTCTCGCGCTCCAGCATGAACTGCAGGAGCTGGCCGATGTGGTCATCGTCCTCGATCACGAGCGCGCACGGCAACTGGGTCTGGGTCTGGGACATGTCTGGGTCGGCCGCGGACAACGATTCCGCGGCTCTGGCCCGCATTGTCACCCAGCCCGGCTGTACGGCCCAGCTAGAAATTGTTGCGGTAGTAGAGCATCGGCCGGCCGCCGCTGCGGCGCAGCGTGATGCGGGCGCCGCCATCGAGCTGGACGCCGACGAAGCCGCGGTCGGCGACCAGCGGCGAGCGCGAGCCGGCCAGCTGCATCTCGACCCGCGCGCCGTACCCGGCGTCGCGCGACTGGACCAGCGCCAGCGCATCGTTGGGCCGGCCCACGTCGCGCCAGGCGGTGATGTCGATGCGGCGGTTGTTGTCGAAGACGTAGCGCCACTGCAGGCCGAGGTTGACGCCGTTCAGGCCCTCGCTGGCACCGGGGGTGAAGCCGGCCCGCGCGGACGGCGCGAGGCCGCTCAGCCCCATGGTGACGCCGAAGGACGCGCGTCCGGGACTGAGCAGCGCCATGTCCAGGCGCTGCCGGGTGCGGCTGGTGCCGTCGAAATTGTCGAAGCGCGGCAGGTTCGACGCGCTGATCTCGATCACCGAGCCGGCCGCCGGGGCGGCGCCGGTTGACGCTTGCGGCAGCGCGGTGAAGGTGGCCGTCTCGGATGCCCAGTCGGCGCCGGGCTCGGCCCCGAAGGCGGCGCCCGCGCCCAGCATCAAGCTGGCGCAGACCCAACCCATCCGACTGATCGCTGCTGCTCTGTTCATGACACACCTCCGACGCTGTGGCACCAAGTCTGGCGCGGCCTTGGCGGAAGGTTTGTGGGACGCTGCCGACCGTTGCCGTGGGAGTCCTGCCGGACGCGGGAGCGGCAAAGCGGAAATCGTGCGAAAGGTCACGTTGCGCCGTTGCCGCGGGGCGACCCGCGTCGGGTCTTCCCCCGTCGACAGCGCCCGAACCCGACCGTACCATCGGCCCATCGCAATGGAGACAACATGAAATGGTATGACCTGGCCGGCGGCCTCATCGTGGGCAGCCTGGTACTCGGTGGCGCGGCGCACGCGCAGATCCTGATCGGCCAGACCGCCGGTTTTTCCGGACCGGTCGCGGCCGGCGTGAAGGAAACCACCGACGGCGCCAAGCTCTACATCGACGCGGTGAACGCCAGGGGCGGGGTGAACGGCCAGAAGATCGAGCTGGTCTCGCTGGACGACAAGTTCGACCCGAAGCTGGCGGCGGAGAACGCCAGGCAGCTGATCGTCGACAAGCAGGTGCTGGCCCTGTTCCTGAACCGCGGCACCCCGCATACCGAGGCGATCAACCCGCTGCTGGAGCAGTACTTCGTCCCGCTGATCGGCCCGTCCACCGGCGCCATGGTGCTGCACCAGCCGGTCAAGAAATGGATCTTCAATGTCCGCGCCACCTACCAGCGCGAAGCCGAGAAGGCCATCGAGCACTTGAACACCATGGGCGTGCGGCGCATTGCCGTGATCCACACCGACGATTCGTTCGGGCAGGACGGGCTGCAGGGAGCGGTGCGGGGCCTGACCAAGGCCGGACTCCAGCCGGTCGCCGTGCTCAAGACCGACCGCGCCAAGCCCGATTTCACCGTGCTGGCGGCGCCGGTGACCCAGGCCCAGACCCAGGCCATCCTCTGGGTCGGCTCGGGCAGCCACGTCGTCGACGGCGTGAAGGCGCTGCGCGCCGCCGGCCCGGTGCCGCAGATCGTCACGCTGTCGAACAACGCGTCGGGCGGCTTCATCAAGTCGCTCGGCACCAACGCCCGGGGCGTGATCGTCACCCAGGTGTTCCCGTCGGAGCGCTCGATCGCCTTTCCGATGGTGAAGGAGGCGCAGGCCCTGGCCAGTGCCAAGGCCGGCACGGCGCTCACGCCCGCGATGCTCGAAGGCTTCGCCGCGGCCAAGGTGCTGGTGGAGGGGTTGCAGCGCGCCGGCAAGAACCCGACCCGCGAGCGCCTGCGCGCCGCGCTGGAAGGCATGAAGTCGTTCAACCTGGGCGGACTGGAAGTGGGCTACGGCCCGGACGATCACACGGGGCTGGACTTCGTCGACCTGTCGATCGTGGGGGCGGACGGCAGGTTCATGCGCTAAGCATTCACTCAAAAATCGCTGGGGCGATTTTTGAGTGGCTGATCAAGGGGAACCGGGCTGCGCGTTGCTGCGCCCGGTTCGTCGAATGGGATGTAGGGGTTGACGAGCCTTACCCCCGGCACTGGCTCCACAGTTAGGGCTGCTTGGTTCCCCACCTGACCCGGTTGGCCGCTTCACCATGCGGGGAGGCCCGTCAGCCGCTATTGTAGGGGACTCGCGATGCCCCCATGGCGCATCGGCCGCTCGAATTTCCGTAACGCCCAGCACCGTAGAATCGGCTCCGATGTCCTATCTCGTGCTCGCCCGCAAGTACCGGCCCAAGACCTTCTCCGAGATGGTCGGCCAGGAGCATGTGGTGCAGGCCCTGACCAACGCGCTGACGCGCCAGCGCCTGCACCACGCCTACCTGTTCACCGGCACGCGCGGCGTCGGCAAGACCACCGTCTCGCGGATCCTGGCCAAGTCGCTCAACTGCCAGGGCGCGGACGGGCAGGGCGGCATCACGGCGGCGCCGTGCGGCGTGTGCCAGGCCTGCACCGACATCGATTCGGGCCGCTTCGTCGACTACACCGAGCTCGACGCGGCCTCCAACCGCGGCGTCGACGAGGTCCAGCAGCTGCTGGAACAGGCGGTCTACAAGCCGGTGCAGGGCCGCTTCAAGGTCTTCATGATCGACGAAGTCCACATGCTCACCGGCCACGCGTTCAACGCGATGCTCAAGACCCTGGAAGAGCCGCCGGAATACCTCAAGTTCGTGCTGGCCACCACCGACCCGCAGAAGGTGCCGGTGACGGTGCTGTCACGCTGCCTGCAGTTCAACCTGCGCCCGATGGCGCCCGAGACCGTGCGCGAGCACCTGGCCCACGTGCTGGCCGACGAGGGCGTGGCAGCCGAGACTGCAGCGCTGCGCCTGCTGGCCCGCGCCGCCCGCGGCTCGATGCGCGACGGCCTGTCGCTGACCGACCAGGCCATTGCCTTCGGCAGCGGCAAGGTGGAAGAAGCCACCGTGCGGCAGATGCTGGGCAGCGTCGACACCACCCATGTGTTCCGCCTGATCGAGGCGCTGGCCAATGGCGACGGCCGCACGGTGGTCGAGACCTCCGAGACGCTGCGCCTGCACGGCCTGAGCGCCGCGTCGACGCTGGAAGAAATGAGTTCGGTGCTGCAACGCATGGCGGTGGTGCAGGCCGTGCCCGATGGCGGCGACGCGGCCGACCCCGACGCCGCGGAGATCGCGCGCCTCGCTGCCATGCTGCCGGCCGACGAGACCCAGCTTCTGTACAGCATGTGCCTGCACGGGCGCGGCGAACTGGGGCTGACGCCCGACGAATACGCGGCGCTCACGATGGTGCTGCTGCGGCTGCTGGCGTTCAAGGCGCCCACGGAAAAAAAAACTCTGATTGAAGCCAAGCCGGCGCCGGTCTCCGCGCCGCTGGTCGCGCCGGCTGCATCGCGCGCCGCGGTGCCCGCTGCGCCGGCCTCCGTTCCCGTTACCGTCCCTGCTGCCGTCGCGGCCGCCGTTCCCGCTGCCGCGGCGCCGGCCGGGCGCGTGCTGCCGGTGCTGGACCCGCCGCGCGGCCAGCCGCAGCGGCCGGCCGGCGGGCCGCGCGAGTCCGGCTCGCAGGTGGTCGGCGTGCCGGTGCGGGTGCAGCCCGAGTCGCCGCGCGAGGCCGCCGCCATCCGGCCGTCGGCGCCGCTGGTGCTGACCGAGGACGGCGATTTCTGGCATGCCACCGTGCAGCAACTGGTCGCGCAGCAGGCCGTCATGGCGCTGGTGCGCGAACTGGCGCTGCAGTCGCAGCTGGTGGCGCGCGACACCGGCCACTGGATGCTGCGGGTGGAGCGCGAATCCCTCAACCAGCCGGCCAGCCGCGAGCGCCTGCGCGCCGCGCTGGTCGCGGCCGGCCACGACGTCAACCTGAGCGTCGAGGTCGGCGCCGTCAGCGACAGCCCGGCCCGCCGCAACGCCGCGGTCGCCGCCGAACGCCAGCGCGCCGCCGAGGCCATCATCCTCAACGATCCGTTCGTGCAGGCCACCCGGCACGACTTTCCCACCGGCTGGAAGATCATCAGCATCCAGCCCCGTCAGACCAACCCAACCCACCAGGAATAGCCATGTTCAACAAGGGACAGCTCGCCGGCCTCATGAAACAGGCCCAGGCCATGCAGGACAACCTCAAGAAGGCGCAGGACGAACTCGCCTTCGTCGAAGTCACCGGGGAATCGGGCGCCGGCCTGGTCAAGGTGACCATGACCTGCAAGCACGACGTCAAGCGCATCACCATCGACCCCAGCCTGCTGGCCGACGACAAGGACATGCTGGAAGACCTGGTTGCCGCCGCCTTCAACGCCGCGGTGCGCAAGGCCGAGGAAACCTCGCAGGAGAAGCTGGGCAAGCTGACCCAGGGCATGCCGGGATTGCCCGGCGGCATGAAGTTCCCCTTCTAGGTCCGATCGGTTTCTTTTGGCCGACACCCACTCGCTCGAGGCGCTGGTGCAGGCGCTGCGCCGCCTGCCCGGCGTCGGCGTGAAGTCCGCTTCGCGCATGGCCTTCCACCTGCTGCAGCACGATCGCCCCGGCGCGCTGCTGCTGTCGCAGGCCCTGCAGCAGGCGGCCACCAGCGTGCGCCACTGCAGCCTGTGCCACACCTTCACCGAGGGCGAGGTCTGCGCCACCTGCCTGGATCCGCGCCGTGACCACGGCAAGCTGTGCGTGGTGGAAACGCCGGCCGACCAGGCCGCCATCGAGCGGACGTCGGCCTATCGCGGGCTGTATTTCGTGTTGATGGGCAAGCTCAGTCCGCTGGACGGCATCGGCCCCAACGAAATCGGGCTGGCCAAGCTGTTCGAGCGCGCCACCCGCGGCGACGTGCAGGAAGTGATCCTGGCCACCAATTTCACTGCCGAAGGCGAAGCCACGGCCCATGTGATCAGCGAGGCGCTCAAGGCCCGCGGCCTGCGCGTGACGCGGCTGGCGCGCGGGGTGCCGGCGGGCAGCGAGCTGGAATACGTGGACCTGGGAACCATCGCCCACGCCCTGGTGGACCGGCGCTAGTCGCCGCTCCACCGCCCTTACGTGAAAACCCGCACGGGATGTTCCCGATGCAGTGCAGCATTGCGCGGGCTAGGCTCGTCGCAAGCGCCATCAGAGAGGATTGCCACAATGAAAAACACCATCATCAGTCGCCGCGCGTTCACTTCGGCCGCGGTGCTCGCTGCAGCGGGTGTCGCCGCGCCGTCGGTGTGGTCGCAGGGCAAGCTCGAAAAGACCAAGGTGTCGATCGCGGTCGGCGGCAAGGCCGGCTTCTACTACCTGCCGCTCACGATTTCCGAGCAGCTCGGGTACTTCAAGGCCGAGGGCCTGGACGTCGAGATCTCCGACTTCGCCGGCGGCTCGCGCTCGCTGCAGGCGCTGATCGGCGGCTCCGCCGACGTGGTGAGCGGCGCCTACGAGCACACCATCAACATGCAGGCCAAGAACCAGTTCATCCAGTCGATCGTGGTGATGGGGCGCGCGCCGCAGATTGCCCTGGGGGTGTCGACCAAGACCATGCCGGGCTACAAGACCGTGGCCGACCTGCGCGGCAAGAAGATCGGCGTCAGCGCCCCGGGGTCGTCGACCAACATGGTGGCCAACCTGGTGCTCTCGCGCGCGGGGCTCAAGGCCGGCGACGTCAGCTTCGTCGGTGTCGGCACCTCCGCGGGGGCGTTGACGGCGCTGCGCTCCGGCCAGATCGACGCGATGAGCAACATCGACCCGGTGATGACGATGCTGGAGCAAAAGGGCGACATCAAGATCATCAGCGACACCCGCACGCTCAAGGGCACGCAGGAGGTGTTCGGCGGTCCGATGCCGGCGGCCTGCTTCTACACCCACGCCGAGTTCGTGCAGAAGAACCCCAACACTTGCCAGGCGCTGGCCAACGCCATCGTGCACGGCCTCAAGTGGCTGCAGACCGCGGGCCCCAGCGACATCATCAAGACCGTGCCCGAGAGCTACCTGCTGGGCGATCGCGCGCTGTACCTGGCGTCGTTCAACAAGGTGCGCGAGGCGATCTCGCTGGACGGCATGATGGCCGAAGAGGGCACCCGCACCGCGCTCAAGGCGCTGGCCAGCTTCGATCCCGCGGTCAAGGCCGACAAGATCGTGCTGGCCAGGACCTACACCAACGATTTCGCGCGCCGGGCCAAGGACCGGTTCAAGGCCTGAGCCGCACAGCTCCGTGTCCGACTTCGCGCTCGAACTGGACCGGATCTCGGTCACCTTCCGCTCCCGGGAAGACGCCAGCCAGCGCTACACCGCCGTGGCCGATACCACGTTGCGGGTGCGCGCCGGCGAGTTCGTCTCGGTGGTGGGTCCCACCGGCTGCGGCAAGTCCACCCTGCTGAACATCGGCGCCGGCCTGCTCGAGGCCTCGTCGGGCGCGGTCCGGGTGTTCGGCCAGCCGCTGCAGGGGCTCAACCGCCGCGCCGGCTACATGTTCCAGACCGAGGCCCTGATGCCGTGGCGCAGCGCCATCGACAACGTGATGGTGGGCCTGCAATACCGGGGCCTGGAGGATGCGCAAGCGCGGCGCCAGGCCCAGGCCTGGCTGGAGCGGGTGGGGCTGGGCGGCTTCGAGGACCGCTATCCGCACCAGCTGTCCGGCGGCATGCGCAAGCGCACGGCGCTGGCCCAGGTGCTGGCGCTGGACCCGGACATCATCCTGATGGACGAACCCTTCAGCGCCCTCGACATCCAGACCCGCCAGCTGATGGAAAACGAGGTGCTGGAGCTGTGGGCGGCCAAGAAGAAGGCGGTCCTGTTCATCACCCACGACCTGGACGAGGCCATCGCGATGAGCGACCGCGTGGTGGTGCTCTCGGCCGGCCCGGGCACGCGCCCGATCGGCGAGTTCGAGATCGACCTGCCGCGCCCGCGCGACGTGGCCGAGGTCCGCAGCGACCCGCGCTTCGTGCAGCTGCATTCGCAGATCTGGGCGGTGCTGCGCGACGAAGTGCTCAAGGGCTACGCGCAGCAGCTCAGGAAAGCCGCGTGAGAGGGCCGATGCTCGCCTCCTTCAAGCCCAACGACCGCAACCTGCGTTACTGGCAGGTCGGGCTGCTGGTGGCGCTGCTGGTCGGCTGGCACCTGCTGTCGCGCAACCAGCAGTACGCGTTTTTCCTGGGCGAGCCGGTCAAGGTCGCCGGCCGCGTCTGGTCGTGGTTCATGCCGTTCGGCTTCGGCGAGAGCGCGCTGTTTCCCGACGGCCTGCCGGGCCGCGCCGACATCTACCAGCACCTGGGCATCACGCTGCTGGAGACGCTGCTGGCCTTCGTCATCGGCACCGTGCTGGGGCTGGTGTTCGGACTCTGGCTGGCGCTGGCGCCGACGGCCAGCAACATCCTCGATCCCTACATCAAGGCCGCCAACTCGATGCCGCGCGTGATCCTGGCGCCGATTTTCTCGCTCTGGTTCGGGCTGGGCATGTGGAGCAAGGTGGCGCTGGCCGTGACCCTGGTGTTCTTCATCGTGTTCTTCAACGTCTACCAGGGCGTCAAGGAGGTCAGCCCGGTGGTGCTGGCCAATGCGCGCATGCTGGGCGCGAACCAGAAGCAGTTGCTGCGCACGGTCTACCTGCCCAGCGCCACCAGCTGGGTGTTCTCCAGCCTGCACACGTCGGTGGGCCTGGCCTTCGTCGGCGCCGTGGTCGGCGAGTACCTGGGGTCGGCGCGCGGCGTCGGCTACCTGATCCTGCAGGCCGAGGGCACCTTCGACGTCAACACCGTGTTCGCCGGCATCGTGGTGCTGACGGCCTTCGCTCTGGTGCTCGATGGCCTGGTCGGGCGGATCGAAAAGCACCTGATGAAGTGGCAGCCGCGCCAGGGCGAGACGGAGAAGCTCTAGGGCCTGTTCACACTGTTTGCAGGGGACGCGTTGCTGGTCAAAAAGGCCATGCGCAAGGCGCGAAACGCAGCCGGGGTCGACCCCCGGCAAGGCTTCGTAACGCGGCGGATGGCCTTTTTGGCCGCAACCCCGCAGGGGAACGGGCCCAATCGGGCGCCACTCATCGTTACCCGCCTTGCCCGCATGTCGATGCGGGCGGCGGCGGGCGCCTCGATTGACGCCCGATTGAGCACGTTCGCGCCCCTGCAAATAGTGTGAACAGGCCCTAGCCCGGCTTGCGCGCCGCGAAGAACAGCAGCGAGCCCGAAATGGCGACCACGCCCAGCACGGTGAAGCCGGTGCGGTAGTTGCCGCTCAGGTCGGCCAGCATGCCGGCGACCATCGGCCCCGCCACCTGGCCCACCGCCACCACGATGGCCGACAGGCCCATGATCATGCCGATGGCGCCGCGGCCGAAATAGTCGGCGCGGATCGCCTGCATCAAGGGGCCGCGCAGGCCCCAGGCGACGCCGTGCAGGATGGCGAACGCGGCCACCCAGTACCAGTTGGCGGCGAAGGTCAGCAACAGCAGCCCCGACCCGTGCATCAGCATGCAGGCGGCGGCGAGCAGGCGCTTGTCGTAGCGGTCGCCGATCGCCGTCGCCAGCAGCACGCCGCCGGTCTGCGCGCCCGTCATCAGCATGATCGCCAGCGACGCTTCGGCCACGCTGTAGCCCAGTCCCTCCTTCAGGTGCGAGATGGCATGGACGTTGACCGCCGACACCGCGAGCAGCGCGCAGCCGTGGCCGACCGCGAGCAGCCAGAAGGCGCGGGTGCGCAGGGCCTGCGCCGCCGTGAACTCGCGGTCGGCGCCTTCATCGGCGCCGGCCGCGCCGGGCCGTTTCGCGGCCAGGCCCTCCAGCTGCGGATCGAGGTCGGCCGGCCGCGGCCGGAACGCGAAGGACAGCGGCAGCCCGACCACCAGGATCAACAGCCCCGACGTCATCGCCGTGGCCCGCCAGCCGTGGTTCTGCATGAACCAGGCCACCGCCGGCACGAAGGTGCCGCCCAGCGCGAAGCCGAGCCCCAGCAGCGACAGGGCGCGGGCGCGCTGGCGGTGGAACCAGTGGATGACGGCGACGCTGAGCGGGAAGTAGCCGCAGAAGCTGGCGCCGATGGCGACGGCGGCGATGGCGACGTAGAACTGGCCGATGGTCTGCACCTGGCCCAGGCCGATGAAGCCGAGGCCGAAGCCGACGATGCCCAGGCGGATCATGGAGCGGGCGCCGTGGCGGTCGATCAGCCAGCCGAGCATCGGCCCCAGCAGCGCGCCTTCGACCGACTGCAGCGCCGCGGCGCCCGACATCGCCGTCTTGCTCCAGCCCAGTTCTTCCGACATCACGGCGACGTACAGGCCGAACGCCTGCATCAACAAGGCGCTCTGCAGGAAGTACACGGCGCCTCCGGCCGCGACGATCTTCCAGCCGTAGAAGACGTTCAGAAACCCACCCGGTGCTGCAATTCCATGCGCCGAGCTTAACCGCCGCCGCGGCGGCCGGCGCCGCGGCTCAGGCCGGCAGGATGGTGCGGTTGCCCGCGCCCGGCAGGGTCTGCAGGCTGCGGCCGACCTCGGCGCTGTAGGAGTTGTCCAGCACCGAACTGACGAAGATCCAGTCGCCGCGCGCGGCCTGCGGCGTCAGCGTCAGCAGCAGGTAGCCGCGGTGGGTGGTCTCGGCGAACTTCAGGTCCGGCATGATCCGCACCAGCGAGTCGGCCAGGAACTGGCGGCTGATGTCGCGGTACTTCAGTTCCAGCCCGGTCGACGTCACCGACGGGGTGTCGTATTCGACCCCGACCGCCGCGCCGGCGGCGTCGCGCAGGTTGCTGGCGAACGCGTTGTGGCTGTCGCCGCCGAGCACCAGCAGGTTGCGGTCGGCGGCCTTGGCCGCGGCAAGCACCTTGTCGCGCGCGGCCGGGTAGCCGCCCCAGTGGTTCAGGTCCATCGGGATCTTGGGCTGGTCCACCAGCGCCTGCTGCACCGGCGTGCGCGCGGACGGGGCCAGGTTCAGCGCGGTGATGTAGTCGTCCAGCCGGCTCTGGGTGAAGCTGTCGAACACGCTGAGCGGGATGTCCATGCGCGCCATCGGCACCTGCTGGCCCACCACTTGCCAGGTGGCCTGCGAGGCCGCCATGCCGGCCGCCAGCCAGTCCTGCTGGGCCTGCCCCAGCAGCTGCCGGTCGGCGGCGCTGGCGGCGCCGGCCAGGTAGCCGTCGCGGCCGATCGGCGCGTCGCGGCCGAGCACCCGCGCATCGAGCATGTGCAGCGTGGCCAGGTTGCCGAAGTTGAAGGAGCGGTAGATCTTCAGCGGGTTGGCCGGATCGGGCACGCGCACCGGCAGCCATTCGCGCCACGCGCGCGCTGCCGCCTCGCGCCGGACGGTGAAGCTGCCCTCGCTGGCCGGGTCGTGGCCCTCGGCGCCGTCCTTCCAGATGCCGTTGACCAGTTCATGGTCGTCCCACACGGCGATCATCGGGATCGTCGCGTGGAACGCCCGCAGGTCGGCGTCGGTATGGTAGTGGGCATAGCGGGCGCGATAGTCCGCCAGCGTCACCGTCTCGTAGCTCGGATTGAGCTTGCGATCGAGCAGGGTGGCGACGGCCTGTTCGGCCGCGCTGATGCCGGTCTCGTAGATGTAGTCGCCCAGGTGCAGCGCGACGTCGATGTCGCCCCGGTTGGCTGCATTGGCGTAAGCGTGGAACTGGCCCACCGGGAACGCGGCGCAGGAGAACACGCCGATGCGCACCTGGCTGGTGTTGCCGGCCGGCAGGGTCCGGGTGCGGCCAGTGCTGGAGGTTTCGCCGCCATGCTTGAAGCGGTACCAGTAAGAGGTGCCGGGCTGCAGGCCGGTGGCGTCGACCTTGACGGTGAAATCCTGGTCGGCGCTGGTGGCGGCGGTGCCGCTCGCGACGATGGCGGTGAACAGCGGGTCGCTGGCCACTTCCCAGCCGACGCTGGTGGGGGCCGGGGTGTCGAGGTTGACGCGGGTCCACAGGATCACCCGGTCCGCCAGCGGGTCGCCGCTGGCGATGCCGTAGCCGAAGCGCTCCTGGTGTTCGTCGTTGCCGCCGCCGCCGCAACCGGTCAGGGCCGTGGCGGAGCCGAGTGCCAGCGCGCCGGCCGTTCCCAGGACGAAGCGGCGCCGGCCGCCATGCGTGCCGTGATCTTCCGGCCGATTTTCTTGTTCCGACATGCAACCCCCGTGGCGGCGACAGGCGCAGGAAGCTGCGCGCTCGACGTTGTCACCCGACGCCCAGCAGGATACGGGGTCGGCGCTGACAGGAGCGTAGGCTGGTGCCTCGGCGGTTTGTAGGAGCAGCCCGAGTCAGCGGCGCCTGGCGGGCGCCACCTGCTTGCGTGGCTGCGCTTTGACCGCCGCGGCGCGGCGTTGCGCCACGGGCTTGACCGCCCGCGCCGGCACCCTGGCGGCCTGGGCCCGCTGCGGAGCGTGCGCTGCCTGGGCCCGCACGGGCAGGAACAGCACCACCTGCTGCCCCGCCTTGAAGGTGGCGCTGGCCGACACGTCGTTCCAGCTGGCGACGTCGGCCGGATTGAGCTTGTACCGCCTGGCGACGCCCGCCACGGTGTCGCGCTTGCCGGCGCGCACGGTGGTGCGGCGGTTGACGATCTCCGGCGCCAGATTGAGCTGGCCGTTGTCGGCCACCTGGCTGGTCACGTCCTGCTGCTGCTGCGGCGTGCGCGGCACGATCAGCACCGAGCCGCCCTTGATCAGCATGCGCGGCGGAATGGTGTTGGCGTTGCGCAGCTCGTTCTCGTTCATGCCGATGCGGCGCGCGGCCTCGCCGACCGTCATGGTCGACGGCGCGCTCCAGGCGGTCCAGCTCGCGAACTGGCCCTTGGTGTAGGCGTCGAAGTTGCGCTCGAACACATGGGCGTTGTCCCAGGGCAGCAGGATCTCGGGCGTGCCGGCGGCCAGGATCACCGGCCGCTTCATCGACGGATTCAGGGCCTTGAAGTCCTCCAGCTTGACGTCGGCCAGCTTGGCGGCCAGTTCGACGTCGATGTCGCGGGTGACCTTCACGCTCTGGAAGTAGGGGTGGTTCTCGATCAGCGGCAGCTCGGTCTTGTAGGCCTGCGGGCTGGCGATGATGTTCTTGACCGCCTGCAGCTTGGGCACGTAGTAGCGCGTCTCGTTGGGCATGTTCAGGTCGGCGTAGGTGACGCCCAGGCCCAGCTTCTGGTTCTTCGCGATCGCGCGGCCGACGCTGCCTTCGCCCCAGTTGTAGGCCGCCAGGGCCAGGTGCCAGTCGCCGAACATGCCGTACAGCTTCTGCAGGTAGTCCAGCGCGGCGCGGGTGGAGGCCAGCACGTCGCGCCGGTCGTCGCGGAACACGTTCTGCTTGAGTTCGAAGTAGGTGCCGGTGGCGGGCATGAACTGCCACATGCCGGCGGCGCGGGCGCTGGAGACCGCCTGCGGGTTGAACGCGCTCTCGATGAACGGCAGCAGCGCCAGCTCTGAGGGCATGTTGCGCCGCTCCAGTTCCTCGACGATGTGGAACAGGTACTTGCTGGAGCGCTCGGTCATGCGCTGGATGTAGTCCGGCCGCGACGTGTACCACTGCTCCTGCTGGCGCACCAGGTCGCCCTCCAGGTCGTTCATCTTGAAGCCGCGGCGGATCCGGTCCCACAGGTCGGCCGGCACCTGCATGCCGGCGACGTCCTGCTGCGAGGCGAGGTCGGCCGGGGTGATCGGCTGCAGCGGCCCGCCGGGGATGACGGGCGTCAGCCGCGCCGCCCTGGTGGCGGCGGGGGCGGGGACGGCGGCGGACGGCGGGGCGGCTGCGGGAGCGGTGGGCGTGGGTTGCGGCAGGGTGGTACAGCCGGACAGCCACAGGAGCAGGCTGGCGGCGGCGATGGGAAACAGCTTCATCTGACCTCGTCGGTTGTGGTTCCGGGCCCGGGGGCCCGGGCGCCTGCGATGGCGGCGCCCTGATGGATGGAGTGGACCAGATCGGTGCCGGCGGGCTGCATTGCCAATGCAAAGTTCAGGTTACGCATTGTGTCTCCGTGTCGGATCGCACACCCGCGTGTCCCGCCCTGGGGCGCGTGACTAGAATCACTTGCAGTTGCAGGCCGTGATGCTGCATCAACTTCATGAGCGACCCGATTATAGGAATGCAGCAGTGGTTTGAAACCCCGCCGGGACAGTACCTGCTGGCGTGGGAGCGTTCGGAGTTCGAGCGCTCGGTCGGCGACATCTTCGGCTACCACGCGCTGCAGCTGGGCGTGCCCGGGATCGATGCGCTCCAGGCCAACCGCATGCCGCACAAGTGGCTGGCCGTGCCGCAGCCGCTGGCGAGCGGCGCGACGGACGCCGTCCGGCCGGCGCTGGTCACCGATTTCGCGGCCCTGCCGTTCGAGGAGAACAGCCTGGACTTGGTCGTGCTGCCGCATTCGCTGGAGCTCAGTCGCGACCCGCACGCCACGCTGCGCGAGGTCGAGCGGGTGCTGGTGCCCGAGGGCCGGGTGGTGATCTGCGGGCTGAACCCGGCCAGCCTGTGGGGCCTGAAGCAGCGGCGCGCCCACCTGCTGCGCAGCTTCGGCGTCGGCGAGCTGTACCTGCCCGACGCCGGCGAATTCATCGGCTACTGGCGGCTGCGCGACTGGCTGCGGCTGCTCAGTTTCGAGGTCGAATCGGGCAGCTTCGGCTGCTACCGGCCGGCGATCCGCAGCCAGCAGTGGCTGGACCGCTTTGGCTGGATCGACCCGGTCGGCGAACGCTGGTGGCCGATTTTCGGCGCCGCCTATTTTCTGGTCGCGGTCAAGCGCGTGCGCGGCATCAAGCTGATCGGCAAGGCCTGGCGGCCGGCCACCGGCATCGCCACCGCCCCCGTGCCGCTGGCCAACCGAACCCACAGCGCCAATGCGCAGGAAAGACGAAACTTGTGAATCCAGTCGAGATCTACACCGATGGCGCCTGCAAGGGCAATCCCGGCCCCGGTGGCTGGGGCGTGCTGCTGAAGGCGGCCGGCACCGAGAAGGAACTGTTCGGCGGCGAGCTGGGCACCACCAACAACCGGATGGAAATGACCGCCGTGATCCGCGCGCTGGAAGCGCTCAAGCGCCCCTGCGCCGTCACGCTGTATCTTGACAGCCAGTACGTGCTCAAGGGCATCACCGAGTGGCTGCCCGGATGGAAGGCCAGGGGCTGGCGCACCGCGGCCAAGCAGCCGGTCAAGAACGTGGACCTGTGGCAGGCCCTGGACGCGCTGGTCAGCGGCGGCGGCCACCAGATCGACTGGCGCTGGGTCCGCGGCCACAACGGCGACCCCGGCAACGAGCGCGCCGATGCGCTGGCCAACCTGGGCGTGGAAGCGGCGCTGGGCCGGTGACGGCTGCCCCGAATGTCAAGGCTTGGTAAAGGCCCGGCGCGCGGGCCGGGAAGCGGGCGCTTGTAAGGGGGATTGCGAATGGCGGCCGGCACGGCTCCTGCTACATTGTCCGGTTGGTTTCATTTGATTACCAAACACCCACAAACACTCGTTGGACAGTCTTCCTCCATGGCCTCGAAAGCAATCTACATCGCGGTCGCCGCTGTCGGCATCGCTGCCGCTTCGGGCGCGGCCTGGTGGTTCCAGAACAAGCCGGCCCGCCCGGCCGCCGACACGCCACTGGCGACCGGACCGGGCGCAGCTGCGCCGGCCGCGGGCGGGGCCAGCGGGCCGGCACGGCCGCCCGCGGTCGAAGTGGCGCGGGTCGAGGTCGTGCGCCTGGCCGATGAGGCGCAAGCCGTCGGCAGCCTGCGGTCGCGCCAGAGCGTGGTGCTGCGGCCCGAGGTCAGCGGCCGCGTCACCCGGCTGAATTTCCGCGACGGCGAAAAGGTCCGGCGCGGCCAGTTGCTGGTGCAGCTGGACGACCAGCTGCCGATGGCGCAGGTGCAGCAGGCCCAGGCCGAACTGTCGATCGCCCGGGCCAACCACAAGCGCAATTCGGAGCTCGTGGCGCAGGGCTTCATCAGCCAGCGCTCGGTCGACGAGAGCTCGGCCAACCTGCAGGTCGCCGATGCCAAGCTGGCGCTGGCCCAGGCCCAGTCCGCCCGGCTCAAGATCGTCGCGCCGTTCGACGGCATTGCGGGCATCCGCAGCATCAACGTCGGCGACTACCTCAAGGACGGCGCCGACATCGTGAACATCGAGGACATGGACGCCATCTTCGTGGACTTCCGCCTGCCCGAGCGGTTCCAGACCAAGATCCAGCGCGGCCAGCAGGCGGTGGTCGAGACCGACGCGCTGCCGGGCCGCAAGTTCGGCGCCCTGGTGCTGGCGATCGATCCGCTGGTCGACGCCAACGGCCGCTCGGTCGGCGTGCGCGGCTGCATCGACAACCGGCAGCTGCAGCTGCGCCCCGGCATGTTCGCCCGGGTGACCACCGTGTTCGGCGAGCGCGAGCGGGCCCGCGTCATTCCGGAGGAAGCGATCGTGCCGCAGGCCGGGCGCCAGTTCGTGATCCGGCTGACCGACGGCGCCGACGCCGAGACCAAGCTGGCGCAGCGGGTCGAAGTGAAGGTCGGCCTGCGCCGGCCGGGCCGGGTCGAGATCGTCGATGGCCTGCAGGACGGCGACCTGATCATCACGGCCGGCCAGCAGCGGGTGCAGAAGGACGGCATGGCGGTGCGGGTGCTCGACCTGAACCGGCCCGCCGGCGGGCCGGGGCGCGGCGGCAACGGCGTCACGCCGGCCGTCCCCAACCCCACGGCCGTCTCCGGGGCGGCGCCGGCCAGTGCGGCGGGGCCGGTGCGGGGAATGTCTGCCGTCAGCGCGGCTCCGACCCTGGGCGCAGGCAATCCCTGCGCCGTGTCCCTGGCCGACAACCGGTCGCCACGGGCCGCCCGGCCCTGACCCGCGAGGAGCAGCGTCATGCAGATGGCTGAAGTGTCGATCCGCAGGCCGGTGTTCGCCACCGTCCTGTCCCTGCTGGTGGTGCTGATCGGCGCCGTCAGCTTCAACCGGCTGTCGGTGCGCGAATACCCCAAGATCGACGAGCCGGTCGTCACCGTCAGCGTGAAGTACGCCGGCGCGTCGGCGGAGGTGATCGAGACCCAGGTCACCAAGCCGCTGGAGGATTCGATCGCCGGCATCGACGCCGTCGACGTCATCACGTCGATCAGCCGCGCCGAGCAGAGCCAGATCTCGGTGCGCTTCCGGCTCGAGAAGGACGCCGACGCCGCGGCCGCCGAAGTGCGCGACCGGACATCCAGAGTGCGGAACCGGCTGCCGCAGGCGATCGACGAACCGGTCATCGCCAAGGTGGAGGCCGACGCCTTCCCGGTGATCTGGCTGGCGTTCACCAGCGACACCCACACGCCGCTGCAGATCAACGACATGGTCAACCGGATCGTCAAGTCGCGGCTGCAGACCGTCACCGGCGTGGCCGACGTGCGGATCTACGGCGAGCGCAAGTACGCGATGCGGGTCTGGCTCGACCCGGACCGGCTGGCCGGCTACCGCCTGACCACCCAGGACGTGGAAGACGCGATCCGCCGCAGCAACCTGGAGCTGCCGGCCGGCCGGATCGAGTCGCAGCAGCGCGAATTCAGCGTGACCTCGCAGACCGACCTGGTGCGCCCGGCCCAGTTCGCCGAGATCGTGATCAAGAACGTCAACGGCTTTCCGGTCAAGCTGCGCGACATCGCGCGGGTGGAGGAGGGCGCGGCCGACGAGCGCAGCTCGGTGCGGCTGAACGGCCGGCAGGCGATTTCCGCCGGCGTGATCCGCCAGGCCACGGCCAACCCGCTGGCGCTGTCGCAGGGCGTGCGCGACATGATTCCCAAGCTCAAGGCGGACCTGCCGCCGGGCATCACGATCGACATCGCCAACGACAACTCGGTGTTCATCGACCGCTCGGTCAAGAACGTCTACCGCACCATCATCGAGGCCATCGTGCTGGTGGCGCTGGTGATCTTCGTGTTCCTGCGCACCTTCCGCGCCTCGATCATCCCGATCGTCACCATTCCCGTCAGCCTGATCGGCACCTTCGCGCTGATGGCGCTGTTCGGCTTCACCATCAACACGCTGACCCTGCTGGCGCTGGTGCTGGCCATCGGCCTGGTGGTCGACGACGCGATCGTGATGCTGGAGAACATCTACCGCCACATCGAGGAGGGGATGGACCCGTTCTCGGCCGGCATCAAGGGCGCGCGCGAGATCGGCTTCGCCATCGTGACCATGACGATGACGCTGGTGGCGGTGTACGCGCCGCTGGCCTTCACGCCGGGGCGCACCGGGCGGCTGTTCGTGGAGTTCGCGCTGGCGCTGGCCGGCGCGGTCTGCGTCTCGGGCTTCGTCGCGCTGACGCTGACGCCGATGCTGTGCACCAAGCTCCTGAAGCACAACCCCAAGCCGAACTGGTTCGACCGCACCATGGAACGGCTGCTGACCGGCCTGTCGGGCGGCTACGCCCGGGCCCTGCGCTGGGTGCTGCTCACGCGCTGGCGCCCGGCCTCAGGCGGGCGGATCCGCGGCGCGCTGCTGCAGGCGCGCTGGCTGGTGGTGGGCGTGATGCTGCTCAGCGCGGTGGCGATCGGCATCGTCTGGCCGACCATGAAGCAGGAGCTGTCGCCGCTGGAAGACCGCGGGACCATCCTGGCCAACGTCAACGCGCCCGACGGCTCGACCCTGGAATACACCAACCGCTACGCCAAGGCGCTGGAGAAGATCGGCCAGGACTATCCGGAGTTCGACCGCATCTTCGCCAACGTCGGCAATCCCACGGTGTCGCAGGCCAGCGTGGTCTACCGCACCGTGGACTGGGACGAACGCAAGCGCAGCACGCTGGAGATGGCCCGCGAGATGGGGCCGAAGTTCAACGCGCTGCCGGGCGTCAACGCCTTCCCGATCACCCCGCCGTCGCTGGGGCAGGGCTTTCGCGAGCGGCCGGTGAACTTCGTGATCCAGACCTCCGACAGCTACGAGAACCTGAACCGCGTGGTGCGCCAGATGCTCGACGAGATCAACAAGAACCCGGGCATCGTCTCGGCCGACGTCGACCTGCGGCTGAACAAGCCGGAGCTGCGGATCGAGGTCGACCGGGCCAAGGCCGCCGACATGGGCGTCAGCGTCGAAGTGGTGGCCAAGGCGCTGGAGACCATGTTGGGAGGCCGCCAGGTCACCCGCTACAAGCGCGACGCCGAGCAGTACGACGTGATCGTGCAGACCCAGGCGTCCGGCCGCACCACGCCGGAGGCCATCGACGCGATCAACGTGCGCGGCCGCGGCGACACCATGATCCCGCTGTCGGCGCTGGTGAAGGTGCGCGAGAGCGTGAGCCCGCGCGAGCTGAACCACTTCGGCCAGCGCCGCTCGGTCTCGATCACCGCCAACCTGTCGCCGGAGTACTCGCTGGGCCAGGCCCTGACGTTCCTGGACCAGACGGCGGCCACGGTGCTCAAGCCCGGCTACACCACCGACCTGAACGGCACCTCGCGCGAGTTCCGCAGCTCACAGGGCGCGCTGGCCATCGTCTTCCTGCTGGCGCTGGTGTTCATCTTCCTGGTGCTGGCGGCGCAGTTCGAAAGCTTCGTCGACCCGCTGGTGATCATGCTGTCGGTGCCGCTGTCGATGATCGGCGCGCTGCTGGCCCTCAAGTGGTCGGGGGGGTCGCTGAACGTCTATTCGCAGATCGGCCTGATCACGCTGGTGGGCCTGATCACCAAGCATGGCATCCTGATCGTGGAGTTCACCAACCAGCTGCGCCAGCAGGGCATGGAGATGGTGGAAGCGGTGGTCAAGGCGGCGTCGCAGCGGCTGCGCCCGATCCTGATGACCACCGGCGCCATGGTGCTGGGCGCGGTGCCGCTGGCGCTGTCGCACGGCGCCGGCGCCGAGAGCCGCCAGCAGATCGGCTGGGTGATCGTCGGCGGCATGTCGCTGGGCACGCTGCTGACGATCTTCGTGGTCCCGACCATGTACATGCTGTTCGCCCGCGCCAAGGTCCCGGGCGCCAACAAGGCCGAGGCCAGGCAGTCCGCGGCCCATCCCCATGCGGGCGAGCTGGTCGCCAAATAGGCCGGCGGCATGCAGAATGCCGGCGTGCCCACCGTCTCCTTCGCCCCGGCCCTGACCCGCCACGTCGCCTGCCCGCCGCAGCGGGTCGAGGCGCCGACCCTGCGCGCGGCGCTGGACGCCGCCTTCGATGCAGCGCCGGCGCTGCGCGGCTATGTGCTGGACGAGCAGGGCGCGGTGCGCAAGCACGTGGCGGTCTTTGTCAATTCCCGGATGATCGCCAGCCGCAGCAACCTGGAGCTGCCGCTGGCGCCGCAGGACCAAGTGATGGTGATCCAGGCCCTGACAGGAGGTTAAGCATGGCTCAGGCTTCGTCCACCCTTTGCATCGGCACCCGCAAGGGCCTGTTCACGGCCACCCGGGCCGACCCCGGGCACGGCTGGCGCATCGGCACCCCGCACTTCCCGGGCGAGCCGGTCACGCAGTTCGTCGCCGACCCGGCCGACGGGGCCTGGTATGCGGCGCTGCGGCTCGGCCACTTCGGCATCAAGATCCGCAAGAGTGTCGACCGCGGCGCCAGCTGGCAGGAAGTGGCGGCGCCGGCGTTCCCGCCCAAACCGGTGGATGGGCCCTGGAAAGACGATCCCACCCCCTGGACCGTGGACCTGGTGTGGGGCCTCGCAGCGGCGCCGGGCCGCCTGTGGGCCGGCTGCCTGCCGGCCGGCCTGTTCACCTCGGCCGACGGCGGCGCCAGCTGGCAGCTGGTCGAGAGCCTGTGGGATCGCCCCGAGCGCAAGGAGTGGTTCGGCGGCGGCTACGACCACGCCGGCATCCATTCGATCCTGGTCGACCCGCGCGACCCGCGCCATGTCACCGTGGGCATCTCGTGCGGCGGGGTCTGGCAGACCCGCGACGGCGGCGACAGCTGGGAAAACACGTCCACCGGCATGGACGCCGGCGAGTACATGCCGCCGGAGCGGCGCTACGACCCCAACATCCAGGACGTGCACCGCATCGACCAGTGCCAGGCGCAGCCCGACGTGCTCTGGTGCCAGCACCATGGCGGCCTGTACCGGTCGACCGACGCCGGGATGCACTGGGCGTCCATCCCGGCGCCCGCGCCATCGGGCTTCGGCTTTCCGGTGGCCGCGCACCCGCGCGATCCGCAGCGTGCCTGGTTCGCCCCGGCGCATTCCGATGCGCAGCGCATGCCGGCGGACGGCCACATGGTCGTCAACGAAACGCGTGACGGCGGCGCCAGCTTCGAGGCCCACGGCTACGGCCTGCCGCAGCGCGACGCCTACCACCTGATCTACCGCCATGCGCTGGTCGTCGCCGACGACGGCCGGACCCTGGCCATGGGCTCCACCACCGGCGGCCTGTGGATCAGCGACGACGCCGACGCCACCTGGCATTGCGTCTCGCGCGACCTGCCGCCGATCGCGGTGCTGCGCTGGGTCTGACGGCGCGCAGCCACGACGCCCACGGCATTCACAGCGCTCACAGCGCTCGCACCGACGGAGCGGCGCCGGCAACCCCGGTGCGCCAGCGCACTTGCCGGAGACCGGACCGGTTTTCCTGTGACTTATGGACAGGGAAAAACAGGCGCGAATCGCTACGATTGCGCAGCGTCAAACCACAGGGAGTCGGGCGAATTGATGGTGAGCATTGCATCTGCCGGCGAGGGCGTGGCCCGCCAAGAGCTCCGGGCCGCCCAGGATGCACTGGCCCTGAGCCATGCCGATGTCCTGGACAGCCAGGCGCTGCAGAGCCAGGCCGAAGACGCGGGCGCCGCCTTCCAGCCGCTGGTGAACCTGTGCTTCATCGAAGTCCTGCGGGCCGTCGAGCATGACCGGGACTGCCCCGAGCCGGCGGAGCTGTCCGAGCTGGAGCGGCTGGTCGCCCTGGCCCGGGCGATGGCCGACAGCGGCCGGTCCGGGGTCTTCCACCCGGCGGGCCGGGACATCGGCCTGCTGCTGCTGGACTTCGCCGGCTGCTTCCTGGCCAGCCGCCGCGGCCGGATCGACGACGCCGATGCCTGCTACCTGGCCTGCATCGAGCGCGCCGCCCGCTTCCCCCGCACCAGCTGGGTCCATGTGGTCGCCTGGTGGGCGCGCGTGGAACGGGCGGTGGCGTACGGGGACATCGAGACGTCGATCGCCTCGCTGCAGGCCATGGGCGAACTGGCGCAGGCGGGGGAGCACGCCCGGTTCCAGGCCGTGGCCGAGACCCTGGCCGCGACGCTGCGGGCGCCGCTGAACCAGGGCGACAGCGTCCAGTAAGAGAGTGTCAGTACTCCAGCCGCTCGGGCCGGATCTCCTGCAGGATGGTGGTGGCGATTTCCTCGATCGACTTGGTGGTGGTCGACAGCCAGCGGATGCCCGAGCGCCGCATCATGGCCTCGGCCTCGGCCACTTCCATCCGGCAGTTCTCCAGCGCCGCGTACCTGGAGTTGGGCCGGCGCTCGTTGCGGATCTCGGCCAGCCGCTCCGGCGCGATCGACAGGCCGAAGATCTTCTTGCGGTGCGGCTCCAGCGCCGGCGGCAGCTGCCGGCGCTCGAAATCCTCGGGGATCAGCGGGTAGTTGGCGGCCTTCAGCCCGTGCTGCATCGCCAGGTAGAGGGAGGTCGGCGTCTTGCCGCTGCGGCTGACGCCCACCAGGATCACGTCGGCCGACTGCAGGTCGCGGTTGGACTGGCCGTCGTCGTGCGCCAGGCTGAAGTTGATGGCCTCGATCCGGTCGTGGTACTCCTGGCTCTTGCTGACGTCCGAGAAGCGGCCGATCCGGTGGTTGGACTTCATGCCCAGCTCGATCTCCAGCGGCCGCACGAAGGTGCCGAACATGTCCAGCAGCATGCCCTTGCAGCCCTCCTCGATGACCTGCAGGATGTCCACGTTCACCAGGGTGGTGAAGACCACGGGCTTGCGGCCTTCGAGTTCGGCGGTGTGGTTGATCTGCCGCACCACCTGGTGCGCCTTGTCCACGCTGTCGATGAAGGGCAGGCGCACGTGGCGCGGCTTGAATTCGAACTGCGCCAGGATCGCGTTGCCGAAGGTTTCGGCGGTGATGCCGGTGCCGTCGGAAAGGAAGAAAACGGTGCGGGTGTGCATGGATCGCCTGTCGGGGTTGCCGGGCCGGCGGCGCCCCGTTCCACACGCGGCGCCGCCTACAATGGCTGCAATTATCGATTCAAGCCATGCACCGCCCCGGCCACGTCGAACAAAAACAAAGCCGCAGCCCGTGCCATGCGCTCGCGCGCCCCTTGCGCGCCGTCCAGGTTTCAACTTCCGGAGCTTCCCCATGTCTGCACTGTTCGAACCGACCGCCCTGGTCGTTCCGTTTGAAAACCTGAGAATGACCGACGTCGAGGCGGTCGGCGGCAAGAACGCCAGCCTCGGCGAGATGATCTCCCAGCTGCCCCAGGGGGTGCGCGTGCCCACGGGCTTTGCCACTACCGCCCACGCCTTCCGCCAGTTCCTGGCCCATGCCGGCCTCGCCGACCGGATCCAGAACCGCCTGACCACGCTGGACACCGAAGACGTGCGCGCGCTGTCGGTGGCCGGCGCGGAGATCCGCGGCTGGATCGAGGCCCAGCCCTTCCCGGCCGACCTGGAGCAAGGCATCCGGGACAGTTTCAGCAAGCTCGAAGGCGGCAACGCCAGGGCCAGCTTCGCCGTCCGTTCCTCCGCGACGGCGGAAGACCTGCCCGATGCTTCCTTCGCCGGCCAGCAGGAAACCTTCCTGAACGTGATCGGCATCGAGGAGGTGCTGCACAAGATGCGCGAGGTGTTCGCGTCGCTGTACAACGACCGCGCCATCAGCTACCGCGTCCACAAGGGCTTCGCCCATGCCGACGTCGCGTTGTCGGCCGGCGTGCAGCGGATGGTCCGCAGCGACCTGGGCGCGGCCGGCGTGATGTTCACCATGGACACCGAATCCGGCTTCGACCAGGTGGTGTTCATCACCTCCAGCTATGGCCTGGGCGAGACGGTGGTGCAGGGCGCCGTGAACCCCGACGAGTTCTACGTCCACAAGCCGATGCTCAAGGCCGGCAACCGGGCCGTCATCCGCCGCAACCTGGGCTCCAAGCTGATCCAGATGGTGTTCACCACGTCCGACGAGAAGCAGGCCGGCGGCAAGCTGGTCAAGACGGTGGACGTGGCGCTGGAGCAGCGCAACCGCTACAGCCTGACCGACGCCGAAGTCGAGCAGCTGGCGAAGTACGCGCTGGTGATCGAGGAGCACTACCAGCGGCCCATGGACATCGAATGGGGCAAGGACGGCAGCGACGGCCAGATCTACATCCTGCAGGCCCGTCCCGAGACGGTGAAGAGCCAGCAAAAGGGCAAGGCGGAACTGCGCTACAAGTTGAAGGGCAAGGGCAACGTGCTGGCCGAGGGGCGCGCCATCGGCCAGAAGATCGGCACCGGGCCGGTGCGGCTGGTGCACAGCCTGAGCGAGATGGACAAGGTGCAGGCCGGCGACATCCTGGTCACCGACATGACCGACCCGAACTGGGAGCCGGTGATGAAGCGGGCCAGCGCCATCGTCACCAACCGCGGCGGGCGCACCTGCCACGCCGCCATCATCGCCCGCGAGCTGGGCATCCCGGCGGTGGTCGGCTGCGGCGACGCCACCGAGAAACTCAAGGACGGCACGCTGGTGACCGTGAGCTGCGCCGAGGGCGACACCGGCTTCATCTACGACGGCCTGCTGGAAACCGAGGTCAGCGAAGTGGTGCGCGGCGAGATGCCGCCGATCAAGACCAAGATCACGATGAACATCGGCAACCCGCAGCTGGCGTTCGACTTCTGCCAGCTGCCCAACCACGGGGTCGGCCTGGCCCGGCTCGAGTTCATCATCAACAACATGATCGGCGTCCACCCCAAGGCGGTGCTGGACTACCCGAACGTCGACGCCGACCTGAAGAAGGCGGTGGAGTCGGTGGCGCGCGGCCATGCCTCGCCCAAGGCCTTCTACGTCGACAAGGTGGCCGAGGGCGTGGCGACCATCGCGGCGGCCTTCTGGCCCAAGCCGGTGATCGTGCGGCTGTCGGACTTCAAGTCCAACGAGTACCGCAAGCTGATCGGCGGCTCGCGCTACGAGCCGGAAGAAGAGAACCCGATGCTGGGCTTTCGCGGCGCGTCGCGCTACATCAGCGAAGACTTCCGGGAGGCCTTCGCGATGGAGTGCGAGGCGATCCGCCGCGTGCGCGACGAGATGGGCCTGGTCAACGTGCAGGTGATGGTGCCGTTCGTGCGCACGCTCGGCCAGGCCGACCGCGTGACGAAGTTGCTGGCGGAGCAGGGCTTGCAGCGTGGCGGCGCCGGGCCGGATGCGCTCAAGATCATCATGATGTGCGAGGTGCCGAGCAACGCCATCCTGGCCGACGAGTTCCTCGAGTACTTCGACGGCTTCTCGATCGGCTCCAACGACCTGACCCAGTTGACGCTGGGCCTGGACCGCGACTCGGGCCTGGAGCTGCTGGCCGCCGATTTCGACGAGCGCGATCCGGCCGTCAAGGCCATGCTGTCGCGCGCCATCAAGGCCTGCACCAGCAAGGGCAAGTACGTCGGCATCTGCGGCCAGGGGCCCAGCGACCATCCGGACTTCGCCCAGTGGCTGGTGGACGAGGGCATCGAGTCGATCTCGCTCAACCCCGACAGCGTGATCGCCACCTGGAAGCAGCTGGCGGCGGGTAACACCTAGCTCTGCAGGGTGGCCGCGGGTGCGATGATCCGCGCCATGGTCGACCCCCAGGCACAGGAGAAACACGACCCGCGCGTGCTCGCCCTGAAGGCCGGCCTGCTGGCGGTGTGGGCCGGCATCAGCTTCGTCTGCTGCTTTTTCGCGCGCGACCTGTCGTTCATGGTCGGCGGCTGGCCCTTCAGCTACTGGATGGCGGCGCAGGGCGCGGTGCTGGGCTTCATCGCGATCGTGGCGGTCTATGCCACCGTGATGCGCCGGCTGGCGCCGGACGACTCGCTGGAGTCGCCCGATGCGTGATTCTCCGGAGTACGCCGCTTACAAGCGTCGGCTCTATCGCATCCTGGCCGGCTACATCGTCGGCCTGCTGGCTTTCGTGCTGCTGCTGGCCTGGGCCGAGCGCCAGGGCCTGTCGCGCTTCTGGCTGGGGCCGATCTTCATGTTCTCCACCGTGATGGTCTACGCCGCGATCGGCATCTACGGGCGCACCACCGATCCGGAGGAGTACTACGTCGCCGGGCGCCGGATTCCGCCCCTGTTCAACGGGATGGCGGCCGCGGCCGACTGGATGAGTGCGGCGTCGTTCATCAGCCTGGCCGGCGGCCTGTACCTGCAGGGCTTCGGCGGCACCGACGCGCAGCCCGGCGGGCTGGCCTACGTGCTGGGCTGGACCGGCGGCTTCTGCCTGGTCGCCCTGCTGATCGCGCCGCACCTGCGCAAGCTCAACCTGTACACGGTGCCGGACTACTTCAGCGTGCGCTTCGGCGGCCGCTGGCCGCGGGTGATCGCGGCCTTCTCCGCGGTGGTCTGTTCCTTCACCTACGTGGTGGCGCAGATCTACGGCATCGGGCTGATCGCATCGCGGCTGACCGGCGTGCAGTTCGAGATCGGCATCCTGCTGGGGCTGGG
Organism: Ramlibacter sp. 2FC; assembly: GCA_943372495.1. Lineage (GTDB taxonomy): Bacteria > Pseudomonadota > Gammaproteobacteria > Burkholderiales > Burkholderiaceae_C > Ramlibacter. The sequence continues at coordinate 313,193 of CALRYV010000001.1, read as the reverse complement.
CGGCGTGCTGCTGTGCTCGTTCCTGGGGGGCATGAAGGCGATCACCTGGACCCAGGTGGCGCAGTACATCATCCTGCTGCTGGCCTTCCTGATCCCGGTCTCGTGGCTGGCCTACAAGCAGCTGGGCAACCCGGCCGCGCCGATCGTGTACGGCACGCAGTTGCAGAAGATCGCGGAGCTGGAGAAAAAGCTGGCGAACGACCCGGCCGAAAAGGAGGTGGCCGCGATCTACCTGAAGCGGGCCCATGACTACGAGGCCAGGCTGCGCGACATCGAGGGCGCGCTGCAGCGCGAGCGGGCCGCGGCCCAGGCCCACGTCCGCGCACTGAAGGCCCAGGGCGCGGATTCGGCGCTGGTGGTGAAGGCCAACCGCGAGCTGGCCGCGTTGCCGCGCGACGTCGCCGGCGCCCGGGAGCTCTGGACCCGCGCCATGCACGAGAGCTACGAACGCTCCCGGCCGCTGGGCGGGCTGCCGCCGCACAGCCAGGCCTTTGCGGGCGATCCGCAAGGAACGCCGGCCGAACAGGAGGCGTTCAGCACGTCGCGCCGCAACTTCCTGGCGCTGATGTTCTGCCTGATGGTCGGCACCGCCGGCCTGCCGCACCTGCTGACCCGCTACTACACGACGCCCACGGTGGCGGAAGCGCGCTCGTCGGTGGCCTGGTCGCTGTTCTTCATCTCGCTGGTCTACCTGAGCGCACCGGCCCTGGCGGTGCTCGTGAAGTTCGAGGTGATGAACAACCTGGTGGGTAGCAGCTTCGATTCGCTGCCCGGGTGGATCGCCCAGTGGGCCAAGGTCGACGCCTCGCTGATTTCGGTGGCCGACGTGAATGGCGACCGCATTCTCCAGTGGGGCGAAATCCGGCTCGGCGCCGACATGATCATGCTGGCCACGCCGGAGCTGGGCGGGCTGCCGTACGTGGTGTCGGGCCTGGTCGCGGCCGGCGGCCTCGCGGCGGCGCTGTCCACCGCCGACGGCCTGTTGCTGACGATCAGCAATGCACTGGTGCGGGACGTCTACAGCCACGAGATCAACCACCATGTCACGCCCGAGCAGCGCGTGATCCTGTCCAAGTTCGCGCTGATGGCGGTGGCGCTGGTCGCGGCGTTGGTGGCGTCGTTCAAGCCGGCCGAGATCCTGCCGCTGGTGTCCGCGTCGTTCTCGCTGGCGGCGTCGGCCTTCGTGCCGGTGATGGTGCTGGGCATCTTCTGGGCCGGCACCACGCCGGCGGGCGCTGTTGCCGGCATGCTGGGCGGGCTGGGCGTCACCGTGTACTACATGCTGGTGAACGCGCCGGCCTTCCGGGCCTGGGCCGGCCTGCCGGCCGGGGGCGACCTGTGGTTCGCGATCCAGCCGATCTCGGCCGGCGTGTTCGGCGTGCCGGCCGGCTTCACCCTGGCGCTGGTCGTCAGCCTGTTCGGGCGCCGTCCCTAGGGTTAGTCCTAGGGCGCTTGTCAGCCTGTTGTCAGACGCGCTCCAAACACTGCGCCCACCGATAACCACAGGAGGCAGCATGGCGACGACGACAGGCGACATGATGGCGAGCGGTGCATCCACCGCAATGACGAAGGAGGAACGCAAGGTCATCTTCGCGTCCTCGCTGGGAACAGTGTTCGAGTGGTACGACTTCTACCTGTACGGCTCGCTGGCGCCGGTCATCGCGCGCCAGTTCTTCTCCGGGCTGGACCCGACATCGGCCTACATCTTCGCGCTGCTGGCCTTCGCCGCCGGCTTCCTGGTGCGGCCGTTCGGCGCCATCTTCTTCGGCCGCCTGGGCGACATGATCGGGCGCAAGTACACCTTCCTGGTGACCATCCTGATCATGGGCGCGTCGACCTTCATCGTGGGCCTGCTGCCCAGCTACGCCGCGATCGGCATCGCCGCCCCGGTGATCCTGATCGCGCTGCGCATGCTGCAAGGCCTGGCGCTGGGCGGCGAGTATGGCGGCGCGGCGACCTATGTCGCGGAGCACGCGCCGCATGGCAAGCGGGGTGCCTACACCTCGTGGATCCAGACCACCGCGACGCTGGGTTTGTTCCTGTCGCTGCTGGTGATCCTCGGGGTGCGCAACGGCATGGGCGAAAAGGATTTCCTCGACTGGGGCTGGCGCATTCCGTTCCTGGTGTCGATCCTGCTGCTGGCGATCTCGGTGTGGATCCGGCTCAGCCTGAACGAATCGCCCGCCTTCCAGAAGATGAAGTCCGAAGGCAAGACCTCGAAGGCGCCGCTGACCGAATCCTTCGGCCAGTGGAAGAACCTCAAGATCGTGATCCTGGCGCTGCTGGGCCTGACGGCCGGCCAGGCCGTGGTCTGGTACACGGGCCAGTTCTACGCGCTGTTCTTCATCACGACCATCGCCAAGGTGGACATCACGACGGCCAACCTGTTCATCGCGGCTTCGCTGCTGATCGGCACGCCGTTCTTCATCGTGTTCGGTTCGCTGTCGGACAAGATCGGCCGCAAGCCCATCATCATGGCCGGCTGCCTGATCGCGGCGCTGACCTACTTCACCGTGTTTCCGCTGCTGCTGCAGTACGCGAACCCGGCGCTGAAGGAGGCCCAGCTCAAGAGCCATGTCACCGTGACGGCCGACCCCAAGGAGTGCTCGTTCCAGGGCAGCCCGATCGCCCGTGACATCGATTTCCGCACCTCCTGCGACATCGCCAAGCGCACGCTGACCCAGGCCTACATCCCGTACGAAAACAAGGTGGGAGCGCCCGGCTCGCCGGCCACCATCACGCTGGGCGACAAGGTGATGACGGCGCCGGCCGGCACCCTGAACGAGGCGCGCAACGGCTTCTCGGCCGACAGCACCAAGACGATCGGCGAGTTCCGCAAGGGCCTGACCGATGCGGCCAAGGCCGCCGGACTCACCACCCCGGCCGACCCGGCCAAGATGAACAAGCCGATGGTGCTGCTGCTGCTGGTGTTCCTGGTGATCCTGGTGACCATGGTCTACGGGCCGATCGCGGCGATGCTGGTGGAACTGTTCCCGACCCGGATCCGCTACACCTCGATGAGCCTGCCGTACCACATCGGCAACGGCTGGTTCGGCGGCCTGCTGCCCACCACCGCCTTCGCCATGACCGCGGCCACGGGCGACATCTACTACGGCCTGTGGTACCCGGTGATCGTGGCTGCCGGCACCTTCATCATCGGCATGTTGTTCATCCGCGAAACCAAGGACGTGGACATCTACGCCCGCGACTGAACGCGTTGCCCCAACGCCACCAAAGCCCGCCCCTGGCGGGCTTTTTTCGTAGTTCTTTTGGTTTATGGAAAAACCCGCCTTACCCAGCCCGACCATCCGCCCCAGACTTGTGCGCAGGACTCAATGTTGTGGGGAGTGGACCGTGATCCTGGTGAAGACTGAGACCGGCTTGCAGGTGATGAAGGATCGCTCGGTGGCGCTGGGCCCGAGGCAGCGGTCGGCCTTCATCCTTTTCGATGGCAAGCGGACGCTGGACGACGTGCTGGCGGCGACAGCCGCCATGGGCGTCAGCCGCGCCGACATCGAGCAGTTGCTGGTGCTGGGCCTGTTGTGCGACCGGTCCGCGCGCGCTGGTGCGCCAGGGCCGGCGGCGCTCTACCCCGACACCGTGCCCGCCGCCCTGGTGGAACTGCCCGAGCACGCGTCGCGGCCGCCGCAGCAGCGCTATGCGGACGCCTATCCGATCGCGATCCAGCTCACCTCCGCCCTGGGGCTGCGCGGCTTCCGCCTGAACCTGGCGGTGGAGGGCGCCGGCAGCTATGAGCAGCTGGCGGCGCTGGCGCCGAAGATCCGCGAGGCGGTCGGGCCGGAAAAGTACCTGCCGCTGGGCCTGGCCCTGCACGACGACTGAGCTCGCGAGGGCAGGGTTCTCCCGGGCAGGCTATAATCTTTGGCTTTGCCCTTGCCGCACCACGAGTCGACGCCGTGGGCGGCTGTCACCCAGCCCCGCAACCTGCGGGGCCATCCACAAGGAGAATCCATGCGTCATTACGAAATCATCCTGCTGATCCACCCGGACCAGAGCGAACAGGTTCCGGCCATGCTGGAACGCTACAAGACCATGATCACCGCCGGCGGCGGCAAGGTCCACCGGGTCGAGGACTGGGGTCGGCGCCAGCTGGCATACCAGATCAACAAGCTGGCCAAGGCCCACTACCTGTGCGTCAACATCGAGGGCGATGCGCCCGTGATGGCCGAACTGGAGCACGCCTTCCGCTTCAACGACGCGGTCCTGCGCCACCTCACCGTGGTCAAGAAGAAGGCCGACACCGGCCCGTCGTCGATGATGAAGACCGTCGAGCGCGAAGAAGCGCGCAAGGCCCAGCAGGCGGAGTACCAGTCGTAAGCGGCTGAGCGCCGGGAGTGAACCAGGTCGTCCTGACCGCCTGTATCGCCGAGGCCAGTGTCCTGCGGTACACGCCAGCCGGATTGCCCGCCCTGGATTTCAGGCTCGAACACGAGTCGGAGATCGAAGAGGCAGGGCAGAAGAGGCAGGTGAAAGTGGCGGTCAAGGCAGTGGCCTTCGGTTCCCTCGCTGAGACCCTGGTCAGGCAGCCGATCGGCAGCCCCTGGCGCTTCAGCGGATTCCTGGCGACGCCCCGCAACGGCAAGCACCCCGTGCTCCACATCCAGTCATTCGTAGCAGATTAATTTTTCAAGAGGTCCCAAATGGCCACGTTCAAGAAATTCAACAAGGACAAGCGTCCGAAGCGCAACACCCAGTCGCTGCTGTTCAAGCGCAAGCGCTTCTGCCGCTTCACCGTCGCCGGCGTCGAGGAAATCGACTACAAGGACGTCGACACCCTGCGCGACTTCATCGCGGAAAACGGCAAGATCATCCCGGCCCGCCTGACCGGCACCCGCGCGATCTACCAGCGCCAGCTCAACACCGCCATCAAGCGCGCCCGCTTCCTGGCCCTGGTCCCGTACAGCGACCAGCACCGCATCTAAGGAGGCAAGAACATGCAAGTCATTCTTCTGGACAAGGTCATCAACGTTGGCGGCCTCGGTGAGATCGTCAAGGTCAAGGACGGCTACGCCCGCAACTTCCTGATCCCGCAAAAGCTGGCCCGCCGCGCCACCGCTGCCAACAAGGCCGAATTCGAAGCCAAGCGCGCCGACCTCGAGAAGGCCGCCGCAGCCAAGCTGGCCGACATGCAGAAGCAGGGCGAAAAGCTCGCCGGCACCACCGTCAAGCTGAGCCAGAAGGCCGGCGTCGACGGCCGCCTGTTCGGCTCGGTGACCAACGCCGACATCGCCGAAGAGCTGGGCAAGCAGGGCTACGCGGTTGCCAAGGCCCAGGTGCGCATGCCCAACGGCCCGATCAAGACCACCGGTGACACCACCGTCAGCGTGCAGCTGCACACCGACGTCGTGGTCGACATCAACGTCTCCGTGCTGGGCGAAACGGCTTAACAGCCGGACATCCGTCGATCAAGGAGGAGGTCCGTGGGACGTCCGCCACGAAGCCGCCTCCGGGCGGCTTTTTTCTTCCCGTCAGTGCGACCCAGATGCCGGCAGGTGGCGGAGCCCCCTCGTTCTTGACAGACGGTATTCGACTGCCGTCGATCCACAGCCTCCGGCCCTTCGCCCACCGGTAACACACCTGTTATCCACACCCTTATCCCGTGACTCCGCCCCCCTCGGGGCGTAGCATCGTGGTTGACCTGAGGAGCCCATGTCCGCCGTTCTCACCCCCGTCGAAAATCACGATTTTTCGCACGACCGCCAGGTCGCGCAGCTGCGGATCCCGCCCCATTCCATCGAAGCCGAATCCAGCGTGCTGGGCGGCCTGCTGCTGGACAACAACGCCTGGGACCGGGTCGGCGACCTGCTGGTCGACAGCGACTTCTACCGCTACGAGCACCGGCTGATCTACGCCTCGATCGGCGGGCTGATCAACGCCAGCCGGCCGGCCGACGTCATCACGGTCTACGAGCAGCTGCAGGGCCTGGGCAAGGCTGAGGAAATCGGCGGCCTGGCCTATCTCAACTCGCTGGCGCAGTACGTGCCCAGCGCCAGCAACATCCGCCGCTACGCGGAGATCGTGCGCGAGCGCTCGATCCTGCGCAAACTGGTCAGCGCCAGCGACGAGATCGCGACCGCCGCCTTCAATACCAACGGCAAGGCGGTCGACAAGATCCTGGACGAAGCCGAGCAGAAGATCTTCAACATCGGCGAGGAAGGCTCGCGGATGAAGCAGGGCTTCCAGGGCATGGATTCGCTGGTGGTGCAGCTGCTGGACCGGGTCCAGGAGATGGCCGACAACCCGAACGACATCACCGGCGTGCCGACCGGCTTCTACGACCTGGACCGCATGACCTCGGGTTTCCAGCCCGGCGACATGATCGTGCTGGCGGCACGGCCCTCGATGGGCAAGACGGCGCTGGCGATCAACATCGCCGAGCACGTGGCCCTGAACGAGGGCCTGCCGGTCGCGGTGTTCTCGATGGAAATGGGCGCCTCGCAGCTGGCGGTGCGGATCGTCGGCTCGATCGGCCGGATCGACCAGGGCCACCTGCGCACCGGCAAGCTCACGGACGACGAATGGCCGCGCCTGACCGAGGCGATCGAGAAGCTGCGCACTGTCTCGCTGCACATCGACGAGACACCCGGCCTGACCACCAGCGAACTGCGCGCCAATGCGCGGCGGCTGGCGCGCCAGTGCGGCAAGCTGGGCCTGATCGTGGTCGACTACCTGCAGCTGATGAGCGTGTCCACCAGCATGAACGACGAGAACCGCGCGACCGCGGTGGGCGAGATCTCGCGTGGCCTGAAGATGCTGGCCAAGGAGCTGCAGTGCCCGGTGATCGCGCTGTCGCAGCTCTCACGGGGCGTGGAATCGCGCACCGACAAGCGCCCGATGATGAGCGACCTGCGCGAATCCGGCGCGATCGAGCAGGACGCCGACGTCATCATGTTCATCTACCGCGACGACTACTACAACAAGGACTCCAAGGAGCCCGGCGTCGCCGAGATCATCATCAGCAAGCAGCGCAACGGGCCCACGGGGACCGTGAAGCTGGCCTTCCTCAAGCCCATCACCAAGTTCGAGAGCCTCGCGGGCGGGGGCGGCTCGGACTTCTGACACGTCATTCCCGCGCAGGCGGGAATCCAGAGCACTTGGAGCGAAAGCGCTGGGTCCCCGCCTGCGCGGGGACGACGGTTAGAGCACTTCGCTCGCGAAGTCCGCCAGCCGCGAGCGCTCGCCGCGGGCCAGCGTGATGTGGCCGCTGTGTGGCCAGCCCTTGAACTTGTCGACCGCGAAGGTCAGGCCCGACGAGCCTTCGGTGAGGTAGGGCGTGTCGATCTGCGCCAGGTTGCCCATGCAGACGATCTTGGTGCCGGGGCCGGCCCGCGTCACCAGCGTCTTCATCTGCTTGGGCGTCAGGTTCTGGGCCTCGTCGATGATCACGTACTTGTTCAGGAAGGTGCGGCCGCGCATGAAGTTCATGCTCTTGATCTTGATGCGGCTGCGGATCAACTCGTTGGTGGCGGCGCGGCCCCATTCGCCGGCGCTGGTCTCGGTCTTGGCCAGCACCTCCAGGTTGTCGTCCAGCGCGCCCATCCACGGACCCATCTTCTCTTCCTCCGTGCCGGGCAGGAAGCCGATGTCCTCGCCCACGCTCACGGTGGCGCGGGTCATGATGATCTCGGTGTAGCGGCGGTCGTCCAGCACCTGCGTCAGGCCCGCGGCCAGCGCCATCAGGGTCTTGCCGGTGCCGGCGGTGCCGGTCAGCGTCACGAAGTCCACTTCCGGGTCCAGCAGCAGGTTCATCGCGAAGTTCTGTTCGCGGTTGCGCGTGGTCACGCCCCACACGGAGTTCTTCAGGTGGCCGTAGTCCTTGAGCGTCTTGAGCACCGCGGTCTTGGCGCGGATCTCGGTGACGCGGGCATACAGGCTGGGTTCGCCGGGTGATTCGAAGTAGACGAACTGATTGATCAGCAGGCTGGGCACCACCGGTCCGGTGATCCGGTAGAAGGTGTGGTGGCCGCTCTGCCAGCTCTCGATGGTCTTGCCGTGCTTGGCCCAGAAGTCCGGCGGCAGCGCCATTGAGCCCGAATACAGCAGGTCGAGGTCGTCGATGGTCTTGTCGTTCTGGTAGTCGTCGGTGGCCAGGCCCAGGGCGCGGGCCTTGACCCGCATGTTGATGTCCTTGGACACCAGCACCACCTCGCGCGGCGCATGCTGCTGGCGCAGCGAATGCACCACCGCCAGGATCTGGTTGTCGGCCTTGCCCTGCGGCAGGCTGAGCGGCAGCTGGTTGTCCAGCGGCGTGGTCTGGAAGAACAGGCAGCCGCCGGCTTCCGGGTGGCCGGTCGAGTTGAGCTTCAGGCCGCCGGTGATGTCGGCGCCCTGCGCGCCGGCCAGCGCGTCGAGCGAGCGGCTGGCCTGGCGGGCATTGCGCGCGACCTCGGTCATGCCCTTCTTGTGGCCGTCCAGTTCCTCCAGCACGATCATCGGCAGGAAGATGTCGTGTTCCTCGAAGCGGAACAGGCTCATCGGGTCGTGCATCAGCACGTTGGTGTCCAGCACGAACAGCTTGCTCGGGCCGGTGGGGCGAACCTTCTTCGGACGGGCGGCGGGCTGCACCGGCGGGAGCGCGGCGCGTTTCCTGGCGGCCACCGGCTCGGCGATGTCTTCCAGCACCTCGATCTCGTCGAAGGCCTCGGCTTCGTCGCCCAGCGGCTCCTCGAGCGCCAGGCCACCGGCGACCGGCTCGAAATCGAGGCCCGCCTGCGGTTTCTCAGCAGCCGGCCGCACGGCCGGTTGCGCCTCCGTTTTTCGAGCGGCCTTGTGCGAGGTTCGGGCCGGAGCATCGTAGGCTTCCGGCGTGAGCAGGGCGGCGCGCTTGGAGGGGGCAGGAGGCAATGGCATGGGGCGGGGGGCTCTCGGGTAAGGCAGACGACAAACAAAAAAGCCGCCAGGAGGGCCGGGCGGCTTGATGGAATTCAGCGGTGATGACGCTCGGCGTCACGGTCAACGGCATGAATTCATTATGCACAACTGCCGTGACGCTTCAAACCCGGTGTGTGAGCTGTTGCTACAAAACGTCAGGGCGGCAGAGCCAGGCTCAGGCGGCCTTTTTCTGGGCCTTCACGGCCTTGAGCACTTCGTCGACATGGCCCGGCACCTTCAGGCCGCGCCATTCCTGCTTGAGCACGCCGTCGGCGCCGATCAGGAAGGTGCTGCGCTCGATGCCCTTGACCTTCTTGCCGTACATGATCTTGTTCTTGACCACGCCGAACATGTGGCACATCTTTTCTTCCGTGTCCGCGATCAGCTCGAACGGCAGTTCGAGCTTGGTCTTGAACTCGTCGTGCGACTTCATGTTGTCGCGCGAGACACCGAACACCTCGGCGCCGGCCTTCACGAAATCCTTGTACTTGTCGCGGAACTGCATTGCCTCCGTGGTGCAGCCGGGCGTGTTGTCCTTCGGGTAGAAGTACAGGACCAGCACGGCGCCGTTGTGGGACGTGTTGGTGACCTTGAGGCCGCCGGTGGCGTTCGCTTCGAATTCGGGGATGGGTTTGTTGACAACGATCGCCATGGGTTTTGTACTCGGTGTGACAGTGTTGCTCGTTGCGAGATTGGGGATGGTGACCAGCCCGCTGCAACCCTTGATTTTACCCGAAAAGGGCCGCTGGCCCTTCGGCACAGCCAAAGAGCACGTTGCGGACATTGCATGGCAGCGTCCGGCGCAGCGCGGCCGGCTTCAGTTCGCCGGCTCGAGCAGCAGGGCCGCGGCGACGCTGCGGCCCTCCTGGGCCAGGATGTTGTAGGTGCGGCAGGCCGCCGCCGTATCCATGGTCTCGATGCCGATGCGCTTTGCGATCAGCGGCTGCAGCCACGCCGCCTTGGGAAAGCGGATGCGCGAGCCGCTGCCGAAGATCACCACTTCGGCGTCCAGCAGCGCAAGCTGCGCGAAGTGCTCCGGCCCCAGGTCCTCGAACCGGCCGGGCGGCCATTCGATGCGCTCGCCCTTGCTGCTGACGATGACGTTGTGGCTGATCTTCTCGCCGTTGACGCCGATCCAGCCGGGGCCGTAGCCGCTGATCACCTGCGCATCGGATTTGTCGGGTTGCAGCTTCATTGCGCGCGGGGCCCTGGGTGGATGTTGCACTGCGGGATAGGCGCAGCGAAGTATGGTCAAATTATAGGTTTCCCGAGTCGAAAACCACCCCGGAGGGGCTTTGAAAACCGTCCAGAAATCGGCCAAGCTGGCCAACGTTCTCTATGACATCCGCGGGCCCATCATGGATGCGGCGCGCCAGATGGAGGAAGAGGGCCACAAGATCATCCGCCTCAACATCGGCAACCTGGCGGTGTTCGGTTTCGACGCGCCCGAGGAAATCCAGCAGGACATGATCCGCAACCTGGGCAACTCCGCGGGCTACTCCGACAGCAAGGGCATTTTCGCGGCGCGCAAGGCGGTGATGCACGAGACCCAGAAGCAGGGCATCCAGGGCGTCACGCTGGACGACATCTACCTGGGCAACGGCGCCAGCGAGCTGATCGCGATGGCCACCAACGCACTGCTCAATGACGGCGACGAGCTGCTGCTGCCGGCGCCGGACTACCCGCTGTGGACCGCCGCCACCAGCCTGTCGGGCGGCACGCCGGTGCACTACCTGTGCGACGAGGCCAACGGCTGGATGCCCGACCTGGAAGACATCCGGCGCAAGATCACCTCGCGCACCAAGGGCATCGTGGTCATCAACCCGAACAATCCGACCGGCGCGCTCTATTCGGACGAACTGCTCAAGGCCATCGTCGGCATCGCCCGCGAGCACGGCCTGGTGATCCTGGCCGACGAGGTCTACGACAAGGTGCTGTACGAAGGCGCGAAGCACACCGCCATCGGCAGCCTGTCGGACGACGTGCTCACGCTCACCTTCAATTCGCTGTCCAAGAGCTACCGGTCCTGCGGCTACCGCGCCGGCTGGCTGGTGGTGTCGGGCGACAAGAAGGCCGCCACCGACTACATCGAGGGCCTGACGATGCTCTCGAACATGCGCCTGTGCGCCAACGTGCCGGGCCAGTACGCGATCCAGACCGCGCTGGGCGGCTACCAGAGCATCAAGGAGCTGGTGGGCGAGGGCGGGCGGCTGCGGCGCCAGCGCGACCTGGCCTATGAGCTGATCACGGCCATTCCCGGCGTCACCTGCGTCAAGCCCCAGGCTGCGCTCTACATGTTCCCGCGGCTCGACCCCAAGGTCTACCCGATCGAGGACGACCGCCAGTTCTTCCTCGAACTGCTGCAGGAGACGCGGGTGATGCTGGTGCAGGGCACCGGCTTCAACTGGGCCACGCCCGACCATTTCCGGATCGTGTTCCTGCCGCACGAAGACGACCTGCGCGAGGCCATCGGCCGCATCGCGAAATTTCTCGCCAGCTACAGAAAACGCACATCCCTATGAAAGCAATCCAGGTCGGCCTGCTGGGCATCGGCACCGTCGGCAGCGGCGTGTTCAACGTCCTCAAGCGCAACCAGCATGAAATCCTGCGCCGGGCCGGACGCGGCATCGAGATCACGATGGTCGCGGACCTCGACACGGCCCGCGCCAAGGCGCTGGTCGGCGAGGGCGTGCAGGTGGTCAACGACGCCCGCGCGGTGATCGCCAACCCCGACATCGACATCGTGATCGAGCTGATCGGCGGCTACGGCATCGCCCGCCAGCTGGTGATGGAGGCGATCGAGGCCGGCAAGCACGTGGTCACCGCCAACAAGGCGCTGATCGCGGTGCACGGCACCGAGATCTTCGAGGCCGCCCACCGCAAGGGCGTGATGGTGGCCTTCGAGGCGGCGGTGGCCGGCGGCATTCCCATCATCAAGGCCCTGCGCGAGGGCCTGACCGCCAACAGCATCGAATGGATCGCCGGCATCATCAACGGCACCACCAACTTCATCCTGTCCGAGATGCGCGACAAGGGCCTGGACTTCGACGTCGCCCTGAAGGACGCGCAGCGCCTGGGCTATGCGGAGACGGACCCGACCTTCGACATCGAAGGCGTGGACGCGGCGCACAAGGCGACCATCATGTCGGCGATCGCCTTCGGCATCCCGGTGCAGTTCGACAAGGCCTATGTCGAAGGCATCACCAAGCTGGGCGCGCAGGACATCAAGTACGCCGAGCAGCTCGGTTACCGGATCAAGCTGCTGGGAATCACCAAGCGCACGGCCCAGGGGGTCGAGCTGCGGGTCCATCCCAGCCTGGTCCCGAGCAAGCGCCTGATCGCCAACGTCGAAGGCGCGATGAATGCGGTGATGGTGCAGGGCGATGCCGTCGGCACCACGCTGTACTACGGCAAGGGCGCCGGCAGCGAGCCGACGGCCAGCGCCGTGATCGCCGACCTGGTCGACGTCACCCGCCTGCACACGGTGGACGCGGCGCACCGGGTGCCGCACCTGGCCTTCCAGCCCGATGCGATGAGCGATGCGCCGGTGCTGCCCATGAGCGAGGTGGTGACCAGCTATTACCTGCGGCTGCGCGTGGCCGACGAGGCCGGCGTGCTGGCCAAGGTCACCGGCCTGCTGGCCGCGGCCGACATCAGCATCGACGCGATGCTGCAGCGCGAAGCCGACCAGGTGGCGGGCGAGAGCCCGCCGGTCGGCGGCGAGCGCGGCGTGCCGCAGACCGACCTGATCATCCTGACCCACAGCGTGCGCGAAGGCACCATGAACGAGGTGCTCGCGCAGATGCAGGGCCTGCCGACGGTGCTGGCGCCGATCGTGCGGATCCGCAAGGAAGAACTGGCCTGAACCACCCCATGCTGTACGTCTCCACCCGCGGCCACGCCGACCGCAAGCATTTCTGCGAGATCCTGCTGGAAGGCCTGGCGCCCGACGGCGGCCTGTACCTGCCGGAGCAGTATCCGCAGATCGATGCCGCCACGCTGGGCAAGTGGCGCGCGCTGCCGTACCACGAGCTCGCGTTCGAGATCCTGTCGCTCTACATCGACGACATCCCGGCCGCCGACCTGCGGGCGATTTGCCGCAAGACCTACACCGAGCAAGTGTTCGGCAGCAAGGAGATCGTGCCGCTGAAGAAGCTGGAAGAGGGTCTTTATCTTGAAGGCTTGTCCAACGGCCCAACCCTGGCCTTCAAGGACATGGCGATGCAGCTGCTGGGCAACCTGTTCGAATACGAACTGGCGCGCCGCGGCGAGGAGCTGAACATCCTGGGCGCCACCTCGGGCGACACCGGCAGCGCCGCCGAATACGCGATGCGCGGCAAGCAGGGCGTGCGGGTCTTCATGACGTCGCCCAATGGCCGGATGAGCCCGTTCCAGCAGGCCCAGATGTTCAGCCTGCAGGACGCCAACATCCACAACCTGGCGCTCGACGGCGTGTTCGACGACTGCCAGGACATCGTCAAGGCCGTGTCGAACGACCACGCGTTCAAGCGCAAGTACCGCATCGGCACGGTGAACTCGATCAACTGGGCCCGGCTGGTGGCGCAGGTGGTGTATTACTTCGCGGGCTACTTCCAAGCCACCGCCACCAACAACGGGAAGGTGAGCTTCACCGTCCCCTCGGGCAACTTCGGCAACATCTGCGCCGGCCACGTGGCGCGGATGATGGGGCTGCCGATCGAGCGGCTGGTGGCGGCGACCAACGAGAACGACGTGCTCGACGAGTTCTTCCGCACCGGCGTCTACCGGGTCCGGGCCGCCGCCGACACCCATGAGACGTCGAGCCCGTCGATGGACATCTCCAAGGCCAGCAACTTCGAGCGCTTCGTGTTCGACCTGCTGGGCCGCGACGGCGAACGCGTGAAGTCGTTGTTCGGCGCGCAACTGGCCGCCACCGGCCAGTTCGATCTGAGCCAGGACCCGGCCTTCCGGCAGGCGCGCGAGCGCTTCGGCTTCGCCAGCGGCAAGAGCACCCATGCCGACCGCGTCGCCACCATCCGCGACACCTTCGAGCGCTTCGGCACCATCATCGACACCCACACGGCCGACGGCCTGAAGGTGGCGCGCGAACAGCGCCAGCCGGGCGTGCCGATGATCGTGCTGGAGACGGCGCTGCCGATCAAGTTTGCCGCCACCATCGTCGAGGCGCTGGGCCGCGAGCCGGAGCGGCCGGCGAAGTTCGATGACATCGAGCAGCTGCCGCGCCGCGTCACGGTGCTGGCGCCCGAAGTCGAAGCCGTGAAGAGCTTCATCGCCGCCCACTGCGGCTGACGGGGCGCCGCATGAAAGTCGCAGGCTTCGCCGGGTTCTCCGGCTCGGGCAAGACCACCCTGGTCGAGCGCCTCATTCCCGCCTTCAAGCTGATGGGGCTGCGGGTCTCGGTGGCCAAGCATGCGCACCACGATTTCGACATCGACCGCCCGGGCAAGGACACGTACCGGCATCGCGAAGCGGGCGCCTTCGAGGTGGTCGTCGCATCGGACCGCCGGCTGGCCCTGATGCGCGAGTTCGAGCAGCCCTCGCGGCTGTCGGTGCACCACTTGCTGGCCGAACTGTACGACGGCGTCGACTGGGTGCTGGTGGAGGGTTTCAAGGACAGCAACCTGCCCAAGATCGAGGTCTGGCGGGCCGCCTCGGGCAAGCCGGCGCGCTATCCGGACGACGACTTCATCGTGGCCATCGCCACCGATTCGCCGGCGGCCATGCCCCAGCCCACCCTGCGTCCGGTGCTGGATTTGAACGATCCCGACGCCATCGCCCACTGGCTGGCCGACAATGGCCACCGGTTCGACTACGACCCGGAGATGTATTCATGACCCGACCCGGCCTGACGCCGCTGGACGATGCGCTGGCCGACCTGCTGGCCCACGCCCAGCCGCTCGCCGGCACCGAGACGGTCTCGACGTTCGACGCCGACGGCCGCGTGCTGGCGCAGGAGTGCGTGTCCGCGCTGCAGGTGCCGCCGCAGGACAACAGCTCGATGGACGGCTACGCGGTGCGCAGCGCCGAGGTGGCCGACGAGGGTGTGGTGATGCCGGTCAGCCAGCGCATCCCGGCCGGCGCCCAGCCCGGGCCGCTGGTGCCGGGCAGCGCGGCCCGCATCTTCACCGGCGCGCAGGTGCCGCCGGGCGCCGACGCCATCGTGATGCAGGAAGACTGCGAGCTGGTCGGCGAGCAGCTCCCTGGACATGAACCGGCGGGCCGGCAGGTCGTGCGCATCAATCGCGTGCCCGCGCCGGGCCAGTGGATCCGCCGTGCCGGCGAAGACGTGACCCGCGGCGCCGTCGTGCTCGCCAGGGGCCAGCGCCTCGGGCCGGCCGATATCGGCCTGGCCGCCAACATCGGCCTGGCCGAGCTGGTGGTGGCGCGGCGGCCTCGCGTCGCGTTGTTCTCCACCGGCGACGAGCTGGTGATGCCCGGCGCGGTGGCGCCGGAGCAGATGAAGCCCGGCACCATCTACAACTCCAACCGCTTCTTCCTGCGCGCGTTGCTGCAGCGCCTGGGCTGCGAGCTCACGGACCTGGGCGTGGTGCCGGACCGGCGCGACGCCACCATCGATGCGCTGCGCGGCGCCGCGCAGGACCACGACCTGATCCTCACCAGCGGCGGCGTCTCCGTCGGCGAGGAGGACCACATCAAGCCCGCGGTCGAGACGCTGGGCCGCCTCGACTTCTGGCAGATCGCGATGAAGCCGGGCAAGCCGTTCGCATACGGCAAGGTGGGCAACGCGCACTTCATCGGCCTGCCGGGCAACCCGGTCTCCAGCTTCGTGACCTTCGTGCTGCTGGTGCGGCCCTTCGTGCTGAAGCTGCAGGGCGCCACCCGGCTGGCCGCGCCGGGGGCGCTGATGACGGCGCACTTCGACTGGCGCGGCGACAAGCGGCGCGAGTTCCTGCGGGTGCGGCGCAATGCCGACGGCGGGCTCGACCTGTTTCCCAACCAGAGCTCCGGCGTGCTGACCTCGGCCAGCTGGGCCGACGGCCTGGTCGACAACCCGGCCGGCCGCGCCATCGCCCGCGGCGACGCGGTGCGCTTCATCCCGCTGGCGGAGCTGCTGCAATGAAGGTGACGGTGAAGTACTTCGCCTCGATCCGCGAGGCGATTGGCCGCGGCAGCGAAACGGTCGACACCGCCGCTGCCAGCGTGGCCGCGCTGCGCGACGAGCTGATCGCGCGCGGCGGCGCCCATGCGCAAGGCCTGGCCCGCGGCAAGGCGGTGCGCGCGGCGCTCGACCAGGTGATGAGCGACGAGGCCGCGGCGCTGGCCGAGGGCTGCGAGGTGGCCTTCTTTCCGCCGGTGACCGGGGGCTGACCATGGTGGCACGGGTGTCGATCCAGACCGCCGACTTCGACCTGGGCGCGGAAGTCGCCGCCCTGCGCGCGGGCGATGCGCGGGTCGGCGCCGTCTGCAGCTTCGTCGGCACGGTGCGCGACCGCAGCGACGGCCAGTCGGTCAGCACCATGGAGCTGGAGCACTATCCCGGCATGACCGAGAAGTCCATCGAGGCCATGATCGACGCGGCCATGGCGCGCTTCGACATCCTCGGCGCGCGGGTGGTGCACCGGGTCGGCCTGCTGCAGCCGACCGACCAGATCGTCTTGGTGGCGGTGACGTCGGCGCACCGCGGCCAGAGTTACCAGGCCTGCGAGTTCCTGATGGACTACCTCAAGACCCAGGCCCCGTTCTGGAAGAAGGAGCAGACGCCCCACGGCGCGCAATGGGTCGATGCCCGGGTGAGCGACGATGCCGCGCTGGCCCGCTGGGGGATCGCATCGGCGAACGGGTGACGCGCAGCAAGCTGCTTGTTGCCTGGGGGGTGATCTGGCGCAGCACGCCATCGCGGCGATCGCCTGCCGCCGCAATACCGCCGCCTCGGCCTGCCGCCGCGCGGCGACCACTGGGCGCAGACCGGCGCCGACGATGTGCTGGTGGCGATCTCCACCGGCTCATCCTGCAGCCGTTGCTGACCAACTGAGGCCATGAACGAAGCAGTGAATCCATGCCATGATTTCCGCAGGGAGATGACGCATGAACCAGCCGCAACCACTTCAGCATGACCGGGGCGCCGACGACGTCGGCAATCTGGTGCTCCTCGAGCACTACAACTGCTTCATCGACGACCAGCGGCTGGCCACCCTGTTCTATGTCACCGGGCTGGGCGGCACCAGGGATCCCTATCTCTTCACCGGCCTGGACAATATGTGGGTGAACTTCGGGCGCACCCAGGTCCACCTGCCCAGCCCCGCCGGCGCGGTGCCGCAGCGGCTGCGGGGCAGGGCCGGCATGGTGGTGCCCGACCTGAAGGCGCTGCAGGCGCGCCTTGAACTGGTCGAACGCCAGCTGCAACGCATGCTGCCGGGCGTGCAGCACCGGTTTTCCTTCACGCCGCTACCTGATTGCATCGAGGCGACCTGTCCCTGGGGCAATCGCGTTCGTTGCCATGCGCCGGGCCCCGAATGGGGGCCGACCGAGCTGGGGTTGGCCTACCTCGAATTCGATGTTCCGCCCGGTTCGGCCGAGGGCATCGCGCGCTTCTACCGCGACGTCATGCGGGCGCCGGCACGCACTGAAGCCGGCACCGCGGTCGTGTCGGTGGGAACCTTCCAGAGCCTGCGGTTCACCGAGTCGGACCTGCCGGCGCCGGAGTACGACGGCCACCACTTCGCGGTGTACCTGGCGGACTTCTCATCGCCCTACCGGTGGCTGCGCGAGCATGGGCTCATCAGCCGGGACAGCGACCCGCACGAGTGGCGGCTGGAGTGGATCTGCGATCCGGCCGACGGCCGCAAGCTGTTCCAGGTCGAACATGAAGTCCGCAGCCTGAAGCACCCGCTGTACCAACGGAAGCTGGTCAATCGGGACGGGAGCGTGACCAACCTGACCTTCGCTGGCAACAACGAGGCGTTCCGCGGGCGCGACTGATGCAACCTGAGAGCTAGTCGGCCTCGATCATCTGGAGACCGGTGCCGCTGCATGGATCGAAGTCTGGCAACACGCCAAACTCAACCTGCTTCAGGAGTCACGTCCCCGCTGCTGATGTCGGCAAAAGCCAGGTGGTGCATGAACTCGCGAAGGATGAGAGCGTCGGCAAGGAATGGCGAGTTCCACCTCGACGGCGTTCGAAGGCCCGCCAGTGGCGCAGACCCGTGTCTGCAGCGCGCCGATGGCGATGCGCGTCGTGCCCTTCATGCCACCCCTTGTCGCTGCGCCGGCCCGGTCGTCAGCCGCCCGGCCAGGATCGACGCGGCCCTGGCGTCGACCCCATGCCCAAGGCCGGGCACGACGTCGAGCGTCACCGACGCGCCGAGCCGGCCCAGCTCCTGCGCCGCGTCGACGCCATGTTGCACCGCGATCACCTGATCCTGCGCGCCATGGATGAAATGAAAGACGATGGATGAGGGCACGTCCTGTGGGATGGCCGCAAACCGGCCCGCAATCGACACGATTCTGCCGGCGAGCACCGGCTCGTGCCGGGCCGCTTCCAGGGACATGATCGCCCCCTGCGAGAAACCGATCAGCGTGGTGCGGGCCGGAGTCGCTTCCGCCTCGCGCTGCCAGTGGGCGACGGTGTCGACGAAGGCGCTCATCGCCTGCGCAACGCGCCCCGGCCGGCTCTGCTCGGTGACACCCACGACGGAGAACCACTCGCGTCCGCGGCCAAGCGACGAAGGGTGCGGCGCGTTCACACTCACCACCATCGCCTCGGGCCGGGCCTTGGCCACGATGGCGCCGAGCGGCGCGAGATCGCGGGCGGTCGCGCCGACGCCGTGGAACAGCAGCACCAGGTCGCTGGCAGGCCCGTGCGGGCGCTGGATGATCATCGAGTCATGCATGGTGGAACGCCAGCTCCGGTTCGAGAGTCAGCTGCACGTCCGCGCCGAACACATACGACTCCATCGAGAGGACGCCGTGCACGATCCCGCCCGGCACAACAGTCGCCGGCAGGGACGAGGGTGCGGCACCCAGGGCGACCAGCAGCGGCAGGAAGTGTTCCGTGGTGGGATGCGCTCGCGCCGCGTGCGGGGCGGTGTCCAGTGCGGCGAGCAATTGGTCCTCGTCGCCCGCCCGAACTGCTGCACGGATCCACGCCGTGAAGACACCCGCATAGTCCGCTTGCGATTGGCTTGCGTGGCGGAACTCGAACAGGTTGTGCGTGAGGCTGCCCGATCCCACCACCAGCACACCCTCTCTCCCGAGCTGGGCCAGGGCGCGTCCGTACTTGAAGGCCGACCGCGCGTCGAGCCGCGCCGGCATCGAGGCCTGGATCACCGGCAGATCGTGGTCCGGATACAGGTGAAGCAGCGGTACCCATGCGCCGTGATCCAGCCCGCGGTCGGGGTTGATCGATGCCGCCCAGCCTTCGGCACGCAGCACCTGCGCTGCGCGTGCCGCCAGGGCGGGATGGCCGTCTGCGGGGTAGGTCAGCTCGTAGAGCGCGGGATCGAAGCCGCCGAAGTCATGGATCGTGTGCGGGCGGGTCGCGCCCGTGACCTCAGCTTCTCGCGTCATCCAGTGGGGTGACACGACCAGTACGGCTTTCGGCTTGGGGAGAAGCCGGCCCAGCGCATTGAGTTGGGCGCCGGCGAGGCCGGGCTCCAGCGCGTAGGTCGGTGCCCCGTGGGAGATGAAGAGACTCGGCATGCGTTCCATGATTCGACTTTCTTTGAACCGGGGGAGGTCGGTGTCAGCGGCGGCTGTTGCCGGCCACCAGCACGGCGTCGAGCGATGCGCGGCCGGCGCCGCTGACGAGCAGCGACACGGCCACCGCCAGCAGGGCCAGTCCGAACTCGTAACCATTGTTGGCGACGAACAGACCCTTGCCGATGTGAACGGTGAAGATCGCGACCAGCATGGCAAAGGCCAGGGCGGCGGCGGCCGGGCGCACCAGCAGGCCCAGCACCAGCGCCAGGCCGCCGAAGAATTCGGCGCTGCCAGCCAGCAAGGCCATCAGGTAGCCGGGTGCCAGACCGATGGATGCCATCCACTGGCCCGTGCCTTCCAGGCCGTAGCCGCCGAACCAGCCGAACAGTTTCTGGGCGCCGTGCGCCACGAAAATGAGGCCGACCGGGATCCGAAGGGCCAGGGGTGCCCAACTGGATTGGGTTGCCAGCACGCGTTGAACAAGAGCATTTGTCATTTGAGTCTCCTTGAGGGATCAGGCCTTGCGCAGCCAGGTGGGGGCGACAGTGGTCCCCAGACCGGCGCCGTAGCCGAAGTAGATGTTCAGGCCGGCGACCGGCTCCAAGTATCTGGCGTTCTTCAGGGGGCCGGCGTCCAGGGTCTCGAAGCCCAGGCTCTCGGCCAGCGCCTTCGTGGTCTGCTTGGCGCGCTCGCTGTCGCTGGCCAGGAACACGGTGGCCTTGCGGTTGGCGCCGAAGTCCGCACCCGCTGCCAGCACCTGGGCGAACAGGGTATTGAAGCCCTTGACCACTTCCGCGCCGGGGATCGCGTGGGCGATCTGCTCGGCAGCGGAGGTGTCGTGGCCGATGGTCAGGCCCATGTAGTCTGGCGTCAGCGGGTTGGTGATGTCGATCACCACCTTGCCACGCAGATCCCCCAGGGACCGCAGGGCGTCCGCAGCAGCTTCGTAGGGTGTGGCGACGATGATCGCGTCCGCGTCCTGTGCCGCTGCCCGCGGCTCCAGCCGTTCGACACCGGGGTATTGGCCCGCCAGTTCCGTGAGCCTGGCGAGGTTGCGCCCCGTCACGCGGACCTGGTGACCGGCAGCATGCAACTGCTTGACGAACGCGCTGGCCATGTTGCCAGAGCCGAGAATGGTGATCTTCATGATGATTCCTTCAGAAAAATGGATCGGCGGTCGCTGGGTGCGTTACTGGGGGTTGCGCGGCTGGCCGGCGACGTAGGTCGCAATCGCCGATTGACCGTTGCGTGCGACCAGACGCGCCGAACCGCTGTCTTCGCCGGTGAACGCGGCGACCTGGTCACGGGCCAGCTGGTACTCGGAGCTCACAGCGGCACGGGTGCGCTGGCTGTTGAACTGGGCCAGCGGGTCGTACCGGTTGGACCAGGGGTTCACGCCGGTTTGCATGAAGCCCTTGAGTTCCGCCTGGACCTGGGAGCGGGTCGCGGACGAGGCGAAGGGGGTCGGGTCGACGGTGATGTCGTCGGCGAAGGAGCTTCCGGCGGCAGCGGCGAGGACGAGGGCGAGGGTGATGTTGCGGTTCATGGTGATTCCTTGTCTGGTGAGGGGAGGTTGTGAGGAGCACCTTTCGGCGCCACAAATGAACTGTAAATGTCCCTCAATTGGAGATAAACTAGGCTTCATAAGATTGATTGTCTTTAAATAAGAAACAATGGACCGATTCCAGGAAATGCAGGCCTTTGCGGCAGTTGTGGACGCCGGCAGCTTTGTCGGCGCGTCCGACGCCTTGGCGATGTCGAAGGCGGCCGTCTCCAGGCAGATCGCCGAGCTGGAGACCAGGCTCGGCGTGCGGCTGCTGCATCGAACGACCCGAAAGCTTTCGCTGACCGAGGAAGGCGAGGTGTTCTACGCCCGTTGCCGTGAACTGCTCGGCGGCGTCGCGGAGGCGGAGGCCGAAGTAACCGCGCGCAGCGCACAGGCCCTGGGCGTCCTCAAGGTCAGCGCGCCGGTGTCATTCGGACTGTTGCACCTGGCCGGCCTGTGGGCGGAGTTCATGGCGGCGCATCCGAAGGTGTCGCTGGAGGTGGTCTTGGCCGACCGGATGGTGGATCTCGTCGAGGAAGGATTCGACGTGGCGGTTCGGATCGCCCGCTTGCCCAGCTCCTCGCTGGTCAGCCGCAAGCTGTCGTCCACGCGCATGGTGTTGTGCGCGACGCCGCTGTACCTGAAAGAACACGGTACGCCCCGGCATCCGCTGGAACTGGCCCAGCACCAGGTGCTGGCCTACACCCTGCTCGCGACCGGTGAATCATGGGGGTTCGATGGCCCGGAAGGCCCGGTCTCGGTCAGAGTCGCGCCACGCCTGCATAGCAACAGCGGGGACACGTGCCGCGCGGCGGCCCTCGGACACCAGGGGATCATCCTGCAACCGACCTTCCTGATCGCCGACGATCTTCGTTCCGGTCGCCTCGTCGAGGTGTTGCCGGAATACCGGTCGATCGAACTTGGCATCTACGCGCTCTACCCGACCCGCAAGCATGTCCTGCCGAAGGTCAGGCTGATGATCGACTACCTGGCCCGGTCGTTTGCCGACAAGCCATGGCCGGATTGAGCGGCTTCAGGACTGGGCTTGCGCAACGTTGGCGGGGATTCGTTAGTGAAATCCTCGTTCCATAGGCGTATCATCGCGGACGATGAAGGACAACCCAAAAGAAACGGCCAAGCTGGCAGACACGGAACGGCGCGCCTATTCGGCGCCCGCGCTCGAAAAAGGGCTCGACATCCTGGAGATGCTCTGCCGCAGCGAGCAACCGCTGCCGCAGAAGGAGATTGCCCAGCGCCTGGGGCGCAGCGTCGGGGAAATCTACCGCATGCTGACGTGTCTGGTCGACCGCGATTACGTGGCGCAGATCGACGACAGTTCGTACACGATCACCACCAAGCTGTTCGAGCTCTCGCACATCAACCCGCCGACCCATCGGCTGCTGCTGGAAGCCACGCCCATCATGCAGCGGCTGGCTAAGGAACTCGATCAGTCCTGCCACCTGACCGTCTATTCGCAGGGCAAGCAGGTGGTGCTGGCCAAGGTGGATACACCAAGCGGCATGGGCTTCAGCGTGCGCGCCGGATCGGAGCTTGACGTCCTGGTGTCTGCATCCGGACGGGTGCTGGTGGCCTTCCAGGACGAAGAGACGCGCACCGTCCGCATCGACGAGGCGCTGCAACGGCGGCCGGACCAGGCGAACGCGCAGATTTACGCTCTGCTGGACACAATCAAGACGACCGGCTTCGAGTCCATCCCCAGTGTCCAGGTCCGGGGTCTGTATGCGGTGAGCTTTCCGATCCTGGACACCCAAGGCCACGCCATTGCAGCCCTGACCGTTCCTTATTCGGAGCGGATCGACCAGACGCAACGGAAGTCGATCCCTGAGGTGACGCAGGCGCTGGGTGTGGCGGCGCGCACGTTGTCGGAGCGCCTGGGCGGCGCGGCAGCCGGGCGACAGGTCACCGAATCGCCTGCGCTCCTGGAACGTCCCGCACGCACCGGGAAGCGCTAGGCAGAAAGCCTCAATCCACCTTTGCGCCGGATTGCTTCACCACGCGGGCCCACTTGTCGAGCTCGGTCCGCGTGAATGCGCTGAATTGCTCCGGAGTGTTGCCCACCGGATCCGCACCGAGTGCAAGAAATTGCTGGCGAACGTCCGGCAGGCGGACGATGGCCGCGATCTCCCTGGAGATGCGTTGCACGATGGGCTGCGGCGTGCCTGCCGGCGCCCATATGCCGTACCAGGTGCTGAAGTCGTAGCCGGGCAGGCCGCTCTCGGCCAGGGTGGGCACCTGGGGCAGGCTGCTGGAGCGGCGTGCCGTCGTGACAGCGAGCGCGCGCAGTGC
Source organism: Ramlibacter sp. 2FC (assembly GCA_943372495.1). Taxonomy (GTDB): domain Bacteria; phylum Pseudomonadota; class Gammaproteobacteria; order Burkholderiales; family Burkholderiaceae_C; genus Ramlibacter. The sequence goes on along the minus strand of CALRYV010000001.1, from coordinate 289,789 downwards.
GCCGGACTTGATGAAGGGCTGGCTCGATGGCAGCGAGTCGAACATTAGCTGCACCTGCCCTCCGATCAGGTCGGTCAGTGCGGGTGAACTTCCCTTGTAGGGAATGTGCTGCATGCTGGCGGCGCCGATGGCGACCTTGAACGCCTCGCCCGCGAGATGCGGCGCCGTCGCATTGCCCGAGGACGCAAAGCTCAAGGGAGGCTTGCCGGCCTTCGCCAGCGTCACCAGCTCCTGCACGCTCCGCACCGGCAACTGTGGATTGACCACCAGCACCAGTGGCACGTCCGCCAGGTTGCTGACGGGCACGAAGTCGGCAATGGCGTCGTAGCGCGGCTTGGCATACAGGCTCGGATTGATGACATGGATGGAGGCGTTCGCCAGCAGCGTGTAGCCGTCCGGCGCCGCTCTGGCCACCATTTCGGCACCGATCATGCCGCTGGCGCCGGGCTTGTTGTCGATCACGATGCTCTGGCCGAGGCGTTCCGCCAGCCGGATCGCGACGATCCGGGCGAGCACGTCGGTGGGGCCTCCTGGCGGAAAGGGGACGACCAGGCGGATGGGCCGCGCGGGATAGGTCTCGGCATGCAGGCCGACGTGCAGCACCGCAAGCCCGGCAACGAGGATTTTCAGAAGGTGGCGGCGAGTGGAGGTGTTCATGGTCATCAGTTGGTAGGTCGTACTGGGGAAAACGCTGCGCCGCTGGACAGGAAGTGGTCGATCTCATCCGCCCCGTAGCCGGCTTCCTGCAACACGGCCCGCGTTTCCCAGCCACGCGGCTGCGAAGGCGTGCGCCGCGGCGGGTAGTCATCGCCGAAGCGGATCGTCGACCGGATCGCGGCCGTCTTTCCCTCGGTGGGGTGGTCTTCGGGCCGGATCAGGCCCACCGCCTGCAGGTGCGGATCCAGCGGCAGGGTCTCCAGCGTGTTGCAGGGCTGCACGGCGATGTCGGCGGCCCGCAGCAGTTCGAGCCACTCGGCCGTGTTCCTGTGCGTGAGCGGCGCGCCGCGCACTTCGAACCACTCTTTGACGTTGCGGGCTCGCGCCGCGACGCTGTTGAAGCGCGCATCCTCGAGCAGGTCATGGCGCCCGCTGACCTTCAGAAAGGCGCGCACCTGCGGATCCGTGTTGACGGTGAACGAGATCCACCCGTCCGCCGTCTGGACCGGTTTGTTGTAGGGGCTGAGCAGCCGCAGGTCGCCGGCGGGCCCGACCGGTGGATAGAAGCTTTGCTGTGCCAGGTGTTCCTGCAGCACGAACGCGGCCATGGTCTCGAACATGGGCACTTCGATGCTGCAACCTTGCCCACTGGCCCGGCTGCCGACGATCGCCGCGAGAATGGCGCCGGCGGCGATCTCGCCGGCGACGTGGTCGCAGATCAGCATCGGCACGTAGGTGGGCGTTCCGTCGCGCTGCAGCGTCAGGCCCGCCATGCCCGTCGCGCCCTGGACGACGCTGTCATAGGTCGGCAGGCCGGCATAGGGTCCGTCGGTGCCGTAGCCGGTGATCAGGCAGTACACCTTGTCCGGATGGCGGGAGCGGATCGACGTCGCGTCGAGTCCGAGGCGCTCCAGCGCCTGCGGGCGCATGTTGGCGACGATCACGTCCGCCGACGCCACCAGGCGCTCCATCACCTCCCTGGCGCCGGGCTTCTTCAGGTCCAGACAGATGTTGCGCTTGCCGCGGTTCAGGTGCAGGTAGGCACCCGAGTGCTGACCGGTCGGCGACAGGCCGCCAAGCCCGCGCATGAGGTCGCCTTCGGGGCTTTCCACTTTCACGATCTCCGCGCCGTACTGGCCCAGACGCCAGGTGCACACCGGTCCGACGACGACGCTTGTCAGGTCCAGGACGCGCACGCCCTTCAAGGGTTCGAAGCTCATTGGTTTTCCATTTCCATGTCGATGGCAAGCACATTCCTGTGGTCGTAGGCCTTCAGGCGCCAGTGCGGACCGTCGCGAACTGCTGCCAGCGTCACCGGCCGTCCGCAGTACAGCGGTGCAACGTGGCGCACCTTGACGGCAGCCGGCGAGACGCCCAGTTCGCGGCGGGCGAACTCGGTGAGCAACAGCGTGGCCAGGCCGCCGTTCACGACGAGATCGGGGAAGCCTTCCACGTGTCGCGCATGGGAGCGGTCGATGTGGATCTTGTGGGAATTGAATCCGAGGGCCGAATACTGGAACAGCAGTGTTTCGTCGGGGACGACGGTCAGGACCCGCTCGGCCGCGATGTCGATCGAGCGGCCGGACACATCGTCGGGTGCGGGGCCGTTGCGGGCCGGCAGCAGCAGGTAGGTCTGCGTCTCGACCAGCGCGGGCTGGCTCTGTCCGGCGAGACGAAGTTCATGCGAGATGGTCGCGATCGCCATCGGACCCGACTCGGCCGTCTTGCGCTTCAGGCTCGCCATGGAGCTGGTGCGCACCAGGCGCGAACCGACGGGAATGTCCGCGCGGTAGGACACGGTGCGCCCACCCAACAGCAGCCTGGGAAGTCCGAGATCAGGCATCGCAACTCCCAGGCCGGGAAAACCGTCGGCACGCAATGCCGAGCGCTTGGTGTCGGCGCCCATGAGCACGAACTGCCAGCCACGCGGCAGCGGCTGCCCGTCGGCGATCTCCTGCGGGTCCAGGTCGAGCATGGCGGCGACCCGGCGGGCCACCGCTTCGCTGCAAACCTCGTTTCTCACGACGGCGGAACCCGCGAGGGGCGGGATCTCTTCTGCGCTACCTTGGTTCATAAGTGCAATTAGTGATTCATCAGTCAATCGAAGTGCCATTTAAGCTCCGGAACGAGCAATGTCAGGCAGGGGAAAACCCCTAGAAGATTCCACTAATGAAACGTTGACGGTGCTAATGAAATTATTTATCGTTCCGTCCGTGGGTTGAAAGCCCATCTCGCACCCGCCGTTCGCGCCGCGCCGCCACCCCGGGACCCGCCCTCAACTTGCCGAGACCCTCATGAACTTCAAGTTCCACCACATGAACCTGTGCACGGACAGCCTGCCCAGGCTGACCCAGTTCTACAAAACCCTGTTCGACCTGGGAACCATCAAGGACGAAGAGCACACCGTCATCAGCGCGCAGCGACAGGACCGCCCCTATGCGGGCAAGGTCGACTTCCTGAGCGATGGCGCCATCGAATTCCACTGGGCCGAGCGCGACCTGGACACCGGCTTCAAGATGAAGCAGTTCGTCAATCCCATGGCGCACGGTCACTTCTGCTTCCGCACGGACGACATCAAGGGATTCATGCGCCGCTGCGATGAGCGCGGCGTGCGCTATTCGGACTACGGCTGCTGGGCCATTCCTGGCTGGTACCAGGTGTTCCTGCAAGACCCGGATGGCAACGTGATCGAGGTTCACCAGCCCAACGTCTTCAACTGAGCAATCCCGCTCGCTTCCGACAGACATCAACAGGAGACAACTCATGCACGAGACCAAGGACCACGCCAGTTTCGCGGGGCTGAACGCGATGGGACGCCGCACGCTGCTCAAGCAGATCACGGGTGCAGCCGTTGCCACGCTCACGTCCGGCGCGCTGTTTGCGCAGGGCGCGAGCAAGCACAACCTGAAGATCGCGATCACGCTGCCCGACAGCCACCCGACGCCGATCGCGCTGAAGGCCGCCTGCGCAGAGATCCTGAAGCAGTCGAACGGCAGGCTGGCGATCGAGGTCTTCTCGAACGGGCAACTCGGAAGCGACACCGACACGATGTCGCAAGTGCGGTCGGGCGCGATCGACTTCATCTGCACGGCCGGCCAGATCTACGGCAACCTGGCCCCTGCCACGATGATCACCGGGATGGCGTTCGCTTTCCCCGACTACGCCACCGTCTGGAAGGCTGTCGACGGCGAGCTCGGCGCCTACATGCGCAGCGCCCTGGACAAGGCCAACCTCGTGCCCGTTGGCAAGGTCTTCGATCACGGTTTCCGGCAGACGACGCATTCGCTCAAGCCGATCACGTCGCCCAGGGACATCGTCGGCATGAAGATCCGCGTTCCCGCGACCGCGCTGCAGACGACCCTGTTCAAGAGCCTCGACGCTTCCCCGGCGACGGTGCCAATCGGCGAGCTCTATACCGCGCTGCAGACCAAGGTCGTCGACGGCCAGGAAAACGCGCTCCCGACCATCGACGCTGCCAAGCTCTACGAAGTCCAGAAGTTCTGCTCCTACACCAACCACATGTGGGACTACTTCGCGCTCGCCGGCAACAAGCGCAACTGGGCGGCGCTGCCCGAGGACCTGCGTTCACTGGCCACCCGCGTCTTCGATTCCCACGCCATGAAGCAACGCGCTGCCCACGACGAGTTGAATACGTCGCTCGAGGGCAAGCTCAAGGCAGCCGGCATGCAGTTCAACAAGACCGATCCGAGGGCATTTCGCGAAGTGCTCGTGAAGTCGGGCTACTACACCGACTGGCAAAAGAAGTTCGGTCCCGAAGGCTGGGCCCTGCTCGAGAAGTTCACCGGAAAACTGGGCTGACGCCTACAGCTCGCGCGCTGTCATCCGGCCCCGCAACAGTGGGGCCGGATCGACTGCCAGCGCGTGAACCCAGGAGAACAATTTGGATCCGTCAGCGCCCCACAGCCGCCCCGCCAAGCCACCAGCGGACCCAGCCGCACCTGGCTGGCGCCGCGGCGTCGCCATGTTCGACCGCTTTCTCGGCGTCGTCAGCGAAGTCCCCGCCGCAATCCTCGTCTTTGTCGAGATCGTCGTCCTCTTCAGCGGCGTTGTGAGTCGGTACGTGCTGCACCGTCCGCTGACCTGGTCGGACGAGCTCGCCGCGATCCTGTTCCTGTGGCTGGCGATGTTCGGAGCCGTCATTGCCCTCAGGCGGTCGGAGCACATGCGCATGACGGCGCTGGTCGACATGGCATCCCCGCGCGTGCGGGCATTCCTGGACGTGCTGGCGGTGGTCGCCGCGACCGCATTTCTCATCCTCGTCGCCCATCCCTCCTACGAGTTCGCCTACGAAGAGATGGTCGTCACCTCGCCGTCGCTGCAGATCTCCAACGCATGGCGGGCCGCGGCGCTTCCCGTCGGGATCGCGCTCATGGTGCTGTCGGCGCTGGTCAAGCTCGCCGAGGTCAGCGACTGGCGGCGCCTTCTCGGGGCGATCGTGGTCGCCGTCGTCGCCATGGGAGCGCTCTATGGAATGAGCCCGCTGTTTCAGGACCTGGGCAACACCAACCTGTTCATCTTCTTCGTCCTGATCGTCGGGGTCCTCGTCCTCACCGGTGTTCCGATCGCCTTCGTGTTCGGGCTGGCCACGTTCGGGTACATCGCACTGACCACGACCAAGCCGACGATGACCATCATCGGCCGGATGGACGAGGGGATGTCGCACATCGTGCTGCTCGCAGTGCCGCTGTTCGTCTTCCTTGGCGTCGTCCTGGAATTGAGCGGCATGGCCAAGGCCATGGTCCGCTTCCTTGCCTCGCTGCTTGGACACGTACGCGGAGGCCTGTCCTACGTGCTGGTCGCGGGGATGTATCTCGTCTCCGGGATTTCCGGCTCGAAGGCGGCCGACATGGCTGCCATCGCCCCGGTCCTGTTTCCCGAAATGCGCAAGCGGGGGGCGGATGAGGGCGAGATGGTGGCCCTGCTGGCCGCCACGGGTGCCCAGACGGAGACCATTCCTCCGAGCATCGTGCTGATCACCATCGGCTCCGTGACCGGGATTTCGATCGCGGCGCTCTTCGCGGGTGGCCTGGTCCCGGCTCTGGTGCTGGCAGCCATGCTGTGCGCCGTGGTCTGGTGGCGAGCCCGCGGCACCGCCGCGACCGGGGCGAAGCGCGCTCCCTGGAACGAGGTCGGGCGTGCGCTGCTGATCGCCAGCCCGGCTCTTGCATTGCCGTTCATCATTCGCGCGGCAGTGGTGGAAGGCGTCGCGACGGCGACGGAAGTCTCCACGATCGGCATTGCCTATGCGCTGATCGCAGGTGCGCTGCTCTATCGGGAGATGGACTACCGGAAACTCTGGCCGGCACTGGTCAACACCGCCGCACTGTCGGGCGCCATTCTCCTGATCATCGGCACGGCCACAGGCATGGCCTGGGCCCTGACGCAGTCCGGGTTCTCGCGGCAGCTGGCCGCGGCCATGACGCAGCTTCCCGGGGGAGCCGCGGGATTCATGGCGGTCTCGATCCTTGCGTTCGTGATCCTTGGCAGCGTGCTCGAGGGGATACCTGCCATCGTGGTCTTCGGCCCCTTGCTGTTCCCGATCGCAAAGGCCTTCGGCATCAACGAGATCCAGTATTCGATGGTGGTCGTGCTCGCGATGGGCATCGGCCTCTTTGCCCCGCCGTTCGGCGTGGGCTACTACACGGCCTGCGCCATCACGCGCGTCAGCCCCAGCAAGGGAATGAGGCCGATCGCGGGCTACATCGTCGCACTGGTGATCGGCACCGTCATCGTGGCGGCCGTCCCCTGGCTCTCGACCGGCTTCGTCAAATAGGCCATGGGCGCCCGGCCAAGACCAATTTTCCTGAAGAGGTGTTTTCATGTTGCTGAATGGGAAAGTGAGCCTGATCACCGGCGCGGCGTCGCTGCGCAGCATCGGGTATGCGACGGCGGAGCTGTTCGCCGATCACGGATCGAAGGTCGTCATCGCCGACGTGCGGATGGACGACGCAATCGTCGCGACCGTCCGTGCGTCCATTGAAGCGAAGATCGGACGTGCGGCGGCCGTGCAGGGGTACCGCTGCGACATCAGCGTTCCCGCGGAGTGCGACGCGCTGGTCCGCGAGGTGGTGGCCCTGCACGGAACAATCGACTGCCTCGTGCACTCGGCGGGCATCGTTCGATCGCAGTCATTCATGGAGATCGGCGCGCAGGACCTCGACACGATGCTGGACGTGAATCTCAAGGGAACGTTCCACATCTGCCAGAGCGTTCTGAAGGTCTTCGCGCAACGCAAGTCAGGCACCATCGTCAACCTGTCGTCGCTGGCGGCCCAGCGCGGCGGCGGCCTGGTCGGAGGTGCGCACTACGCGGCGTCCAAGGGCGGCGTCCTGAGCCTGACAAAGAGCATTGCGCGTGAGTTCGGCCACCTGGGAATCCGTGCCAATGCCGTGTGTCCCGCCATGATCGACACGCCGATGCTGGACGGCCTGAGCGCAGAGCGCCTGCAGGGAATCACGGAAGGCATTCCCCTGAGGCGCGTCGGCACGACGCGTGAAGCCGCGGGAGCCTGCCTCTTTCTGGCGTCCGACCTGTCTGGATTCATCACCGGTGCCACCATCGATGTCAACGGCGGCAGCCACATCCACTGAGCTGGCTTGACTCCCAAGGAGCGGACGACAATGAACATTTTCATCACTGGGGCTTCTGGCTATATCGGCGGCACGGTCGCCGCGCGGCTGCTCGCAGCCGGCCACGCCGTCCGCGGCCTCGTGCGTGATGTCGCCAAGGGGGAGCTTCTGGAAGAGGCCGGGATCAGGCCTGTCCTGGGCACGCTGGACGATGAGAGCATGCTCGCCCGTGAGGCAAGCGCCGCCGACGGGGTCATCAACGCGGCCAGCGCGGACCATGCGGCCTCGGTGCGCGCGCTGATTGCGGGACTGCAAGGAAGCGGCAAGCCCCTGATCCACACGAGCGGATCAAGCGTCGTGGGTGATGACGCGCACGGCGATTCGCTTTCAGACGCGATCTTTGACGAGGACACACCGCTCGTCGTGGCGCCGATGAAGCAGCCCAGGCGCGACCTGGACCTGGAGGTGCTTGCCACGGGCACGCGTGGAGTGCGGGGCATCGTCATTTGTCCCTCCCTTGTCTACGGCGTCGGCCGCGGGCTGAACCCGCACAGCATCCAGGTCCCGTTCCTGGTCGACCAGGCAAAGCAACACGGAGCCGTTCGCATCGTTGGATCGGGTGTCAACCGCTGGTCGAATGTGCACATCGACGACCTCGCCGAGCTCTACCTGTTGGCGCTCGAGCGTGCGCCCGCCGGGGCGCTGTACTTTGCGGAGAGCGGCGAGGCATCGTTCGCCGAGGTCGGCCAGGCGATTGCGGTCCGCCTCGGCCTCGGGGCGGTTGAGTCGTTGCCGGCGGCGATCGCGGCCGAGTCCTGGGGCGCCGCGCGGGCGTACTACACCTTCGGCAGCAACAGCAGGGTGCGGGCGAAACGGGCCCGCAGGGAACTGGTCTGGGCGCCGCGACACCAGTCCTTGCTGGACTGGATCAACACCGACATGCCGGTCTGAACGCGAGGGCCGAGACATCGTCGGACCTCTCGAACGCCACCGCCGTGCGGCTCGTCCATGCGCTGGTGAAGGAGGGCTTCATTGTCCGGAACGCCGGCAACGCGCGCGCTGTCTTTGGTATTGGATCAATTTCCGGAACACTCAATATGTCTGGCAGGGGTTTATCCCAGCCGGGTTGATAAATACAGTTGATCCAACGGGAAAGCGCATTGCGCGAGTTCCCGGATTACTCGATCCAACCCTCAAGGAACATCATCATGAAGATTACCGCTATCGGCTCGGGCAACATGGGCGTGGCGCTCGTCGTCCGCAAGACTCTCAGTGCGTTCGCCATCGCCGGTTTGACTCTTTCAGCGAATGCCCAGACGCCGGCAGAAAATCCCCAGACGCCGGCCCCAAAGCATGAGCGCCAGGCACCTTCCGTCGAACAAAAGCTCCGTACGTTCGACACTCTCGACTTCGATGTCTTCAGCAACCAGAAATGGGAGCGGCTGCACGAAAGCCATGCAAGGGACATCGTGGTCACCTGGCCGGACGGCCACGAGACCAAGGGCATCGACACGCACATCGACGACCTGAAGGCGCTGTTCGTGTTTGCGCCTGACATCCAGATCAAGACCCATCCCATCCGCTTCGGATCGGGCTCGTTCACCGGCGTGACCGGCGTCATGACCGGCACTTTCACCAAGCCGATGCCCGCTGGTGACGGCAAGTTCATCGAACCCACAGGCAAGCGCTTCGCCCTGAGCATGGCGACGATCGGCCACTGGACCGGCAAGACCATGGACCACGAGTGGCTGTTCTGGGACAACAAGGATTTCATGAAGCAGATTGGCGTCGGGCAGTAAGCTGCGCCGATTCCGGCGGGGCCCGATCCGTTGTCGATGGCAACATCGCTGATCGCTCGAACTGGATCTCGAGTCCCTCCGTTGACCCCTGTCAAATCACCCGCACCGCCAAGAGATGGATTTCGTCCGCGCATTGCGCACCTTCGTGAGAGTCGTTGAATCGGGCAACTTCAGCAAAGCTGCCGCTCAACTTTCCACCTCCAGTGCTGCCGTCACCCGCCAGGTCGCCGCGCTGGAGCGGCATCTGGACATGCGATTGTTGAACCGCACCACGCGCAAGCTTTCGCTGACCCCCTCGGGGGAGGCATTCGTCGCCAAGGCCAGGCACCTGCTGGACGAAATCGACGACGCTGAAAACTTTGCCCTCGACAAGCCCCAGCAGGTTTCCGGGACGCTCCGCCTCACGGCTCCCATGTCCTTTGGCGTGGCGCACCTTGCCCCATTGCTGGCCGGATTCCGGGAGAAGCACCCGCAGCTGAAGCTGGACGTGGATTTGTCCGATCGTGTGGTGGATCTCGCTGCAAACGGACTCGACGTGGCGCTGCGGATCACGCGTGAACCGGGCGCGCAACTGATTGCGCGCCGGATTGCGCCGGTGCGGCTGGTCTTGTGCGCATCCCCGTCGTACCTCAGCCGCCGTGGCACGCCCCGGCACCCGGCGGAGCTTTCGAAACACGAGACCTTGAGCTATTCCTACCTGGCGTCGGGCCCCTCCTGGCCGTTCACGGCGGCCGCCGGCGACACCGTGAACGCGCGCATCGACCCGGCCGTGTCGGCCACGAACGGTGAACTGCTGCGCGACCTGGCTCGCACCGGAGCGGGAATCATCCTTCAGCCGGCCTTCATCGTGCGACGCGACCTCGCCCAAGGGGCTCTCGTACGTCTCTTGCCCGATTGGAAGACCCCTGAATTGAGTCTCTACGCCGTCTACCTGAGCCATCGACAGCTGTCCGCCAGGGTGCGGGCCTTCGTCGACTACCTGGTCGCCACCGTTGGGGATGAACCCGAGTGGGAGGCCCAGATCCCGGGAAACTGAGCAAGCCGGATCCGGCGCGTCGGGCAGGCGGAGGCTAGAAGATGACGACGGGTTTGACGACGGCTCCGGATTCCGAGTCGTCGAAGGCCTGGTTGATCTGGTCGAGGCGGTAGGTCTTGGTCAGCCTGTCGACCGGGAAACTCCCTTGCTGCCAGAGCGCCACCAGCCGGGGAATGAATTCCTGCGGCACGGAGCTGCCCTGGATGATGGTCTTGAAGGTCCACCCGCGCACCAGCGACTGACCGATCTCGAAGGGCGCCTCGGTCCCCGGCCGCGCGGCGCCCACCAGCGCCAGCGTGCCGCGGATGCTCAGGGCTTTGGCCAGGCCGGTCAGAACCTTGGGTACAGCGGTGGTGTCCAGGATGTAGTTGATTCCGCGCTGGCCGGTGATGGCCAGCAGTTCCTGCACCGAATCTGCCGACCGGGCGTTGATGGTGTGGGTCGCTCCGAGTTCCCTGGCGAGTCCGAGTCTCGCGTCATGCAGGTCGATGGCGACGATGGTCGTGGCCCCCGCCAGGCGCGCCGCCATGACGGCGGCGAGGCCGACGGCGCCTGCCCCCGAAACGGCGACCGACGATCCGGCCGGAGGTCGCAGCGCGTTCAGGATGGAGCCGGCGCCCGTCTGCATGCCGCAGCCCATGAAAGCGATCGCTTCGAGCGGGATGTCGCGCGAAACCGGGATGAGCGAACTCTCGACGACGTTGGCGTGCGTCGCGAAGGCCGATTGCCCGAAGAAGTGGGACGAGACCTCCTCGCCGTCGAGCGTCCTGAGCGAAGTCGTGCTGTCGCTGGTGCGCCGGCCGCCGAAATCCTCTGCGAACAGGTTCTCGCAATAGGCGACGTGACCCGAGCGGCACTGGATGCAGTGGGTGCAGTAGGCGGCCGACATGATCACGTGGTCGCCAGGCTTGACCGTCGTCACTGCGGCGCCGACCTGCTCCACGATCCCCGCGCCTTCGTGCCCCAGCACTGCCGGCAGGGGAGTCGGGTAGATGCCGTCGCGCGCGACCGCATCCGTATGGCAGATGCCGGTTGCGACCAGTCGCACGCGGGCTTCGTTCGGACGGACGTCGTCGAGTTGCAATGTCTCGATGGTCAGCGGCGCCTTGTGCGCCCTGGCCACTGCTGCTGTGATGGTTGTGGGCATGATTCGCTCCGTCGCTTGCCAGACCGGGAAAAGGGAAAAACCTTCGGACTGTTTCGCAATGTAGGAGAAAAGCGTTGCGAAACAGGCGCCTGTTGTTGCCACCGCCCGAAATACACCTCTGCGTCCAGCGCAACAGTCGCGGCCACGCTGGGCCATAGACTGCGGTCCCCTACCTGTTGGAGAGCGAGATGGCAAAAGTTCTTGTCCTGTATCACAGCTATTACGGTCACATCGAGGCGATGGCCAACGCGGTCGCGGACGGAGTCCGCGAGGTCCCGGGCTGCACGGTGGAGATCAAGCGCGTACCGGAGACCGTCCCGGCCGAGGCGTTTGCCAAGTCCGGCGGCAAGGCAAACCAGCAGGCTCCGATTGCGCAGCCAACGGAGCTATCCAACTACGACGCGATCATCTTCGGGACGCCGACACGCTTTGGCAACATGAGCGGGCAGATGCGCAATTTTCTGGACCAGACCGGCGGACTGTGGATGTCCGGCGCGCTGGTCGGCAAGGTCGGCTCCGTCTTCTGTTCCAGCGCGACGCAGCATGGCGGGCAGGAGAGCACCATCCTCACTTTCATCCCCACGCTGCTGCACCAGGGGATGATCGTGGTGGGCCTTCCCTACTCGGAGCAAAGGCAGATGGGCCTGGACGAGATCAAGGGTGGCAGCCCGTACGGCGCATCGACCATTGCCGGCGGCCAGGGCGAGCGCATGCCAAGCGACCAGGAACTGGGCATGGCCCGGTTCCAGGGCAAGCACGTTTCGACGATCGCCAAGAAACTGTTTGGCTGATCGAGACTGGGCTCGTCAGCCACGAGGAGGGTGTGTCGGCGATGGCTTCTGCGAGCGAGGGGAAAACAGCCACGGCCTGAACAGCCTGGTGAGCTGCGGTGCAACGATCCAGGTCATCAACACCACAACGGCAAGCGTCAGGATGATGGTGCGCAGCGGCAGCGACCACGACTGGAGCAAGTCCCCCGTCAGCAGGAAAAGGATGTAGACCGTGGGGCAGATCCCCAGCCAGGTCACCACGGCCACCTTCCAGCGCGGAGGACTTGGCTGGTCGGTGCGGAACCACAGTCCCAGGCCGGAGACCGGTTTGATCCTGGGAACGCCGTCGATCAGCGGTGCCGCCGCGGCCAGCCCCAGCTGGCGTTCCGGCGAATCGTGCCAGGCGTCCAGGCTGGCCTGCCGGTCGAACGCCAGCACGACGTGATACATCGCGTCGTCCACTTCCGGGTCGTCGCCGGGGTGGATCAGCTGGGCGCCGAGATAGCCATCGAAGCCCGCAGCGACCTGCATCATCGTCTGGGTCACGCGTTCGAACTCGGCTTCGCAGCCGGCCCTCGCATTGCGGCTGATGAGGACTGTCACTGCGTGTTCGCTCAAGCTTGTCTCCCTTTGCCTGGCATCAGCGCGTCAGCACCACGATCTTTCCAGCAGCCGAGTTCGCCTCCATCGCGCGGTGCGCCTCGACGATGTCGTCGATGTGGAAGACGCGGCCCGGTGCCATCGGGAGCGCACCGGAACTCACCTGATCGACCAGCTGCTGCAGCGGCATCGCCATGAAATCGGACACTCCGCCCGAGTAGGTGGTCAGCGACACCGCGCTGGGAATGACGTCCATCGGGGCAAAGTTGGCCAGTGACCACTGGTTTCCGACCATGCCGGCCATGCACACGATGCCGGCCTCGCGCGTGCATTGCAGCGAGTCTGCGAGCGTTGTCGTGCCCACCAGTTCGAGGACCTTGTCCACGCCGCCGTTCCATTGGGCGCGCACCGTGCCGGCGATGGTGCCGCCATCGAGGAAGAACCGATCGGCCCCGGCGGTGCGCACCCTCGCTTCGCCGCCCGCGCTGCGCGACGTTGCGCCCACCTCCGCGCCGTGCGCCCTGGCAATCGCCGCGGCGGCCAGGCCCACTGACGTGGTGCCGCCCCGGATCAGGAGCCGCTCGCCCCGGGCCAGGCGCAGCGCACGAAACAGTGCGCCCCAGGCTGTCTGCAGCATTTCGGGTAGGGCGCCGAACTGGGACCAGGGCAACGACGAACTGAGCGCCTGGATCTGGCTGGCGGGAACCAGCGTGTACTCGGCATAGCCGCCGTCAAAGGATCGGCCCATGCCGCCCATGACGGTCGCAACCGTCTGGCCTTGGCGGAACTCACCCCCCGGCGCCGCCGCGACCGTGCCCACCGCCTCGATGCCGAGCACCCGCGGAAAGCGCACCGCAGGCGAGTGTCCCTGGCGGGTGAAGAGTTCCGAACGGTTCAGGCCGAAGGCTTCGACCCGGATCAGGACCTGACCTGGCTGCGCCTGGGGGACCGGCCGCCGCTCGATCTTCAACACCTCCGGGCCACCGGGCTCGTGCATGACCACCGCCTTCATCGTCTCCGCCATGCTTGGCTCCTTCTGACCGTTGATGCCTAACGCTCCAGGAAGGAGCGCAGGTCGCGAACAAATTTCACGGGGTTCTTGAACATCAGGAAGTGGTCCCCCTGTTCAGCCGACGTGTAGGAAAACAGCGTCGCACCGGGGATGACCGATTGCGCCCAGCGCTGGCTTGGCAGGTTGTTGCTCTCGTCGCCCGAGAAGATCGCAGCCGGCACATCGATCTTGCGGGCGACCACGTCGCGCCAGTCGTTGACGGTGTGGTTGAACAGCACGCGGCCGAGCGCCCTGGGGTCGTTCTTGACGAACTCGCTGGCGAAGCGCTCCGAGTTCACGAAATACGGCGAGTCGGTCAACTGCGCCCGCTCGAAGGGCTTGAGGTCGGTGACGAGCCGACTGGCGGGCCCGCCGGCAGTGAAGGCTGCCACCATCCGTTCCGGCGAAGTCGTCGTTCCACCGGCCTGTGCGCGCTCCTGCTCCGACCAGTCGTCGTGTGCATAGATCGAAATGGGCTCGTCGACGAACGCGATCTTGCGGATGCCCCGGGTGCCGAACAGGTCGATGTAGCTCCAGAGGATGGCGGCCCCCATTGAGTGGCCCACGTAGTCCGCCGACTTGACGCCGAGGTGATCGCCGAACTCTTTCAGGTCCATGGAGAACCGCGCGATGCGGCCACCGTAGTCGACGTGCTGCGACAGCCCCTGGTTCCTGGGATCCAGCACATAGACGTGGTGACTGCGGGACAGCAACGCGATCAGGTTGACGTACTGGGCACCATTGGCCGACCAGCCCGGCACGAAGATCAGGGGCGGCCCATCTCCGGCCTCCCAGTAGGCGAGCTTCACGCCGTCGCTGGTGGCGAAGGAATTGATTTGCAGCCCGGCCAGTTCTGACAATTTGCCCGGGACTCCCTCCACGCGGTTCGGGAACTCGAAGTCACGCCCCAGCACCTGCACTGCGGGCGCCGCCGTGGCGGTGGCGCTGAGGCCGGCAAGGGCGAGCACGGCCGCGGCGACCAGGACAAGGTTTCGCATGGCGACGCGCATCTCAGGCCACAGGTGCTTCGGGCGCAGCGCCGAACAGTTTGCCGTCACCGGCCCAGTCGGCCGGTTTCACGTCTTCGAAAATGACGTAGATGTACTTTGGGTCCGTGGCGGTGTGACGGACGATGCTCTCGGTGATTTCGGCGGCGACCTTCTGCTTTTGTGCATGGGCCTTGCCTTCAAACCAGCTGACGCGAACGACGGGCATTTTGACTCCTTCAACAGTTCATCGCAGTCATCTGGTGGGCCACGATTGGCCGGTGCAGGCTGCAAGGAGTCCCGATGCTAAAGTAGAAAAGACATCCAATTGATCTCTTGAAAGAGCCACTTTGTAGAGTCAAAATCTACTATGCAGCAACCCGATCCGCTCTCTGGTGTCACGGTTTTCGTCATGGCAGCGCGTGCCGACAATTTCACGCAGGCGGCCGATCGACTCGGCCTGACGAAGTCCGCTGTCGGCAAGACGATTGCCGGACTGGAGCGCCGGCTGGGCGTCAAGCTGTTCCATCGCACGACGCGTCTGACGCGCCTGACTGCTGACGGGGAGGCCTATCTGGGAGCCTGTACCAGGGCGGTGGACGAGATCATGGCAGCGCAGGCCGCGCTTTCGCCCAGGGATCGGGTGCTCAGCGGACCGGTGCATATCGACATGCCGGTGGCCTTTGGTCGACGGGTCCTGCTTCCGGTCCTGATCGAGATCACGCGGCCGCACCCCGGGCTGAGCTTGAGCCTGACGTTCACCGACGCGACCAGCGACCTGCTCCAGGACGATGTCGACATCGCCGTTCGCTTCGGCGCCTTGAAGGACACCCAGCATCTGGTTGCACGGCACCTGGTGACCCAAGCCAGGGTGATTTGCGCGTCACCCGGCTATCTGCGTGCGCATGGTGAACCGGTGCAACTGAAGGACATCTCGGCGCACCGCTGTGTCGTTGGAGCCGCCAAGGGCCCGCCGCTGGTCTGGTTCGTCAGCGAGGACGGCGTGGAAAAGCGCGTCACGCCGCCCGCGAGCCATCGGGTGAGCGACGCGGAGGCGATGCTCGACGCCGTCGTCAGTGGCCTCGGAATCGCGCAGTTCCCGATCTCGCTGGTGCGCGAGCATCTCAATGACGGGCGGCTTCAACCGGTGCTGCAGTCGTATGCGCCCGGCGGCGTCGACGTCAACGTCCTCTGGCCCAAGCGGGCGCATCTCAGCCCACGTGTGCGCTACATCGTCGACGAGCTGGTGGCCTGCGCCGCGAAGGGGCGGCTGGACTGACGCCTCAGCCGGAAAACAGCTCGAAGACGATCGAGCGCAGCCACTGGTTGGCGGGCGACTTGTGGTACTTCGCGTGCCAGAAGACGTTGATCGCAACCTCGGGCAGCCGTGCGGGGTGGGGCACGGCGACCAGCGAAAAAGGCTCGGTCATGCGCTGCGCGAGCCGCTCCGGGACGGTGGCGACCAGGTCGGCGGCCTGCAGGATGTGCCCGATGGCCACGAAGTGCGGAACCGTCAGGATCACCTTGCGTTCCACGCCGCTGCGCTTGAGTACCTCGTCCACCTTGCCGTGGCCGGTGCCTTCTGAAACCACCAGCAGGTGTTCCGCCGCGCTGAACTGCGCCAGCGTGATCTTCGGCCGGTCCAGGGGGTGGCCCTTGCGCATCAGGCAGACGTAGCGCTGCGTGAACAACCGGCGCTGGAAGAAGCCGGACTTCAGCTGCGGCAGCAGGCCGATGGCCAGGTCCACCTTGCCTGATTCAAGATCGTCGCGGAGATTGACCGCCGTATTGCGCACCGTGCTGATCGTCACACCAGGGGCATCGCGGCGCAGCCGCTGCGTCAGCGCCGGCAGGAAGTAGATCTCGCCGATATCGGTCATGCCGATCACGAAGGAGCGGGCGCTGGTCGCCGGATCGAAGCTGGTGCGCTGGTTCAGGGCACTGTGGATCATGCCGAGCGCGTAGGTGACCGAATCGGCGAGCTGCTCGGCAAAGGGCGTCGGCTCCATGCCGGTGGCGGTGCGCAGGAAAAGTTCGTCGCCCAGGAGCTTGCGCAGGCGTCCGAGCGCGTTGCTGACGGCCGGCTGCGTCAGGTCCAGGACTGCGGCGACGCGGGAGACGCTGCGCTCGGCCAGCAGGTGCTTGAACACCACCAGCAGGTTCAGGTCGATGTCCTCGAGCTCCATGGGCCTCCATTCACGGAATCTATGCGCCGTATTCACGGCATTCTATTGGCGAATGCGTAGCGGCCGTCCATGATCCGTCCCCACATCATGGAAATCCTCATCAAGCCCCTGCACCGTGTCCTGTCCGTCCGGCCCGGCATCAACCTGCTCGAGGCGCTGCGCGAGAACGATGTGCCGGTGTCGTACAGCTGCACCGCGGGGCGTTGCGGCACCTGCCGGTGCAAGGTGGTCGAGGGTGAGGTGCTGGAGTCCGGCCATGACGCAATCCGCTCGCAAAGCGGCGAGGAGCGCTATGTGCTGGCGTGCCAGACCTTCCTGACCGAGCCCTGCACGATCGAGATTCCCGAGCCCGATGAAGTGGTCGTCCACCCGGCCCGCATCATCAAGGCAACCGTCGTGTCGGTCGACGAACTCACCCACGACATCAGGCGGATCCGGCTGAAGGCGGCGAAACCGCTGGACTTTTCGCCCGGCCAGTATGCCCAGCTCCAGTTCACGCCCGCCCATATCCGCCCCTATTCGATGGCGGGGCTGCCCGGCGACGACCTGCTGGAATTCCACGTTCGCCTCGTGCCCGATGGCCGTGTCACCGGCTTCATTGCGACCCAGCTGCGCGCGGGCGACGCCGTGCGGGTGAGCGGCCCGATGGGCGCCGCCTACCTGCGGCGCAAGCACACCGGACCGATGCTTTGCGTCGCGGGGGGCACCGGGCTGGCGCCGATCCTGTCGATCATCCGCGGTGCGCTCGAGGCCGGAATGGACAACCCGGTTCACCTGTACTTCGGGGTCCGTTCCGACCGCGACGTCTATGGCCTGGATGCATTGGCGGAGCTGCAACGCCGGCACGCAGCCCTGACCGTGCATGTCGTTGTCACCGGGGGGGCGGCGGCGGCTGGCCACCGCGTCGGCCTGGTCACCGATGCCATCGAGCAGGACTGGAAACACCTGAACGGCTGGCGGGCCTATCTGTGCGGCTCGCCCCCGATGGTCGAGGCCACGACGCGGCTCGTCCAGCACAAAGGCATCGCGTCCGCGCAGATCTACGCGGACGCTTTCTACCCAAGCGCGAGCTGACGCTGCGCCATCCCTACGGACCCACCATGAAATATGCCATCCCCCTTCCCGAACTGCCCACCCTTGCCATTGCCGGAAGCGACGAGCGCTTCCCCGTCAACCGCATCTTCTGCGTCGGCCGCAACTATGCAGCCCACGCGCGCGAGATGGGCAAGGACCCGGACCGCGATCCGCCGTTCTTCTTCATGAAGCCGGCCAATGCAGCCGTTGACGCCACCGCGCCGACCACCGTTCCTTACCCGCCGCATACCGCCAACTACCAGCATGAAATCGAGCTGATCGTGGCGATCGGCAAGGGCGGACGCGACATCCCGGTCGCCGCCGCCCTCGACCATGTCTACGGTTACGCCGTCGGCCTGGACATGACGCGCCGCGACCTGCAGCTGGAGGCCAGGGACAAGGGTCGGCCCTGGGAATTCGGCAAGTCCTTCTCGAAGTCGGCGCCGATCGGAGCCATCCACCGCGCCGGGGATGTCGGTCACGTTGCGCAAGGCGCCATCGCGGTCACCGTGAACGGCCAGCCGCGCCAGTCGTCCGACATCGCCAAGCTGATCTGGTCGGTCTCCGACTGCATCGCCTACCTGTCGGAATACGAAACCCTGGAGCCCGGCGACCTGATCATGACCGGCACCCCCGAGGGCGTGAATGCCGTGGTCCCGGGCGACGTCATGGACGGGTCCATCGACAAGCTCGGAACGATCCGCGTCAGTGTGACCAGCTGACATCCCGCCACCTGAGGAGACAGACATGAGTGAGACATTCCCGGTGCAACCACGTTGGGAGCTTCCCGGCACCAGCCGGATCCCGTTCCTCACCTACACCAGCGAGGACATCTACAAGCGCGAACTGGAGCGTTTTTTCTACAAGGGCCACTGGTGCTACGTCGGCCTGGAAGCCGAAATCCCGAATGCCGGCGACTTCAAGCGTACCGTCGTCGGCGAACGCTCGGTGATCATGGTGCGCGACACCGATGGCTCGATCAACGTGATCGAGAACGTCTGCGCGCACCGCGGCATGCGCTTCTGCCGTGAGCGCGACGGCAACCGCAAGGGCTTCGTCTGCCCGTACCACCAGTGGAGCTACACGCTCAAGGGCGATCTGCAGGGCGTGCCGTTCCGGCGCGGCCTCAGGCAGGACGGCAAGGTGGTGGGCGGCATGCCGGCCGACTTCGAGACCAAGGAGCACGGCCTGACCAAGCTGAAGGTCGCCAGTCGCGGAGGGGTCGTGTTCGCATCGTTCGACGCGGACGTGGAGTCGTTGGAGAGCTACCTCGGGCCGGCGATCCTGGGTTACTTCGACCGGCTGTTCAACGGCCGCAAGCTGAAGATCCTCGGCTACAACCGCCAGCGGATTCCGGGCAACTGGAAGCTGATGCAGGAGAACATCAAGGATCCCTACCACCCGGGCCTGCTGCACACCTGGTTCGTCACCTACGGGCTCTGGCGCGCGGACAACAAGTCCGAGCTCAGGATGGACGACCAGCACCGCCACGCGGCGATGATCTCGACCCGCGGCGAGGGCGGCCAGGCCGACCAGGTGACCCAGGTCTCGAGCTTCAAGGAAAGCATGAAGCTCAACGACCCGCGCTTCCTGGACATCGTTCCGGAAGAGTGGTGGGGCGGTCCGACGGCCGTCATGACGACCATCTTCCCGAGCGTGATCCTGCAGCAGCAGGTCAACAGCGTCTCGACCCGTCACATCCAGCCCCACGGCCACGATTCGTTCGACTTCGTCTGGACCCATTTCGGCTTCGAGGACGACAGCGACGAGATGACACAACGGCGGCTGCGGCAGGCCAACCTGTTCGGCCCGGCCGGCTTCGTCTCCGCCGATGACGGCGAGGTCATCGAGTTCTCGCAGCAGGCCTTCGAAAGCAAGCCGTTCCACCGGGCGCTGGCCGAGCTGGGCGGGCGCGAGGTCGGTGACACGGACCACATGGTCACCGAGACCCTGATCCGCGGCATGTACGAGTACTGGCGCAAGGTGATGGAGGCCTGAGATGGACAACACCAAAATCGCCTTCGACGACTACCTGGCGCTGGTGCAGCTGTATGCCGACTATGAAAAGGCAGTCGATTCCGGCGCCTGGGATCTCTGGCCCGAGTTTTTCACCGACGACTGCATGTACCGCCTGCAACCGCGGGAGAACTTCGAACGGGGCCTGCCGCTGGCCACGCTCTCCTTCGAGAGCAAGGGCATGCTCAAGGACCGGGTCTACGGCATCCGCGAGACCTTGTTCCACGACCCCTACTACCAGCGCCACGTCACGGGCCAGCCGCTGGTGCGCCGCGCCGAAGGCGACCGCTTCGAGTGCGAGGCGAACTACGCGGTGTTCCGCACCAAGCTGTCCGAGCCCTCGACCGTGTTCAACGTGGGCCGCTATCTCGACGTCGTGGTGCGCACGCCGGCAGGACTGAAGTTCGCCGCGCGGCAATGCATCTACGACAGCGAGATGATTCCCAACTCCATCATCTATCCCATCTGAGGCCATCACCATGAGCAACTGGATCGAGGCCCTCGCGGCCGACTTGCTGCCGGTGGACGACGTGATCGGCGTGCAGGTGCAGGGGCGCGACGTCGCGCTCTACACCGTCGGCGACGCGCTGTACGCCACCGACAACATCTGCACGCACGGCCATGCCCGCCTGTGCGATGGCTTCCTGGACGGACACGAGATCGAATGTCCGCTGCACCAGGGCAAGTTCGATGTGCGCAACGGCCAGCCGCGCTGCGAACCGGCAACCGAGCCGTTGCGCAGTTACCCCGTCAGGATCGAAGGCGGCCGCGTCTTCGTCCAGGTCGATTGACCGTCATTCACCCGATTACCTTTCCGGAGACAACAATGCATTCCATCCTCAACCGCCTCGCCGCAGGCGCTCTCCTGTGCTGCGCCGCCGCGTCGCAGGCTGCCACCACCATCGGCTTCATGGCCCCGCTGTCCGGTCCGCAGGCCGTGGTCGGCCAGGACCAGCTGGACGGCTTCATGCTGGCCCTCGAACAACTGGGCGGCAAGCTCGGTGGCCAGCCGGCCACGCTCATCAAGGAAGACGACCAGCTCAAGCCGGAGATCGGCCAGCAGATCGTGCGCAAGTTCATCGACAAGGACAAGGTCGACGCGATCGTCGGACTGAGCTTTTCCAATGTCCTCATGGGCAGCCTGCCGCGCCTGGTGGAATCCGGCACGGTGGCCATCGCCACCAACGCCGGTCCGTCCCCCATCGCGGGAGCCTCGTGCAAGGCCAACATCTTCTCGGTCGCCTGGCAGAACGACGGCGCCGCCGAAGCCATGGGCAAGTTCGCCCAGGAAAAGGGCGTCAAGCGGGTCTACCTCATGGCACCGAACTACCAGGCGGGCAAGGACATGCTGGCGGGCTTCAAGCGCTTCTACAAGGGCGCGGTGGTCGATGAGGCCTACACCCAGGTCAATCAACCGGACTACTCCGCGGAGCTTTCGCAGCTGCAGGCGGCCAAGCCGGACGCCGTCTTCGCGTTCTACCCGGGCGGCATGGGGGTCAATTTCGTCAAGCAGATGAGCCAGGCGGGCCTGCTGCCCAAGATGCCCCTGTACTCCGTGTTCACTGTCGACGGCACCACGTTGCCGTCCGTGCGCGACGCCGCCGCCGGGACGGTCAGCGGCGCCATGTGGGATGCCGCACTGGATACGCCGGAGAACCGCAAGTTCGTCGCCGCGTTCCAGGCGAAGTACAAGCGCATCCCGAGCGAGTACGCGGCCACGGCATACGACGCGGCCAACCTGCTGGACGTCGCGGTCCGCAAGGCGGCCGGCGACCCGAAGAAGCTGGCCGCGGCGGTCAAGGCGGCGGGCAGCGAGTTCAAGTCGGTGCGCGGCGCCTTCCGCTTCGGCAACAACAACATGCCGGTGCAGAACTACTACGCGTTCGAGGCGGTGAAGACCGGTGCCAGGCTCGACATCAAGCACGTCGGCACGCCGCTGAAGGACCACGTCGACGTCTACAGCGCGCAATGCCCGCTCAAGTGAGGCCGTGATGAGCGCAATGCTGCTGTTCGCGCAGTTGCTCAACGGCCTGCAGTACGGCGTCCTGCTGTTCCTGCTGGCTGCTGGCCTGACGCTGGTGTTCGGGATCATGAGCTTCGTCAACCTGGCGCACGGCTCGCTCTACATGATGGGCGCCTACATCGGTGCGGTGGCCTACAACGCCACCGGCTCCTTTGCCCTGGCCCTGCTGGCCACGGCCACCGGAACCCTGCTGCTGGGGCTGCTGCTGGAATGGGTCGCCGTGGCCCGGCTCTACCGCCGCGACCACCTGGACCATGTGCTCGCCACCTTCGGCCTCGTGATGTTCTTCAACGAACTGGTGCGCATGGTCTGGGGCCCGCAGCCGGTCTTCGTCCAGGTCCCCGATGTGCTGGCGGGCACGGTGAACATGTTCGGGTTCAGCTATCCGTCCTACCGGTTTGCGATCATCGCCGCCGGCCTTGTCACCGCCGTGCTGTGCTGGCTGCTGATCCAGAAGACACGCGTCGGCATGCTGATCCGGGCCGGCGCGCAGAACCCGGCCATGGTCGCCGCCCTGGGGGTGAACATCCGCCTGCTCAACGCGATGCTGTTCGCCGTCGGCGCGATGCTGGCCGGCCTGGCCGGCGCGATGGCGGGGCCAATCCTGTCGGTCCAGTCCGGGATGGGTGATGGCGTGCTGATCACGACGCTGGTGGTCATCGTCATCGGCGGCATCGGCTCCGTCAGCGGCGCGTTCTACGCCTCTCTCATCGTCGGCCTGGTCGACACGCTGGGCCGCGCCTTCCTGCCCATGATGCTGCGCCAGGTGGCAGAGCGCCCGGTGGCGGACGCAGCCGGCCCGGCGCTGGCGTCGATGAGCGTGTACCTGCTGATGGCGGTGGTGCTCGCGGTACGGCCGCAAGGCCTGTTCCCCGCCAAGAGGGGAGCGTGATGCCAACCGACATCCTCAGGCGCCCCGGCACGCTGGTGCCGATCGTGCTGCTGGTGCTGCTGGCAGCCGTGCCCTTCGTCGCGACGGCCACCGGGCAGACATTCTGGATCGCATTCTTCGCGCGCATCATGATCTACGCGATCGCCGCGAGCGCGCTGAACCTGGCGCTGGGCCTGGGCGGTCTGGTCAGCTTCGGGCACGCGCTGTTCCTGGGCATCGGTGCCTACGCGGTGGCATTGCCGTCGTTCCATGACAGCGGCAACGGCTGGCTGCACCTCCTGCTGTGCGTGTCAGTTTCCGGACTGGCCGCCCTGCTGACCGGCGCGATCAGTCTGCGCACCTCCGGCATCGCCTTCATCATGATTACGCTGGCGTTCGCGCAGATGGGCTATTTCCTGTTCGTCAGCCTCAAGCAGTTCGGCGGCGATGACGGCATGCCGATCGCCCGGACCAGCCGGTTCGGGCCGCTGGACCTCGGTACGCCGCTGACGCTCTATTTCGTCTCGTTTGCGGTACTGATTGCGGTCACCTGGTGGATCGCCAGGCTGCGGCTGGCACCGTTTGGCATGGCGCTGCGCGCGGCCCGCCAGAATCCCCGCCGCGTCAACGCCCTGGGGTTGCAGGCGGTGCGCTACCAGCTCGTGGCCTATGTCCTGTCGGGAATGGTGTGCGGCATCGCGGGCCTGCTGCTGGCCAACCTGAACGCGTTTGCCTCGCCGAGCGCGATGGCATGGACGGTCTCCGGCGAGCTGATCGTGATGGTGGTGCTCGGTGGCCTGGGCACCGTCTTCGGTCCGCTGCTCGGCGCCGTCGCCTACCTTGGCGTCGAAGAGATCCTCAAGAGCTTCACCGAACACTGGATGGTGGTGTTCGGGCCCATGATCGTCGTGATGGCGCTGCTCGGCAAACGCGGGATCGTCGGCCTGCTGCAGCGCCTCGACGCGGCAGATCGGGCGCCGCCGGCCCCGGCAGCCGTCCTGGCCGCGCCAGCTCCGCCCGCATCGGCGCAGCTGGAAGGAGCGCACCAATGAGCGCCTTGCAGACCAGGGCACTGGTGAAGCGCTATGGCGGTCTGCTGGTCACCGACCATGTGTCGCTGCAGATCGAACCGGGGGAACTGCATGCGGTGATCGGGCCCAACGGCGCCGGAAAGACCACGCTCATCAACCAGCTGAGCGGCGAACTTGCCTCTGACGAGGGCGGCGTGGTGTTCGCCGGTGCCGAGATCTCGGCACTGCCGGTGCACGGGCGGGCCCGGCGCGGCCTGCTGCGCTCCTACCAGATCACCTCGGTGTTCGAGGACTTCACCGCCCTGGAGAACGCCACGCTGTCGGCGCTGGGGGCAAAGGGCCATGCGTGGCGATTCTGGCGGCCGCTGCTGGCCGACCCACGCGCCCGGCGCGCTGCGGAAGACGCGCTGGCGGCAGCGGGGATGGCGGCGCGTGCCGATGTCGCCGCGGCGGAACTGGCCTATGGCGAGCGGCGGCAGCTGGAGCTGGCCATGGCGCTCGCCGCCCAGCCGCAATTCCTGCTGCTGGACGAGCCGATGGCGGGCATGAGTTCGCAGGAATCGGCGGCGGTGACGCAGCTGCTCAAGAGCCTGAAAGGCCGCTACACCATCTTGCTGGTGGAGCACGACATGGACGCGGTGTTCGCGCTCGCCGACCGCATCAGCGTGCTGGTGTACGGACGCATCATCTTTACCGGGACCGCCGACGAGATCCGGGAGCACCCCGAGGTGCGGGCGGTGTACCTGGGCGAGGAGGCCTTGTGACGACAGCGATGGATGAATTCCTCTCGGTGCGCAAGCTCCAGGCCGGCTACGGCCGGTCCCAGGTGCTGTTCGACATGTCCTTCGACGTCCGTCCCGGCGAAGTGGTCACGCTGCTCGGGCGCAACGGCATGGGTCGGTCCACGACGGTCAAGTGCCTGTTCGGCATGCTGGCGTCGACGGCGGGCGAGATCTGGCTGGGCGGACGGCAGGTCCGGGGCGAAGCCTCGCATCGCATCGCGCGTCACGGCCTGGCACTGGTCCCTGAAGGCCGCCAGGTGTTCAGCCAGCTGACCGTGGAGGAAAACCTGGTCGCCACCGCCCGCGGGGCGGCCAGCGCCGGCAAACCGTGGACGCTGGACCGCGTCTACGGCATCTTTCCGCGCCTGCAGGAGCGCCGCGGCAACCTCGGCTGGCAACTCTCCGGCGGCGAGCAGCAGATGCTGGCCATCGGACGCGCGCTGATGACCAACCCCAGGCTGCTGGTGCTGGACGAAGCCACAGAGGGCCTGGCGCCGATCATCCGCGAGGAGATCTGGCGCACGCTGGCGCGGCTGAAGGCCGAGGGCCTGGCGCAGATCGTCATCGACAAGAACGTGCGCAACCTGCTCGGCCTGGCCGACCGGCACTACGTCATCGAGAAGGGCCGCGTCGTGTGGCAGGGCGATTCGGACGCGCTCCGCGCCCAGCCCGACATCGTCCATCAATATCTTGGAGTCTGAACATGAGCAACAGCCTGGGCCGCCTGGAAGACCTGCCGGCCGACTATCTCGCCGCACTCACTGCGTCCAACACCCTGCCGCTGTGGCCATCGCTGCGGGCCCTGCTGCCGCACGGCAAGCCGGCGCGCTTTACCCAGCCGGTGCTCTGGCGCTACCGCGACATCCGGCCGCAACTGTTGCGCGCGGGCGAGCTGACGCCGATCGAGAAGGCCGAACGCCGGGTCCTTGTGCTGGCCAATCCGGGCCACGGCCTGGAGAACATGAAGGCCACGGCGACGATCTACATCGGCATGCAGCTGATCCTGCCGGGCGAGGTGGCGCCGGCGCACCGGCACACGCCGAGCGCGGTGCGCTTCGCGATCGAAGGGGAGGGCGGATACACCGTCGTCAACGGCGAGAAGCTGCCGATGCACAGGGGCGACCTGATCCTCACACCGCCGGGGCAGTGGCACGAGCACGGGCATGAGGGCAGCGGGCCCGTCATCTGGCTGGACGCCCTGGACCTGCCGTTGGTCTATGGGATGGAGGCGTCCTATGCGATCGAGGGTCCGCCGCAACGCGTCGACTGGCCGGAAGGCCGGGGCGCGGCCTGCTTCGGCACCGGCGGACTGTTGCCCTATCGTTCGCTGGACGGGCAGCGCGCGCCCTATCCGATGCTGCGGTTTCCGTGGCAGGACGTCAGGCGCGCCCTGGGCGAACTGGCGTCGGTCACGCCGGCGTCCGACCCGGTCCAGCTTGCCTATGTGAATCCCCAGACCGGCCGCGAGTGCCTGCCGACGCTGGGTTTCTCGGCGATCCAGTTGCGCCCGGGCGAAGAACTCAAGCTGCCGAAGCGGTCGGCTTCGGCCGTGATGCATGTGATCGAAGGCGAGGTGGCGGCCAGCATCGACGATGCCGTGCACGTTGCAGAGGAAACCGATACCTTCGCGGTGCCGACGCACGCCGCGGTCAGCCTGGCGAACCGCTCGACGCGGTCGGCGGCCTACCTGTTCGTCATCGACGATGCACCGTTGCAGCGCAAGCTGGGCATCTATGAAGCCCAGGTCGGTTGATCCTGCAGCCGTTCAACTTCTTTCGCAGCGGCAGCTCGCACCGGCTGCGGATCGCCCTGAACCTCAAGGGTGTGTCCTGCGACGACCACGCCGCGCAGGACAACGGCGTCTCGGATCTCAAGATCCCGCCGGGCCGGTTCTGAGAACCGCGCAACATGCACCACGCCTTGACCAACCAGGCGCACGTTGGCCGCCGGGAAGCCGGGCGCCTTGCCAGCTCGAGGGCCCAGCCGGCACCGTCCTGCGCCGTCCTGTTTCTCGATCCCGCTGTCCTACGCGTGCGCCGCGAGCTCGTGGTAGCGGCGGCCGAAGTACATGAGGCCGTGGGTGGCGTCGCCCATGGTGACGGCCTCGACCTCGCAGAACAGCACATCGTGCGTCCCCACCGACGTGCGGTTCACCACCCGGCAGTCGAACGAGACGGCGGCATCGGCCAGCAGCGGGGCCCCGGTGGCGCCGCGGGTCCAGCAGGCGGCCTGGAAGCGTTCCTCCATCGGCGTCCTGCCGCCGAACATGTTCGAGATGTCCTGGTGGCCTGCGGCCAGCGCATTGACGCACAGGAAGCCGTTGGCCTGGACCACCGGATAGGCCGAGGCATTGCGGTTCAGGCAGACCAGCAGGGTCGGCGGCTCGTCGGTCACGCTGCAGACGGCCGAGGCGGTGAAGCCGGCCATTCCCCCGGGCCCGTCGGTGGTGACGATGTTGACGGCCGCCCCGAGCCGGGCCATCGCGTTTCGGAAGTCGGCCTTGCTCAGGACGTCGGCGGATGGGGGAGCGATGGGTGTCTGCACGAGGTTCTCCATGGGATGTCAGGCGGTGCGGCTTGCGGGTCAGGCCAGGACGCAGGCCTCTTCAAAATCCAGGCGCGGCAGGCGGCCGTGCAACTGGCCGGGAGCGCCGTGGCCGAGGTTGATCAGCAGATTGGCGGTCCAGGTCGTGCCGCCGAAGAACGCCGCGTCGACCTTGGCCTGGTCGAAGCCCGACATCGGCCCGGCATCCAGGCCCAGGGCGCGCGCCGCCAGCAACAGGTAGGCGGCCTGCAACGAGGCGTTGCGGAAAGCGGTTTCGTGCGCCAGCTCCGGGCTGCCGGTGAACCAGCTGCGGGCGTCGGCGTGCGGGAACAGGACCGGCAACTTGTCATGGAACACCTTGTCCCAGGCGCAGATCACGGTGACCGGCGCGCTCATGGTCTTGTCCAGATTGCCCTTGGAGAGCGCCGGCGCCAGCCGCGCCTTTCCTTGCGGCGTGCGCACGAAGACGAAGCGGGCCGGCGAGCAGTTGGCCGAGGTCGGCCCCATGCGGGCGGCGTCGTAGACCTGGCGCAGGAGGGCATCGGCCACCGGTTCGGCGGTCCAGGCGCTGTGGGTGCGCGCCTCGGTCAGCAGGGTGGCCAGGGCGGCGTCATCGAGTGGTCGGGTCATGGCGGTGTGGGGTGATGGGGTCGCGCTGCGCCAGGAAGTGCAGCAGGGAAGCGTTGAAGGCTTGCGCCTCGGTCACGTTGTGCGCGTGGCCGCCGTGGGGCGCACGCTCCAGCCGGGCGTCCGGCAGCGCCTGGGCCAGGCGCTGCGAACAGGTCCAGGGCACCAGGGCGTCGTCGGTGCTGCACGACACCAGCGCCGGAATCCGGATCCTCTCCAGGCTCCCGTCGACATCGAACGAACGCAGTGCGCCGATGCGCGCGCGCAGGTTGGACTCGCCCGGAAAGTGCGCGAAGGCGTGGTCGACCTCGGTCGCCACCGCGCCGGCGTTGTCCGCGCTCCAGCTGGCCGGGTACAGGAAGATCGGCTGCGCTTCCACATAGGCGCGCGGTCCGCTCCCGGCCAGCAGGGCCAGCCGCGCGTCGAAACAGCGCGAGGTGTGTGGATTGGGCCGCGACCAGGCGTTGACCAGCACCAGGCTGGCGATGCGCGCCGGCGCAGTCAGCGCGAGCTGCAGCCCGACCAGGCCGCCGAGCGCATGGCCCACGAAGTGGCACTGGCCCGTTCCGCTGGCAGCGAGCACCTCGATCGCATCGCGCGCCATGTCATCGATGCTGTAGCCGGCCGGCAGTGTGGCCGGACTGCGGTTCGTGCCCCGCTGGTCGTAGGCCAGCACCCGCCAGCCGGCGCCGACCAGCGCCGGGATCTGCGGCCGCCAGTAGGCTGCCGCGCCGCCCAGGCCGGAGGACAGCAGCACGGTCGGCGCGCCAGGATCGGCGTTGCCATGGACCTCGTGGTGCAGCGCCATCGTCAGGCCTTGCCGACATGCGCGATCGAGGCGATCTCGACCAGCGCGTCGGGCTTGACCAGGCCGCACTGGATGCAGTAGCGCGCCGGCTTGGTGCCGGGAAAGTACTCCGCGTAGACCGCGTTGACCTTGGCGTAGTCGGCCCAATCGCGGATCATGATCATGTTGAAGGTGACGTCGTCCATGCTGCCGCCGGCGGTCTGGACCACGCTCTTGATGGTCTCGAGCACGTGCCGCGTCTGCGCCGTGGCGTCGCCGACGTGGACCACGTTGTTGTCCTTGTCGAAGGGCAGGGTGCCTGACACGTAGACGATGCCGTCGGCCAGGGTGCCGGGGACGAAGGGGGCGATGGGGGTCGAGGTGCCGGGGGGGATGATGGCTTGCTTGGGCATGGGACGTGTCCGTGAGGCGAGGGAAGGGAAGTGGTCAGGCCAGCGCGCTTTCGGCGCACGGGATGGTGGTTGCGCAGAAGTCGTCCACCGTCGAGATCCAGCCGAAGAAAGTCTCGATGTTGTAGACGGCCGCCTGCTGGATTGCGCGGCCGCCGAGTTCGTGGGTCGCGTCCTCCAGCATCACCGCGAAATACTCCAGGTGGAAAGCGTCGCGCAGCGTCGATTCGACGCACACGTTGGTGGCGATGCCGGTGAACACCAGGTTGCGGATGCCGCGGGCGCGCAGGGTGCTGTCCAGCGTGCTGTTGAAGAAGCCGCTGTAGCGCGTCTTGGGCACGACGATGTCGCCGGCCTGCGGCCGGATCGCGTCGATCAGCTGGTAGTCCCAGCCGCCCTTGGCGAGGAAGCGCCCCTGCAGCTCCGGGCGGCTGCGCATGGTCTTGAGCGCGTTCGACTTGTGCCAGTTGGGCGAGCCGGGGCCGCCGGTCTCGACGTAGCCGGCGTCCCAGCCGTTCTGCAGGAACACCACCAGCATGCCGGCAGCCCGGGCCGCTGCGATCGCGCGGACGATGTTGGCGATGACGCCCTGCGCCCCCGAAATGTCGAAGCCGGCCGTGTCGACATAGCCGCCGATGGAGGCGTAGGCGTTCTGCATGTCGACCACGACCAGCGCGGTGTTTTCCGGCTGCAGCGCCAGCGGCTCGGGCCGGGCCGGCAACACCAGCGGTGCTGGCGCGCCCGGAGCGGTCGGGACGCCGGCCGGGCGGGTGGAGGTGAGGGTCTCGTTCATGGCGGACCCGTTCAGGCGGCCAGGGCCAGTTGCGGCGCCGCGTCCGGCACCTGCGTGGCAACCGGGGTCACCACGCCAGTGCGGCTTTTCATCAGCGGCTGGATGCGCTGGCCGAAGGCTTCGACCCCGGCGAGGAAGTCGTCGAACGTCAGCAGGACGCCCTCGGTGCCGGGCACTTCCGCCATCTCGTCCAGCATGCGCGCGACGCTGGCATAGGAGCCGACCAGCGTGCCCATGTTGATGTTCACCGCCGAGGTCGGGTCCGCCATCTGGCGCACGTTGGTGTCAGCGCCCGAGGTCTTGTCGACCGCGCCCTGCACGCCCAGCCAGGCGATGGCGCCCTGGTCGGCGCCGGCCTTGTAGTGTTCCCATTTCGCCCGCGCCGCCTCGTCGGTTTCATCGGCGATCAGCATCATCAGCACATAGGTGGTGACGTGGCGGCCGGTCTTGCCGGTGGCCTCGATCAGCTTGCGCGCCGCCGGGGCGAAGGCCTTGGGCGTGTTGACGCCCTTGCCGAAGCAGAAGTTGTAGTCCGCGTGCTGCGCCGAGAAGGCCATGCCCGAATCGCTCTGGCCGGCGCAGATCACCTTCATGTCGGCCTGCGGCTGCGGGCTGAGCCGGCAGTCCTCCATCGTGAAGTGCTTGCCCTTGAGGTCGGAGGCGCCGGTGGTCCACAGGTCGCGCAGCACCTGGATGTACTCCGACAGGTACTCATAGCGGGTGGCGAAGAAGTCGTCGCCCGGCCACATGCCCATCTGCGAGTACTCGGGCTTCTGCCAGCCGGTGATGAGGTTGACGCCGAAGCGCCCGCCCGAGATCGAGTCGATGGTCGAGGCCATGCGGGCGACGATGGCCGGCGGCATCACCAGCGACGCCGCGGTGGCGAACAGCTTGATCTTCGTGGTGACGGCCGCCAGGCCCGCCATCAGCGTGAACGACTCGAGGTTGTGGTCCCAGAACTGCGTCTTCCCGCCGAAGCCACGCAGCTTGATCATCGACAGCACGAAGTCCACGCCGTAGTGCTCGGCCCGCAGCGTGATCTCCTTGTTCAATTCGAAGGTCGGCTGGTATTGCGGCGCGTTCTCCGACAGGAGCCAGCCGTTGTTGCCGATGGGGATGAAGATGCCGACGTTCATTGCTTGGCCTTGGTTGCTGTGATGGCCTGCTCTACGCAGGTCTCGTGCCATCGATGAATGCCCAGTCAAATCAAGGACTTGCGGTGCCGGGGGGCCATTCGGTGGACCGATTGGTCCAGATCGGAGCATCCGGTCGGTCGCATCGCACGGGGCAGGTGCGTGGCGATGCGGGATTGGTGCGCCCGGCCCCCTCGGCGCGGGCACGGCTCGTGCAAGCAGGGTGGAGAGACCAACCATCAGGAAGAAGAATCAGATGCCCAAGACAACCGCCGCGACACCCGCGCGCGCTCGCGCGCCGGTCGCCCGCAAGCCGGAACCCGCCGCCAGCAAGGCGCCGCGCCGGCGGCAGCCGGTTGCGCGCGTGCGCAGCGAGGCCTCCGAACACCGCCGCCGGCGCCAGGTCGAGGACCGGCGCAGCGTCATCCTGGCGGCGGCGCTCGGCCTGTTCTCCCGCGCCGGCCTGCACGGCACCAGCCTCGAAGAGGTGGCGGCGCGGGCGGACGTCTCCAAGAGCAACCTGCTCTATTACTTCGCCAGCAAGGAAGCGCTCTATGTCAGCGTGATGCGGGAACTGCTGCATGTCTGGCTGGAGCCGCTGCGCGGCTTCAGCGCGCAGCAGGATCCCCGCGCGGCCATCGGCGGCTACATCCGGCGCAAGCTCGCCAGCTCGCGCGACCAGCCCGATGCATCGCGCCTGTTCTGCCTGGAGATGATCCGGGGCGCGCCGCTGCTGCGCGACGACCTGGGGCACGAACTGCGCGAGCAGGTCGACCTCACGTCGCAGGTGATCCGCGACTGGGTGCAGGCCGGCCGGCTGGCACCGGTCGACCCGCACCACCTGATCTTCGCGCTGTGGGCCGTCACGCAGCATTACGCCGACTTCGCGGTCCAGGTCCATGCCATCACCGGCAAGACGCTGGACGACCCCGTCTTCTTCGAGCAGACGGTGGAAAACGTGCAGCGCATCGTGCTGCAGGGTGTGGCGGCGGGCGCCGAATGACGTGATTTGTCCGTTTGGTCCAACTTGGCACAAACGTTGCTTTTCCAAAGCCAACCACCTTCAACCGCTGTCGCATGCCAACCTTCCCGACTTCCATCCCGCTGATCGACCTGGGCGGAAACCTCGATCCTTGCGCCCCCGCGGCGAAGGAGAGCGCCGCGGCGCTGTACGGCGCTCTCAGCAGCGTCGGCTTCGCATACATCGCGGGCCACAACGTCGCCCCCGCGTGCCTGGACGCTGCCTTCGCGGCCTCGCGTGAATTCCATGCGAGCACGCTGGAGCAGAAGCGTTCGCTCGCGATCAACGAAGCGCATCGCGGCTACATGGGCATGGCCACGTCGACCATCGTCACCTCCTCGGTGGCCAAGGTGACGCGCCCCAACATGAGCGAGTCGCTCATGCTGATGCACGAACTGGCGCCCGACGACGCCGGCCTGCTCGCCGGCCTGCCGATGCAGGGACCGAACCAGTGGCCGGACTGGGTTCCCGACTTCAAGCCGCGCATCCAGCAGTACATCGCGCAAGTCGATGCGCTCGGCCGCTATGTCGTCCAGCTGGTGGCGCTGAGCCTGGGCCTGGACGCCCACGCGCTCGATCCGCATTTCGAGAAGCCCACCACCTTCCTGCGCCTGCTGCATTACCCGCCCCAGCCCCGCAACGAGGACGAACAGATCGGCTCGGCCCCGCATACCGACTACGGCATCATCACGCTGCTGGCCCAGGACAGCTCCGGCGGCCTGCAGGTCAAGCCCCGGGGCGGGGACTGGATCGATGCGCCGCCGATCCCGGGCACCTACGTGCTGAACGTGGGCGACATGCTGGCGCGCTGGAGCAACGAACGTTTCGTCTCCACGCCGCACCGTGTCATCAACCGGTCCGGCGGCGACCGTTACTCGCTGCCGTATTTCCTCGACCCGGCGATGGACAGCCTGATCGAGTGCCTGCCCACCTGCACCGATGCGCAGCACCCGCCCCGGCACGGGCCGGTCCGCTATGGCGACTACCTGATGGAGCGCCTCAACAAGAACTACACCTATCGCCAGCCGGCGGCATCGCCTGCCGGCGCCGCGGCCTGATCCCGTTCTCTCTTCCTCCTCCTCCTTGCGAAAGCCCCCATGAGCAATCTGATCTCCAGGCGCGACCACCTGCGTCAACTCGCCGCCGGCGCGGCCCTCGCCACCGCCTTTCCCTGGGCTGCGGCGCAGCAGCAGAAGCTGATCGTGAACACCTACGGCGGCCGCTGGGAAAAATTCTGGCGCACCGAACTGCTGCCGATGTACGCGAAGACCGCGGGCGCGGAGCCGACGCTGGACGTGGGCCTGGGCAAGAACTTCATCGCCAACCTGCGCGCGGCCGGCATCGAGAAGCCGCCCTACAGCGTGCTGATGGTCAACGAGAACATCGCCAGCATGGTGCGCGCCGAGGGCTACTTCGAGCCGATCCCGCTGGCGAAGGTGCCGAACCTCGCCAATGTCTATCCCAACCTGCGCAACCCCGGCGACAACGGCGTGCGCGGCATCGTGTCCACCATCGGCATCGGCTATCGCACGGACCTGGTCAAGACGCCGCCGAAGTCGTGGTCCGACCTGTGGACCAACCCCGAGTTCAAGGGCAAGATCGGCCTCTACCAGATCGGCAACACCGCGGCGATGCTGTTCCTGCTGATGACAGCCAAGCTGTACGGCGGCTCGCAGGACGCGATCGACCGCGCCTTCGTGGAGATCAAGAAGCTGCTGCCGTTCGCCCAGGCCGACTGGAGCGGCACGCTGTCGACCATGCTGACGCGCGGCGACGTGAATGTGGCGGTGATCGACTTCCCGGAGATCGTGGCGCTGAAGAAGAAGGGCGTGCCGGTCGAGATGGTCGTCCCCACCGAAGGCGTCGTCGCCTTCGAGCAGTCCTTCAACATCCTCAAGAACGCCCCCAACAAGGAAGAGGCCTACAAGTACCTGGACTTCATCCTGCGGCCCGACGTGCAGGAGATGATGGCCAAGGAGTTCTTCACCTCGCCCACCAACGTCAGGACCCAGCTGTCGCCGGCGCTGGCCGCCGACATCCCGGTCAGCGGCAAGGCGATGCCCAAGATCATCCAGTTCGACTGGACCAAGGTCAATCCGCAGCTGACCGCCATCACCGACCGCTGGAACCGGGAAATCAAGTGAGCGCCGTCCCCTCCGACCGCGCGTCCCGCCGGCCGACCCGCCTGCACCTGCACGGCCTGCGCAAGACCTTCGGCGAGACCACGGCGCTGCACCAGTTCGAGCTGGAAACCCGCGAGGGCGAGTTCATCTCGCTTCTGGGCCCCAGCGGGTGCGGCAAGACCACCACCTTGCGCTGCATCGCCGGCTTCGAGTCGCCCGATGCCGGACGGGTGTTGCTGGATGGCGTGGACATCACCGGCCTGCCGCCCGAGCGGCGGGACATCGGCATGGTGTTCCAGAACTACGCGCTGTTCCCGCACCTGACGGTGCGCGAGAACCTGTCGTTCGGCCTGGAGATGCGGCGCGTGCCCAAGGCCGACGCCGATCGCCGGATCGCCGCCATGCTGGCGATGGTGCAGCTCGGCCCGATGGCCGACCGCTACCCGCGGCAGCTGTCCGGCGGCCAGCAGCAGCGCGTCGCGCTGGCCCGCGCCCTGGTGATCGAGCCGCGCCTGCTGCTGCTGGACGAGCCGCTGGCCAACCTGGACGCGGTGCTGCGCGAGGACATGCGCGTCTTCATCCGGGAACTGCAGCAGCGCGTGGGAATCACGGCCATGTACGTGACCCACGACCAGTCCGAGGCGATGGTCATGTCGGACCGGGTCGCCGTGATCCTGGGCGGCAGGCTCCAGCAGTTCGACACGCCGGAGGCCATCTACCTGCGTCCGCGCAGCGCCGATGTCGCGCGCTTCATCGGCCGGGCCAACGTGATCGAAGCGCAGGTTCGCTCGCGCCGCGCGGTCCGGGGCGAGTTCATGCGCTACCAGCTGGAGTCGCCCTGCGGCCTGATCGAGGCGGAATGCGACTCCCACCTGCGAGACGGCCAGGCGGTGCAGGTGGCGGTGCGACCCGAGGCGCTGCGCTTCGCCCAGGACGGTGCGCTGCAAGGTGTCGTCCACGGCACCTGGTTTCTCGGCAGCGCCGTGGAGCACAGCGTGCACTGCGCCGGCGGGCTGGAGCTGCGCATGCACACCGCTCCGGCCGACCGGCTGGCGCCCGGCGTGCGCATCGGCGTCGACTTCGATCCGGCCCTGGCCTGGATCATGGCGGACACCGCGGCATGAGCACGGACATGGCATTCGACCCCGCTCTCGCCTCCCTGCCGCTGTCCGCGGCGCCACGCAGCGCGCGGCGGCCACTGGCGCGGCAGGCCTTCTGGCTGGTGCTGCCCGCGCTGCTGCTGATCGGCGTGTTCCTGGTGCTGCCCTACCTGAACATTGTCCTCATGAGCCTGCGGCCCCCGGCCGTCGGCGCGCCCTACGGTGCGGGCCTGACGCTGGCCAACTACGCCAAGGTGCTCACCGACAGTTACCTGCTGGGCGTGCTGGCCGACACCTTCCTGCTGGCGGCCCTCATCACGCCGGTCTGCCTCGTGCTCGGTTACCCGGTGGCCTATCACCTGGCGCACACCAGGTCCCGCTGGGGCAGCGTGTTGTACCTGGTGGTGCTGTCGCCGCTGCTGGTGGGCGTGGTGGTGCGCAGCTTCGGCTGGCTGATCCTGCTGTCCGGCAACGGGGTGGTGAACCGGTTCCTGCTGGACCTGCACCTGATCGGCGCACCGCTGCAGCTGATGAACAACCGCCTGGGCGTGTGCATCGCCCTCGTGCATGTCTTCCTGCCGTTCATGATCCTGCCGCTGGTCGGCGTGATCCAGAGCATCGATCCGACGCTCGCCTCCGCCGCACGCTCGCTGGGCGCGTCCCGCCTCCAGGTGTTCCGGCGGGTGACGCTGCCCCTGAGCTGGCCCGGCATCCAGGCCGGAACCATCCTGGTGTTCGTGCTGTCGCTCAGCGCTTACGTCACGCCGGTGATGCTGGGCGGGGCGCAGGTCAAGACCATGCCGGTGCTGGTGGTGCAGAACCTGATCGACAACTTCCAGTGGCCGGCCGGCGCGGCGCAGGCGTTGCTGCTCTCGGCTTGCGGCATCGCAGTGGTCTGGGCGTATGCGCGGCTTGCCGGCCGCTTCACCAAGGGAATCCAATGACCCGCGTTCGCCTTTCCCACCCGCTGGCCGACGCGCTCGGCACAGCCTATGTCGGCGCGGTCTACGCGTTCCTGCTGCTGCCGATCGTCATGATCGTGGTGATGTCGCTCAACGCCGGGGAAATCCTGAGTTTCCCGCCGCAGGGGCTGTCACTGCGCTGGTTCGGCGCGCTCTGGAGCAACCAGGGCTTCATGCGCGCCATGGGCACGTCGCTGATGCTGGCCACCATCGCCATGGCCGTCTCGACCGTGATCGGAACCGCCGCCGCGATCTATGTGGTGCGCTTTTCCACGCGGGCCCGGGACAGCCTGCGGCTGCTGTTGATGCTGCCGCTGATGCTGCCGGAAATCCTCACGGCCATCGCACTGCTGTTCTTCCTCTATGCGGTCGGCCTCGGCACGAAGACCATGGCGGGCCTGGTGATCGGCCACGTGCTGGTGACCTTGCCGTATGTGTTCACCAACGTCGCGTCGGCGCTGTTCAACCAGGACACGTCGCTGGAGCAGGCGGCACGCAACCTCGGCGCGTCGCCCTGGCGCGCTTTCGTGCGCGTCACGCTGCCCCTGATCAAGCCGGGGATCATCACCGGCGCGCTGTTCGCTTTCGTCATCTCCTTCGACCTGTTCAACATGTCGCTGCTGCTCAAGGGCATCGGCATGACGACCTTGCCGCTGCAACTGTTCGACTACCTGCGCTGGGATTTCGATCCGACCGCTGCCGCCGTGTCCACCGTCAGCATCCTGGTGACCCTGGTGGTGGTGGTGTGGGTGGATCGGACGGTCGGCTTGCGCACACTGAGGTTCGGCTGAAAGCCTTCCGCACCGCAAGAAACGCCGCGATTGTCTCCGCGCATCTCAGCATTTGATTCATGCGCAAGTCGGTTGGGCACAAGGTGCTCACGATTGAGGTCACGTGCCAGGGCTTCCTTTGCTGAGCCCGTTCGACATGGCAACGAATGCGGGCCCTTTCCCAACGTCGCCAAAGAAAAAGGGGTTGCGATCACTCGCAACCCCTTGATATCTATGGCTCCTCGACCTGGGCTCGAACCAGGGACCTACGGATTAACAGTCCTCCGGATGTATTGGCCCGCAGGCCGCGCCAGTGCTCGCTTCTGGCCGGGTGCTGCCTAATATTTCAGGCCGATTTCGCTACCGCAATTGCTGGCGTTCCGGCGAATTGACACTGGATATTGGGCATTCATTTCATCTGCACCTTGTTGGCCTCGGCGGCTTCGTGCCACCGCTGCTTGATGTAAATCTCGGTGGTGGATTTGCTCGCGTGTCCCAGCAGCGCCTGGATCTTCTCGATCGGCACTTCGGCCAGCCACATATCGGTGGCGCCCTTGCCCTTCAGGTCGCGGAAGCCGAACGACTCCATCGGCGTGAGGCCGCGCGCCAGCCGCAGCTTGTTCGCCGCCTTGATCGAGCGGCGCAGCATGGCGCTGATCCCGTCGTAGGTGTAGAACCCGCCATCCATCTTGCGCACCAGGGGCTCCACCAGCTGGCGCACGTTGCCCTGCGGCCTGGGGATCAGCACGTCGAGCTCGTCGGACATCGCGATCACCATGTTCGTGCCGGTCTTGTTCTGCTTGAAGCGCAGGAACCGGCCGGCCACCTCGTTGACCACGACGTTCGATTTCCACAGGATCAGGTCGCTCTCGGGGCGCTGCAGGCTGCGGTAGGTCAGCTCCATCAGCAGCTTCTCCGAGCGGGTGGCCAAGGCGTAGACCTCGCGGTATTCCGCGTCGGTGACGTAGCGCACGCGCTTCTTTTCCGGGTTGCGCTGCACGCCGCTGCCGCGCAGGCAGGGGTTGAACTTGAGGCCGGCCACCTTGCCCTCGCGCAGCAGCCAGCCGAAGCAGGACGACAGGGCGGCGCGCTCGAGGTTGCCGCGCTTCGGCCGCCCTTCCTCGGCGGCGGCGCGCAGGAAGGCCTGCACGTCGGTCGGCTCCACGTCCAGCGGGGTTCTCGGCGGGGCGAACACGACGCGCAGCGGGCCGGGCTTGTCGTCGGTGCCGACGGCTTCCTCGTAATCCTCCAGGGTGCGCGTGGCCAGCTTGATGCCCTTGATGTCGGACTTGAGGGCGACGCGGCGCCGACAGTCGATCAGGAACTGGTCGAGCCAGTAGACCATCGTGCCGTGGCGGCCGTTCGGGTCGTTGTAGATCCGGGCCGCGGCATTGGCCTTGTCCTTGTCCTTGCCCAGCGGCTCCCAGCGCGCGGGGTTCTTGTGGGCGTAGAAGTAGCTGCCGTGGCTGAAATAAACCCTCGGCTCCAGCCCGTTGTCCACTTTCCGCTTGCGGCCCATCGTCGCCATGTTACGCGCCCTTTCTGACGCCGAAAGCCGCCCGGTATCCTGCAATGTTGGGGGGCAACTTGGCCCGCGGCGCGTCGTTGGCGGCGACCTGGCCGAACTGTCCCCTGGCCACCGCCTCGACGTGGGCGCGCTCGAGGATGACGTGGCCGTCCTCGCCGGCGCGGTAGGCCCGGCTGTAGCCCTGCTTGTGCAGCGCGCGCAGCTGGGCGGCGGGCTGCACCTTGCCGGTCATGCCGCGGATCTCGTCGACCGACAGGATCAAGCCGGGCTCGGCGCCGGGCAGGCGGTGGATCGTCGCGGTCACTGCTGCCACCTAACGCAGCCGGCCGTGCTGCAGATGCCGCGCGAGATCCCGGTGCACTGGACGTTGAAGCGCAGCCTGCTGCCGCACTTCGGGCACTGGATCCGGCCGGTGGCCTCGCCGCAGGACGGCTTGAACTGCTGGACTGCGTTCATGGCCCTGGCGGTGGCTCCGACCTTCTGGGAGAACTGGGCGGTGGTCATGGGGTGGCCCGCGCGAGCGGTCCGTAGAGGGTTGCGCCGGCTTCGAGGTTCCAGATCCCGGGCCGGAGGACCCCGTCGCGGGCGAAGTCATGCAGCCGCAGCTGATGGCAGACCCCGCCAGGCTCCACCTCGCAGAAGCAGAGGGAGTCGCTCGTCACGACGACGTAGATCCCGGGCTTCGACAACATCAGATCAACGCTCTGCGTTTGCATCAGCGGACCTCCGGGAATGCGTAGTAGGCGACGCCATCGAGCAGGCGGCCGGCTGCCTTCTTGCCGATCCGCAGCATAGTCATAGCGCCGGGTGGCCATTCGTCAGCGACCTGGCCGTCCAGCTGCAGCACGCAGCGCGGCGCCTTCTTGTACGGCGGGTAGTCGGAGCAGCCGGGGCCGTCGCCGTTTCCCTGCTGGCTGATCGGCATCCACTCGCCCCATTGCTTGAAATGCATCGGCACACCGGCCGCGGCGCACTGATCGCGCAGGCTTCGGGCCCAGTCCGGGTGCATCGGCCGCGCGCCGAGGCCGCTCTCGCCGCCGACGATCACCCAGTGCAGCGCCGGATCGTTGAACACCTTGCCGCGCCGCGCGTATCCGCAATCGCAGTCAGCGTCCTTGGGGCAGTCGTGGCATGGCGTCGGGCGTCCCCACAGGTGCGGCGTCAGATCCACCGGTCCCAGCAGCGGCTCCATGCTCAGGAACCGCACCGCCGCCGGCGTGGCCA
Organism: Ramlibacter sp. 2FC; assembly: GCA_943372495.1. GTDB lineage: Bacteria > Pseudomonadota > Gammaproteobacteria > Burkholderiales > Burkholderiaceae_C > Ramlibacter. The sequence continues at coordinate 250,148 of CALRYV010000001.1, read as the reverse complement.
GCAGCTTGGGGATGTCGCGGTCGGCCTCCTCCTGGTTGACGATGGTGGCGCCGAGCCAAACGTTGTCCCATGGATGCGCGCCGAAGTCCCACAGGCGGTCGCCGTCGGTGCCGTTCAGCAACTGCATCGCCTCGTCGATCATGGCTGCTGCATTCCCGATGCGCTTCGTAAGCACCAACCAGTCGAGGTTCGGCGTGTCGGCAATCAGCCGGAACAGGTCAGCGCGCCAGTCCGGATCCACCTGGTTGTCGAACACGTCGGCCAGGCTGGCGCAGAAGACGCGGCGGCGGGCCGGCTTGAGCGAAAGGCACTGGCACGCGGGGCACACCCGAACCTCGGTTTCCCCGCGCCACCAGCACCACGGACATTGGAAGAATGGCTTTGCGTTCCACCGCAGCGGCTTCTTCCAGTTCGCTGCGCTGGTGCGCCGCCGCGGCGCGCCCGGGCCCCAGTTGATCGCCTGGCCACCGCCGAACCGGGCGTTCCGCGCCTCGGCGTAGCAGTTGTCACAGCCGGGCCCGACCTTCTGGCAGCCCTCCCACGGGTTGAAGGTCGCATCGCACCAGCTGATTTACGACAAGGGCATGAAGCTGGACAAGCTGCAGACCACCCTGAAGGCCGCCGAGCAGGCCGGCGACGGGGAAGCGCTGACCAGGATCATCGAACAGCACCCGGAGGCCGCCCTCATCAAAGCCCACGACAAGGTGCAGCGCGACCTGGCCAAGTTGAACAAGCTGGCAGTGACCACCATCGGCGACCCGGAGGCGATCAAGGCGATCGACGAGGCCCGCGTGGAAACCATGAAGAGCCTGAACACCGTCGTCAAGGAGATGGAGGACGCCAGCGGCAAGGTCACCCTGGGCCAGAAGCTGCGCGGCGCCGTGAAGCGCCAGGACGTCGCCACCCAATAAGCACCCCCGGGGCGCTGGCGCCGGAAGGCGCTGGCGTCCCATGTCCACCACCACGAAAGGACCACCATGCCAGACCAGTACGCGAGCGCGCCCCACTACCAGGAGATGGCCCGCCAGCGCGCGGAGACCTTCCACCCCGGCCCGATGGGCTTGCCCGAAGGGGCCACCGCCGCGATCATCCCGGCGGCCATGCAGGCGAACTGGGACGCCTATTGGGCCAGCTACGTGCACCTGCAGATCGCACCGACCGGCTCAGGCGGGGCACTGGTGCGCACCGGGCCGGACGACGCGGAATACACGTTCCCGGGCCGCAAGCCCGTCTACCTGCACCGCGGGTCGAACCTCAACGCCCTGGCCAACCTGGACCCGGCGATCGCGGCGGAGTGGCGCAAGGAATTCGGCTTCGTGCCGGTGCCGCTGGCCTGATCTGATCACCTTCGCAGGCATCTCCGCCGCTCACCTGGCCTGCCTCTCTATCCGTTCGTGCCAGTGTGCCTCGCGCGCCATGAGCCTGGCGCCATCGTGCGTGAAGTGCTCGTCGCGGAAGACGATGGTTCCGTTGAGCACCGTGCGGCACACCGTCTGGTCGCACAGCACGTCGGCTGGACTGACGATCGGCAAGGGGGCCAGCTGCAGCATCTGATCCACCTCGGCCGTCCTGTGCTTCCAGTCCGCCACGGTGATATTGCAGTTCGTGTTCCCCAGACTGAGCAAGCCCATCTCGCGGCGCTCGTTGCAGCGGCCGGTGTTGGGCCTGGTGCGCGGCGGCGGCTCCATGAGCACGATGCGCTTGCCGGCGGCGTGCACGGCGTCTGCGGTGCGCTGCAGGCCGGACAGCGTGGCCTGCGCGCCGGTGGGCACTTCGCGCAGCGCCGCGCCGTCGCGCTGGAGCAGCGTGCCACCGGCGTTTACCAGGTAGTTGAACGGGCTGCTCAGCACGACGATCTTCACCGAGTCCGTGCGCTTGAGGTAGTCGATCACGGAATCATTGAAGGCGATGCAGTCCTGCGCCCAGGTTCGCGGCCGCTCGTCGGTGACCACCGCCAGGCCCAGCACCGGACCGCACAGCGAGCGCGTCGCCTGGGCGACTCTCGCGTCCGCGGCCAGCCCCGGCACCAGGTGCATGGCGAACGAGTCGCCCCACACGAGGATCTCGGGTGCGTCCGAATTTCGGCACTCTGGTGGCGCGTTGAAGTTCGATGTCGACTCGCAGGCATCGGAGAAGCCGCTGTTTGAGCGCAGCAAGTAAGCGTAATCCCTGGCAGGAGCGCGTGCGACGACCGAGAACACAACGACCAGCGAAGCAGTGCCGGCCAGGATCTTGAACACCGCCTGCGGCGACCGTCCTGTCTTCGCGCGACGCGTTGGCACCTCGACGAACCGGTACAGCAGGTACCCGAGTACCAGCGCGGCGGCCAGCACCGTCAGTCGCAAGGACAGCGGCGGCGCGCCCCGGTCGCTGTCGATCCACGCATTGTTCAGGAAGGCGAAGAGCGGCCAGTGCACCAGGTACAGCGAATACGAGATATCGCCGGCGCCTGCCAGCACGCGGCCGATGGGGTTTTCGAATGCGCGCTCGTGCCTGCGCAGGATGACAATGAGCGTGGCGGCGCAGATTAGCAGCGCGTCCGGCCCCGGGTGAAAGTGCGAGATCCGTGCGACGGGCAGTACAAGCAGGACCGCGACGGCAGGCCAGAAGAGCCCCCGGAAGGCCAGCTGCGCTCGCGGGCCGAGCACAAAAAGCGCCCCGATCGAGCCGATGCCAAGCTCCCACGCGCGGCTGGCGAGCCAGTAGAAGGCCAGGTCCGGCTTGCGCGTGACCATCACCAGGCAGAACGCCAGGCTGGCCGCAACGGCAACGAGGGAGGCAGCACGCCACCATCGCCGCGGCGTGAACACGAGCGCTGCAGGCAGCACGAGGTAATACTGCTCCTCGAGCGAGAGGGACCATATGTGCAGCAGCGGCTTCAGGTCGGCGGCGGTGGCGAAGTAGTCCGACTGGTGGCGCAGGACAATGTTCGCGTAGAACGTGAGCGACCCGATCAGCTGCCACTTGAAGTCCTGCATCACCTCGCTGGTCAGGAAGAACGGGGCCAGCAGGGTAGTGACAAGGAACGTCACGTAGGCGGCCGGCAGCAACCTCTTGGCTCGCCGGAAATAGAAGTCGGCGAAGCTGAAGTCGCCGCGCTCGATGCCATCCTTGATCAGCCTGGTGATCAGGTACCCCGAGATGACGAAGAAGACGTCGACGCCAAGGAAGCCGCCTGGTAACTGGCTGATCCCCGCGTGGAAGAACAGCACGACCAGGACGGCAAAGCCGCGCAGCGCCTGGATGTCAGTGCGAAATCTGAGCCCAGGGCCGGCCACCTCAGGCTCCCGCGTCTGTGCTTCGCAAGAACTTTGTCTTGCACATGCGGCACCAGTAGAGCGCTCTACGCGGGAACAACAGCCGCATCCACCAGGGACGGCGAATGCGGTGCTTCAACTGGGGGTCGCACCCACAGGGAGCGAACTTCATGTCAGTGGCCTTTGCGGAAAATGGATGCGGCAGTCTAGCGCAGCCCGCGCGCGATGCCGCGGTGGACGGCCGCCTTCTGGGTGTCTTCTTCGGTCGGGCCGTCCTGTGCTCCAGGAAGCGCCAAGATCGCCTTGGCGCGTTTGATCAACTGCAGCTCGGGCGCCAGGTCCAGGGTGAAGGAGTTGGCGGCAGTGAGCACTTCGCCAGGCCCGGCCTCGGCCAGCGTCTGGCAGTTGCTGGTGACAAGCCGGTATTCCAGCTTCTCGAGGATCGCGGCCAGTTCGGCGAGGTCCCCTGGGGTGATGGTCATCATGGTGCTCCACCGCCGGCCGCCACGATGCCGGCGCCGATGTTGCCGCGCGCGGCGTTGGCCTCGTCGCGGTTGCCGTAGACCGGGCGCACCTCCAGGGAGGACATCACCGGCGTGGCGCCGGGGAAGCGCTCAGCGGCCTCGGAACGCGACAGGTGGTACGTGGTCAGCCTGGGCTTGCCGCGTGGCGTCGTGGGCGGCACCAACCAGCGGAAGTACTCGTCGTCTTTCATCCGGCCAGCATACCCCCAGCCCCGGAATCACTTCAACAGATCCTTCACCTTCAAAATCTCAGCGGCAGGGAGTTGTAGGACCACCGAGCCGCCGGTCGCGGCACCTTGCGTTCCCACGACCATTGCTGCATTTGTAAAGTTCACGGTGAGAATCCCCTTCAATTCGGAAGCCTCCATTTGGCGCAGCGCCTTGACAGCATCCATCTCAATAAAGCCGCAATCGATTTGGATGGTGGGCCCGGCAGGCTGAGCCGCTGCGTGAGCAATGAGTTCTGCGAAGTTGGAGGGATCTAGCACCGCGAGCTTTATGGCCTTCACAACGTTGGCACCTGTTGTGTAGATCTGCTCGAAAGCAGCGACGAACTTGGCAAGGGCGTCGAAGTCGGTCTTCAGCTTGCCACTGCCGCCCACAGCTGCTTGCAGCGACCTGAAGGCGAATTCGAGAGCCGGAGCCTGATTGGCGACGATGCCATTGAGGTGGTTAAGTGGCGAAGGCATAGCGCTTGGCGTCATACCCGAATGACACATCGGCAACGCAGGGATCTCGACGCCGTTCGCGCGGAGGTTCATTGCATTCCGCACCCAGACCGCGCCGAGCTCGAAGTGAACCCAGCTGCGCTTTACTGACGCAGGGCTCAACAGGTAGACGGCGCCCACGCATTGAACGAGTCCATCCTCAATTCGCTTCAGGAAGTTCGCGCCGGCCGGAATGCTCGTGCCATCGGAGGAGACGAACACATCAACAAAGCCGCCGAACTCGTTTTCCAGAGCGGTCTTGATCGCGACGGCGAGGTCTTTCTCTTCGTGGATGTGAGAAAGAAAAATTAGCTTATCTGCCACGTCGGTCTCCTGTCACAGGTAACTGGATATTGGGCAGCTGCCTAATAAACCGCCCAACAAGGCAAAGAAAAAGGGGCTGCGATCACTCGCAACCCCTTGATTTATATGGCTCCTCGACCTGGGCTCGAACCAGGGACCTACGGATTAACAGTCCGGCGCTCTACCAACTGAGCTATCGAGGAACAAGCCTCAGATTATAGCGTGATTTTTGGGCCTCTTTTGAGAGGCCGGCACGCCAAACCCGATCTCAATCGAAAACCGGCGACTCCACGCCCAGCACCTTGTGCAGCTTTGGGCTGGTCGTCGTGTATTGCAGGTGTATTTTCTTGTCCGGGAAGATGAAGGGCGCGGCGCCGAAGGCGGCCAGGGCGCACTCGTGAAAGCCCGACAGGATCAGCTTCTTCTTGCCCGGATAGGTGTTGATGTCGCCCACGGCGAAGATGCCGGGCACGTTGGTGGAAAACTTCTCGGTGTCCACCTTCAGCTGCTTGCGCTCGATGTCCAGGCCCCAGTCGGCAATCGGCCCGAGCTTGGGCGACAGGCCGAAGAACACCAGCAGCACGTCCAGCGGCACCACGCGCGTCACGCCGTCGGAGCCGGTGACCTTGGCGCCGGTGAGCCTGCCGTCCTTCTCCTCGTAGCCGGTGACCTGGCCGACGATGAACTGCATCTCGTAGGCGTCGCACAGCTCGCGCATCTTCGCCACCGAAGCCGGTGCGGCCTTGAAGCCGTCGCGGCGGTGGATCAGGATCACGCTCTCGGCCTTGTTCGGGCCCGGCTGGACGAAGTTCAGCGTCCAGTCCAGCGCCGAATCGCCGCCGCCGACGATCACCAGGTTCTTGCCGGCGAATTCGGCCGGGTTCTTCACCCGGTAGTGCAGCTGCGTGCCTTCGAACCGGTCCAGCCCCTCGACCTTCAGCAGGCGCGGCTGGAAGGCGCCGACACCGGCGGCGATGAAGATGGTCTTGGTCAGGAAGCGCGTGCCTTTGGACGTTTCCACGAAGAAGCGGCCGTCCTCCTGTTTCTGGACGATCGACACTTCCTGGCCGAAGTGGAAGGTGGCACCGAACGGCTCGATCTGCTTGAGCAGGTTGTCCGTCAGCTCCTGGCCGGTGCACACCGGCACGGCCGGGATGTCGTAGATCGGCTTGTCGGGATAGAGCTCGACGCACTGCCCGCCCGGATAGGCGAGCGAATCGATCACGTGGGCCTTGACCTCGAGCAGCCCGAGTTCGAATACCTGGAACAGGCCGACCGGGCCGGCTCCCACGATGACGGCATCGGTTTCGATGGCGCCACCTTCATGGGCCAGGGCGGTCTTGATCACTTCTTGGTTCAGTTGCGGTTCCATAAACCTTTGTCAGCGGATCAGCTCGGAGAGCTTGTCCGTCTTGTCCTTCCATTCGTCGGCATCCGGCGGCGCCGGCTTGCGCTTGGTGATGCTCTTCCAGCCCGCGGCCTGCGACAGCTCGGTGTTGAGCTTGATGAAGGCGATCTGGTTGGCCGGCACGTCTTCTTCCGCGTAGATCGCATTGACCGGGCATTCCGGGATGCAGACCGCGCAGTCGATGCACTCGTCCGGGTCGATGACCAGCATGTTCGGGCCTTCGCGGAAACAGTCCACGGGGCACACGTCCACGCAGTCGGTGTACTTGCAGCGGATACAGGATTCGGTGACGACGTGGGTCATGTTCTTCTACGGCAGGGGGAAACCCTTGATTTTACCCGCTGCTGCCAGCGGGTCGTTCAGCGAACCAGGACGGCCCCTGCGGTCTTGTGGCTGGCGGTGTCCACCAGCACCAGCGAACCCAGGATCCGCGAGCGCACATAGGGCAGGGTGGCCAGCGGCTCCTGCAGCGCCAGCTCCACGTGGCCGATCGAATTGGGCTCCAGGTGGTCGGCGTCCGCCTCGGCCAGGGTGTTGATGTCCAGCTTGTGGACGATCCGCCTGACCTTCGCCTTGACCCAGCGGTGGCCGTGCAGCGCCCAGTAGACGCGTCCGGCCACCAGCGGCTCGTCGTCCATCCAGGCGACGGTGGCCGACAGCTCGCGCGACGCCTCCAGCGCGCCGGGCGTCAGCAGCCAGTCGCCGCGGGAGACGTCCACCTCGCGGTCCAGCACGATGCCGGCGCTGTGGCCGGCGTCGATGGCGCGTGGCTTGCGGGCATGGTCGAGGACCTGGACCACGGTGGCGGTCTGGCCGCCGGGGAGCACCTGCACCTGGGTGCCAGGCTGCACCGAGCCGGTGGCGACGCGGCCCCAGAACACCCGCCGGCCCTGGCTGGTGTCGGCGGATGCAGAGAATTTCTCCACCCACTGCACCGGGAACGCGAACGCTTCCGCGGTCTCTTCGGCGGTGCAATCGAGCTGCTCCAGCAATTGCAGCAGCGACGGGCCGTGGTAGCCGCACCAGCCGGGCCGGGCTTCGACCACGTTGTGGCCCTTGAGCGCGGACACCGGGATCGTCGCGCGCGCGGTGATGCCGGCCGCCGTCGTGAAGGCGGTCAGCGCTGCGCCGATGTTGGCGAAGGCCAGTTCGGGGTCGTCCACCGCATCCAGCTTGTTGACGGCAAAGACGATCGCCGGCACGCGCAGCAGGTTCACCAGCAGCGAATGGCGCCGGGTCTGCGACAACAGTTCCAGCGTCGGGTTGGCCCAGTCCAGCTTGGTGGCGTCCACCAGCACCACCGCGGCGTCGGCACTCGAGGCCGCCGTCACCATGTTGCGGGTGTACTGCTCGTGGCCGGGCGCGTCGCCGATGATGAACTTGCGGCTGGGCGTGGCGAAGTAGCGGTAGGCCACGTCGATCGTGATGCCCTGTTCGCGCTCGGCCGACAGGCCATCGGTCAGCAGCGCCAGGTCGGTGGCGCCGGATCGCTGCACGCCGGCCAGCTGGTCCTGCAGCACCGATTTGCTGTCCACCAGCAGGCGGCCGATCAGCGTGCTCTTGCCGTCGTCCACCGACCCGCAGGTGATGAATCGCAGGGCGGAGTCATGGTCATGCGCTTGCATCAGAAATACCCATCCTTCTTGCGCTTCTCCATCGAAGCATCCGAGGTCTTGTCGTCCATCCGGGTGGCGCCGCGCTCGCTGACTTCCACCGTCAGGGTCTCGATCACCACTTCGCCCGCGTCGGCCGCCGTGCTCTCCACCGGGCAGGTGCAGGTGATGTCGCCCACGGTGCGGAAGCGCACGGTGCGGGTCACCACCTCTTCATCGGCTTTCGGCGGCGTCAGCTCCGTCACCGGAACCAGCAGGCCCTTGCGCTCGATCACCTCGCGCTGGTGCGCGTAGTAGATCGACGGCAGGGCGATGTTTTCGCGCTCGATGTATTGCCAGACGTCCAGCTCGGTCCAGTTGGAGATCGGGAACACGCGGAAATGCTCGCCGGGCTGCAGCCGGGTGTTGAACAGCGTCCACAGCTCGGGCCGCTGGGCCTTGGGCTGCCACTGGCCGAAGCTGTCGCGGTGCGAAAAGATCCGCTCCTTGGCACGGGCTTTTTCTTCATCGCGGCGCGCGCCGCCGATCAGGGCATCGAAGCGGAATTCCTCGATCGCTTCCAGCAGCGTCACCGACTGGTGCACGTTGCGCGATTCGCCCGGGTGGGCGAGGCGCACCGTGCCGCGCTTCATGGAGTCCTCGACGTTGCGCACGATCAGCTCGGCGCCCAGCTCCCTGGCGCGGGCGTCGCGGAAGGCCGTCACTTCGGGGAAGTTGTGGCCGGTGTCGATCATCAGCAGCGGATAGGGGATGCGTCCCGCGCCGAAGGCCTTCTCGGCACACTTGAGCAGCACCAGCGAATCCTTGCCGCCGGAAAACAGCAGCGTCGGCCGCTCGGACACGGCCGCCACTTCGCGCAGGATGAAGATGGTTTCTTCTTCCAGCGCATCGAGGTGGCGGTTGCTCAGTTGGCCGAGCAGGCGGGGTTCGGCTCTTGCGTTCATTTGGTTGTCATTGCGGGCTCGACCCGCAATCCATGGTGGCGTTGAAGGGAGTTGTTGGTGCGCAAAGATGGATCCCGGATCAAGTCCGGGATGACAGGCAGCGGGCTCATGCAGCGGCCTCTTCCTTTTTCACGTGCAAACCGCACTCCCTGGCGTTCTCGTCTTCCCACCACCAGCGGCCGGCGCGGAAGTCCTCGCCCAGGCTGATGGCGCGGGTGCAGGGGGCGCAGCCGATGCTGGGGAAGAACTGGTCGTGCAGCGGGTTGTAGTCGACCTTGTTGACGCCGATGTAGTGCCAGACGTCGCCCCAGCTCCAGTTGGCCAGCGGGTTGAACTTGGTGCGCGGCGCGCTGGTGTCGATCAGCGGCACTTCGGCGCGGGCATTGGACTGCTCGCGGCGCAGGCCGGTGATCCAGGCCCGCTGGCCGGCCAGGGCCCGCTCCAGCGGCTCCACCTTGCGGATGTGGCAGCAGGCCTTGCGCAGGGCGATGCTCCTGTACATCGGCTCCGTGCCCTCGCGGGCCACGAACTGGATGACGGCCTCGGCCACGGGCCGGTAGACGTTGACCGGCGCGCGCGACGTCGCCTCGGTGCGCTCCAGCAACTCCAGCGTCTCCTGGTGCAGCATGCCGGTGTCGAGCACGAACACGGGGATGTCCAGCGCCAGCGCGTTGATCAGGTGGGTGATCACCACGTCCTCGGCGCCGAGGCTGGAGGCCTGGGTCAGCGGCGCGAACTCGGCGGCGGCGCGGATCAACAGCGCCTGCGTCTCCGCCAGCTTCGCGTCGAATTCCTTGGAAGGCCGCGCGTGCAGGTCGATCGCGGATGTAGCCCCCACGCTTTTCACTTCGTGTACTGCGCTGCCCCCCGAGGGGGCCTTCGCGCCTTGGGACGGCCCGGCGGCGCTCATTACGCCACTTCCCTGAACAGCGGCTGCGCCTGCACGGCATCGCCCTGGTAGTAGCTGGCATAGCGGTCGAACTGGCGCTCGGCATCGGCGACGTCCTGGTCGGCGCGCAGCACCGCGGCGGAAAAGCCCGTGCGCTGCATCTGCACCAGCTGGTCGATCAGCACGTCGCCGGTGGCGCGGATCTCGCCCTCGAAGCGCAGGCGCCGGCGCAGCACGAAGGCCTGGCTGAAGGCGCGGCCGTCGCTGAACTTCGGGAACTGCAGGTCGACCCGGTCGACGCCTTCCAGCGAAACCTGGCGCGGATCGGCATCGTTGGTGAGTTCCAGCACGTTCAGGATCGTCGCGTCGGTGTCGGTGGCGTCGGCCTCGATCAGGCGAAGTGTGCGTTCCATGCTCAGGCCTCCTGCTTTTCGGTGAAGCGCGCGGCGTTGGCGGCGGCCTTGAACGGGTCCGGGCCGACCCGGCGCAACGTGTCGATGAAGGTCTCGGCCTTGCCGCCGGCGTTCTGGCGCACGCGGCGATAGGTGTCCAGCACTGCTTCGATCACCTCCGGCACTTCGGCGGCGGAGAACGAGGGGCCGACCACCTTGCCCGGCGTGGCGGCGCCCGACAGCGTCGAGCCGTCCGAGCCGCCGAGCGTCACCTGGTACCACTCCTTGCCGTCCTTGTCGACGCCCAGGATGCCGATGTGGCCGCTGTGGTGGTGCCCGCACGAGTTGATGCAGCCGCTGATGTGCAGGTCGACCTCGCCGATGTCGTGCAGTTCGTCCAGGTCCTGGTAACGCTGGGTGATGGCTTCGGCGATCGGCAGCGAGCGGGCGTTGGCCAGCGAGCAGAAGTCGCCGCCGGGGCAGGCGATCATGTCCGTCAGCAGCCGGATGTTGGCCTTGGCCAGGCCGGCCGCCTTGGCGGCATGCCACAGTTCGGGCAGGTCGTCCTGGTGGACCCAGGGCAGCAGCAGGTTCTGGTCGTGCGTGACGCGGGCTTCGCCGGCCGAGAAGCGGTCGGCCAGGCTGGCAGCGGTGTCGAGCTGGTCGCCGGTGGCGTCGCCCGGGGCCTGCCCGAGGCGCTTGAACGACAGTGTGACGGCGCGCAGCTCCGGGTTCTTGTGGGCGGCGACGTTCTGCTGCAGCCAGCGGTCGTATTCCGGATCGGCTTCGGCGCCGGCGCGGACGATCTCGTGCACCTTGGCGGCGGCGCCCTTGAGCGAGCGTTGCAGCGTCGGCGGCACGAACGAGGCGGTGACGCGGTCCAGTTCGGCCTGCGTGATGGTGTGCGGCGCGCCATCGAGTTCGACGATGCTGCGGTATTCCGTTTCCACCTCGTCGATGTAGCGCTGGCCCTCGGCCTTCACCAGGATCTTGATCCGGGCCTTGTACATGTTGTCGCGCCGGCCCCAGCGGTTGTAGACGCGCACCACGGCTTCCAGGTAGTTCAGCACCTGGTTCCAGGGCAGGAACTCGCGGATCACGGTGGCGATCACCGGCGTGCGGCCCATGCCGCCGCCGACCAGCACGCGAAATCCCAGCTCGCCGGCTTCGTTCTTCACCAGGTGCAGGCCGACGTCGTGCCAGAAGGTGGCGGCGCGGTCTTCCTGCGCGCCGGTGACGGCGATCTTGAACTTGCGCGGCAGGAAGGCGAATTCCGGATGCAGCGTGCTCCACTGGCGCAGGATTTCGCAGTAAGGCCGCGGGTCGGCGATTTCGTCGGTGGCGATGCCGGCGCGCTCGTCGCTGGTGATGTTGCGGATGCAGTTGCCGCTGGTCTGGATGCCGTGCATGTCGACGCTGGCCAGCAGGTCCATCACGTCGGCGCTCTTGACGAGCGGGATCCAGTTGAACTGCACGTTCTGGCGGGTGGTGAAGTGGCCGTAGCCGACTTTCAGGTGCGACTTGACCGAACCGCCGCCGGGAAAGCTGGCGGGCATCGGCACCGGGCCCAGCGCATCCTGCTTCGTTTGCGCGTCCTGCAGCAGGGCAGCGGTGGGCTGGTCGTAGTCGCGGGCGATGGTGGCCAGCGCGCGCAGCTGGCGGCTGGACACCTCGCCGTAGGGCACGGCGATGCGCAGCATCGGCGCGTAACGCTGGATGTACCAGCCGTTTTGCAGCCGCAGCGGCCGGAACTCCTCGTCGCCGAGCTTGCCGGCCAGGTTGCGTTCGAGCTGGTCGCGGTACTGGGAGGCCCGCGCGCGGACGAACTGCCTGTCGAAATCTGTGTATTGGTACATGCGTCTTGGGTTGGAAGGCGCATGGCTGCAGCAGCCACGCAAGGGCGCGACTTTACGGGGCCACCTTATGGAAGCAAACGATTTTTTCGTTCGCGGCTTATGCGGATAAGCTTATTCGCCAGTGCTGGCGCGGGTCGCGGGCCGGTTTTTGGGCCGGCCCGGATAAAGCGCGCGGGCCAGGTTGCGGGCCAGCGGCAGCGGTTCGGCGTGGACCAGGGCGGCGATCAATTCGCCGGCCAGGGCCGCGAAGGTCAGGCCGCGGGACCCCATCGCGGTGCTGAGCCAGACGCCCTCCATGCCGGCGGCGTCGACCGGTCCGACCAGGGGCCGGCGATCGGTCGAGGCGCAGCGGATGCCGGTCCAGGCCAGCAGCTCGTGCCCCGAAGTCTCCAGCCGGGCCGAGACAGCAGGCAGCAGCCGGCGCAGGCGAGCCAGGTTGTCCTGCTGGTCTGCCTCGCGCGCAGCCAGGTCGCAGTCGCCGCGCTCGAAGCTGGCGCCGCAGATCCAGGCCGGCCCCTGCGCTGTCGGCACGCCGGGAATGAAGCTGCCGTCGCCGTTGACCGGGAACGGCGGCAATTCCAGCGTGCCGTCCTGCAACGCCCAGGTGACCTGGCCGCGCACCGGCTGCAGCGCGAGGCCGGCCACCAGCGACTGGCTCGCGACCGCCGCGGCGACGATCACCACGTCGCCCGAACCCAGCACGCGCCCGCCTGCATCCAGGGCCTGCCAACGCGAGCCAGCGCGGGCCAGCGCCCCGACCGGCGCCCCGCAAACCAGCTCCACGCCCGGCTGCGCCAGCCACGCCTGCACCAGCCGCGCCGGGCGGATCCATGCGGCCTTCTGGTGCCAGTCGGCCGGGGATCCGGGAGCGAGGCCGGCCCGCGCCTTTTGATCGGCGCTGGCCGGCCGGTTCCACACGGCGCTGGCGGCGGAGACCACCGGCCGCGCGGGCGCTCCGTCGACGTGGTGCTCCAGCACGCCGCCGGCCCCGAAGTCCTCGCCGGGGGTCAGCAGCGCCTGCGCCTGCTGCAGCGTGGCGCGCACGCCGTCGCGCGACAGGCGCGACAGCAGGTTGTCGTCGGGTGAGGCGTGCGGCACCAGCACGCCGGCCGGCAGGCCCGACGCGCCGGTCGCCGGCGCCGCTGCCGCATCGAGCACCTGCACCGTCCAGCCGCGCCGCGCCATGCTGGCGGCCGCCGCCGCGCCGGCCAGCCCGGCGCCGATCACGATGCAGTGGCCGGGCAGCACCGCGGCCTGCGGCTTCGGTCCGCGCGGCTCCCAGGCCGGCGCGAATTCGCCGCGCAGCAGGGGCGGGGTTGCGGCGTGGAACCGGAAGCCGTGCCGTGTCAGCCGCGATGCCAGCCCTGGGCCCGCGCCATGCACCTCGATCGTGGTCCCGCGCCGGCAGCAACGCGCCAGCGCCTTGAGGTTGATCCCGGCGTCGTCATGCAGCAGCACCGCGTCGGCATGGAAGTCCTGCTGGCGCAGCATCTGCTCGGTGTCGCCGATGCACAGCGTGAGCAGCAACCGGCCCTGCTCGAACACCAGCCGGTGCACGCCGGGCAGCAGGCCGTCCCATTGCCCAGGCGATGGCAAGTCGGTCACGGGTGGCGCCTGTTCGGCGATCGCGACGTAATGCAGCAGGCGCGGCCGCTGCGGGTCGTCCTGCCAGGCGCGCCAGGCGGCGAGGAAGCGCCGGCCGTCGCCGAAGCCGGTGTCGAGGATGCGCCACTGCGGCTGTCCGGCCCAGGCCGCGGCGCCCGTCATGGATTAAATAGGTTGAGGACAGAGCTGAAGGTCCGTCCCGCAAGGTCTCACGTCGTCGGGGGCACGTAGCCTTGCGCGACGTCGGCGCCGCTGCCGAAGAAGTGGCTCTCCATCTGGCGCGCCAGGTACTGGCGGGCGCGCTGGTCGGCCAGGTTCAGCCGGTTCTCGTTGACCAGCATGGTCTGCTGCTTGAGCCAGGCGGCCCAGGCTTCCTTGCTCACGTTTTCCCAGATGCGCTTGCCCAGTTCGCCGGGGTAGGGCGGGAAGTCAAGGCCTTCGGCTTCCTTGCCGAGCTTGATGCATTGAACGGTACGGGCCATGTGGGCCTCCTGATTAGCTTATGCGGATAAGTAACTGAAAACTCGGTCGTTCCAGTTTGATGAAGTGGCTTCCAGAATCCGCCTGTCCGATCGATCGATCTTCCTGGAGGAAACCCAATGGGCCTGCGCCGCGACTTTATCAAGATTCCCCTGGCCGCCGTTCTCGCCGCCGCGTTGTCCCTGTCGGCCCTGCCGGCGTTCGCCCAGCAGGTGACGCTGCTGAACGTCTCCTACGACCCCACCCGCGAGCTCTACGCGCAGTTCAACCAGGCCTTCGCGAAGTACTGGAAGGGCCAGACCGGGCAGGACGTGAGCTTCAGGCAATCGCACGGCGGCTCGGGCAAGCAGGCCCGCTCGATCATCGACGGCCTGGACGCCGACGTCGCCACGCTGGCCCTGGCCGGCGACACCGATGCGCTGGTCAAGAACGGCGGCTGGCTGGCGGCCGACTGGCAAAAGCGGCTGCCGCACAACGCCTCGCCCTACACCTCCACCATCGTGCTGGTGGTGCGCCAGGGCAACCCCAAGGGGATCAAGGACTGGGACGACCTGGTCAGGCCCGGGGTCGGCGTGATCACGCCCAACCCCAAGACCTCGGGCGGCGCCCGCTGGAACTACCTGGCCGCCTGGGAGTTCGCCAAGCGCAAGTACGGCGGTGACGCCAAGGCCAAGGAATTCGTGGCGAAGCTGTATGGCAACGTGCCGGTACTCGACACCGGCGCCCGCGGCTCCACCATCACCTTCGCCCAGCGGGGCCAGGGCGACGTGCTGATCGCCTGGGAGAACGAGGCCTACCTGCTGGAAAAGGAGTTCGGCGCCAGGTTCGACGTCATCGCGCCGTCGATCAGCATCCTGGCCGAGCCGGCCGTGGCCGTGGTCGACAGGAACGTCGACAGGAAGGGCACGCGCAAGGTGGCCGAGGAATACCTGAAGTACCTCTATTCCGAGGAAGGCCAGGACATCGTGGGCAAGAACTTCTACCGGCCCGCGGTCTCGGCCAAGGCCCAGGCCAAGTACGCGAAGCAGTTCGCCAAGATCAACCTGTTCACCATCGACCAGGCCTTCGGCGGCTGGGACAAGGTGGCCAGGGAGCACTTCGCCGACGGCGCGGCGTTCGACCAGATCTACAACCGCAAATGACGCCGTCATTGCGGGCTTGACCCGCAATCCATGGCTGCGGGAATCAGGCCCGGTCGCGCAGCCCCTTCACCCCCATGTGCTCGGCGCAGTGGTCGCAGCAGAAGAAGCGGCCCTGCGCTTCGAGGCCATGGCCGATGATCCGCACCTTGCAGTTCTCGCAGGTCGGCGCCAGCTTCTGGATGGCGCACTCGAAGCTGTCGAAGTTTTGGGTCTTGCCGTCCTTGGTGACCTGGAAGGCCTTGTCGTAGTCGTTGCCGCAGGTGTCGCACACAGCCATGGAAGTCTCCTTGCGCCGGCGCACGCCGGGCTTGATCGCACTATCGGCCGCGCCGGGGCCGGCCGGCGTAGGACGAGAGCGACAAGGCGTCACTTGACCGTGATGATCTCGCGGTGCATCGGCGCCAGCTGCGCCAGCAACTGGTTCTGGGCCCGGAACGGGATGCCCTGCGCGTCCATCGCCTGCTGCAGCACCTCGACCAGCGCGTTGAAGTCGCCGCGGCCGATCTTGAGGTCGGCATGGGTCGCCTTCATGTCCGAGCCGCCGTAGACGCAGGGGCCGCCGGTGACCTGGCAGAACTGGTCGACCAGCTGCTCCTTCACCCGCTTCTTGTTGGCCTCCCTGAAGTGGGCGGCCATGCGCGGGTCGGCTTCGATCCGCAGCATCAAGTCGTCCATCAGCTTCACCAGGCCGGGCTTTTCGCCGAAGGCGCGGTACAGCGCGGAGTCGGCCGGGGTGGTCTGGGCGCCGGCGGCGGCGGCCAGGGACAGCAGGAGGGTGGCGATCAGTTTCTTCATGTCGATTTGCTCCGTCAGGGGTTCAGAACGCGGCCTGGGCCGACAGGTAGGCGCCCGACTGCTTGCGGTTGCCGCTGATGCCCGGAACGACGCGGCCCAGGTGCACATAGGCCAGGGTCAGCGACAGGTTCTTGCTGGGCGCCCAGGCGACGAAGACGTCATTCCAGGCGTCGGCGCGCAGGGCGTCGCCCAGGCCGGCGGCGCGGCCCAGGGCCTGGAGGTTGTCGGGCATGCGCCGGTATTCGGCGCCGATCGCCAGGTCGCGGCGCAGCAGCAGCGCCACCGACAGCTCGGGCTGCCAGCTGCGGCTGTTGCGCCCGGGCGCGGCCGAGCCGAACCCCAGCAGGCCGTTCTGGTTGGCGTTGGTGTTGCGCACCGTGGCGTTCACGAGCACGCCTTGCGCCAGGAACAGCTTGGTGGCGCTGACGTACAGGTCGGTGCCGCTGGTTCGCGCCCCCAGGAAATCCAGCACCGATCCGATCGAGCCCGGGTGGGTGCGCTTGTGCTCCAGGCCGACGGCGACCTGCGGCAGCAGCGTGTCGCTCTCCAGGACGGCGTCGCCGGCCACCCGCACCTTCAGGCCGACGATGTCCATCCGGATGTGCTGGCCGGGCTGGACGCCGAAGGGCGCGATGCCGTTCAGGGCCAGCGCCGCGCCGGCGTCGAACCGCTGCTGCGCCAGCGACAGCTCCACCCGGTCCTGCCAGCCCAGTGCGGCGCCGGCGGTGGTCAGGCCGTAATCCTGGGTCCGGGCCCGGGTGACATGGGCGCTGATGCCGACCTCGCCCGCGGTGGCATTGCTGCCGATGACGGCCCAGGGCGTGAGGCCGCCGCCGGCCGCGCCGTCGATGCTGCTGACGCCGCCGGTGAGCACCAGTTTGCCGGTGTCGGCCTGGGCGAGGGGGCTGGCGAGGGCGGCGCACGCCAGCGCGGCGGCGGTCAACTTCTGGATCATGGGGGCTCCTGTCGAGTTAGGTTACCCCTTGTTACGCGTGTACCGCGGGATTGGATTCACCACCGCGAAGAAAACCGGCGCCGCCTCACCATTTTGGGCGCCAGGCGCACCACGTTGAAACAGTTGATCCCTGTTTTGAAGTTGGTGAAACGAACGTTTCTCGTCCAGAAGGCCATGGGAGCCGGCATTCCGGGCCGCGCAGCGCTGGCACGCAACTTGCCAACCCTTGTGCGTTCTTCCACTCCCCATTGATCGAAACGCAATGAAGCTCAAACTCCTCTCGGTCCTCACCGGCCTGCTCACCGCCGCCACCCTCGGCGCATCCGCGCCGGCCCTGGCGCAGGACGCCTCGCTGTCCTCGGTGCTGGCGAAGAAGTCGATCGCCCTGGGCATCCCGACCGACTTCGCGCCCTACGGCTTCATGGGCCCCGACATGAAGCCGCAGGGCGTCGACGTCGACACCGCGTTGCTGGTGGCCGAAAAGCTCGGCGTCAAGGCCGACCTGGTGCCGGTCAGCACGCCCAACCGCATTCCCTACCTGCAGACGAAGAAGATCGACCTGATCGTCTCGGCCCTGGGCAAGAACCCGGAGCGCGAGAAGGTGATCGACTTCACCGTCGCCTACGCGCCGTTCTTCCAGGCGGTGTTCGGCCCCAAGGCGCTGAGCATCAAGAGCTTCGCCGACCTGGGCGGCAAGACCCTGGCCGTCACCCGCGGCACCATCCAGGACGACGTGCTGCAGCAGGTTGCGCCGCCGACGCTGAAGATCCAGCGCTTCGAGGACGACAACTCCACCGTCGCCGCGTTCATCTCGGGCCAGACCCAGCTGCTGGCCACCGGCGCCGCCGTCGCCGCGGCCGCGGTGCAGAAGAATCCGCAGGTGCAGGCCGAATACAAGCTGCTGCTCAAGGACTCGCCCAACTTCATCGGCGCGCGCAAGGGCGAGCAGGCGCTGGTGACGCGGGTCAACGAGATCCTGCGCGCGGCCAAGGCCGACGGCACGCTGGAGAAGATCGCGCAGAAGTGGCTGGGCCGCGGCACCGGCACCCTGCCGGAATAAGCGCAGCCGCCCCATCGCCGTCGCCCGGTCATCCGCCATGACGTTCGACTTCCTGATCGTGCTCAAGCAGTGGCCGATGCTGCTGTACGGGCTGTGGCTGACCGTGGCCCTGACGGCGGTGGCGGCGGTGCTGGGCACGCTGCTCGGGATCGGCTACGCCTGGGTCCGGCTGGAGGGCGGGCGCTGGGCCCGGGCGCTGGTCGGCGCCTATGTGGAGGTGATCCGCAACACGCCGTTCCTGATCCAGCTGTTCTTCGTCTTCTTCGGTCTGCCCTCGCTGGGCGTGCGCCTCAGCCCGGAGACGGCGAGCGTGCTGGCCATGGTGCTGAACCTGGGCGGCTACTCGTGCGAGATCGTGCGCGCCGGCATCCAGGCCACGCCGCGCGGCCAGATCGAGGCGGCGCAGAGCCTGGCGCTCACCCGCTGGCAGATCTTCACCCGCGTGGTGCTGCCGCCGGCGCTGGTGCGGGTGTGGCCGGCCCAGGTCGGCCAGATCATCATCGTGATGCTGGGTTCGGCCGTGTGCAGCCAGATCTCCACCGAGGAGGTTTCGTACGCGGCCAACATGATCTCCAGCCGCACCTACCGCACCTTCGAGTCCTACATCGTGGTCACCGCCATCTACCTGGCGCTGGCCGTCGCCCTGCGCGCGCTGCTGAACCGGCTGGGCCGGCGGCTGGCGCTGCAGCGCTGAACCTGGACCGCACGCCATGGTGGAATTCACGCTCTGGGACATCGCCCGCAACCTGTTGCTGGCGTTGCGCTGGACGGTGCTGCTGTCGCTGATCGCCTTTGCCGGCGGCGCCGCCATCGGCCTCGCGCTGCTGGTGGTGCGGATCGCGCGCTGGCCCGGCGCCG
Organism: Ramlibacter sp. 2FC; assembly: GCA_943372495.1. Lineage (GTDB taxonomy): Bacteria > Pseudomonadota > Gammaproteobacteria > Burkholderiales > Burkholderiaceae_C > Ramlibacter. Next base: position 231,360 of record CALRYV010000001.1, on the reverse strand, counting down.
GCCGCGCCGTCGCCCTGTACGTGCAGGTGTTCCAGGGCACGCCGCTGCTGATGCAGCTGTTCCTGGCCTATTTCGGGCTGGCGCTGCTGGGGCTGGACACGTCGCCGCTGCTGGCCGCGTCGGTCTGCCTGACGCTGTATTCGGGCGCCTACCTCACCGAGATCTGGCGCGGCAGCGTCGAGGCGATCCCGCGCGGCCAGTGGGAGGCGGCGCTCAGCCTGGCGCTGAACCTGCGCGAGCAGCTGCGCCACGTCATCCTGCCGCAGGCCGCCCGCATCGGCATCGGTCCCACCGTGGGCTTCATGGTGCAGATCGTCAAGGGCACGGCGCTGACCTCGGTGATCGGCTTCTTCGAGATCACCAAGGCCGGCCAGGCGATCGCCAACGCCACCTTCCAGCCGTTCCTGGTGTACGGCTGCGTGGCCCTGATGTATTTCGCCCTGTGCTTTCCCCTGTCGCTCTGGAGCCGCCGCATCGAAGCGCGGCTGGCTCCCCGTCCATGAAGGTTTCCATGTCCGCTGCCAACGATTCCCCGGCCCCGTTTCCGCTGGTCGACATCCGGGGCCTGCGCAAGCGCTTCGGCGCCAACGAGGTGCTCAAGGGCATCGACCTGCAGGTCGGCCGGCGCGAGGTGGTGAGCATCATCGGCAAGAGCGGCTCGGGCAAGAGCACGCTGCTGCGCTGCATCAACGGGCTGGAGAGCTTCGACGAGGGCTCCATCGCCGTCGACGGCCAGCCGCTGCGTCCCGACAGCGCCCCGGCCATGCGCGAGCTGCGCCAGAACGTGGGCATGGTGTTCCAGGGTTTCAACCTGTTCCCGCACCTGACGGCGGGCCGCAACGTGATGCTGGCGCCCCGGCTGGTCAAGGCGCTGCCGCAGGACCAGGCGCGGCAGCGCGCGCAGGAGCTGCTGGCGCGGGTCGGCCTGCAGGACAAGTTCGACAGCCGGCCCGACCAGCTCTCCGGCGGCCAGCAGCAGCGCGTGGCGATCGCGCGCGCGCTGGCGATGGACCCCGAGGTGATGCTGTGCGACGAGATCACCTCGGCGCTGGACCCGGAGCTGGTCGGCGAGGTCCTGCAGGTGGTGGAGGGGCTGGCCGGCGGCGGCATGACGCTGCTGATCGTGACGCACGAGATGAGCTTCGCGCGCAAGGTCAGCGACCGGGTGGTGTTCATGCACCAGGGCCGGGTGCACGAGACCGGGCCGTCGGCCCAGGTCTTCGGCCAGCCGCAGACGCCGGAACTGCGGCAGTTCCTGTCGAGCCTGCGCGACTGAGGGCCGGCCGATAATCGCCGGTCCCACCACTGGAGTCGTTGTCATGAGCACCATCAAGATCGCCGTCGTCGTCGGCAGCATTCGCAAGGATTCGATCAACCGCAAGCTGGCCCTGGCGCTGGCGGGCCTGGCCCCGGCAGGTTTCAGCTTCGAGCATGTGCAGATCGACGACCTGCCGCTGTACAACCAGGACCACGACGCCACGCCGTCGGAGCAGATCAAGCGGCTGAAGGCCCACATCAGCGGCGCCCAGGGCGTGCTGTTCGTGACCCCGGAATACAACCGCTCGATTCCCGGCGTGCTCAAGAACGCCATCGACCACGCCTCGCGGCCCTACGGCCAGAGCGCCTGGAACGGCAAGCCGGCTGGCGTAATCGGCGCTTCCGGCGGCGCCATCGGCACCGCGCTGGCGCAGCAGCACCTGCGCAACGTCCTGGCCTACCTCAACATGCCGACCCTGGGCCAGCCCGAGGCCTTCGTCCAGTTCAAGGAAGGCCTGGTCGACGCCCACGGCAAGATCACCGTCGAGGCCACCGAGAAGTTCCTGCAGGGCTGGATGGACAAGTTCGCCGCGTTCGTGAAGCTGAACCAGGCCGCGTGAGCGCGCCGGTCAATCCAGCTTCGCTCCCGTGGCCTTGACCACCGGTTCCCATTTGCGGGTCTCGGCCAGGATGTAGGCGTTGTACTCCTCGGGCGTCGACGCGATGGTCTCCTGGCCGATGTCGCGCACGCGAGCTGCCACGTCCGGTTGCCGCAGCACCGCGGCGAAGTCGTCGCGGATGCGCTTGATCAGCGCGGGCGGCGTGCCGGCCCGCGCCACCAGCCCGAAGGCGCCGGAGAACTCGTAGCCGGGCACCGCGGTCGACATCAGCGGCACGCCGGGCGTCAGCGGCGAGGGCTGCGTGCCCAGCACCGCGATGATCTTCAGCTTGCCGCTCTTCGCGTGGTCGACCGTGCTTTGCAGCACCGGGTCCACCATCAGCTGGGTGTGGCCGCCGAGCAGGTCCGTCAGGGCCTGGGCGCTGCCCTTGTACGGCACGTACTGCATCTTCGTGCCGGCCATGGCGTTGAGCCGCTCCATCGCCAGGTAGGTCTGGGTGGTGGCCGAGGCATAGGCCACCTTGCCCGGATCCTTCTTCGCCAGCGCCACCAGTTCGGCCGGATTGCTGGCCGGGAAGGACGGGTGGGCGTACAGCGCCATCTGGAAGCCGGTCAGCAGCATCACGCCGGTCAGGTCCTTCTGGGTGTCGTACGGCATCTTGCTGGTGAGCAGCGGATTGATCACGTGCGAGCCGGTGACGATGCCCAGCGTGTGGCCGTCGGCGGGCGCCTTGGCCACCACGTCGGTGCCGAGCATGGTGTTGGCGCCCGGCTTGTTCTCCACCATCACCGGCTGCTTCCACTGCTGCGACAGCTTCTCGGCGATCTGGCGCGCCAGCGCGTCGGTCGCGCCGCCGGGCGGGAAGGGGACGACGATCCGCACGGGGCGGGTCGGGAACTCCTGTGCCATGGCTGCCAGCGGCACCCAGGCCGCGACGAGGGTGGCGGCTGCGAGCACGCAGCGGCGCGAGAAGGGGCGGGACATGTTGTCTCCTTCGTTGTAGTCGTCCGATCTTAGCGAGGGCCGCGCGGGCGAACAGAGGTCCGCGAGGGCAGGCCGTTCGAGGCAGGCGCATGCGGTCTTGAAAACGAAAAAGGCGCCGAAGCGCCTTTTCTGGATGGGCCGGAGGCTCAGCGGCCCCCGCTGCGACCACCCGAATCGCCGCCCTGGTTCCCGCTCTGGTCGCCACCCTGGTGCGCGCCTTGGTTGCCGCCCTGGTGATCGCCGCCGCTGGCCTGGCCGCCCTTGCGACCGGCTCCCCGCGATTCCCCGGATGTGAACTCGTGGGCGTTGCCGCTCTCGTGCGCCGCCTTGCCTCCTTCACTGGCAATTTCGCGCTGGCGCTGCGGATCCATCGAGGCGAAACCGCGACCGGACGAGTCCCCCTGCTTGCCGCCACGCTGGCCGCTGTTGCCGGTGTCGGTGCTGCCTTGATTGCTGCCCTGGTTGCCACCGCCCAGATTGCCACCCTGCTTGTTTGAAGCCATGTCGATCTCTCCTTGAAGATTCGGTTCACTGTTGTCTGTGGGTTCAATCTAGCCCGCCCGTGATGGCGTCGAGTCAGGCGCTTCTGAAGGGAAATGTAGGCAAGTTCCGACGCGGTCTTTTTCCACCGGACCTGAGCGTCGAAGTCGCAATCTGCAACAGCGTCCTACGCGACCCGGCGCAGCGATGCGCGAGGATGAGACGCAAGACCGCTACCGAGACATCACCATGAAAGACACCCCCTCCATTCCGAAACTGGCGCCCGACCTGCGGCTGTTCGGAACGGTCGACGCCGCGATGCTGAGCGAATTCTTCCGACAGCAAGCCGAGGCGCCCAAGGACGGTCCGATCCTGCTGGAGCTCAGCTCCGCCGGCGGCGAAGCCGATCTCGGAAGGCGCATCGCGCAGGAATTGCGGCTCTGGCAGGAGCGGCAGGGGCGCGAGATCTGGTTCCTGGGCAAGACCTACCTGTTCTCGGCTGCCGTCACCATCATGGCGGCCATCCCGCCCGAGCGCCGCTTCCTGACCCGGGATTGCGAAATCCTGATCCACGAGCGGAAGATGACCAGGGACCTCCACCTGGACGGTGCACTGCGGGGATGCCGTTCGGCCGTGCTGGACTTGCTGGCCGAAATCGAGTCCGGCCAGCGGCTGGAGCGGGAAGGTTTCGCGCAGCTCGTCTTGGGCAGCCGGCTCACCGTCGAGGCGCTGGAGAAACGCGTCATGGAAAAGGACTGGTACCTGCCGGCCCGGGAGGCCGTGGAGATCGGCCTGGTCGCAGCCACCGTCTAGAGGCCGCAGCCGTGTCCGGCATGGAGCCGCCGGTCAGCACGTCAGCGTGGCGCGGAAAGACCAAGGGCCTGCGATTGCAGGCCCTTTTCTCGGTCAGCGTTCGGGCTCAGGCGGCGATGGCAGCCTGGTCGGCATTGGCCGCGGTGAAGGCCGGTGCCTTGATGGCGGTGTCGGCGGCGCTCAGCGCCTGGGCCTTGGCATCCGGGCCCATCGCCACGCCTTCGGCGCGGACGAAGCGCAGGTCGGTGACCCCGAAGAAGCCGAACACTGCCCGCAGGTACGCTTCCTGGTGATCGAGGCCGGCCAGCGCCGGGTTGGTCGAGTACACGCCGCCGCGGCTGGAGGCAACGATCACCGTCTTGTCGCCGGCCAGGCCCTGCGGGCCCTTGTCGGTGTACTTGAAGGTGCGGCCGGCCTGCGCCACGCGGTCGATCCAGGCCTTGAGCTGGCTCGGCACCGAGAAGTTGTACATCGGCGCGCCGACCACGACCACGTCGGCGGCCAGGAACTGGCTCACCAGCCGCTCGGACACCGCGTTCTCGCGCTGCTGGACTTCGTTCAGGCCGGCGGCCGGGGCGCTGAAGCCCAGCGCGCTCGCCGTCAGGTGGTTGGGCGTGTCGACGGCCAGGTCGAGGTACTCGACCACGGTGCCGGGGTGCGAATCCAGCCACTGGGCCACGATGCCCTTGGTCAGTTCGCGCGAGACGGAATTGGCGCCGAGGGCGCTGGAATCGATGTGCAGCAGTTTCATGGGGTGCTCCTGAATGTGGGGCCGTTCACCGGCATGAAAGTATTTTGGGGTGGGTCGAATGCTTTGATAAGTGGGTAGATACGCGTTACATTGTTCTGTCCATGGGACGAAGGAGGCTGCGATGCAAGACCTGAACGACATGCTCTATTTCGCCGAGGTGGTGGACCGGGGCGGCTTCGCGGCCGCCGGGCGGGCGCTGGGCATCCCCAAGTCGCGGCTGTCGCGCCGGGTGGCGGAGCTGGAGGAACGGCTGGGCGTGCGGCTGCTGCAGCGAACCACCCGCAAGCTGTCGCTGACCGACGCCGGCGAGCTGTACCACCGCCATTGCGTCGCCATGCGCGAGGATGCCGAGGCGGCCGAAGAGGCGGTGTCGCAGGTGCTGACCGAGCCGCGCGGCACCATCCGGGTCACCTGCCCGGTGACGCTGGCGCAAAGCACGATCGGCCGGCTGCTGCCGCGTTTCCTGGAACGCCATCCGCACGTGCGGGTCGACATGCAGGTGGACAACCGGGTGGTCGACCTGGTGCAGGAGGGCGTCGACGTCGCGCTGCGGGTGCGGCCCACGCTCGACGACAGCGGCAGCCTGGTGGTGAAGAACCTGGGCATCACCTACGGCGTGCTGGTCGCCTGCCCGGGGCTGCTGGCCCGCCATGGCGGCATCGCCGCGCCCGACGACCTGCACAAGCTGCCCACGGTGGCGATGTCGGCGGCCGACGGCCGCGCCAGCTGGAAGCTGCTCGGGCCGGGCAGCCGCACTTTCGACCTGCAGCACCGGCCCTGCTACACGGCCAACGACCTGATGACGCTCAAGTTCGCGGTGCTGCAGGGCACCGGCATGTGCATCCTGCCGGACTACATGTGCGCCGACGACGTCGCGCAGGGCCGGCTGGTCGACGTGCTCAAGGGCTGGGCGCCGCCGCCGGGCGTGGTGCATGCGGTGTTCCCGTCGCGGCGCGGCCTGGTGCCCGCGGTGCGGCGCTTCCTGGACTACCTGGGCGACCACATGCAGGGGGCGCTGGAGAAGTAACGGCGCTGTCGTCCCGGGCTTGACGCGGGACCCATGCCCCCGTCATGGAATCGGCGAAACACAGGCACCGCACCCGTCCGGGCCTCACCGTCGGGATCCGGGTCAAGCCCGGGATGACGATGCCTTCATCCACGCGGCCATCGTGTCGGCCAGTTCATCCAGCACCTGCGCATCGTTGCGTCCGGAGCGGGCCAGCACGTGGAAGGCATGGTCCGCGCCGTCGACGACGTGCAATGCCGCGAGTGGGCCGAGTCGCTGCGTGGTGGCACGAACCAGATCCAGATCCGCCAGCGCATCCCGCGTCCCCTGCAGGAACAGCATCGGCAGCGTCACGTCCGCAAGATGTTCCGCGCGTTCGATCGAGGGCTTGCCGGCCGGATGCAGCGGAAAGCCGATGAAGGCGAGGCCGCGCACGCCCGGCAACGGCTCCAGCGCCTGGGCCTGCGACGTCATGCGGCCGCCGAAGGACTTGCCGCCGGCGAACAATGCGACGCCTGGCATGCGCTGCGCCGCTTCTGCCACTGCCGCACGAATCGCGGCATGCGCCACCGCGGGCGGATCGGGGCGCTTGGAGCCCTGCTCCATGAAGGGAAAGTTGAAGCGCAGGCTGGCGATGCCGCGTTCGGCCAGCTTGCCGGCCAGGGCCGCCATGAAGGCGTGGTGCATGCCCGCTCCGGCGCCATGCGCGAAGACGTAGCCGGCCTTCGCGTCGTGGGGCGCCTGCAGCAGGCCCGCGCTCACAGCTGCGCGCGCTTGTCGTGGCGCGCGAGGCGCCGCAGCAGCTGGTCGACTTCGGCCTGCGTGGTTTTCGTCATCGGCGCCGCGGGCTTGCGCTGCGCCGCCGAGGCCAGCAGGCCGCGCTTCACCATCACGTACTTGCGCACGGCCAGGCCGACGCCGGGCTGCTGCTCGTAGCGGATCAGCGGCAGGTGGGCGTCGAACAGGTCCTTGGCTTCGTCCTTCTGGCCCGACGCGTGCAGCCGGACCACGTCGCACAGCATGTCGGGAAAGCAGTAGCCGGTGTTGGCGCCGTCGGCGCCGCGCTCCATCTCGTAGTCCAGGAACAGGCCGCCGTTGCCGCACAGGATGGAGATGTGGCGCATCGAGCCGTCCTTCTCGTAGCCGCGCAACGTGCTGATCTTCTCCAGGCCGGGCCAGTCCTCGTGCTTGAGCATCGTGCAGGACGGCACCTCCATCACGATCCGCCGGACCACCGCCGGCGTCATCTGCACGGTGAAGGTCAGCGGATAGTCCTGCAGCACGAACGGCACGTCGGCGCCGATGGCCTCGGCCGCCTGCTTGTAGTAGCCGACGATCTGGTCGTCGGTGCGCAAGGTGTTGGGCGGCGCGATCATCACGCCGGCCGCGCCGGCATCCATCACTTCGCGCGTCAGCGCGCGCATGGCGGCAAAGCCCGGCGCGGACACGCCGACGATCACCGGAATGCTGCTGGCGCGCGCGATGAACTGCTTGGCGATCGCGACCGATTCCGTGTGCTCCAGCTTGGGCGCTTCGCCCAGCTGGCCCAGCACCGTCACGCCGGTGGAACCGCAGGCCAGGTAGAAGTCGATCAGCTTGTCGATCGACGCGGTGTCGATGCGGCCGTCGTCGTGGAACGGCGTCGGGGCGATCGGAAAGACGCCCTTGTCGTCGCTGGTCAGCTTGTTGGTCATGGGGTCTCCGGCAGGGTGTCGGCGCCGCCGGCGCCATGGCATTTCTTGTACTTCTTGCCGCTGCCGCAGGGGCAGGGGTCGTTGCGGCCCGGCTCGGGCGCCTTGCGCACCGTGCCGATCTTCGGCCCCAGGCTCTTCCAGAGCTGGCGCAGGTCGTAGGCGGCCCAGATGGCGGCGCCGAAGTCGTCCAGGCGCTGCTCGCTGACGCTGGGCGGGCCGTCCTCGGCATACATGGAGATCGTCGGCTTGCCGTTGTCGTCCTCGCTCAAGGCGACGATGGCCGTGAGCGCGTCGTCCAGCATCTCGGCGGCGTCGGCGTCGCGCGGCGGCTGCCAGTCGTCGGGCCAGGCCTCCACGGCGTACATGAAGCCCAGCGCCCAGACCTGGGCAAAGGCCGGCACCTCGTCCAGCGCCACCTCGGCCCGTTCGGCCTCGGGCATGGCCAGCACCGCGCCGCGGGTGTCCACCACCTCGGGCTGGAAGGTGCGGTCGTCGTCCAGGGTCTCGACCGGCTCGTCGAGCGCGGCGGCGATCTCGTTCCAGCGCTGGCGCCAGCGGGCCACGAACTCCATGTGCGCCATCGGCTTGAAGTCGTCGCCCAGCAGCACCGGCCAGTACTCCTCGGGCGGCACCGGCCGGCGCATGCACACCAGCGCGGCCAGGAACCCCTCGCAGAACTCCCATTGGGGAATTTCCTCGCTGGTCTCGCGCAGGAGGTCCAGTTCGGCGTCCATGGCATCGAAATCGTCGGCATCCAGCGGCTTGGGCGCGGGGGAAGTGGTCAAGACAGCGTCTCCAGGGGGTCGGCTGGCCATTTTATGGGGCTGTAGCAGAATCGCAGGACCATGCCGAACATTGCCAACCTGCTCAAGAGCGAAATCACCCGCGTCGCCCGCAAGGAAGTCCGCGCGCAAACCAAAGGCCTCATGCAGGCGGTCGCCCCGTACCGGGCCCAGATCGCCGAACTCAAACGCCGCACGCGCGAGCTCGAGTTGCAGGTCAAGCGCCTGGGCCGGGCGACAGCGAAGGCGACCGCCGCCGCGCCGGACGACGCGCCGGCCGAGCGCAACCTGCGCTTCAGCGCCAAGGGCCTGGCGGCGCAGCGCAAGCGCCTGGGGCTGTCGGCGCAGGCCTTCGGCGCCCTGATCGGGGCTTCCGGCCAGTCGGTCTACAAGTGGGAAGAGGGCAAGACCCGGCCCCGGGCCAAGAACCTGCCGGCCATCGCCGCGCTGCGGACGATGGGCAAGAAGGAAGCCGCGGCCCGGCTGGCGTCGCTGCAGAAGTAGCGCCGGCCCGCGCTCCGGGCCTCACTGGTTGGGCGCGATCTTCTCGTCGAGGAACTGCTGCACGGCCTGGAACAGCTGCATCCGGTTCTTTTCCATGATGACCGTGTGCGTGCCTTCGCCGATCTCGACGTAGCGCTTGTACGGAACATTGGTCAGTTTCGCGAAGTAGGCGTGCAGCATGTAGCTGGGCAGGTCGGCGTCCCATTCCGCATGGGCCAGGAAGGTCGGCACGCGGATCTGGCCCGGGTCGTACACCGCCTTGCCGGCGCCCCAGTAGTCGCGCCCGTCCTGCACCACGCCATTGGGCGCCCGCAGCACCGGCGGGTTCTGGGCGGCGCCGACGGGGTCGGTGGCAATCGTCGCGGACGCCCAGGCCTCGAACCACCCGGGCGGGATCAGGTCGGCCTGCGCGGCGGCGGGCACGCCGCTGAGCCAGCGGGTCTTCGCTGCGGCCATCGACACCGACCGGTAGGCGCCGATCTTGCCGCCGCTGTCGGTGAGCGACGCCGTGCTGCGGATCCACTGCGGCGCGTACAGCACCAGCTTGTTGACCTTGGCGTTGTTCTGCGCCGTGTACCAGCCCATGATGCTGGTGCCCCACGACCAGCCCAGCAGGTTGATCCTGTCGACGCCGCGGCGCTGGCGGATGAAGTCGACGGCCGCGCCCACGTCCCTGACGGCGCTGGCCGTGTTGCTGAACGGCTCGCTGCGGTCGGCCGGCTGGTTCATCTGCGGCGGCCGGGTGGAGCGGCCGTAGCCGCGCACGTCGACCAGGTAGACGTCGTAGCCGTGGCCCGCGATGTAGTCCATCCACGACATGCCGTTCAGTTGCAGGTCGAAGGCGGTCTCCGCGGGATAGGTCGCGCCATGCACGTAGAGCAGGATCTTGTCGCCGCTGTAGCTGGTGCGGCCCGGGGCGTGCTTGTTGCGGACATAGAGGTCGATGCCCGGGTCGCCCGACGGCACCATGAATTCCTCCATCGCCAGCGGGGTCGCCGCCGGCATGCCGATGGGCGCAGTCTGGCATCCCGCCAGCGCGGCGCAGGCCAGCAGCAGTGCTGCGAAGAAGAAGCGGTGCATGTCGTCCCTTCGGTGGTGGCTGGTGTGCCACTATGGACCGCGCGCCGGCCGTTGTCCCCCGTATTTCCCCGCCTACCGCCAGTCCACCGTCCCGAACCGGTCCTGCCCCAGCAGCGTGTAGAAGATGCCGACGGTGCCGCGGGTCTGGGTCTGGCTGCCCAGGGCGGTGGAGGTGGCGTCGCGCCGGTTCCAGAGGTACTTGACCGTGATCGCGTGCAGCTTGTTGATCCGCATCGTGAGGCCGATGTCCGCCCGGGCGATGTTGTCGTGGCCGCCTCCGATGTTGCTGACGCCGCTCACGTAGTAGTCGCGCAGGGTCAGGTCCAGCGAGGTGTCATTGCCGTGGATGACGCGCAGCGCCAGCAGGGCCTGGGGCGCGGCGCCGTAGTGGTAGTCGCGTTCGGCCGAACTGTTGACCGTGCCGACGGCGGCGTAGCCCATGCCGGCCATGGCCGTGCCCTGCACCACGACCTTTTCGCTGGCCCGCCACTGGCCGGTGGTGCCGACCGACAACGCGGTGCTGGAGATGCGGAAGGTCTGCGGCGAGATGTAGTCGTAGCTGCCGTACAGGCCCCAGATGCCGCGGTAGCGGTCGCCCGCGGCGTAGTCGCGCCCGGCCAGCAGGCCGCGCGTCATCACGTTCTCGAACACGTTCGCGCTCGAGCCGGTGGCCTCGAAGGCAAAGTAGTCGAACGGCCGCCGGTACTGGTAGCCGGGCTTGCCGGGCAGGCCGTATTCGATCGAGAAATTGGCCTGCGCCTCGTTGCGCCTGAGCAGCGTGGACAGGCCCTGCTCGTTTTGCGCCGTTCCCATCAGGCCCAGCTGCAGCCGGCTGTAATAGGCCGGGTTGCGGCTGGCGAAGATGGTGGCCAGGCGCTTGCCGTAGACCAGCCGGTTGAAGCCGGTGGATGGCGAAATCACCGCCGCGAGCGTCTCGCGCAGCGGCCCCGGCACGCCCTGGCCGTGTTCCAGCACCAGGCTGGCCATGCGAAACAGCGATTCGCCCAGGAAGGCGCCGCCGACGCCGGACGCAATCTGGTCGTTGACCGAGGGCCGGGTGTTCTCGCCGGCCAGTTCCCAGCCGATGCTGCCCGCGAAGGTGTAGCCGGCCGACTCCCAGAAGTCCAGTCCGGCCGAGCGCGCGAAGCCGTGGTACATCGAGCCCTGGTAGGGGTGACCGAACTGGTTGATGTGGAAAGCGTCGTCGTCCACGCCCCAGCTGCGGCGCAGGTTGCGGCGCAGCGACGAGAAGCTGACGTCGTAGTCGGGAACGCCGCTGTAGAGCCGGTTGTAGCGATTGAGCAGGAAGTCGAAGCCCGCGATCTCCATGGCGGGAATCGCGTAATTCTTCTGCAGCACCGGCTCGGGGTCGGGCGCCGGCTGCTCGGACGGCCGCGGCTTCAGCTCCTGCCCGGCGCACAGGCAGGACGCCAGCAATGCGATCGCGGCCACGCTGGAGTTCCAGATCATGCTCGCTCCTGGTGAGCGCCCGATGATGTCAGATCTCGTGCCGGCGCGGGGGTGATCAGCGGGTTCGCGCCGCCTGATTCGCCCCGACCGCCCCCGCATAATCGCCCGATGCAAGGGCCGGCCAACACGATCGCAATGGACGAGGCAGCGGCGCGCCGGGTGGTGCTGGCGCAGGCGATCGAAACCGGTGACACCCAGGGCCGCCTGGTCACCGACGCCGAGCGCGAGCAGATCGACCGCGAATCGAGCGCTGCGGCGCGCGCGGCGGGCGAGGTCGGCAGCGGCGGCGCCGTTTCCCGCTTCCTGCAGGCGCGCGCGGCGCTGGTGTTGCAGGCCGCCGCGGGACGCGACCGGGCGGTGGCCTCGCTGCAGCAGGTGGGCGCCGGCGAGCGCTGGAGCATCGCCGGCATTCCGCTGGCCGCGCTGGTGCTGGGCATCTTCACCGACCAGGCCGCCAATCCGCACCAGGTCAACCTGCTGTCCAAGCCGCTGCTGCTGCTGCTGCTATGGAACCTGATGGTCTACGCCGCGCTGCTGGCCAACCTGCTGCTGTCGGCGCGGGACGGCCCGCGGCCGCCGCGGTTCGCGGCGCTGCGCCAGTGGCTGGCCGGCCTGGGCGAGTGGCGGCGGCGCCCGCGCCAGTTGCGCGCCGACGTCACGTCGGCCTTCCTGCTGCGCTGGCACACGCTGACGGCGCCGCTGTACGGCCAGCGGCTGGCGCGGGTGATGCACCTGGCGGCGGCGGCCTGGGGCCTCGGCGTCGGGCTGTCGCTGGTGTTCGGCGGCGTCTGGGCCAGCTACGGCGTGCAGTGGGAAAGCACCTTCCTGTCGCCGGAGGCCGTGCACCGGTTCCTGCGCATCCTGTTCAGCCCGGTGACGGCGCTGTTTCCGTGGGCGTCGTTTTCGCTGGAGGAGGTGCGGGCCCTGCGCGTGGCCGCGCCGATGCCCGGGGCGATCGCCGCCGCCGACAACCTCACGGGACGGCGCTGGGTGTTCCTCTACGTGGCGCTGCTGGCGCTGGTCGTGGTGCTGCCGCGCCTGGCCCTGGCGGCCTGGGCCTGGTGGCAGGAGCGGCGCCTGGCCCGCAGCGTCGCGATCGATCCGGCCGATGGCTATGTCCAGCGGCTGGTCAGCCTGCTCAGCCCGGCGCGGGTGCAGCTGTGCCTGCTGGCGCACCGCGGGGAAGACCGCGCGGCGCTGCTGCGGGTGCTGCTGCACCGGGTCGACGGCGCGCTGCCCGGTGTCAGCCTGGGGCAGGGCGCGGTGCACGACCTGCTGGAAGGCCCGGGCGGCGAGCGCCTGCGCCTGATCGACCTGCCCGCCGTCGCCGATCCCGCCTCCTTGCCGACCGGGCAGGCGGCACCGCCGGCGCGCTGGGCCGAGCGCCTGCTGGACGCGGTGCTGGGCAAGGCCCCGCCGCCGCTGCGCCGGGCCGAGCCGGCCTGGCAGGCGGCGCGCGACCAGGGCGACGTCGTCCTGCATGTGGTCAGCAGCCAGGAGGACCTCGCCGCCGCGGCCGGCGCGCTGGAGTGGCTCGGCAAGCCGGTGCTGCTGCTGGTGAACGGCAACCGCGACTGGGTGAACGGCGGCGGCGCGGCGGCGGTGCTGGCCTTCGACCAGTTCGCGCGCTGCTGGGTGCAGGAGGCGGTGCTGCTCGATGCCATCGGCCGCTGCCTGCCCCAGTACAAGGCCGCCGGATTCGCGCGGCTGGTCCGGGTCTGGGACGGGCGCAACCAGGAGCATTTGCGCGAATCGATGGCGCTGATCGCGGGCAACCTGCTCGATGCGGCGCGGCAGGCCGAGGAGCTGGGCAAGGCCCCGCGCTCGCTGATCAGCCTGATCAGCCTGGTCAGCCCGGGCGAGCGCGAGGCCCATGAGCGGCGCACGCGCGAGGCGATGGCGGCGGTGGTCGGGCGGCTGCAGCGCGCCGAGGCCGAGACCACCTCGGGCCTGCTGGTGCTGCACGGCGTCGACGCGACCGCGGGCGGAGTGCTGAACCAGCGGCTGGAGGAGAAGTTCGTGGTGCAGGACGCGATCAGCGCCCGCCAGGCCGGCATGGCCGGCGCCGCCACCGGCGCGGCGATGGGGGTGTCGATCGACCTGCTCACCGCCGGACTGACGCTGGGCCTGGCCGCCGCGGCCGGCGCCGTGGTCGGCGGCGGCGCAGCCTGGGTGGCGGCGGTGTGGAAGAACCAGGCCACGCCGGCCGGCACCTCGGTCGTGCAGCTGAGCGACGACATGCTGCAGGCGATGGCCGAGGCCGGCCTGCTGCGCTACCTGGCCGTGATTCATTTCGGCCGCGGCCCCGCCGGCATCCGGCCCGAATGGCGCAGCGAGGTGGTGGCCGCGGTGGAGCGGCGCAGCGCCGACCTGCGCGTCCAGTGGGCCGCCGCCCGGGCCCGCCAGGAAGCCCTCGACCCCGCCGCCGCGCTGGTCGCGATGCTGGAAGCGATCGCGCTGGACGTGCTCAGGCAGCTGTATCCGGCGTCGCCGGCCTAGCGGCGCATTCCCTCCCCGTGCTCGGGATCGAGCCGCACGAAGAAGAACAGCGACGCCAGCGTGATGAAGCCGACCACGAAGAAGGCCGGCGCGAAGTCGGCCGCGCCCAGCCGCGTGCCGTCGCCGCCGTGCAGCCACGAGGTGATGTTGACCAGCGCGGCGCCGAGCACCACGCCGAAGGTCAGCGACACCTGCTGGGTCATGGTCGACAGGGTCGTGCCGTGGCTCATCAGCGGTTTCGGCAGCTCCGAGAAGCCCAGCGTCTGCAGCGACACCATCGCCATCGAGGTCACCAGGCCGCCCAGCAGCATGGTGCCGAACATCAGCAGGTGCGGGGTGTCGGGGCGGAACAGCCCGTAGCACATCGACAGCACGCCGGCCAGCGCGGTGGCGGCGATCAGCAGCGGCCGGAAGCCGAAGCGGTGGATGGCATGGCCCATCACGCCGCGGGTGGCCAGCGAGCCCACGGCGCCCGCCACCGTCAGCAGGCCCGAGTCCAGCGGCGACAGGCCGAACCCGAGCTGGAACATCAGCGGCAGCAAGAAAGGCGTGGCCCCGATGGCGACGCGCAGCGGCGTGCCGCCGACGATGGACGCGAAGTAGGTCGGGAATTTCAGCACCGAGAAGTCGACCAGCGGCGCCGCCATCCGGCTGCTGCGCCGCACGTAGACCCACATCGAAGCGGCCCCCACCGCCGCCGCCGCCGCGATGGCCCAGCCGCCGACCAGGCCCTTGCCGGCCAGCTCCAGCGCGCCCAGCAGGCCGGTCAACGCGAGCGCCAGCAGCACGAAGCCGCGGGTGTCGAACGGCTCGCGCAGCTCCTCGTCGAGCTCGCTGCCGATGTAGCGCCAGGCCAGCGCGATGCCCAGCAGGCCGAACGGGATGTTGAGCAGGAAGATCCAGCGCCACGACGTCCAGGTCACGATTGCGCCGCCGAACAGCGGGCCGAGCATGCGGCCGATGGTCGGCGGCACCGTGAACCACACCATCGCCGAAACCATCGCCGCCGGCTGCACGCTGCGCAGCAGGATCAGCCGCCCCACCGGCACCATCAGCGCGCCGCCGAAGCCCTGCAGCACCCGGAACACCACCAGCCACGGCAGCGAGGTGGCCAGCCCGCACAGCGCCGAGCCGAGCGCGAAGAAGGCGATGGCGGCGCAGAACACGCGCCGGGCCCCGAACCGGCGTGCGCACCAGCCGCTCACCGGCAGGAACACCGCCAGGCTCAGCAGGTAGGAGGTGATGGCCAGGTTCAGGTGCAGCGGCTGCACGTCGAGCGAGCGGGCGATGGCCGGCAGCGCGGTGGCGATGGCGGACGTGTCGATGTTCTGCAGGAACAGCGGGCAGGCCACGACCAGGGGCAGCAGTCGGTCGCGGGCGGCCAATGCGTCTCCTGCGGTCAGCGGGCCGGTGCCGGCTGTTTCGCGTCGCCGCCCAACAGCTTGCCGACGGCGGCTCCCACGCCGGCGCCGATGACGGTGCCGATGCCGGGCAGCACCGCGGTGCCGATCGCGGCGCCGGCCGCAGCGCCCGTCATGGCGCCCCGGGCCACCGTCACCTGCGGCTGCGCCAGTGGCCCGGACACCTTCAGGGGGACGCCGATCAGCCCGCCCACCAGATCCACCGTCAGCTCGCCGTCGACCCGGCGGTTGGCGATGGTGCCCTGGCCGCTGGCGCTGAAGGTCTGCCCTTTGGCCTGCAATCCGGTCAGGCGCACCCCCATGCCGTCCGGGCCGTTCTGGGTGTCCAGCTGGCCGCCCAGCGACAGCAGCGCGGTCTGGCCGGCGCGGTCCTGGCCGAAGCTGCGGACCGCCTTGTCGACGTCGATGTGCAGCAGGGTGGCCGAGCCGACCGTGAAGGCGGTGCGGGTGTGCAGCGAGCGGGCCAGCTCGCCGAGGGTGGCGCCGCTGGCCGACAGCGTGGTCTGGCCCGAGGCCTTGCCCTGCAGCGCCGAATGCCGCTTGAAGCCGGCCAGCGCACTGTGGACGTCGATGTTGCGTGGCGCCAGCTGGCCGCTCAGCGCCAGGGCGCCGTCGGCGGCGGTCTTGAGCGTGACCTGGCCGTTGGCGCTGCCGCCGCCGACCTGCAGCTCCACGTTCCACTGGTCGGCGCCGGCGGGCGTCAATGCCATGCGGGCCACCGGCCGCACGCCGGGCCGCACCACCTCGGCGTCGCGCAGCTTCCAGCCCGGGCCGAAGCGCGCCTTGCCGCTGAACTCCAGCGGCAGGCCGTGGCGGGTGATCCAGACCACGTCGCGAAACTCCAAGGCGGCCAGCTGCACCGCATCGGCCTCGTGGACCTGCGCCGCCGGCTTGACCCGCAGGCCGCGCAGCGACAGCTGCGGCAGCACGCCGCCGTCCACCAGCACAGCTTCGAGGTGCACCTGGCCGCGCAGCAGCGGCAGCAGGCTGGCCTGCGCCACCAGGCGCCGGATCCGGATCGGCTGCGGCTGGACCGTCGCCGCGTCCTCGATCACCAGTTCGGGCTGCGGCCAGAGCTTCAAGCGCGCCGAGCCGATGGTCACCTCGACGCCCAGCCGGGCTTCGGCCTGGGCCACGATCTGCTGCAGCACTTCCTCGTCGCTGGGGACCAGCCGGTGCCAGGCCAGCGCCAGCGCCCCGGCGATCGCGGCCGCGCCGATCGCGGTCCAGGCCAGGGCGAGGCGGGCAGTGCGGTTCATGGCCCGACGATACGCTGCGGCCGGGCGCGCTGCTGTAGTCCGCCGGCGCGCTACGGGCGCCGCAGCAGCGCCACCGCCAGCCCGCAGGCGCCCAGCGTCCAGACGATCACGGCGCCGGACGGCAGGTCCAGCAGCGCCGACAGCGCGAGCCCGATGGCATAGCCGGCCGCGCCCACCGCATAGCCGGTGACGAGCCGGCGCTTGCCGGTCAGGCTGCGGGTGGCCAGCGCCGGGATGATCAGGCTGGCGAACACCAGGTAGACGCCGACCAGTTGCACCGACGCCGTCACCGCGATGGCGAAGGCGGCGTAGAAGCCGTAGCGTCCCAGGCGCCCGACCCAGCCGCGCCAGAGCGCCAGCGCCAGCAGCGCCGTCACCGCCGCGAGCGCCAGCAGCCGCGGGGTGTCGACCCACAGGATCTGGCCGACCAGCAGGTCCTTGAGGTGCTCGCCGCCGCGCGGGTTGCCGGCCAGCACCAGGATGCCGGCGCAGGCGGCCAGGATGAACATCACGCCGATCAGCGCCTCCTGCTCCCTGGGCACGCGCCGCTCCAGCCACGTGAGCAGCATCGCGCCGAGCAGGGCCGCGGTGACGGCCGACAACTGCACGGCGATCCCGCCCTGGGGCAGGCCGAGCGCGTCGGCGCAGATCACGCCCAGGCCGGCGATCTGGGCGATGGCCAGGTCGATGAAGACGATGCCGCGCTGCAGCACCTGGCTGCCCAGGGGCACGTGGGTGACCAGCACCAGCAGCCCGGCGAGGAAGGCCGGGCCGAGGATGGCGATGTCGATGACCTGCCGGTTCATCGCGCCGCCGCCGTGGCTGCCAGCAGCCGGGCCAGCGTGTCGTCGAACAGGCCGAACAGGTCTTTCGCGCCATCGCTGCCGCCGACGGTGAACGGCAGCTTCACCACCGGCAGGCCGGCGTTCTTGCTCAGCCACTCGGAGGCGCGCCCGTCCTGGTAGGCGGCGTGGATCACCATCCGCGCCGGCTGGCTCTTGAGCGTGGCCAGCACGCCCTGCAGGTGCGACACCGTCGGCTCGACGCCGGGCCGCGCTTCGAGCACCGCCACTTCCTTGAGCCCGAGCCAGTCGTAGAGATAGGCGAAGCCCTTGTGCTGCGACGCCACCGCCGTGCCCTTGAGCGGCGCGGCCTTGGCGGTCCAGCGGCCCATCGCCTGCTGCCAGCGCTGGCTGAAGTCTGCCTGGCGCTTGCCGTACTGCGCGGCATTGGCCGGGTCGAGCTGCTGCAGCCGCGCGCCCAGCGCGGTCGCGACCACGGCGATGTTGCGCGGGTCGGTCTGCACGTGCGGGTTGCCGGCGGCGTGGACGTCGCCTTGCGAGCGGTCGACCTGGCCCGGCACCTCCAGCTTGCGCACCAGGTCGGCGGCGGCGAAGTTGCCCGGCTGGCCTGGCTGCACCTTCGCATTGCCGGACTGCTGCAACAGCGCCGGCAGCCAGCCGATCTCCAGTTCGGCCCCGGTGCACAGCACCAGGTCGGCATTGCGGACCCGGGCGATCAGGCTGGGCCTGGCCTGGATCTGGTGCGGGTCCTGCAGCGCGGTGGTTGCCGACGTGGCGTCGACCAGGGGGCCGCCGAGTTCCTGCGCCAGCGCCGCCCATTCGGGCTCGCAGGCGAAGACGCGCAGCGCGGCGTCGGCGGGCAGCGCGAACAGCGCGAGCGGCAGGGCGGCCAGCGCCGCCAGGGTCTTGCAGTGGGTCATGGGAAGCTCCTGGTCAGAAGCCGTGGGCGCCGTGGGCGCCCAGGCTCATCTGGTACTGCAGCAGCAGCTGGGTGTCGGGCAGGCCGAAGCGCGAGCGGTCGCGCGCCAGTTGCAGCCGCAGCCGCGAGAACTCGCTGGGGTTGAACTCCAGCATCAGCGTGTCCTTGCGCGGCCGGTAGATGGCCTGGGTTCCGAGGTCGAGGTCGGTGACGCTGCCCGAATCGAGCCGCTCGGTGCGCAGGCCGGCGCGCCAGCGCGGCATGAACTGGTAGATGCCCTGCAGGTACCAGCCCGATTGCGCCGGGCTGTCGCTGCGGGTGCTGCGCAGGTATTCGCCCTGCAGCTTGAAGTTGGTCCGGGTGGCGTTGCCCTGGGGTGCCCACTTCCACACGCCGTCGGCGATCCAGACCTTGCTGGCGGCGGCTTTCGCGTTCAGCACCGACAGGCCGGCCCGCCAGCTGTGGCTGGCACCGATGT
This sequence comes from Ramlibacter sp. 2FC, assembly GCA_943372495.1. Taxonomy (GTDB): domain Bacteria; phylum Pseudomonadota; class Gammaproteobacteria; order Burkholderiales; family Burkholderiaceae_C; genus Ramlibacter. The sequence continues at coordinate 212,540 of CALRYV010000001.1, read as the reverse complement.
CGCCGCCGGCGTGCGCGAACAAGGCGGTGGCGCCGGCGCCGTTGCGGCTGTGGTCGTCGCCCGGGAACCCGCGGCCGCGGCCGACTTCCGCGCCGGCTTCCAGGAACAGGTCGGTCGGCGCCAGCCAGCGCAGCTGCACGCCGTCGTCGGCGTACTGCTTGCCCAGGAACACCTGGTAGGCCAGCGGGTTGTCGGCGAAGTCCCAGCTGTGGGCATGCTGCTCGTTGAGGTAGCCGATGCCGGAGAAGAAGCGGCCGGCCTTGACCGAAAGCCCGTTGCCCAGCGACGTGGTCTGGACGAAGGCTTCCTCGACCGACGCCGTGTTGTCGGATCCCAGCGCGATGCTGGCCGAGCCGCGCAGCCAGGGGTCGATGTTGGCCGACAGGCCCAGCTCGCTCTCGCCCAGGCCGAAGCCCCGGCTCGGGCCGGCCTCGCCGGGCAGCGTGAAACCGGTCACCGCGTAGTCGGCCGGGTCGCGCGAGGTGCGGCCGTAGCTGCCCGAGAGGATCAGCGAGATCGCGGGGTTGAAGGCATTGGCGCCACCGGCGCCGCGGGCCGCCGGCGGTGCGGCCGCCACCGGGGCTGCCACGGAGGCGGCGGCGGGCGGCTGCGCCTCGGCGGCCTTGAGCCGTTGTTCCAGCGCTTGCAGCCGCTGCTCGTAGCTGCTGCGCAGGCTCTCGATTTCCTGGCGCAGCGCGCTCAGGTCGGCAGCGGTATCGGCCAGGGCGGCCACGGGAAAACCAAGGGCGAGCACCAGGCTCGCGGGGACCAATCGACGCATCGTTCACTCCGGACGTGGCAAATGAAACCGGCGTCCACCGCAAGGCTGCGGCGGAACGCGGGGGAGGGCTTCAGCTGAGGTCGGCGGGAGGAGCGCGAATGGCGTAGGGCCGCTGCTGCGGCGCGCTGTGCGGCGCGGGTTGCGCGAACGGGGCGGACGCTTGCTGGCCGGCGGCGGCGAGCAGCAACACCGCTGTCGGCGGCGGCGCGCTGCCCAGGGCGGCGGCGGCGATGCACGACTGGCAATGGGCCAGGCCGCCCGGGTGCTTGCCGGCGGACTGGCTGGCGGTCTCGCCCGGGCCGTGGCTGGACGCGTGGCCGATCGCCACCGTCTGCGCCAGCGCCATGACCAGCGCCAGCCACAGCAGCGCCGTGCGCGGGAAGCGCAGGCGCCGTAAAGAGGCGAGGGCGAAGGGCGGCATTGCCATGCGCCGATCGTAGCGCAGGGCAGCCGGCCGGCCGTCGGCGTTTACATCGTGCCGACTTCGCCTTGCGGGATGCGGCCGCTGCGCACTGCCGCGGCGGCTTGCGCCCGCACGTCGGCGCGGCTCGTCGCGGAGCTGGTCACGCCGATGAAGCCGGTGCCGCCGTTGGTGATGCGCGGCGGCGTCAGGGCTTCGGCGCGGACTTCGCCGACGCTGCGGGTGGAGTTGAAGGCCAGGGCGCGGTCGGAGCCGTCGGCTTCGTCGGCATGGGCGGCGAAGGTCGACAGGGTGGCGAAGGCGGCGAGGGCGATGAGGCGGGAAGTGCTGTTCATGATGGGTCCTTGAAGCTTGGTTGGTTGTTGGAGGCTCATCCTTTACGCGACAGATTTGCCGACGGATGCGCGGACGGCGCGCCCTCCTACATGGACTGGCGGGTCACTCCATGGACACTCCAGTCGAGGGCCGATCGGCACGCAATGGGGTGACACATGGATTTCAGTTCTTCCGGCCAGCCAGACGCTGCAACCAGCCAGGACGAACCGCCTCCGCTCACCCACTGCGACGCCGCCCTCGACGAACGCAACCGCGCGCTCAAGGTCATGATCACTGCCGCGGCCCGCGGCGACGTTCCCGCCTTCGAGGCGCTCTACGACAGCACGGCCAAGTGGCTGCTGGGGCGGATCCGCCGCATCACCGGCGACGTCCATGCCGAGGACGTGCTGGCCGAGGTCTACCTGCAGGTGTGGCGCAGCCTGGCGGTCTACGACGACAGCCGCGGCCAGCCGCTGGCCTGGCTGGCCACCATCGCCCGCAGCCGGGCGCTCGACAGGCTGCGCACCGAGCGGCGCTGCCACGGTGGCCAGCTCGAGGCGCCCTCGGACCCCGAGGACGAGGCGAGCCACGATGTCGGCCCGGAAGAACTGCTGGCGATCGCCGAGCGCGACTGCCTGCTGAAACTCTCGCTGGGCGCGCTGTCGGCCAAGGAGCAGCTGGTGCTGGGGATGGCGTATTTCCGCGACTGCAGCCAGACCGAGATCGCCACGCTGACCGGCATGCCGCTGGGCAGCGTCAAGACCCTGATGACGCGCTCGCAGCGCAAGCTGCGGCTCTCGATCGGCGCGGCGCTGGCCGGGCGCGGCGTGCCGCACAATGTGGGTTCGATCGCCACTCCTGCGCCATGAAAGCCACGCCCGCCACCCCGACCCCGCAAGCACTGGAAGCCGACGTCCGCCAATCGCTGGAACAGGCCCTGGGCGCGGAGCGCCCGGGTGACGCCGAACTGCTGGCCCGGGTGAAGCGCCGGGTGATCGAGGCGATCGACGGCAAGTCCGGCGTGCTGCATCGCACGGTGCGCGCGCAAGCCGGCGTCTGGGAGCCGGTGGCCCCGGGGGTCGAACGCAAGCTGCTGTGGGAGACGGCCGATGCCACGTCGTGCATGGTGCGCCTGGCGCCCGGCACGTCGTTTCCGCCGCACGGCCATCCGCTCGACGAGGAATGCGTGGTGCTCGAAGGATCGCTGCGGATCGGCGCCGACCTGGTGCTGCTGCCGGGCGACTTTCACGTCGGGATCAAGGGCATCGAGCACGAGACCGTCAGCACGGACGACGGCGTCCTGTGCTTCCTGCGCACGGCCAGGTGCTTCTTCGAGCCGGCGACCTGAGCGCCGCCGGCCCATGAAAAAAAGCCCGCGCAGCGGGCTTTTTCATTTGGCGTGACGCAAGCTTTACAGCTTGGCGGCGTCCTTCTTCATCTGGTCTTCGGTCGAGCGCTTGGCCTTGGTGACCTTCTTGGCTTTCTTGGTTTCGGCGGCGGCCTGGGCCTTGTCGCTGCCGGCCTTCATGGCTTCCGGCTGCTTGGCGGTCTTGTCGCCCATCGAGGTCTTGGCATCGACCTTGGCCTGGGCCGCGGCCTGGGCCTTCGGGTCGCCGGACTTCATGGCTTCCATCGGCATGGGGTTGGCCGCGCTGGTCGCGGGGGCGGCGGTCATCGGGGCGCCGGTGTGGGAGGCAGCGAAGGAGACGGTGGCAAAGAGGCTGGCCAGCAGCAGGGCGAGGAGTTTGTTCATTTGGGATCCAGTGGAGTTGATGTGAAAACCGGCAAGCCGGCTCGGGCGCAACGCGCGCCTGATGAATACGCCGCCACCGCGCCGCCGGATTCAACTTTCTGCAAGCCGCAGCGTTTCGCTCGGGCATTGCCGCTCGTGACATCCAGCGGCGCCAGCGGACCGTATCCCCAGTGCGCGATATCCGAACAACCCAAACCCAAGGAGAGCAACGTGCGCATGAACCAACTCAGCCTCGCCGTCCTGGCTGCCATCGCAGCCTGCACTGCCGGCGTCAGCCTGGCATCCAGCCACCGCGAAGGTCCGTACATCACCGGCCAGCCCAAGGTGGACGGCACCGACCTGTACATGTTCCGCAGCTACGAAAGCGGCCGCCAGAACTTCGTCACCATCCTGGCCAACTACTACCCGTTCCAGGACCCGCAGGGCGGCCCGAACTTCTTCATGATGGACCCCAACGCCCTGTACGAGATCCATCTCGACAACAACGGCGACGGCGTCGAGGACATCACCTTCCAGTTCCAGTTCAAGAACAGCTCCAAGTCCACGGCCCTGACGGTCGGCGGCAAGCAGGTCAAGATCCCCCTGGTCAACAGCGGCGTGATCGCCGGCGTCAATCCCGGCGCCCTGAACGTGCGTGAAACCTACACCGTGAACGTGGTGCGCGGCACCCGCCGCGGCGGCAGCCGCACGCTGGCGACCAACTCCACCGGCGGCGCCAACACCTTCGACAAGCCGGTCGACAACATCGGCGACAAGTCGTTCGGCGGCGCCGGCGGCTACTCCACGTATGCCAACCAGCACGTCTACGGCCTGGCCATTCCCGGCTGCGCCACGCCCGGCAAGGTGTTCGTCGGCCAGCGCAAGGAGCCGTTCTACATCGCCGTCGGCAAGACCTTCGACCTGTTCAACCTGAATCCGCTCGGCGCGGAGGTGGGCGGCAACAACAACGACCTGGAAGGCAAGAACGTCAGCACGCTGGCGCTCGAACTGCCGATCGACTGCATCACCACCGCGGGCGACCCGGTGGTCGGCGCCTTCACCACCGCCAGCGTGCGGCAGACCCGGCTCGTGAACGGCTCGCCCGCCACCGGCCTGGGCAACGCCAGCAAGGAGGGCGGCGCCTGGACCCAGGTCTCGCGCCTGGGCATGCCGCTGGTCAACGAAGTCGTGATCGGCCTGGAAGACAAGGACAAGTTCAACGCCTCGCGGCCCAAGGACGACGCCTCGAAGTTCGCGGACTACGTGACCAACCCGGTGCTGCCGGCGCTGATCGAGTCGCTGTTCCCCGCCGCCAAGGCGCCGACCAACTTCCCGCGCACCGACCTGCTGACCGTGTTCCTCAAGGGCATCGAGGGCGTGAACCAGCCCAAGAACGTGGTGCCGGCCGAAATGCTGCGCCTGAACACCTCGATCGCGGCGACCGCGGCCGGCGCCCAGAATCCGCTGGGTGTGGCCGGTGGCGACCTGGCGGGCTTCCCGAACGGCCGCCGTCCGGCCGACGACGTGGTCGACCTGTCGCTGCGGGTGGCCATGGGCGCGCTGTGCGTGCTGACCGGCGCCGAGGACAAGCTCAAGGTCGGCTGCAAGCCGTCCGACGCGCCGGCCGGCGGCCTGGCGCTGACCGACGGTGTCCGCAAGACCGCGGGCAACTACGGTTCCACCTTCCCGTACCTGACGACGCCGCTGCCGGGCAATTCCAATGCCGCTGCCGCCGCCGGCACCACCTTCCCCTGATCGCAAGGAGTCGAACATGAACAAGATGCATGGAATCGCCCTGGCGGGTGCGGCGGCAATGCTGCTGGCGGCCTGCGGCGGCGGGGACGATGCGCCGGCGCCGGCTCCGGTCGTGGTGACGACCGACGTGCCGGCCTCGGCGCAAACCGACGCCGCCGGCCTGGCGGCCTACGCCAACCAGCAGGTCGGCATGGCGAACGACACCGCCGAACCGATCCTGGTCGGCGACGCCACGCTGCCGGTGGACGACACCACCGAGACCAGCCTGTGATGCAACGCCGGGTCCCGTGAAGACCGGCTGCCTGAGAAACGCCGCCCTGGTGCTGGTCGCCTGGGCGGCGGCGCTGTCTGCGTTCGCGCACGAATTCTGGATCGACACCAGCCCGCCGGCGCCCCAGGCCGGCGCGCCGGTCATCGTGACCTTGCGGGTCGGCGAACGCCTGCATGGCGAGCTGGTGGGGATCACCGCATCGCACGCCGCCTCCCTGCGCGTGCTGTCCGCCGGCAAGAACGAGGACCTGGCCGCCCGCGTGCCGACCGGCGCCATGCTGCCGGCGCTGCGGCTGGCGATCGCCCCGGCCGGCAGCCACGTGCTGGCCTACGAGAGCCATCCCAGCCAGGTGGTGCTGGCGGCCGAAAAATTCCACGCCTACCTGAAGGACGAGGGCCTGGACTGGGTGGTGCGCCAGCGCGAAGCCGCCGGCACCGCCGCCAGCCCGGGACGCGAGCGCTTCCGCCGCAGCGCCAAGGCCTTGCTGAAGGTGGGCGGCGTCGCCGATGGCGCCTCGACCCGGTCCGCCGGCCAGCGGCTGGACCTGACGCCGCTCGAGGACCCGCTGGCGAAGACCGCCGGGGACGCGCTGCGCTTCGTGCTGCGCTTCGACGGCCGGCCGCAACCCGGCGTGCTGGTCAAGGCCTGGCACAGGGAGGGCGAGCAGCTCACGGTGCTGCGTGCCACCACCGATGCCCAGGGCCGCTTTGACTTCAGCCTGCCGGTGCCGGGGCGCTGGATGCTCAACGCCGTGCACATGGTTGCCGCCACCGACTCGCCGGACGTCGACTGGGACAGCTTCTGGGGCAGCGTGACGTTCGAGTTGCCGGCCGGGAGGTGACCGTATAGTCGGCGCAGTTTCCGGGAGACCCGCCATGCTTGCTGTCCGCCGCTGCGCGCTTGCGCTGTCGCTGCTGCTGCCGCCCCTGCTGGCGCCGGCGCAACCGGCGTGGCCGGCCCCGGACTGGGCCGCCAGCACGCCCGAAGCGCAGGGCATGGACTCGCGCGCGCTGGCGGCGCTGGTGGAATACGGCGGCAACGCCCGGATGGACAGCCTGGTGGTGGTGCGCAACGGCCGGCTGGTGGCCGAGGCCTACTACGCGCCGTTTCGCGCCGGCATGCGGCACCGCATCAACTCCGCGACCAAGGGCGTGGTGGGGCTGCTGGCCGGCATCGCCAGCGGCCAGGGTCTGCTGGGAAGCGCGCAGGCTCCGGTGCTGGAGCAACTGCGCGGCAGCGCCGACACTGACCCGCGCAAGCAGGCCATCACGCTGCAGCACCTGCTCGATGGCACGTCGGGCATCGCCTGGGTCGAGCCGCTGTCCGACGCGGTGCCGGATTCGTTGATCGCGATGGAGCGCAGCGCCGACTGGGTGCAGTACATCCTGGACCGGCCCCAGGCGCAGGCGCCCGGCGTGGGCTTCAACTACAACAGCGGCAACGGCCACCTGGTGTCGGCGCTGCTGGCGCGCCAGGCCGGCATCGACACCGACCAGTTCGCGGCGCGCGAGCTGTTCGGGCCGCTGGGCATCACCGACTGGCGCTGGCAGAAAGACCCGCAGGGCGTCGCCACCGGCGGCTTCGGCATCTCCCTGCGCACGCCCGACATGGCCAAGCTCGGCTACCTGGTGCTGAAGAACGGCGAGTGGAACGGCCGCCAGGTCGTGCCGCGCGCGTGGATCGACAAGATCTTCCACGCCAGCATCCCGATGTTTGCCACCGGCGGCCTGCGCTACGCCGACGGGTGGTGGGCCTTCCCGGCGCGCAAGGCCTACATGGCAGTGGGCTACAACCGGCAACTGATCGTGGTGCTTCCGGAACTGGGTGTCGTCGCCGCGCTGACGGGGCGCGGGCCTTATCCGTTCGAGGACGTGATCGGCCACCTGGAGCGCGCCGTCCGGTCGGATGCCGCGCTGGCGCCGGACCCGCAGGCCGGCGAGCTGCTGCAGGAGCGCATCCGCGCCGCCGCCACCGAAGCGGCCACGCCGGTCGCGGCCGCCGCGCCGGTGCTGGCGCGCGAGATTTCCGGCAAGGTCTACCGGCTGGCGCCCAACCCCCTGGGCCTCGCGGAAGTGACGTTGCACCTGGGCGCCGAGCCCTCGTACGACGTGGTCAGCCTGGTGGGGCGCGGCTCGACCCAGACCCGCAAGGTGTCGCTGCGGCTCGGGCTGGAAGGGCGATTCGCCGGCGTTGCGGCAGGCGAGGGCGCCGGCGTGCTGACCAAGGCGCAGTGGGTCGATGCCAGCACCCTGTCGCTGCTGCAGCGCTTCCCGGAGGAAGGCTGGAGCGTCAGCTACCTGCTGCGCTTCGAAGGCCGGCGGGTGGAGGTCACGCAGGTCGACCAGTTCGGCCGCAAGCGCACGCTGGCCGGGGAACAGGTCGATTAGGAGGCAGCGACCAGGTCGGCGTAGTCCGGGTGCCGTTCGATCCAGGTGGCCATGAACTCGCACTTCGGCACCACCTTCAGCCCGCGCTTGCGGATGTCGTCGAGGGCGAACTTCGCCAGCTTCGAGCCCAGGCCCTGGCCTTCGTGGGCCGGCTGGACCTCGGTGTGGGTCAGGACGACGGCGCCGCCCTGCAGTTGGTAATCGGCCTGGGCCGCGAGGGCGCCGCCGCGAAGCAGTTCGTAGCGGCTGGCGGCCTTGTTGTCGGAGAGGGTGTTGGTATCCATGGGGCCATCCTACCGGCGTCCGCCCGCAGCGGGATGGGCAGTGCAGCTACTTCCGGGGTGGCTGCGGTCCTACGGCGGCGGATCGCGCCGTTGCCTACTGTTGATGCATCAACACGGGAGGCCGCCATGCCGAACACTTGTCACCCCTGCAACCAGCACTGCCGCCAGGGCCGCGATTGCCCAGCCACCATCGCGATGCGGCAAAAGCCGGTGTCGTTGCCGGAGGAACTGCGCAGGCTGGTCGAACGGCTCACCAGCGGCAGGCGCCAGCCAGTGGCCTGAGGCGGCCGGGGAGTGCTGGGAGGCCCCCGCCAGGCGGCGGCAAGGCGGCCGTGCTAAGGTGACGGCCCCTTTCCGATTTGCGAGCGAGACACCATGCCTGGACTGCTGCCCAACGTCGATCCCGACGGCCTGCTTGAATTTTCGGTGGTCTACACCGACCGCGCCCTGAACCACATGTCGCGCAGCTTCCAGGGCGTGATGAAGGACATCTCCTCGATCCTGAAGGACGCCTACAAGGCGCATTCGGTCGCCCTGGTCCCGGGCAGCGGCACCTTCGGCATGGAAGCGGTGGCGCGGCAATTCGCCGGCGGCAAGGACGTCCTGGTGATCCGCAACGGCTGGTTCAGCTACCGCTGGACCCAGATCTTCGACATGGGCCAGATTCCGAAGTCGTCCACCGTGCTGAAGGCGCGCAAGACCGCGCCGGGCGCCCAGTCGCCGTGGATCCCGGCGCCGATCGCCGAAGTCCAGGCCGCCATCCGCGAGCAGAAGCCGGCGCTGGTGTTCGCCCCCCACGTGGAAACGGCCTCCGGGATGATTCTTCCGGACAGCTACCTCAAGGCCGTGGCCGATGCGGTGCATGAAGTCGGCGGCATGTTCGTCCTCGATTGCATCGCCTCGGGCGCGATGTGGGTCGACATGAAGGCCACCGGCGTCGACGTGCTGATCTCCGCGCCGCAAAAGGGCTGGAGCAGCTCGCCGTGCTGCGCGATGGTGATGCTGAGCGAAGGCGCCCGCAAGGCCATCGACGCCACCAGCAGCTCCAGCTTCGCCTGCGACCTGAAGAAGTGGCTGCAGATCATGGAGACCTACGAAGGCGGCGGCCACGCGTACCACGCGACGCTGCCGACCGACGCCCTGACCCGGCTGGCCGGCGTGATGAAGGAAACCCAGGCCTACGGCTTCGCCAAGGTGAAGGCCGAACAGGAAGACCTGGGCCGCAAGGTGCGCGCGCTGTTCGAGTCGCGCGGCCTGGCCAGCGTGGCCGCCGAGGGCTACAAGGCGCCCGGCGTGGTGGTGAGCTACACCACCGACCCGGAGATCCAGTCCAGCCGCAAGTTCCTGGCCGAGGGCCTGCAGACCGCTGCCGGCGTGCCGCTGCAGTGCGACGAAGGCGCCGACTTCATGAGCTTCCGGGTCGGCCTGTTCGGGCTGGAAAAATGGCACCACGTCGACCGCACCGTGGCGCAACTGACCGAGGCGCTGGGCCGGATCGGCCTGAAGGGCGTGCCGGCGAAGCAGCTGGCGACGGCGTAAATCGCTCTTGCGCGACCGCGCGGTCAGACGTTCGACGTCACGGTTTCGCCCCGACGCCATCCCGATGTAGCATCCGGTCATGCAACTCGCCACCGGCACCGTCATTGACGGCAAGATCGTCCTCGAAGGCGCGTCACTGCCAGAGGGGACGGTGGTGACGGTGCTTGCCCGCGACACGGACGAGACATTCGAGCTTCCTGCTCAACTCGAGGTCGAACTGGCCGCTTCCATCGCTGAGGCTGACCGCGGCGAGATCGTTTCCGCAGCGGTGCTCTTCGAACGGCTTCGCCGCATCCGCTGAGTCGGCTGTGCTGGCGGTTGGGATCACACCGCGGGCGCTGGGGCAAATCGAACGGGCCGCGTTGTGGTGGCGGATCACCGCCCCGCGGCTCCAGACGCGATTCGCGTGGATCTGACGGAAGCGCTCGAAGTGCTCGCGCAGCAGCCCGGCATTGGCGCTCGCTGCAGTGCGCGCGAATACTCTGACGTGCGACGGCTCTACCTCGCGCGCACCAGGTACCACGTCTACTACCGCGTCACTGGAGACAAGCTCATCGTCCTTGCTTTCTGGCATGCGAGTCGTGGCCGCGGTCCCACGCTTTGAGTCGTCGTGTCGAACGACCCAGATGTCGCACGGACCGCTGCCACGCCTGGCGTCGCACAAACTGATGTTGAGCTGTCCGGGTGGACGTTCAATGCTGTGACCCGAGTGGTAGATTGACCCATTGCTCGTCTCCTTGACAAACATGCGGCCGCTCCAGCGGGCCGCCTTGTGGCTCGGCGCACCCCCGGTGCGCAATCCACGTTCGTCCTGGAGGCGAGCCTCCTCAAGTTGTCAAGCCATCTTGTCTAGTTCCCATGAAAGCTCCTTTCCGTCGGCTCTTCGTTGGAGCAGCATTTGCGCTCGTTCATCATCTCGGCGCAGCGCAGCACGTTATGTGCGGGCTGGGACCACCGCCCGGAAGCCCCGACTTTGATGGCTGGGAAACGAAGACAGAGCGGCAACGTCAACGTCTTGGTTATCTTCTCGTCTGTGATGGAAATTTGGATCGGTACCGCTTCGCGGACAAGGTTGCTGACGACAAATCCGTTAGGAAACGGCTGGCCTTTGAGCCTCGCGACCTGGATGGATCCACTTTCGGCACGCTTCAGTTTCTTGGTTCGATTGCCGATGGTTTTGGAGATCGCGGTGCGGCGATGTACCGTCGCGTATTCCGAGGAACTGATGGAGAAGTAATCACGCTTCTCGAGTTTTCGTTGCGTGACGGGGCAACCGTGAGCACAACGCGGAACGACGGACTTCTTCGCCTAGGCAACACTGACGCTCAACTAACGATAGTGCAGGCCACTTCAGGGAAGGGCTTTGCTGAGTTGGCATGGCAAGAGAACTCGTCCTACTTCGAAGTAACAATCGATCGAGGTGCAGAAAATGGACGATCCAAAGAGCGCCTCATCGGATTCGCAGAGTCGCTCTCCACGAGACGGTAGTGCGATGGCAACGAGCCCTAGCCCTTCCTTCAAGCGGACGCCTGACGGCGCCGCTTGAGTCAAACGTTAGGCCGCCGACACCGTGCGCAGCGCTGCCCGCCCGCTCAAGTGGTTAATCGCGCTCGTTGGCGCTGGCTTCCTAGCAGCTGCAGCGGCGATCTCCGCCTGCGGAATGGCTGACCATGTGGTCAAGGCGGACGTGGTGGTTGTTCCCGGCAATACGGTGTACCCCGATGGAACTCTGTCGAATCGCCTGAAAGGCAGACTCGATGCGGCAGTCGGCATCTATCGAGCGGGGAACTGCGAGGCTGTCTTCGTCAGCGGCGCTGTTGGTTCCGAGGGTGTGGACGAGTCAAGTGCCATGCGCACGTATCTGATTCAGCAGGGCGTGCCAGCGTACCGAATCATTCAGGACGGACACGGCTTCAATACCGAGGCGACTGCCAGGAATGCCGCGGTGATGATGCAGCAAAGGGGTTTTCGTACAGCGCTTGCCGTCTCGCAATACTTTCACGTTCCGAGGTTGCGCGTGCTGCTACGGCGCCAAGGTGTGAACGTCCTTGGAACCGCGCACGCCAGGTATTTCGAGGTTCGGGACGCTTACTCCCTTGCCAGAGAGGTCGTGGCAATGGCGGTCCTACTTCCACGCAGGAATGTGCATAGGGCGCATCGAGCAGATGCGGCCTCGTTAACAGCTTGGCGAGCTCATGCCGACTAAAGTCAAAGAGCTCATCGATCTGCTTGAGAACGACCGCTGGTTCGAGGTGCGGCAACGGGGAAGCCGCCGGCAGTATCATCATCCAACCAAGCCGGGAACGGTGGCACTCTCAACAGCATCCTCAAGCAAGCGGGCCTTAAGAAGTGAGGTGACTCATGCGATATCTGGTCGTGATCGAGGAGGGGCGCACGAGCTTTGGCGCTTATGTGCCCGACTTGCCTGGGTGCGTGGCTGTCGGTGACACCCGTGAAGAAGTCACGCGACTGATTCAAGAGGCTATCGAGTTCCACGTGGAAGGCCTCAAGGCTGATGGCCAGCTGGTTCCTCAGCCGCAATCGAGCGTCGAGATCATTGAAGTACGCGTCTGACACGGCAGTCGACGCAAACGTCCCTGCGGCGTGCGTTCGCCCGCTCTTGGTCCGCCGGTCCCTTCAACGTTGGCACTCGGCCCCAATGCCATGAAGCGGAACAAGTCACCTTTGGTTTGGCCAGCCTTCTGGCTACTCCTGCTGGTGCTATTGTGGATTGGCTCTCTGTTATTGGGGATCGGGGGTGCCATGCCTTATGGCGGGAGCAATGGCTTCCTCGACGTATTCTTTGCGCTTACCTGGGCGGCCATCCTCTACGTCGCGACCGACTTGTTCGATGGATCCTGGCGCCACTGCTGCGCTTGTTGCCGCATCAGATCAGAGCAGATGATGCGACGCCCGCGGAGCCGATGGTGATCTGCCCGGCCTGCAAGACCGAGACGCCAGCGAACGATCCCGTGTGCCAATGGTGCGATCGGGGTTCTCGATGAGTGCCTCGTCCAGAAGGTGTTCCAAGCGAGAGTTCATGGCACTCGGTCTTCACCGCGAGTGCCGGGCGCGAGGGAATGGCGGATCGAGCGATCAGCTTGCAGCCGTCGAAGCGGCCATGATCGCCGCCGCCGCCGTCCCCACCAGGAAGGCCACTGCCTGCTGCTCCTCGTCGGTGGGCAGGCGGTGCTCGCGGAAGTAGGTGCCGAAGGTGCCCAGCACCTGGCCGCCCGCGTCCTTGATCGGCATGCTCCACGCGCCGAAGAAGCCCAGCACCAGCGGCCAGTGGCGCAACTCGGCCCAGCGGGCGTCGTTGTAGAAGTTGGGGGTCATCACCACCTGGCCGGTCGCGGCGGCCGCGGCGCAGGTGCCCAGGTCGGGATGGGGCTTGAGGCGGTCGATGGCATCCAGGTAGTCGGCCGGCAGGTTGGGCGATGCGCCGTTGCGCAGCAGGCCTTCCTTGTCCAGGACCAGGATCGAGCAGACCGTCCGGCCATCCGACACCGCCTCCCCCGCTGCCGTGAGCACCGCGAGGATGTCGCGCAGCGGAGACCCCGCCTGGATCATCTGCCGGGCCCGCTCCTGCGCGGCTTCCAGCTGGCTGGGTAGGCTGTGAACGGGGAGCATGTTGCGAGTATAGGAACAATCGCCCCCCCCGCCAGGGCTCATCGACGGTGTCGTTTGGCCGGCGGCTCCTGCTTGAGCGGCACGCCCAGCGCCTCGGCCACGTGCCGCCGGATCCGTTCGGCGTCGCCGATGCGGCTGCTGGCGCCACCGGCGTCGAGCAGCACCACGAACAGCTTGTGGCCGCCGATGCGCGTGTCCAGCACCATGCACCAGCCGGCTTCGACGATGTAGCCGGTCTTCTGCAGCAGGATGTCCCAGTTCGGGCTCTTCACCAGCCGGTTGGAGTTGCGGTACTGCAGCACGCGGCCGCCGGCCACTTCCTGCGCATGCTCCAGGGTGGTGGAGAAGCCGGCCAGCAATGTGTTCTTGGCCGCCGCCGCCGCGAGCACCGAGAGGTCGTGCGCGGTGGACTGGTTGCCGGTGCGCAGGCCGGTGGGGTCGACATAGGTCGTGCTCTTCATCCCCAGGTCCGCCGCCTTGCGGTTCATCGCGGTGACGAAGGCCGCGAGGCCGCCGGGATAGGTCCGGCCCAGGGCATGGGCCGCCCGGTTCTCGCTGGACATCAGCGCCAGCCGCAGCGCTTCGCCGCGCGTCAGGGTGGTGCCGACGCGCAGCCGCGAACGGCTGTGCCGCTCGACGTCGACGTCGTCGTCCGTGATGGTGATGAGTGCGTCCATCGGCAGCCGGGCCTCGGTGACCACCACCGCCGTCATGAGCTTGGTCAGCGAGGCGATCGGCAGTACCGAGTCGCCGTTCTTGCGCAGCAGCACCTGGCCGGTCTCCTGGTCGATGACCAGTGCGGCGCTGGCGCTCAGGTTCAGGGCGGACTTGACCTTGTGCAGGCCGGCGCGGTGGCCGAACGACTCGCGCGGTCCGGCCGGCGCCGGCACTTCCTCGGCATGCTGGTCGGACTCGAGCTCGGGCGCCTCGGTGACCGGTCCGTTGGCGGACCCCGGCGCGGTGGCGGGGGGCGGGGCCGGCTGGGCCACCACCACCGGCGCGGCCGGCGCGGGGCCGATGGTCACGTCCTGGTCCATCAGGGGCTCTTCCAGCCAGTTGCGGACCGCATTGCCGGCAAAACCGGCGGCCACCACGATCAGCAAGGTCACCACGAGCCGCTTCTTGTTCGGAGAGGTTGCGGGCGAGCCCATTGAAAAAACTCCCGTGTGATGTCTGACGGCCGACTCTACGGGCCGCGGCGGCGGCTGGCCCTCAGCGAAGGCGCGTGGGTCGTGTAGGCCAAGTGCCACTCTTGCGTGCGCAGGCCCGCCGGCGCGCGGGCCCGCGCTCAAGCCAGCCAGGGCTGCTGGCCCAGATGCTGGCGCTCGAAGCGCGCGATGGCGTCGGCATGGGCCAGCGTGACGCCGACCGCGTCCAGCCCTTCGAGCAGCATGTGCCGGCGCAGCGAGTCGAACTCGAAGCGCAGCTGCTGGCCGTCGGCCGGCGTCGCGATGGTCTGGCTCAGAAGATCGACCGTCATCTCGCAACTGGCCGGGTCCGAGGCCAGCGCCATCAACCGGTCCACCTCAGCGGCCGGCAAGGTGATCGCCGGCACGCCGTTGCGGGTGCAGTTGTCGCCGAAGATGCCGCCGAAGCTGGCGGCGATGACGCAGCGGATGCCCAGCTCGCGCAGGCCCCAGACGGCGTGCTCACGGCTGGAACCGCAGCCGAAGTTCGGTCCCGCGACCAGCACCACGGCCTGGTTCCAGGGCGCGCGGTTCAGCACGAAGTCCGGCTTGGGCCGGCCCGGCGCGTCGAAGCGCAGGTCGAACAGCAGGCCGGCGGACAGGCCGGTGCGATCGACGCCGCGCAGGAACTGCTTGGGCATGATCTGGTCGGTGTCCAGGTTGGCCCGGGGCAGGGCGGCGGCCACGCCGGTGATCGAGGTGAAGGGTTGCATGGCGGGGGTCACTCGGGCAGCAGGCGGCGGACGTCGGTGAGGGCGCCGCTGACGGCGGCCGCGGCCACCATCGCCGGGCTCATCAGGTGGGTGCGGGCGCCCTTGCCCTGGCGGCCCTCGAAGTTGCGGTTGGTGCTCGACGCGCTGCGGTCGCCGGCCAGCAGGTGGTCGTCGTTCATCGCCACGCACATCGAGCAGCCGGCCTGGCGCCATTCGAAGCCGGCGTCGCGAAACACCTGGGCGATGCCCTCGGCCTCGGCTTCGGCCCGCACCTGGGTCGAGCCGGGGACCACCAGCGCGCGCACGCCGGGTGCCACCTTGCGGCCACGCAACACGCGGGCCGCATCGCGCAGGTCGTCGAGGCGGCCGTTGGTGCACGAGCCGATGAAGGCATGGCTGATCTTCAGGCCGTCGAGCCGCTGGCCCGGTCGCAGGTCCATGTACTCCAGCGCCCGCTCCATGCTGCGGCGCCTGGTGGCGTCGGGCTCCGCTGCCGGGTCGGGCACGGCAGCATCGATGCTGGCGCCCTGGTCCGGGCTGGTGCCCCAGGTCACCATCGGCGCGATCGCGCTGGCGTCGATGGTCACTTCCCGGTCGAACACCGCGCCGTCGTCGCTGCGCAGCTGGCGCCAGGCGGCGACGGCCTGGTCCCACAACTGGCCCTTGGGCACGCGGGGCCGGCCGTGCAGGTAGTCGAACAAGGTGTCGTCGGGGGCGACGATGGCGCCGCGCGCGGCCGCTTCCACGCTCATGTTGGAGAGGGTCAATCGTCCTTCGACGCCGAGCGCACGAATGGCTTCGCCGGTGTATTCGATCACGTGCCCGGTGGCCCCGTCGGCGCCGATCTGGCGGATCAGCGCCAGCACCAGGTCCTTGGCCGTGAGGCCGTGGCCGAGCCGGCCGGTCACATGCACGCGCATCGAGCGCTGCACGGTGTAGACCAGCGTCTGCGTGGCCAGCAGGTGCTCGATCTCGCTGCTGCCGATGCCGAAACCGAGCGCGCCGACCGCGCCGTGGGTGGTGGTGTGGCTGTCGCCGGCGGCCATCACCATGCCGGGCAGCACGAAGCCCTGCTCGCTGGAGACCACGTGCTCGATGCCTTGCCGCGCATCGAGCATGTCGTACAGCTCGATGCCGTGGCGGGCGCAGTTGGCCGCCAGCAGGCTGACCTGCAGCGTGCGGTCCGCATCGGCGATGACCATGGTCTTCGCGTTGCGCTCGGGCGTGGTCGGATTGACGTGGTCGACTACCGCGATGGTGGAGGCCGGCCGCCAGACCGGTCGGCCCGCGGCATGCAGCGCGGCGAAGGCCTGCGGGCTGGTGTATTCGTTGAGGATCTGGCGGTCGACGTACAGCAGGATCTGGCCCGCATCGCCCAAGGGCCGCACCGTGTGCGCGTCGACGATCTTGCGGTAGAGCGTGCGCTGCGTCATCGCGGCTGGCCGCTCGTCGCCGCGTACGCCGCGGTGGCGGCCACCACGTCGTCGATCGGGATGTCGGCCTCGGTCAGGCCATGCGGCAGCACGATGACGCCGTCTTCGTCCGCCACCAGCCGGCGGCCGGGCGTGAAGGTGACGCCGCCGAAGCTCACCGGCACGTCCACTTCGCCGGCGCCGGTGCGGCCGCCGCGGCGCGGCACCGTGCCCAGCGCCTTGACGCCGATCTCCATCGCGTCGATCTCCACGCAATCGCGGATCGCGCCGTTGATCACCAGGCCGGCCCAGCCGTTGCGGGCGGCCAGGGCCGCCATCACGTCGCCGAACAGCGCGCGCGCCAGCGAGCCGCCGCCGTCGATCACCAGCACCTGGCCGTGGCCATGCTGGCCGACCATGTCGCGCATCAACGCGATGTCTTCATGGCAGCGGATGGTGCGGATCGTGCCGGCGAACGCGCGGCGCGCGCCGTAACCGCGCAGGGGCAGGGCGCAGGCCTGCGCGGCGTCGCAGGCGTCGCACAGGTCGGTGGTCTTGGGGATGGTCATGCTAATTAATCAGTTGGGGACAGAGCTGAAGGTCTGTCCCGCAAGGTCTCAGTGCCCGCCGGGCCGCCCCAAGGGCACTGAAGCCCCCTCGGGGGGCAGCGCAGTACACGAAGTGACAAGCGTGGGGGCCATTTCAGTCAACCTTGACGTTGGCTTCCTTGACCAGCCGGCCCCACGAGGCCGAGTCGCCGGGCAGGAACGCGGCGAACTCCTCGGGCGTGCCGCCGATGATCTCGCCGCCCTGGGAGGCGATCTTCTCCACCACGTCGGGCATCTTCAGGATCGCGGCGATCTCGGCGTTCAGCTTGCGCGTGATCTCGGGCGGCATCTTCGCCGGGCCGAGCACGGCGAACCACTGCAGCATCTCCGCGTTGGGCACGCCGGCCTCGGCCAGCGTCGGCACGTCGGGCAGCAGCGGCGAGCGCTTGGCGCTGGTGATGGCCAGCAGCCGCAGCTTGCCGGCCTTGGCGTGGCTCATCACGTTGGGCGGGCTCTCGAAGTTCAGTTCCACCTGGCCTGACAGCAGGTCGACGATGGCCTGGCCGCTGCCCTTGTACGGGATGTGCGTCATCTGGGTGCCGGTCGCCAGCTGGAAGCGGGCCGCCGCCAGGTGCTGGGCGCTGCCGCCGCCGGACGACGCGAAGCGCAGCCCGCCGGGGTTGCTCTTGGCCAACGCGACGAAGGATTTGACGTCGCGCGCCGCCACGTTCGGGTTCACCGTCAGCAGCAGCGGCGTGGTGGCGACGCGGATGATCGGCGTGAAGTCCTTGACCACGTCGTACGGCAGCTTGGGGTACAGCGCCGGGGCCACGGAGTTGGAGTTGCTGTGTCCGAGCAGCAGCGTGTAGCCGTCCGGCTTCGCCTTGGCCACCAGGTCGGCGCCCAGTGTGCCGGCGGCGCCGGGCTTGTTGTCCACGATCACCGACTGGCCCAGGCGCTCGGTCAGTTTCTGGCCGATGACGCGCGCCAGCACGTCGGTGAAGCCGCCCGGCGCGAAGCCCACGACCAGGCGGATCGGCTTGTCGGGGTAATTTTGCGCGGCGGCCGGGCCGCCGACGGCGATCGCGACCAAGGCGGCGATGGCGTGGCGGCGGGGAATGCGGGAGAAGGTCATGCGGTGGTCCTTGGGCTGGGGGCGGTGATGCAGCCGGCCATTGTGGCGGATGGACGGCACCTGAGAATTGACGGATTCGCGAGGCTGCCCTCGCGCCTTGCGATGGGGCCGGTCACGCGTGCCAGAGCCACGCGCCCAGCGCCGCGCAGTGGGCGGCGACGGTGAACCAGTACACGCCGAGGAACGACGCCTTGCGGGTCTTGTGCCGCAGCAGCGACTGCGCGACCCAGGCGCCCGCCCAGCCGCCGGCGAAGCTCCAGAAGTGGAGCGTGTTTTCGGCGATGCGCCATTCGTCCCGCCTTGCCGCGTCCTTGTCCTGCCAGTAGGCGAAGAAGGTGGCCAGGTTCAGCGCCGGCAGCAGCACCAGGATCCACCACGGCAGCCGGTGCGTCCACACGCCCCAGCCGACCGCGGCGGCGTAGGCCAGCAGCAGCGGCGCGATGGCCCAGGCTGCGGCGAAGCGGCTTCTCATTTTTGCTTGCGGCCGCGGCGCGCCGGCTTGGCCGCAGCGGCCGCCCCCACCGCTGGCCGCGGGTACTTCGCGCGGGCCAGCTCCAGCCACTGCAGCGACTCCACCTGCACGAGGAAGCGCCGCAGGTAATCGGGCGACAGCTCGCCCATCAGGGCCAGCGACTGCAGCACCAGCACGTGCGAGTTGAGCGGGCCGGCGTTGGCGGGCTTGCGGGCGGCGGCCTGCTGCACCTGGTCCAGGCTGCGGCTGCGGGACCAGGCCCGCCGGAAGCGGCGCACGCTGGCCAGTTCGTCGTGGGCCCCGGCGCCGCGCGCCGCACGGATCGACTGGTTCAACTGCGCCAGCGGCGCGCAGGCCGCGGGGACAGGCTGCGCCACCGGCGGCTGGGCCTGGGCCAGGCGCGCGGCGTAGTCGGCGACGGCGGCTCTGAGCTTGTCCTGCAACAGGCGGCGCACCGGCTCCGGCTGGCCCGGCAGCCGCCGCGCCAGCGCCTCCAGGTAGCGGAAGCGCACGGGGTCGAGGCGCCAGGCGCCCTCGCTGCGCAGGGCCGCAATCGATGCCTCCAGCGCACTCATCGGGTTTTGGCAGCGGAGGAGCGGGGCACGGGCGCCATCTCCACCCGCCGGTTCAGGGCGCGCCCGCTGTCGCTGGCATTGGAGGCCACCGGCTGCTCGGCGCCGAAGGCCGCGGCGAACACCTGGGGCGCGGCCATGCCTTCCTCGATCAGCGCCCGGGTGACGGTCAGGGCCCGCTGCGCCGACAGCTCCAGGTTGTCGGCAAAGCGCTGGTTGCCGGCCTGCATCGGCTTGTCGTCGGTGAAGCCGCTGACCATCAGCATCTCGTTGCGCTCGCCCAGGTAGACCCGCAGCGGGTGCACCAGGCTTTGCAGCAGCAGCCGGCCCTCGGGGCGCAGCTGGTCCGAGTTCACCGGGAACAGCACGCTGCCGCTGATGCCGATGCGGCCGTCGTTCAGCGTCACCCGGCCCGAGGCCAGCGGAATGGCCAGGGCCCGTTCCAGCGCCATGCGCCGCTGCTCCTCGACCTGGCGCTTCTGCACCTCGGCCTGCAGGCTGGCCACCAGGTCCATCTGCACCACCAGCACGCCGACCAGCACCAGCACGAACGCGCCGAGCAGGCCCGACATCAGGTCGCCGAACACGGCCCAGACCGGCGCCTGCAGGCCGGCGTCGCCGCCGTCGTCCAGCTCGGTCATGCGCGGCTCGCGTGGACCAGGGCCACCGGCTTGCCCTGGAGCTGGCGCAGGTGGTCGACCAGGCCCTGTTGCGAGGCGATGCTCAGGTCGATCACCTCGCGCGCCTGCGCCACGTAGTAGGCCAGCTGTTCGTCGCTGCGCGCGGTGGAGCGGTTCAGCGAGGTCTCGATGCCCTGCAGGCTGGCCATCAGCTTGTCGTTGCTGGCCTGGAACAGCTGCACGCCGTGGCCGAAGGCCTCGCCCAGGCTGGCAAGTTCGACTGCGCTGCCGGTGACGTGCGCGGCCACGTCGGATGCCTTGCCGGCCTGCGCCTCCAGCACCTGCAGCACCGTGCCGAGCTGTTCGAGCAGGCCGGTGCGCTCCTGCAGCGCCAGGTTGTCGCGCTCGGCCAGCGCGCTCGTTTCGCGGCGCAACTCCACCAGCACGCCGGCGGCGGCCTGCGGCACCTCCGCGGCGGTGTGCAGCAGGCGCGTGATGGGCGCCTCCAGCGCCGTGCCCAGCGTGGCCAGGTGCTGCGCCACCGCGGCTTCCAGGGCATCCATGCGCTGGCCGTGCTGGCCGACCCAGCGGGCCTCGCTCTCGGCGCGCGCCTGCACCAGGTCCTCGGACCGGGCCAGCAGTTGCGTGACGCCACCGATCAGCGCGGTGCTGCGCTGCTCGAAGGCGTCGGTGAAGGCGTCGGCCTGCGTCTGCGCCACGGCGCCCACGCGCTCGTGCAGGCGCTGCGTTTCCTGCACGATCCGCGCCATCGCGGACTCCACCACCGGCGTGATGCTTTCGCCGGCCGCCCGGGCGCCGGCCGCCAGGCTGTCCTGGAGCGAGCCGGCCACGGCCTCGGCCAGCCCGGTGTAGGCCAGGGTGACGTCGCCGTGGAAGCGGGCCTGGCGCCCCAGCAGTTGCTCGTCGAGCTGCTGGCTGCGGCGCTCGATGCGCTCCATCATGGCTTCCAGCTTGTCGACCACCATGGGCAGTGCGGTGGCCTGCGCCTGCAGCGCCCGGTAGGTCTCCTGGCGCTGGTGCACCAGCGAGAACGGTCGCAGGCTGGTCGCGATGCGGGTGTCGAGCTGGCGCCCGGCGCCCTGCCGCTCGCGCCGGGCGATGGCCGACATCAGCCCCAGCATCGCCGAGGCCGCCACCCCGGCCACCGAGGTGCCGAAGGCCAGGCCCAGGCCCTTGATCGGTTCGGCCAGCGCCGAGCGCATGGCCTGCAGGTCGGCCGAGCCTTGCAGCGCGAACACCGCTCCCTTGAAGGTGACGACCATGCCCAGGAAGGTGCCCAGCATCCCCAGCATCACCAGCAGCCCCACCAGGTAGGGCGTGAGCGCGGGGCCCGGCAGGCCGGCGCGCTCGCCCTCGACCCGCAGGCGCACCGCATTGCGCAGCGACGCCGGCACCCGGTCGAGCCATTCCCCGAGGCTGGGCAGGGGATCGGGAATCTCCGCCAGGGCGGACGCCAGGGCGGCGCTGGCCGCGCGGAACTGCCGCAGCTCGAACGCGCCGAGCAGGTAGACGCCGCCGATCACCGCGGTCATGGCCAGGGCGATCCAGCTCGATCCGACGAACCCCAGGCCCACCCACACGATGGCCGCCAGGCCGGTGGCGAAGGCCACGGCAAAAAAACGTTTGCTCATTCTCGATTCTTCAAGTCGTTGCCCAGGGCTTCGAGCAGGCCCGCCACCGGCTCCAGCCGCAGCTCCAGCTCCGCCAGCAGGGCCTGGCGCCAGTCCTGGCCGAAGACCTCCGGCCAGTCTTCGGTCGCGGCCAGCCGCAGTTGCCCGAACCGCCGCTCCAGCAGGGCGGCCGCGGTGGGCAGCAGCTGTTGTTCGCGCGGCGCCAGCATCTGCTCGAGCACCGCATCGAGCGCGGCGAGCTGCCGCAGCGTCGGTGATGCCCGGCCCAGCGCCTGCCTAACCCGGTCGCGCAGCGGTCCAATCGCCTGGTCCATCTGGCGTTGCAGCTCCAGGTGGCGCTGGTGGTACGGGGCATAGGCCGGCTCGGCCGCTGAGTCTCCCGCGGGCGGCAGCACGTCCTGCGCGATGGCCTGGGCCAGCGCCGTGCGGACCTGCCGGACGTCCTCGTCGAGGGTCTGGGTCCAGGCCGGCCGCGTATCGGCCGCCGGGCCCGGCGCCGCCGTCCGGATCGCCCGTATCGACTGGTGCGCCGCCTGCAGGCCGATGGCGTCGAAGGCGTTCAGCCACAGGCCCAGCCGCTCGGCGAAGTCCATCCCGGCCCCGTCCATGTCCACGGGGGCCCACTCGCCGAGCCGGCGGACCAGGCTGGAGCTGCTGAAGTCGCTGCGCAAAAAAATGTTTCCTTTGCACCCGGGGGTGCAATCCAGTTCTCTCGGAGAGGGTGGGGGCGGTAGCGACCAGCGCGGGCTGTCCTGGGGACGCCCGGCGCCGGCGCAGCCTTGTCAGGGTCCGCGCCAGGTTCGTTGCCGAACCGTATTAGAAACGATTCGAGGCGGGCTTCCCGGGGACCCGGTCCCGGGCCAGTTCCTGGTCGGAGGCCAGCAGGGCCCGGACAGCCTCGCGGCCCTCCTGGTAACCCTGCATCAGGTTCGAGTGCTTCCATTCGAACGTGACGTCCGTGTCCTCGCGGATCGGGATCTCCACGATGCGCGGCCGCATCTTCGACTGGTTCAGCAGGTGCTGGCGAAACAGCTTGATGTCGTTCTCGCCCACTTCCGCCGCGAACTGCATCGGCAGGTTGGCCAGCGCGCCCGCCAGGCTGCGCGGCGACTTGACCTGGCTGTCGTCGACGATGCGGTTGATCCAGATCTCGTCGAGGTCCGGGTGATCGCGCAGGATGTTCTTGAAATTGACCGTGTCGACCAGCGCCCCCTCGGTGTATTCGACGCCGCCGATGGTGACGCTTTCCTCGATGTAGGGCAGCGCCGAGCAGGCGCACAGCGACCGGTCCGAGATCTCGAGGTAGGTCTCCTTGCCGACGCGCGCCTTCTTGCGCCGGTTGTGGAAGATCTGCATGCCGCCGGGCACCTTGTCCGTGGGCAGCCGCCAGGCGTTGTGATAGACCTCCGGCATGTCGTCGTCGAAGAGCCGCCGCCCCTGGAAGACGTCCTTGAGCACCTTGCTGTCCTTGTAATAGACCTTCGACAGGCCGTTGATCTCGGACTTGTAGACCATCGAGGTCAGGTACCGGGTCAGCGGATGGACGGCCAGGACGTCGTTGAGCATCCAGTAGTTGAACTCCTGGCTGGTCCAGCGCCGCGGATCGGACAGGAACGCCATCGAGTTCAGCGAGCTCTGGTAGATGTCCAGCGGCGACACCAGGCTGGCCCAGTCGCGCTCCGGCGCCAGGGGAAAGCGGGCCCAGGCCTGCATCAGCGCCTGGATGTCGGTGGCGAAGCCGCGGTTGATCGGGAACCATTCGTACGATGCGTCCGCCCGGAAACAGTGCTTGTCGAAGAACTCGAGGGTCTCCTGCGCGCGATCCTTGCCGGGCCGGGTGTTGTACACGATCCCGACCCAGGCGCCGATGCACGAGAGGGCGAAGACGTCGAACTCGATGCCGGCCTCGTCCAGTGCCGCGAGGGCGCCGATGTGGAGACCGGCGGCCGGCCCGCCACCCGCCAGGGCGATGGCACGCTTTTTCTTGGTCATGGACTCTCCTCATTCGTTGTTGGGAGCCGCCTTGGTCCGGGCCGGTTGGCGGTCTGTCGTTCCGCGCTTATTGTGTTGCAGCAGCCAGGAGTTCGCCATGACGCGGATCGATGAATGGAACCCCGTCCTCCCCAAGAAGGGGGGGTCACCGAAGCCGCCGGACGGCGCGCCCACGCCGCCGGCAGGAAGCGCGCCGAACCTGGTCGCCGCCATCCACAAGGCGCTGACGGCG
Source organism: Ramlibacter sp. 2FC (assembly GCA_943372495.1). Classification (GTDB taxonomy): domain Bacteria; phylum Pseudomonadota; class Gammaproteobacteria; order Burkholderiales; family Burkholderiaceae_C; genus Ramlibacter. Next base: position 188,890 of record CALRYV010000001.1, on the reverse strand, counting down.
ATGCAGCCGCGCGCCGCCGTCGCGGTTCACTTCTACCGGGGCGAAGGCCTGCGCTGGATCCGGGTCGGTTTCGACGGCAATGGGCCGCTCGAGCCGGCGGCGGTCGGCGTGGCGGGGCAGGCCATCCGCTCCTGCATCGGGCCGTCGGAGCCGCTGTTCTTCCATGCGCTGCGCCCGCACGACCTGCTGTTCTTCCTGGAAGGCGGGCCGCAGGAGGCGGATGCGCTCGGCATGCCGGCCGAATGTTTTGGCGCCCCGCTGGAGGACGTGCTGCAGGCCTGGGGCATCGGGCCGCCGGCCGCCAGCCGCAGCAAGGCGCGACGCCGCGCCTAAGGCGGCAGCATCGCCGCGGCTCCATATTCGCAACGCGCCAGGGCAAAGCCGTGCGTGCGCGCCTGGTCCCGGGCGGCTTGGGCTGACTGCCGGGCCCGGTCGGCGTGGCCGGACTGGTCCAGCGCGTGCGACCAGACCAGGGTCGCGAAGGCCTGTTCGGCGTGCGCGCCCCCCGCTTCGTAGAGGCGGACGGCCTGGTCGAACAGGGCCTGGGCCTGCTGCGGATCGCCGCCGCTGCGCACGCTGCTGATCGCCTTGACGCGCCAGGCCAGGGCCTGCGCAAAGTGGCCGCCGACCGCCTGCGCCGCCGCGATCGCCTGGTCCGCGGCCGTCAGGGCGGCTGCATGGTCGCCGCGGAAGCAGCAGATTTCGGCCTCGATCGCCGGCAGGTAGTCGAGCAGCGACCACTGGCCGTCCGCGGCCTGGGCCAGCAGGGCGCGGGCCTGCGCCAGCGCATCGGCCGCGTCGTCGAAGCGGCCGGTCCGGCACAGGCACAGCGCCAGGAACACCAGGCCGTGCCAACCGAGGTAGGGCACCGAATGGACCTGGCTGAGTTCCACGCAGCGCCTCGCGTCGGCGACCGCCTCATCCAGGCGCCGGACCGCCATCAGGGCATGGCTGCGCCAGACGCAGGCGCCGCCCAGGTAGATCGGCGACTGGACCTGCTCGGCCTCCTGCACGGAGCGGTGGGCGAAGCGCAGGCCGTCGTCCCCCGGACCCATCTGGCAGGAGGCATAGGCGATCCAGCCCAGGCCCGAGATGTAGTCGATGAAGCTGCCGGCCACCTTGTAGCGGCCGACGTTGCCGCCGTTGATGAACTCGAGGGTTTCATTGAACAGGCCCTGGCAGCACAGGTTCATGGCCAGCGCCGAAGCCGGCTTCATCTCGATCTGCGCCGATCCGCTCTCGCGCCCGAGCCGCCTGATCTGCGTGAAGATCCGCCGGGCCTCGGTGTAGCGGCCGGAGTAGAGCTGCGCGCGGCCTTCCTGGAACAGGATGGACGACAGCGTCGCGGCATCGCAGGCGACCCCGGCGATCCGCGACAGGCTGCTGGCCAGCGCGCCGAGTTCCATCAGCCGCCTGGGCAGGATGGCGAAGCGGCCGACTTCCATCAGTCCCAGGATGATGTCGATGTGCCTGGCGACGTTGCGCGGCGTCTGTTCGAGGCCGGCGATGACCTTCTCGGCGCGCGAGAAATAGGACAGCGCCTCGGCGATGGCGACCATCCGCGTCGACGCCAGGCCCGCCGCGTACAGATAGTCGACTTCCTGGTCCGGCAGGCCGGCCTGCTGGCAGTGGTGCGCCATCAGCCCGGGCTCGTGGCTGGCGGTCTCGGGCTGGTGGGTCTCGATCGCCTGCACGATGCGCGCGTGCAGCGCCTGGCGGTCGCTGCGCAGCTGGCCCTCGTAGGCCGCCTGCTGGATCAGCGCATGCTTGAAGACGTATTCGGCCGCGGGCGGCTGGCCGCGGCAAAACAGCAGCTGGGCCTCGACCAGGCGATCGAGCGCCGCTGTCAGCCGGGCCGGCGCTTGCCCGGTGACGCGCAGCAGCAGCGCGAAGGTGAATTCCCGTCCCAGCGCGCTGGCGACGCGCGCCACTTCCTTGGCGCCGTTCAGCCGGTCCAGCCGGGCCATCAGGCTGTCGCGCAAGGTCGACGGAATGTCCGGCGGCGGCAGCTGGCCTTCCCCCAGCAATCGCTGGCTGCCGGCGCCGCGCAGCGTGGCCGATTCGAGCACCGTCGCCGTCAGCTCCTCGATGAACAGCGGCACGCCATCGGTGCGGTTCAGGATCAGGCGGACGACGGCCGGCGGCAGGCTCTGGCCGTGACAGACGTTGCGGATCAACTGCTCGGCATCGGTGTGCTGCAGCGGCTCCAGCCGGATCGCGTGCACGCGCCCGGCGTCGCTCCAGTCCTGCTGCTCCGGCGGGCGGGAGGTGACCAGGGCCATGAAGGGCCGATGCCGCATGCGCTGGAACAGGGAGCGCAGGAAGTCGCCGGTCGCGCCGTCCATCCAGTGCGCGTCCTCGAGCATGAAGAGGACGGCCGCCGATTGACTGTGCCGCTCGAAGTGCCGCAGCAGCACCTCGCGCGTCAGGTTGCGCTTGCGGTCCGGCGGCATCGGCGGCAGGGCCTCTCCGGCGGGCACCGGGACGCGCAGCAGGTCGGCGATCAGGGCCCGGTCCAGCTGGGTCGCCGTGCCGCCCAGCCAGGCCGCGAGATGCTCCAGATCCTCCGCCGGGTTGCCGCCGCCGACGCGGGCCTCGCGCCGGATCCAGGCGACCAGCGGATGCAGCGGCGTGGTGGTCTGGTTCGGCGAGCACTGCAGGAGCACCACCAGGCCCGACGCCCGCGCGAACTGGTCCGACGCGGTTCGCAGCAGCCGCGACTTGCCGATCCCGGCTTCGCCCGTCACCGTGACGATGCTGCACTGGCCTTGCAGCGCCAGGTTCCAGCTGTCCTGCAGCGTGGCCAGTTCGGCGTCGCGGCCCAGGCAGTCGAAAATCTCGGTGCGCTGGGCATCGAAGCGCACGCTCGACAGCGACTCGCCGACCACCCGCCACACGTGCACCGGCTTTTCCAGGCCCTGGAACTGGTGCCATCCCATGTCCGCATAGGTGAACAGGCCGCCGGCCAGCCGGCGCGTGTCGTCGGCCACGAGCACGCTGCCCGCCGTTGCCAGGCCCTGGATCCGCGATGCCAGGTTGGGTGTCAGTCCGGTCGCGGCATGGCGCTCGGAAAACCCGCTGCCGACCATGTCGCTGATGACGGACATCCCGGTGGCCAGACCGATGTGGACATCGAGTTCGCTGGTGCCGTCGAGGCGGCCGGCGGCCAGGGTGTCGAGGATCTGCAGGTTGGCCCGGATCGCGCATTCGGCGGCGTCTTCCCGCGCCATCGGGTAGCCGAAATAGGCCAGGATGCCGTCGCCGACCAGCCGCGCGGTGAAGCCGCCCGCGTCTTCGATGATGTTGCAGCAGGACGAGTAGTAGGCGTGGATCAGGCTGCGCAGGTCATCGAGGTCCAGCCGCTGCGACATTCCGGTCGAGCCCACCAGGTCGCAGAACATGACCGTGATCTGGCGGCGTTCGCCCTGGTCCACGCCCCTGGGCGCCGCGCCAGGAGGCCGCCCCGACGGCCTGCGCCCCAGCTGGTTCAGCGCTCCCATCAGGATGCGGCGGTGGCCCAGGGACAGGCCCAGCTCCTTCAGGTCCGCATCGGACAGCCCGCGCAGGACCTCGAACGTGACGTCGTTCTTCGCAAAAGTCTCCGCATGCAGCGCCAGCCCCAGCGCATGCAGCCATTGAGCGAGATTCTTGTCGTCAGGCGTCACCAGCAGACTTCCCCGGCTCCCCGGGGGCCCGACCCGGCAGTGCAACGGTTTGTAATTCGCTTGGGCCGCGAGCAATGTAGCGCATCGGCACCAGGGCGTCGACCGGGCATCCGGCGTAGGACAAATCCGCGCGTGGTTCGTCGTCTCGGCTGACAGCCGCTGCCGCCCGTTGGCGCACTCGATGCTCGTCCATATCGGGGTACGTTCGCTTCAGTGGCGCAAGGTTGCCACCGTCCTTCCAATCGAATCACTCCAGGAGCTTTCGCCATGAACACCAAGATGTCCCTCACCACCCTGATTGCAGCAGCCACTCTCGCCTTCGGCGGCGTCGCGATGGCGCAGCCGACTTCCACGGCGGGCGCCGGCTGCACGGCCACCGCCAATGCGATGCGCGGCGGCAACCTGGGCAGCAGCCCGTCCGACATCGCCTGCACGACCGCCGGCGCCAAGACCACCGCCGCGCCGGTCGCAGCCGCCGCGACGCCGGTCGCAGCGCCCGCCGCAGCGCCGATGACGACGACCACGACCACCTCCGCCCCGACCAACACCGCCGTCGCCGCAGACACGGGCAACGTCCGCGCCAAGCCGGTCCGCATGGCCCGTGCGCCCCGCGCCGACCGCAACTGAGCGCCCGTCGCTTTCAGCAAAACAAGGGGGCATTGCCCCCTTTTTTCTTGTCCGGCGCAGTCGGCTGGCGTGACAGGGTAGAGTCCAATCGCCTATGAACCGACTCCAAGCCGAACTGCAACGCCTCTACCTCCTGCCCGACGCACCAGCCTCCGACGGTCAGGCCAGGGCGCTGGTGCTGGAACTGGCCCGGCCGGCCAGCTGGGACAGCCTGGCCCAGGTCTGGCGCGGCGTCCAGGCCGATCTCGACCTGCCGGCCCCGGCGATCGCCGTGTCGGGCAGCGACGGCTACCAGCTCTGGTTCTCCTGCCTGCAGCCCGTGCCGGTGGCACAGGCGATGGGCTTTCTCGAATTGCTGCGGCAGCGCTACCTCGGCGAGATCGCGCGGGAGCGGGTCGGCATGCACGCCGGGCCCGTCGTCGCACCGCCGACGAAGGTGGCCACCGGGCACTGGTCGGCTTTCGTGGCGCCGGACCTGGCCGCGGTGTTCGTCGACGAACCCTGGATCGACCTGCCGCCCGGCTCCGATGCGCAGGCCGACCTGTTGTCCCGCCTCGCGAGCACCCAACCCGCCGACTGGCAGCGGGCGCTGGAGCGGCTCGGGCCCGCCGCCCCCGTTGCTCCCGCAGCCGCCCCCTTCGCGCCGCGGCCGGCACCGCTTGCCGGCGGCCTGGAAGCCAGGCGCTTCCTGCTCGAGGTGATGAACGACCGGGCGATCGACCTGCACCTGCGCATCGAGGCCGCCAAGGCCTTGTTGCCCTGTGTCGACGACGAAGGTCCGCGATGAGCGCCACGCCGGTCGTGAAGACGCTGGCCAACGGGGTGCGGCTGCTGGCCATCCCGATGCCCCATGCCCAGAGCGCCAGCGTCGGCGTCTTCCTGCGGGTGGGCTCGCGCGACGAGACGCCCGCCACCAGCGGCATCAGCCATGTGCTGGAGCACATGGCCTTCAAGGGCACGGCCACCCGTTCCGTGCAGGCGATCAATCTCGACGCGGAGCGGCTGGGCGCCGACGTCAACGCCTTCACCAGCAAGGACACCACCGGCTACTTCATGACCGGCCTGGGCCGGCACGCGGACCAGTTCCTGGAAATGACGGCCGACATCGTCCTGAACAGCACCTTCCCCGAAGCCGAACTGGCGCGGGAACTGGAGGTGATCCGGCAGGAGGCGATCGAGTCGGTCGAGGATCCGCAGGAGGGCTCCAGCGAACTGCTGGACCGCGCCATCTGGGGCGACCAGCCGATGGGAATGCCGGTGATCGGCACCGTGGCGAACATCGAACGCTTCACCCGCGACGACGTGCTCGCGCACGTGAAGTCGCATTACGTGGCCGAAAAGACCGTCGTCGTCGCGGCCGGGAATGTCGACGTCGACGCCTTCCTGGCGCTGGCGCAGCGGCTCTTTGCCGGCATGCCGCAGGCCAACGCGGGGCGCCCGCTGGCGCCGAGCGTTCCGGCAAGCTACATCGGCAGCGCCATGGGACGGCGCTTCAGCCAGGTGTCGCAGGTGTTCGTGAACCTGGCCTATCCGCTGGCGCCGGCGGCGGCGCAGGAGCTGCAGGAGCAGCGCTGGCGGCTGGCCGCATCGCTGGCGGCGATCCTGTTCGGCGGCGGTATGTCCGCGCCGTTCACCGACACCATCCGGGAGCGGCTCGGCCTGGCCTACACGGCGGAGTCGAGCACGGAGCACGGCGATGGCTGGCTCAACTTCCTGGTCCACGCCGTCACCACCCCGGACAAGCTCGAGCAGTTGCTGACCGCCACCGGTGGGCTGCTGCGCGAACACGCGCTCCGGATCGACCCGGTGCACCTGGAGCGGGCCAGGAACCAGCTGGCCGTGTCGCGCGTGCGTTCGTCCGAGCGGACCTACGCGACGATGGAGCGCGGCGTCGAAGAGCTCTTCATGCGCGGAACGGTCACATCGACGACGGACACGATCGCCATGATCGAATCGATCACCGCCGACGAAGTGCGCGCGGTGTTCGCGCGGATGCTGCAGCATCCGCCAGCGCTGGCGATCACCGGCAAGGCCGCCACGGCCAAGGCGGCGAAACAGCTGGCGGCGCTGCTGGCGGGGGCGACGTCGGCCCCGGGCTGATGTCGGCAGGGCAGCTCCGGCGCATCGTTCCATTTCCGGCAACAGTCTGGCGCGATGGCGCAGGCTAGTGAAATCCGTCGATCGGCCCCAACATGCATTGCATGAATCCATCCGATCCCCGTCACCCTGCTCCCCAGGAAGAACTGGCGCCACGCCGCGTCGTGCACCGCACCCGCGGGCAGGGCCATGGCCCGATCACGCGGCTCATGAGCCCGTCGGACCTGGGGCGGTTCCTCAGGCCGTTCGTCTTCCTCGACATCTTCGACATGGACCTGCGGGGCGGCCCCGGCCGCCGGATGCCGATTCACCCGCACTCGGGCATCGCGACCGTGACCGTGCTGACGCAGGGCCGGATGAATTTCCAGGATCCGCAGGCCGGTTCGGGCACGCTGGGGTATGGCGGCGTCGAATGGATGCGCGCGGGCGGCGGGGTTTGGCACGGGCAGGAAATGTCGCCGGCCGACGTGCCCCGGGTGCAGGGCTTCCAGCTCTGGCTGGCGTTGCCGCCCGAGCTCGAGAACGCGCAGCCGCAAAGCCGTTATCTCGAAACCGCCGCGATCCAGCGCGCAGGCCCGGCCCACGTCATCGTGGGGGAGTACGGCGGCGTGCGCAGTCCGGTGCCGGCGTGGGAAGGCGTCAACTACCTGCTCGTCACGCTGCGGCCCGGCGGATCGTGGACGTACCAGCCGCCGCCCGGGCAGACGGTCGGGTGGCTGGCGGTGGCTTCGGGCGCGGTGCAGGCGGGGGAGGCCGTGTCCGCTGGCGACATGGCGGTGTTCGAGGACGGCGAGACGCCGATCGTGCTGGCGAACACAGGTGACGACGACGCGGTGTTCGTCCTCGGCTCGGCCGTGCCGCACCGGCACGAGCTGCACCTGGGAAGCTACTCCGTGCACACGACGGCGCAGGCGCTGGAGACCGGCGAGCGCCGGATTGCCGACCTGCACGCGAAGCTGGTCGCCGCCGGGGATCGGCGCACGGATGCAGGGACGGTGCCGGTCTATCGCTAGGCCTCGAAGCGCGCTGACAGTGCGACGGCGCGCTTGCTGACGCCGATCCGGCCGAAAGGCGCACAGGCTCAGCGCCGGGCGCACCCGCTCGCCTTTCAGGAGACATCCATGGCCTTGTCACACGTTCGCGTGCTGCTTTCGTTCCTTCTCTTCGCGCTGCTGTCCGGTGCGGTGCTCGCCGACCCGCCGACGCGTGTCGCGCGGCTGGCCTATGTCAGCGGCAACGCCAGCTTCTCGCCCGGTGGCGAGCGCGACTGGGGCCGCGCGGTCGTCAACCGCCCCCTGGTCACCGGCGACCGGCTGTGGGTCGACCGCGGCGCACGCGCCGAATTGCAGATGGGCACCGTCGCGGTCCGTGCCGCGGGCGCCACCAGCCTCACGCTGCTCAACCTCGATGACCGCACCACGCAGGTCCAGCTGACGCAGGGCACGCTCCAGGTGCGAGTGCGCCGCCTGGACCGCGGGCAGATCGTCGAGATCGACACCCCCAACCTGGCTTTTTCCATCCGCCGTCCGGGCAGCTACCGCATCGACGTGAACCCGCGCGACGATTCGACCACCGTGGCCGTGCGGCAAGGCCAGGCGCAGGTGTTCGGAGAACGCCGTGCGTTCATCGTCAGCGAGAAGCAGGGCTTCACCTTCTATGGTGCGGGCCTGGACGACTACGATGCCGTCGCGCTGCGCGGTCCGGACGACTTCGACCGCTGGGCCGCCGACCGCGACCGCCGCTGGGACAACTCCCCGTCGCGCCGTTATGTCTCGGCAGAGATGATCGGCTACGAGGACCTCGACCAGTTCGGCAGCTGGAAGACCGTGGCGCAGCTCGGGCCGGTGTGGGTGCCGCGCCGCGTGGCCGCCGACTGGGCGCCTTACCGCGACGGCCACTGGTCGTGGGTCGAGCCGTGGGGCTGGACCTGGATCGACGAAGCGCCCTGGGGCTTCGCGCCGTCGCACTACGGCCGCTGGACCCGCGTGGACAACAGCTGGGCCTGGGTGCCCGGGCCGGCCGACACGCGGCCGGTGTACGCGCCGGCGCTGGTGGCTTTCGTGGGGAACGGGTCTCCCAGCGCCGCGAATTCGACCGTCGCCTGGTTCCCGCTCGGCCCGCGCGACGTGTACCGCCCGTCGTACACGACCAGCCGCGAGTATTTCTACAACGTGAATGCCAGCAATGCGCGCGTCGACCGCCAGGTGGTCACCACGTCCTACGACAACCGCGGGGCGAACGCCACGTATTCGAACCAGACGGTGCCCGGGGCGATCATCGCGGTGCTTGCGGCCGCGTTCTCGCAGTCGCAGCCGGTGGCGCGCCAGGCCGTGCGCGTCACCGAACAGGGCTTCAGCCGCGCGCCGGCCCTGTCGGCGCCGCCCGTGGCCCCGCAGCGCGTGAGCGTGGTCGGGCCCGCGGCGGCGCCCGCCGCGCGACCGCCCGAGGCAGCGCCCGCGCGCCCGGTGGTCGCGCAGGTCGCACCGCCGCCGCCGCCGCCCGCGTTCGCCGCCAGGCAGGGGGCGCTGGCTGCCAATGCCGGCAAGCCGCTCGATGCAGCAGCGGTGGCCGCCCTCAAGCCGGCCGCGCCGGCCAGCGCCGCGGCGGTGACGGTGGTGCCGCAGACGCAGGCCGTGGCGGTCCCGAAAATGCCCGCCGCTGCGTCATCGGCCGCAGCCGGCCGCCGCGGCCGGCCGCAGCGGGGTGGCGAAGCGCCCGCGCCCGCCGCACCCGCGCCCACGACTCCTGCCGCTGCTGCGCCCGCTCCGGCGGCACCGGCTGTACCAGCCAGGCCTGCGACGCCTGCAGCGCCGGCCACCGCCACTGCACCGGCAACTCCCGCCACACCGGCCGTGCCTCCGACGCCGGTGACGCCAGCGGCACGCCCGGTGCAGCCGGCTTCCGCTGCCACGGCACCGGCCCCCGCCGAGGCCGGGCCCGGGGCGGCTGGACGCCAGCGTGCACGCGAGGCCAGGGAGGAGCGCGGCCGCGGTCCCGATCGCGCAGCGCCCCAGGCGCAGCAACCCGACGCCGCGGGCCAGCGTGGGGAGCAACGCCGTGCGCCGGCGGCGGCGCCCGCGGCCGCGCCGGCACCGGCACCGGCACCAACACCGGCACCAACACCTGCACCAACACCGGCACCGGCACCGGCACCGGCGCGCGCAGTCACGCCAGCTCCAGCTCCAGCTCCGGCAGCGGTCACGCCGCCTGCGCCGGCGCCCGCTGCGCGGCCCGCGCCGGTCCCGGCACCCGCGGCTGCAACACCGCCGCCGCCCGCGCCACCGGCCGCCCGGCCGGCACCGGTGCCGGCTCCCGCCGCGGCACCGGCACCGGCACCGGCACCGGCGGCGCGAGCACCCGGCGCGCCACCGCCCGCCGAGGCTGCAGCGCCGGGCCCCGCACGTCCGGCAGGGCCCGACCAGCGCGGGCCGCGCGCCCGGCCCGCAGCCTCCGCCGCATCGGCTGCTGCCGATGCGGGCGGCGAGCCGCAGCGCGGCGGAGAGCGCGGGCGCGGACGCGACGCCGACGGCCCGCGACGCCCCTGAAGCGTCGAAGCGATCGCGTCGCGACGGATCCGTCAGTACACGCCGAGCGCCAGCCCGGCCGCCAGCCCGGCGCCCAACGCGCGGCATTGCGCCAGGTCCGCGGCGCGGATCTGCTTGGGCCGCGCGATGTCCTCGGGGGTCTGCGCGTGGGTGCAAACGATCAGTGGCGGAGCGACGGAGCGCAGCCGCCAACCGGTGGCGATGCGGTCCATTTGCCGGGCGGCATTGTGCCCATCGCTGCCGGCGCAGACCAGCAAGGCGTAGGGCCGGCCGTTCACCCGATCGAGCGCGGCGTAGTAGCAGCGATCGAAGAAGTCCTTCATCAACCCCGCCATCGCAGCAAGGTTCTCGGGCGTGGCGAAGACATAGCCGTCGGCACCGAGCACGTCCTCGGGTTGGGCCTGGGGCGCATGCAGCAGACGCACATGCACCCCGGGTTCGTCGCGCGCCCCCTCGGCCGCTGCCTGTGCCATCTGCCCGGTGCCGCCGGTCATGGTGTGGTAGACCACGAGCAGCGTCTTGCGCGTCCCCGACCCATGGCGAGGCACCTGCGCAGCAGTCATCGCCGTTCGCCGAACCGCGCCACCGCGCGCTCGTGCGCCCTGGCGGCCTCGGCCTCGCGCGTCCGGGGCTCGGCGCTGGTGACCAGCGAGCGGATCAAGGTTCGGGCCGATGCCGCCACTTCCTCGATCGCGCGCTCGAAAGCCGCTTCATTGGCCTTGGATGGAACATTGAAGCCACTGAGCTTGCGCACGAACTGCAGCGAGGCATCGCGGATCTCGAGTTCGGTCGCCGGCGGCTCGAAGTTGAAGAGGGTCTTGATGTTCCGGCACATGGGTCGGCGCTCCGCGTTGACAATTTCGCCATGGTACGCACAGCGCACCGGGCCCGTGCTTTACACGGCGGACACCTTCAGGAAACGTGCTGTTGAGGTTCGGAGCGTGACAATTGCTCCCATGAATGCCGCAGCCAGTGCCCTGAACCGCTTCGGCCTCGGCGCCCGGCCCGACGAGCCGGCACCGGCCGACCCGCAACGTTGGCTGCTCTCGCAGCTGGACGCATACGAAGCGCTGCCCGCGCCGTGGCAGCCGCTGTCGCGCACGCCGGCCCTGGTGGAGGTCTGGCTGGCGCAGCAACGCGCCGTGCGGCAGGCCCCGGAAGGCCAGCGCGCGGGCATCCGCGAGGCCTACCTGCGCAAGGGCCGCGAGGACTACGTGGCCGCGGCCGGTGCCCGCGCCACCAGCGCGCTGCAGACGGCCACGCCCTTCGTCGAGCGGCTGGTGCATTTCTGGTCCAACCATTTCGCGGTTTCGGTGGACAAGCTGCTGGTGGTCGGCCTGGCCGGCGGCTTCGAAGCCGACGCCATCCGGCCGCACGTGCTGGGCCGCTTCGAAGACCTGCTGCTGGCCGTCGTCCGCCATCCGGCGATGCTGCTGTACCTGGACCAGGCGCAGTCCATCGGCCCCGGCAGCCCCGCGGGCAGGCGCGCGCAGGAACGGCAGCCGCCGCGCGGACGCGGCCTCAATGAGAACCTGGCGCGGGAAATCCTGGAGCTGCACACGCTGGGCGTGCGCAGCGGCTACACGCAGGAGGACGTGACCGAATTCGCGCGCGCGCTGACCGGCTGGACGCTGCCGGCCGATGACGGCCCCGGCGGCGCCACGGCGACCTTCCGGTTCGTGCCTGCCCTGCACGAGCCGGGGCCCAGGAACGTCCTGGGCCGCAGCCATGCCGAAGGCGGCGAGCAGCAGGCCCGCGACATCCTCCACGCACTGGTGACCGCCCCGGCGACCGCGCGGCACATCGCGCACAAGCTCGCGCGTCACTTCGTCGCCGACGAGCCGCCGCCCGCGCTGGTGGAGCGGCTGGCCGCCACCTTCTCGCGCACCGGCGGCGACCTGCCCAGCCTGTACCGCGAGCTGGTCGCGGCGCCCGAGGCATGGCAGGGCGGGGCCGCCAAGTTCAAGTCGCCCTGGGACTGGGCGATCTCGACCTACCGCGCCCTGGGGCGCACCGAGGTGCCCGCGATGCAGGCGACCAGCCTGATGAACCAGCTGGGCCAGCCGGTGTGGCGGCCGGGCTCACCCGCCGGCTACGACGACGGCGCCGCCACCTGGGCGGCACCGGATGCGCTGCTGCGGCGGGTCGAGGTGGCGCAACGCATCGCCACGCAGGCCGGCAACACCCTCGACGCCCGGGCGCTGGCGCCGCGCCTGCTGCCCGGCGGCGCATTGGGCGACGCCACCGCCGGCGCGATTGCCCGCGCCGACAGCGGCAGCACGGCGCTGGCCCTGTTGCTGGTGTCGCCCGAGTTCCTGAGGAGATGAGAATGGGCCTGGATCGACGCCATTTCCTCGGAGCCACCGCCCTGCTGGCCGCGCCGCGCATCCTGTTCGCGCAGGCGGCCACCGAGCGGCGCTTTGTCTTCATCATCCAGCGCGGCGCGGCGGACGGACTCAACACCGTCATTCCGTACGCGGAGCCGGCCTACGCCGCCGCACGCGGCGCGCTTGCGATCGACAGCGCGAATGCACTCAAGCTGGACGGCAGCTTCGCCTTGCATCCGTCGCTGGCAAGACTGCATGCCCTCTACGGCGCCGGGCAGGCCAGCTTCTTCCAGGCCGTGGCGTCTCCCTACCGCGACCGCTCGCACTTCGACGGACAGAACGTGCTGGAGAGCGGCGGCAGCGCCCCGTACCAGATCAAGGACGGCTGGATGAACCGCCTGCTGGGCTTGCTGCCGGGCGGCGGCAAGCCCGCGGTTGCCTTCTCGACCGGCGTGCCGTTGGCGCTGCGCGGGGCCGTCGAGGTCACTTCCTACGCGCCCTCGGCGCTGCCGCAGGCGAACGAGGACCTGATGCTGCGCGTCGAGCAGCTCTATGCCAATGACCGGCAGCTGCACGCGCTCTGGTCCTCCGCGCTAGAAGCACGAGGCATGGCCGGCGGCGCCGGCGGCGCCAACCGGCAGGATGCGACGGCGCTGGGCCGCATGGCGGCGGGCTTCCTGGCCCGCAGCGACGGCCCGCGCATCGCGATGATCGAGACCAGCGGCTGGGACACCCACAGCGGGCAGAACGCACGCCTGGCCACCCAGCTCCGGGGCCTGGACGGCCTGGTCGCGGGGCTGCAGGACGGGCTCGGGCCGGTCTGGACGCAGACCGTGGTGCTGGTGGCCACGGAGTTCGGCCGGACGGTGGCAGCCAACGGCACCGGCGGCACCGACCATGGCACCGGCGCGGTGGCGATGCTGGTAGGGGGCGCCGTGCAGGGCGGGCGCGTCATCGCCGACTGGCCCGGCCTGGCGCCCGCCAACCTGCAGGATGGCCGCGACCTCAGGCCGACGCTGGCGCTCGATGCGCTGATCGCCGGGGTGTGCGCCGAGAGCTTCGCAGTGGACCCGGACCGCCTCACCCGCGTCCTGTTCCCGCAGGGCACGCCGGTCAAGGCGATGACGAAGCTGCTGCGCGCCTGAGGGCGCTGCCATGTCCCGCATGCGCGAGGACCTGGGGTCTTCGCGCCGTTGGCTTCACTCCGCCGGAATGCCCGCCTCCTTGATCACCTTGCCCCACTTGGCCAGGTCGGACCTGATCAGCGCGGCGTAGTCCTGCGGCGTTCCGCCCTGGATCTCGATGCCGGCGGCTTCCAGCTTGGCCCGCACATCGGGCAGCTTCAGCGCCGCGTTGATTTCGGCGTTGAGCCTGGCGACGATCGCCCGGGGCGTGCCGGCCGGCGCCAGGAAGCCGCCGTTGGTGTTGGCGTCGTAGCCCTTGAGCCCCTGTTCGTCCGCGGTCGGCACGTCGGGCAGGGCGGAGGTGCGCTTGAGCGTCGTCACCGCGACGGCGCGGACGTTGCCGGCCTTCACCTGCGACTGGATGGCGCTGATGGTGTCGATGTAGAGCGCGGTGCGCCCGGCCAGCAGGTCCGGGTGGGCGGCCGACGATCCCTTGTACGGCACCAGCAGCATCTGCGCGCCGCTCTGCATCCGGAACATCTCGGCCGCCATTTCCTGCGCGCTGCCGCGGCCCGAGGTGGCCACCTTGGCCTGGTCCGGGTGGGCCTTCATCCAGGCGACAAACTCCGGCAGCGTCTTGGCCGGAATCTGCGGATAGATGGCGAACACCAGCGGCACCACATGGGTGTAGACGATGGGCTCGAAGCTCTTCTCCGGGTCCCAGCCCAGGTTCTTGAACAGGAACTTGTTGGTGTTGTGGCTGCCGCCGACGATGCCGATGGTGTAGCCGTCGGGCGCCGCCTTGGCCAGCACGTCGGTGCCGAGGTTGTTGGACGCGCCGGGCTTGTTCTCCACGATCACGGCCTGCCCCATGGACGCGGTGAGCTTGTCGCCGACCACGCGGGCGATCAGGTCGATGGCGCCGCCGGGCGGGGCCGGCACGATGATGCGGATGGCGCGGCTCGGGTAGGCCGCCTGGGCCGATGCCAGGGTCGGCACCGCGGCCAGGGCCGCCGAGACGGCCAGGATCTTGAACAGGGAAGCGGGGCGCATGGGGTGTCTCCTCGGGGTGGTGTGGATCGGTGTCAGCCGCGGCCGACGTACGGCATGGCGCTGGCCATGATGGTCATGGTCAGGATGTTGGCGCTCAGCGGCATGGCGGCGACATGGCGCACCGCGTCGGCGACATGGCGGGCGTCCATCATGGGTTCGGGCGCCACCGTGCCGTTGGCCTGCAGCACGCCGCGCGTCATGCGCTCGGACAGCTCGGTCAGCGCGTTGCCGATGTCGATCTGGCTGGCCACGATGTTGCAGGCGCGGCCATCGAGCGCCAGCGCCTTGGTCAGGCCCGCCACGGCGTGCTTGCTGGCGGTGTAGGGCGCGGTAAAGGGGCGCGGCGTGTGCGCCGAGACCGAGCCGTTGTTGATGATGCGGCCGCCTTGCGGCGACTGCTTTCGCATCAGGCCGAAGGCTGCGCGCGCGCACAGGAACACGCCGGTGACGTTGGTGTGGATCACGCTGAACCACTTCTCCAGCGGCAGTTCGTCGATCGGCACGGCCGGCGCATTCACGCCGGCGTTGTTGAACAGCAGGTCCAGCCGGCCGAAGCTGCGTTCGATGGCTGCGAACAGCGCCTCCACGCTCGCCGGGTCGCCAACATCGGTGGGCACGGCCAATGCCGTCTGGCCTTTCGCCAGCGCTTCGGCGGCCAGCGCCTGCAGCGGCTCGGCCCGGCGGCCCGCCAGCACCACGCTCCAGCCGTCCTCCAGCAGGCCGAGGGCCACCGCGCGGCCGATGCCGCTGCCGGCGCCGGTGACGAGGGCGATCTTGCTTGAGGTGCTTGCGTTCAAAGGAAGGCTCCTGGATTGGACGATGGCGATTGCACGGTCATGGAAAAGCGGCCGATGCCATCCACCCCTGCGCTGACGACGTCACCGGCGTGCAGCGGCCCGACGCCTGCGGGGGTGCCGGTGAAGACCAGGTCGCCGGGCGCCAGCGCCACCGAGCGCGAGAGCATTGCCACCAGTGCGGACACCGGCCACAACAGGCCGGACAGGTCGGCGCGCTGCCGTTCCTTGCCGTTGACCGCGAGCCATACGGCTCCGCGCTTCGGGTGGCCGCATGCCGACACCGGCAGCAGGGGTGTGCAGGGGGCCGAGTGGTCGAAGGCCTTGGACGCTTCCCACGGGCCGCCCGCGCGCTTGGCCTGCTGCTGCAGGTCGCGCCGCGTCAGGTCCAGTCCTGCGGCATAGCCCCAGATGTGGTGCGGCTCGACGTGTTCTGCCGCGATGTCGCGGCCGCCACGGCCGATGGCCACCACCAGTTCGATCTCATGGCAGAAGTCGGCGGTGCCGGGGGGATAGGGCAGGTTGCCCTCGGCCGGGACCACGGCGGCGGCGGGTTTCATGAACCAGGCCGGCATCTCGCGCGGCGGCTCTTCGTGCGGGCTCCACGCGAAATTGCGGCCGATGCAGAACACGCGGCCGACCGGGAACAGCGCAGTGCTTCCCGCCACTTGCAAGGTGGTCGGCGCCGGCGCGGGGAAGACGAGGTCCGTCATGCGATTCACGTGGTCAGGCTCAGGGCCGGCCGCTCGCCCGCCAGCGCCTGCGCGATGCTGGCCAGCACCATCTCGCCCATCGCGGTGCGAGTTTCCCAGGTCGCGCTGGCGCGGTGGGCCTGCAGGGTGACGTTGCCGGACTGGCGCAGCGCCAGCGGAACCCGCGGTTCGTCCACGAACACGTCCAGTCCGGCGCCGGCGATGCGGCCGGCGGCCAGCGCCTGCGTCAGGTCGGCCTCGTTGACCAGGCGGCCGCGGGCGACGTTGACCAGGAAGCCGCGCGGGCCCAGGGCGTCGAGCACGGCCGCATCGACGATGCCTTCGGCCTTGTCGGCCGCCGCGCACAGCACCAGCGCATCGGAGTCGCGCGCAAGCTGGACCAGTTCCGGCACGAAGCGGTGGGCCATGTCGTCCATCGGGCGCAGGTCGGTGTAGCTGATCGCGCAACCGAAGGCCGCCGCCCGGGTCGCGACCGCGCGGCCCACGCGCCCCATGCCGACGATCCCCACCCGCATGCCGCTGAAGCGGCGGGCCAGTGGGATGGCGCTGGGCTGGGGGTGCAGCTCCCACTGGCCGTCGCGCACGAAGCGGTCGCCGGCGCCCAGGTTGCGGCAGGCAGCGATCAGCAGGCCGATGGCCAGGTCGGCCACGTCGTCGGTCAGGGCGCCCAGGGTGGCGGTGACGGGCAGCCCGCGCTCGCGGCAATAGGCCAGGTCGACCGCGTCGGTGCCGACGCCGTTCACGGCCACCACCTTCAGCGCCGGCAGGCGCTCCAGCATCGAGCGCGAAATGCCGGTGTGGCCGCCGGTGACCACCGCGGAGATGGTGGCGCCGTGCTCGCGCAGCAGGGCGTCGCCGTCGGCCGCCTCGAAGTACCTGTGGACGGTGTACCGCGATGCCAGCTGCTCGTTGATCGCGGGAATCAGGATGGGATTGAGTTGCAGGACCTGGGGCTTCATGGCCGCATGGTCGTATCGATTGATCCTGCGGTCAATATTGATGTATAAAATCAACATATAAAACTTACGCAAGCAACCATGGCTTCCTGGATCCCGATGGACGAGGCCTGCCGCCTTCTTGGCGTGCGGCCGCAGACGGTCTATGCCTACGTCAGTCGCGGCAAGCTGGAAGTGGCGCCGGACCCGGCCGACACGCGCCGCAGCCTGTACCGCGCCGAGGATGTCGCCGGCCTGGCCCGACGCAAACAGGCCGGCCGCAAGCACGAGACGCTGGCCGCCAACACGCTGTTCGGTTCGGAGCCCAGCATCCCGACGGCGCTGTGCGCCTTCTTCCGGGGGCGGCCGCATTACCGCGGCCGCGATGCGGTGGACCTGGCCCGCAGCGCCACGCTGGAAGACGTGGCGCAGCTCCTGTGGGGTGCCGGCGAGGCCGTCGATTTCTCGTCCGCCCGGGCGAAGCGGCCCCGCCAACCCGGTCGGGTGGCTGCCTTCACGGCGCTGGCCGCATTGGCCGCCGCTGGCCACTCCACCCACGGGCGCCTCACCCGGGTGCTGCACGGCGAGGGCCAGGCGCTGGTCGGCCAGCTGGCCGAAGCGTTCGGCGCCCAGCACGGGCCGCAGCCGCTGCACCTGCGCTTTGCCCAGGGCTGGAAGCAGACGAACAAGACGGCGGACCTGCTGCGCACGGCCATGGTGCTGCTGGCCGACCACGAGCTCACCAGTTCGGCCTTTGCCGCGCGCATCGCGGCTTCGACCGGCGCCTCGTTGCCGGCCTGCCTGCTGGCGGGCCTGACGACGCTCTCGGGCCCGCTGCATGGCGATGCCTCCGGCCGCGTGCAGGCGCTGTTCGGCGAAGTGGAACGGCAGGGCGAGGACAAGGTGGTGGACCACTACCTGTCCACCGGCCTGCCGCTGGCGGGATTCGGCCACCACCTCTATCCCGACGGCGATCCGCGCGCGGCGGCCTTGCTGGCACTGTTCGAGCCGCCCCAGGTGATCGCGCGCTTCATCCGGAAGGTGACCGCCCTCACGGGTCTGCAGCCCAATGTCGACGTCGCCCTGGCCGCACTGGTGGCGCACCACCGGCTGCCGGCCGACGCGGCCTTCGGTCTGTTCGCGACGGCGCGCAGTGTCGGCCTGCTCGCGCACAGCCTGGAACAACTGGGCGTGGCGCAGGTGATCCGCCCGCGCGGCCGCTACGTGGGGCCGCTGCCCGGCACGCCGCCGGCGGGCCGACCCTAGCGCGGCCGGGGCCGCGGTTGCCAGCCGCCGCCTTCCCGGGCACGATGGACCGATGTTCTTCCTGTGGCCGCAGTTCCTCTGGCTGATGTTGGCGCTGCCCCTGCTGCCGCTGGCCTACCTGTGGCTGCTGCGCCGGCGCGGCAAGGCGGCGCTGCGTTACAGCAGCCTGGGGGTGGTGCGCGAGGCGGCGGGCCCGCGCCACTGGCGACGCCACGTGCCGCCGGCGCTGCTGCTGGTGGCATTCGGCCTGCTGCTGCTGGCCGCCGCCCGGCCGATGGCGCGGGTGCCGCTGCCGTGGGCCCGGACCACCATCCTGCTGGCCATGGACGTGTCGCTCAGCATGCGCGTCACCGACGTCAAACCGACCCGGCTGGGGGCGGCGCAGGAGGCGGCCAAGCTGTTCCTGCGCGACCTGCCGCGGGAGGTGGAAGTCGGCCTGGTGACCTTTGCCGGCAGCAGCCAGGTGGCGCAAGCCGCGACGCGGGAGCGCGAGCCGCTGGTGGCGGCGATCGACGGCTTCCAGATGCAGATGGGCACGGCGGTGGGCAACGCCATCGTGCTGTGCCTGGCCGAACTGTTTCCGGACCACGGGCTGGACGTCGGCGAGATGACCTTCGGCAGCAAAAAGCGCGGGCGCAGCCTGGATGACAAGGTCAAGCCCCAGCCGCCGCAGATCGCGCCGGTGGCCCCCGGGTCCTACACCTCGGCCGCCATCATCCTGCTGAGCGACGGCCGGCGCACCACCGGCGTCGACACGCTGGAGGCGGCCAGGCTGGCCGCCGACCGCGGCGTGCGCATCTACGCGGTGGGCCTGGGCACGGTCGACGGCCCGGCCGCGGCGGCCGACGGCATGCCGATCTACCTGCGGCTGGACGAACCCACGCTGCGCGAGGTGGCGCGCATGACCGGCGGCGAGTACTTCTACGCCGGCACGGCGGAGAAGCTGAGCAGCGTCTACCAGCACCTGGGCTCGCGGCTGCAGGTGCAGACGCGCGAAACCGAGGTGTCGGCCCTGCTGGCGGCGGTGGCGGCGCTGGTCGCGGTGCTGGGCGCCGGGCTGTCGGTGCTCTGGTTCGGGCGCGTTGCCTGAAGCAAGCGCCATGATCGGCAACCTGGTCGACGGCAGCGTCGGGCCATGAGCATTTGATTACATGTGACTTGGCTACACTCACGCCCTTTGTTGCCAAGGAACACCCATGAAGAAGACTGAACTCATCGAAGCCCTCGCCACCGCCACCGGCGAGCCGCAAGCGGCCATGGCCCGCACGCTCGAGGCCCTCATCGACATCGTCACCAGGGAAGTCGCCGCCGGCGGCGAAGTGGCCATCACCGGCTTCGGCAGCTTCAAGGGCAGCGCCCGCGCCGAGCGCACCGGCCGCAATCCGCGCACCGGCGAAGCGCTGACCATCGCCGCGTCGAAGTCGGTCAAGTTCGTGCCCGGCGCGACGCTGAAGACCGCGCTGAACGCCAAATAAGCTTTTCAGGCCGCTGCGCTCGACCCGGGGGGGAAGTGCAGCTGCTGCCGGCTGGCAAAGCTGCGGTCTTCGCCGGTGACGGGATCGCGGAACGCGATGCCGGCCGCCAGCAGCCGCAGCGGGTTGCCGGCATCGTCCCCGCCCATCGGCAGCAACTCCGGATAGATGCGGTCGCCCAGGATCGGCAGTCCCAGCGCCGCCATGTGCACCCGCAGCTGGTGCCGCTTGCCGGTGCGGGGCCGCAGCCGGTAGCGCGCCAGGGTCCCACGTGTTTCCAGCAGCTCGATCGCGGTCACCGCGTTCGGTGGCCGACCGGTTTCGGCAGCGCCCGTCGCCTCGCGCATCTGCATGAAGTGATCGCTGGTCACCAGCGTGCTGGCCCGCGTCAGCGGGAACCGCAGCAGCGGATCGGCCGGCGCGATCGCCTGGTAGACCTTGGCGACGGCGCGGCCGGCGAACAGGTCGTGGTAGCCGGCGCAGGTCGCGGGCTGCTTGGCGAACAGCACGATGCCGGCGGTCTCGCGGTCGATCCGGTGCAAGGGTGTCAACGCGTCGATGCCCAGCTGGCGGCGCAAGCGCACCAGCAGGGTCTCCTGCAGGTAGTCGCCGGACGGCGTCACCGGCAGGAAGTGCGGCTTGTCGGCCACCACCAGCAACTCGTCCTCGAACAGCACGCAGGCCTGCGCCGCATTGGGCGCCTCGTTCGGCACGCTGCGGTAGTAGTACAGCTTGCCGTGGGGCAGGTAGGGCTGCCCGGGCGCGACCCGGGCGCCGGCACCGTCGACCAGGTCGCCGGCCGCCATCCGCGCGTTCCACTCGGTGGCGGGGATCGCCGGGAACCGTTCCACCAGGAAGTCGAGCATGCAGCGCCAGCGCCCGGGCGGCAATGCCACCTGGCTGGGACCGACGCCGTCGCGGACCGGCAGCATCGCTACGTGACCGACTGGTCCAGCCGCCGGGCCCGCGCCAGCCGCCAGGCCTCGTCGTCGCCGTAGACGTCCTCCAGCGTGGTCGCCGCTTCCTGCAGGTGGGTGTCCACGGCCACCCGGTTGTCGAACACGAAGCATTCGCCGCGCCAGTCCTGCTGCGCGTCCGGCATCTGCTGGAAGTAGTTGAGGATGCCGCCTTCGAGCTGGTAGACCGGCAGGTCCATCTCCAGCATCCAGGCGCTGGTCTTTTCGCAGCGGATGCCGCCGGTGCAGTACATCGCGACCCGTTTGCCCTGGTCCTTCCACTCCTGCGCATGGGCCCGCACATAGGCCGGGAAGTCGCGGAAGTTGGTCACCCCGGGGTCGATCGCGCCTTCGAAATGCCCCAGCCGGTATTCGAAGCTGTTGCGGTTGTCCAGCAGCACCAGGTCCGGGTCCTTGATCAGTTCGCGCCACTCCTGCGGGCTGACGTTGATGCCGGTCAGCCGCGCATCCACGCCCTCGATGCCGAGCGGGACGATCTCTTTCTTGACGTGCACCTTCATCTTGCCGAAGGGGCGGGTGGTGCAGGCGCTGCGCTTGAAGGCCATGCCGGTGAAGGCGCCGGCGAAGGCCGGGTCGTGCAGCAGGGCCGCTTCGATGCGGTCCACCGCTTCCGGCGTGCCGGCCAGCATGCCGTTGATGCCTTCGGTGGCGACCAGGATGCTGCCGGTCAGGCCGCCCACATCCGCCACCTGCGGCTGCGCCACCAGCTCGCGCAGGCGGGCAGCCACCGGTTCAGGATCGGGCAGCGCGGTGAACTTGTAGAAGGCCGTGTGGAGCAGGGACATGGGGCCATTTTCCCATGGCCCGCCCAGCGGCGCCGGTCAGGGGACGGCCACGAATTTCAGCCGTTCGACCCGCTCCATGTTGACGCCTTCGATCCGGATCAGCCGGGTCGGTCCGGCCCGGCTGGGCGAGTGCAGGTCGCCCTCGTTGTAGACGTGGACGGCGCCAGGCGCCAGCTGGTAGGTGCGGGTCTTCCTGGCCTGGCCCGGCTGGCCCGGCGTCGCGGGTGCCACCAGCGCGTAGTCGCTCATCGTCGTCTCGCCCTCGGCCTGGCCGTAGATCGCCCAGGACGGGCCGTGGTCGTGCGGCGGGCTGTCCTTGGGCCCACGGTAGCTGTGGGCGAGGATGCAAAAGCCCAGCTCCGGGTCCTCGTACAGGATCTTGCGCTCGGGCGACGCGGCGTCGAACTGGGCGGCGACGAAGTCCGGGTCCTGCAGCAGGCCGGCCAGCACGGCGGCGACCTGGTCGCGGCCGGCGGGATTGTCTTGCGACGCAAGGATGTCGTGGCAGCGGGCCGCGAACGATTGGAGCGTGTTGGGCATGCGGCAAGCCTACCGCAAACCCATTCAGCTTGCGTTCACGTGCCGCGTCGCACACTGGCCCCGTCAGCAACCAACATGCGAGGTGAACCCCATGAAAACCACTCTCCGTTCCTCTGCGGCCGCAGCTGCGATGCTGCTGGCTTCCCTGGGCGCCGCCCTGGTGGCGCAACCCGCCGCCGCGCAGCACCGCTACGCGGACGTTCCGGTGTTCGCGGCCCCCCAGCC
Source organism: Ramlibacter sp. 2FC (assembly GCA_943372495.1). Taxonomy (GTDB): domain Bacteria; phylum Pseudomonadota; class Gammaproteobacteria; order Burkholderiales; family Burkholderiaceae_C; genus Ramlibacter. The sequence goes on along the minus strand of CALRYV010000001.1, from coordinate 166,745 downwards.
CGTCATCGAGCGTTTCGTGCTGCGGCATGCCGGTTCGCTCGAACCCGGGCGTGAAGTGCGCTTCCGTCTGGTCGGCGCGCCCGGCGGACGAGCCTGGCTGGAGATCCCCGGCGTGTTGCGCGCCGCCGCGATGACCGAGACGCGGCCCGGCGTGTACGAGGCCGACTACGTGATCCGCTGGCGCGACAACCCCGGTGCGTTCCCGCGTGCCGTGGCGACCCTGCTGCGCGGCGGCCAGCAGGTCAGTGCCCGGGTGGAAGTGCGCGGCGACCGCGACGGCCGCTTCGCGCGCGACGACCGTGCGCCGCAGATCACGGACATGACGCCCGCGGACGGTGAGCGCATCGGCGAGCGCCGCTGGACCCGCGTTTCCGCCCGTTTCAGCGACGAGGGCAGCGGTGTCGATCCCGCTTCCGTGACCCTGCGCGTCGACGGCCGCGACGTGACCGGCGCCGCCCGCGTGGACGGCGACGACATCCGCTACGCCGAGGACCTGCAACCGGGCCGGCACGTGGCCGAACTGACGGTGCGCGACCGCGCCGGCAATGCGAGCCGCCGGGCCTGGACCTTCGAGGTGGTGGAGCGGGGCCGCAACTACGGCTATTACAACTTCGACGACCGCCGCTAGGCAGTCCAGGGCAAGCTGAACCGGTTTGTGCCAGCCGTTCAGCTTGCGTTCATGCACAGCGAATACGCTCACAGCGACAACCAACCCCAGGAGTGATCCCATGAAACGTGCCGCCCTTCTTGCCCTGCTCGCCACCGGCGCCGTCGTCGCCCAGGCCCAGCCGCAGCTCCAGTCCCCCAGCTTCGTCGACCGGGCCCGGGTGCAGAGCGTCGAGCCCCAGTACGAGAACGTGGCCATCCCGCGCCAGGAATGCGCCAGCCAGTGGGTGAACGAGGCGCGTCCGGTGGTCAGCGGCAGCAACGGCTACGGCGGCGCCATCGTCGGCGGCGTGGCTGGCGGCATCGTCGGCAACCAGGTCGGCAAGGGCCACGGCCGCGAGGCCGCCACCGCCGTCGGCGCCGTGATCGGCGCGCTGGCCGGCGATCGCATCGCCAACAACAACCAACCCCCACAATACGAACAGGCCCAGCGCGAAGTGCGGACCTGCCGCACGGTGGAAGACGTGCAGCAGCGCCTGACCGGCTACCGCGTCACCTACCTCTACGGGGGCAACCAGTACACGACCATCACGCGCGAGCAGCCGGGCAGCACCTTGCCGGTGCGCGTGTCGGTGACGCCGGTGGAAGAGCGCGCGTACCATCGCTCCAATTGACAGCCATGACGAAGGCGCCGGCCATGAACACTTTCCGCACGCTGATCTGCGCCGCGCTGCTGGCGGCGGCCGGGCTTCCCGCCTGGGCCGACGTGAGCCGCGACGACGCCGCCGCCCTCGCGCAGCGCGAGACCGGTGGGCGCGTGCTGGCGGTGGAGCGGGCCGAGTCCGGCGGGCGGGCGGTCTGGCGGGTCAAGGTGGTCACCGCCCGCGGTGACGTCCGCGTGATCCTGGTGGACGTCGCGAGCGGGCGGACCCAGTAACGGCCATGCGCCTGTTGCTGATCGAGGACGACGCGGCGCTGCGGCTGGGCCTCGCGCGCCAGCTGGAAGCGGAGGGCTACCGCGTCGACCACACCGGCGATGGCGAAGAGGGCCTGTTCCTGGCCCGCGAATATCCGTTCGACCTGGCGATCATCGACCTGGGCCTGCCCCGGCTGAACGGCTTGACCATCGTGCAGCGGGTGCGCTCCGCCGGCAGCGCGATGCCGATCCTGATCCTCACCGCGCGCGGCAGCTGGCAGGACAAGGTGACCGGCCTGGAAGCCGGCGCCGACGACTACGTGGTCAAACCGTTCGACTATCCGGAGCTGGCCGCGCGCGTGAAGGCCTTGCTGCGGCGGTCGATCAAGTCCGTCAGCGACGTGCTGGCGCTCGGCCCCGTCAGCATCGAGTTCTCGGCCCAGAAAGCGAGCCTGAACGGCGCGCCGCTGGAGCTGACCACCTTCGAGTACCGCATGCTCGAATACCTGGTGCGCGAGCGCGCCCGCATCGTGACCAAGCAGGAGCTGTCGGACTACCTCTATCCGCACGGCGAGGACCGCGACAGCAACGTGCTGGAAGTGCTGATCGGCCGGCTGCGCCGCAAGCTCGACCCGGACGGCACGCTGGCCCCGATCGAGACCGTGCGCGGGCGCGGCTACCGCTTCACGCTCGGATGACGCCCGGCTATTCGATCCGGGCCCGGTTGCTCCTGGGCGCCGCCCTGGTGCTGCTGGCCTTCATGGCCGGCGCCGGGCTGGCGGTGCAGCGGGCCCATGCCGACAGCGTGCGGGCGGTGCACTTCGGCCGCCTGCAGGGCACCGTCTACCTGCTGCTGGCGCGCGCCGAACTCGACGACACCGGCGCGCTGGTGATGCCGCCGGCGCTGGCCGAGCCGCGGCTGTCGTTGCCGCAATCAGGGCTGTACGCCGGCATCTACAACGTCGGCCGCAACGAGGAGTGGCGCTCGGCCTCCAGCCTGGGCGCGGCTGCGCCGCTGCGGCGCGACGGCGTGGCGCCCGGCCAGTGGCGCATCGAGACCATCGCCGGCGAGCAGGGCCGCGCGTACCACGCCGTGAGCTTCGGCGTGAACTGGGCCACCGGCCAGCGCCAGGCGCCGCTGGTGCTGTCGGTGGTCGAGGACAAGGCGGAATTCGACCGCGAGATCGCGACCTTCGAGCGCACGCTGTGGCTGTGGCTTGGCGGCGCCGGGCTGCTGCTGCTGCTGGCGCAGACGCTGCTGCTGCACTGGGGCCTGTTGCCGCTGCGCCGCGTGGCGGCCGAGATCCGGCGGGTCGAGAGCGGCGAGCAGGCGGGCGTCGAGGGCAAGTACCCGAACGAGATCCGGCCGCTGACCGACAACCTCAACACCCTGATCCAGCAGGAGCGGGTGCGGCAGGGCCGCTACAAGGAGGCGCTGAGCTTCCTGGCCCACAGCCTGAAGACGCCGCTGGCCGTGCTGCGCAACACGCTCGCCGAGCCGGCGCAGCTGCCCGCGGCGGTGCGGGAGCAGGTGGCCCGCATGGACGACATCGTGCAGCACCAGCTGGGACGGGCGGCCGCGGGCGGGGCCACGCGCTTCGCGCCGCCGGTGCCGGTCGCGCCGGTGCTGGAGCGGGTGCGCGACGCCCTGGCCAAGGTCTACGCCGGGAAAGGGCTGGTGTTCACGCTCGATTGCGCGCCCGGGCTCACCTGGCGGATCGGGGAGGGCGACCTGTTCGAGATGCTGGGCAACGTGATGGACAACGCGGCCAAGTGGGCGAAGCAGCGCGTCGCCGTCCGCGCCTCGCGCGACGGCGGCAACCTGCTGCTGCGGGTGGAGGACGACGGCCCCGGCTTCACCGACACCGAGTCGATCCTGCAGCTCCACGTGCGGATGGACGAGCGAGTGCCCGGGCACGGCGTCGGCCTGGCGGTCGTGAACGACCTGGTGGCCAGCCACCACGGGGAGCTGAAGCTGTCGCGCGGGGCGCTGGGCGGGGCGCTGGTGGACATCGTGCTGCCGCCGCCCTTCAATGCAGCGCGATGACCTCCACGGCCGGCTGCGACAGTTCGCGGCCCACCATGGCCCGGGCATAGAAGTAGTTGTTGCGGGCCCGCTCGCTCAGGCCATCGAGGTCCACCCGGCCGCTGTCGTCGCACGGAAACGCATAGCCGCGGCCGCTGTCGAACAGCGAGCGAAAGCAGAGCATGAACTGGCTGGACCTCGAGTGGATCATCTGGCGGCACCCCCGTTGACCATTCAACGGACCACCGGCCCGTGGTGGCGACGGGCCGGCGCAAAGGCGGCGTGAAGAGTGTTACGTGCGGCTACGGCAGCGGCCCGTCGTCGCCCTCCAGCTGCTGCAACAGGTACAGCCGCTGGTACAGGCCGTTGTCCAGGGCCATCAGCTCGCCGTGGGTTCCGCTCTCGGCGATCCGGCCGTGGTTCAGGACGATGATGCGGTCGGCGTCGCGCACGGTCGACAGCCGGTGCGCGATGGCGACGATGGTGACGCGCCCGCGCAGGGCCGACAGCGCGCGCTGTACCACCTGCTCGGTCTCCGAGTCGATGTGCGACGTGGCTTCGTCCAGGAACAGGATGCGCGGGTCGCCGGCCAGGGCGCGGGCGATCGCCAGCAGCTGCTTCTGGCCGACCGCCAGCCGCGCGCCGCCTTCGCCCAGCGGCGTGTCGTAGCCCTGTTCCAGCGCCGCGATGAAGTCGTGCGCATGGGCGGCGCGCGCCGCCGCCTCGATCTGGGCCTGGGTGAGGTCGCGCCCCATGGCGATGTTCTCGCGCGCGCTGGCCGCCAGCAGGAACGGGTCCTGCGGCACCAGCCCGACGCGGTCGCGGAAGTGGTCCTCGCCGATCGACTCCACCGGCGTGCCGTCGATCCGGATGCTGCCCGGGCGCGCGGGGTAGAAACGCAGCAGCAGCGACAGCAGCGTGCTCTTGCCGCTGCCGGTGTGGCCGACGATGCCGTAGAAACTGCCAGGGGCGATCTGCAGGTCGATGTCGTGCAGCACCGGCCGGCCGGCCAGGTATTCGAAGTCCAGGTGCTCGATGGCGATGCCGCCGGCGGTCACCTGGCCGTGGTCGACCGCGACCGGCGCCTCGGCCTCCCGCAGCAGCGTGTTCACCCGCGCCGCGCTGACCATCGCCTGCTGCAGCTGCGCGAACTGCATGGTGATCTGCGACATCGGCTCCACCACCCGGCCGATGTAGTTGATGAAGGCGTAGAGCACGCCGACTTCCAGCGCCGAGAGCGCGACGCCCTGGCTCCGGCTGCCGAACACCCAGATCACCGCCGCCACCAGCAGCACGTTCATGAAGTCCGGCACCGGCCGCAGCAGCCAGGCGTTGGCCCGCAATGCGCTGCGCCGCGACTGGAAGTGGGCCTCGTTCAGGCCGGCGTAGCGCGCGCCGAAGCGCGCCGTGGCATTGCTGGCCTGCAGCACCGGCATGCCGCCGATCGACTCCGCCACCTGTGCGTTGAGTTCGCCGCGCAGCTCGCGGGTGCGGGTGACGGCGGGCGCCGACAGGCGCTGGTAGGCCACGATCACCAGCAGCGACACCGGCAGCAGGGTGGCGACGATCAGCATCAGCCGCCAGTCCAGCCACAGCATCGCGGCCAGCGCGCCGCACAGCATGATCACGCTGTCCAGCATCACGAACAGCACCTGCACGTAGAGCGTCTTCACCGCTTCGGTGTCGTTGGTGACGCGGCTGACCAGCTGGCCCATGATGGCGCGGTCGAAGAAGGCCATCGGCAGCCGCAGCACGTGGCCGTACACGCTTTCGCGGATGCGGCGCACCGAGCGCATCGCCAGGCCGGCCAGCCGCGACAGCTGCAGGTAACGCAGCCAGCTGGCCGCCATCCCGGCCACCAGCGCACCCGCCAGCAGCCCGGCGATGGCGGGAATGTCCGCATGGCGCGGCAACAGGTAGTTGTCGATCAGGTACTTGCCGGCCAGCGGGCCGAAGGCCTCCAGCAGCGCCGCCACCACCAGCCAGGCGACGCCGATCCACACGTGGCGGCGCTCCGGCGCGGCGGCGCGCAGCAACAGGCTGGCGGCCTCGCCGAGCAGGGCGCGGGGCGGCAGTTGCGGCGCCGCCGGCACGACCGTGGTCAGGGAATCAGCTGGCATCGAGGCTGGCCTCCAGTTGCTGGTAGCGCCACTGGCGCGCGTACCAGCCGTCGCCGGCGAGCAGCGCGGCATGCGAGCCGTGCTCGGTCAGGTGGCCGTCCCGCAGCACGATGGTCTCGTCGGCGTCGGCCACGGTGCTCAGGCGGTGGCTGACGATGATCACGGTGCGGCCGACGCGGGCGCTGCGCAGGTGCGCCAGGATCCGCGCCTCGGTCTCGGTGTCGACGGCCGACAGCGCGTCGTCCAGCAGCAGCAGCGGGGCGTCGGTGAGGAGGGCGCGGGCGATGGCCACGCGCTGGCGCTGGCCGCCCGACAGGGTCACGCCGCGCTCGCCGACCGGTGTGTCGTAGCCGTGCGGCAAGCGCAGGATGTCGTCGTGGACGGCGGCGAGCTTGGCGGCCTGCTCGATCGCCGCGCGCGTGGCGTCCGGCCGGGCCAGCGCGATGTTGTCCGCCACCGTCGCCGAGAACAGGAAGGCCTCCTGCGGCACCCACGCGATGCCGGCGCGCAAGGCCTGGAGCGTGTAATCGGCCAGGTCGACGCCGTTCCAGCGCAGGCTGCCGGCGGTGGGGGCGTCGTGGCGCAGCAGCAACCGCAGCAGCGTCGACTTGCCGGCCCCGGTGGGCCCGACCACCCCCAGCGTGCGGCCCGGTTGCAGGGCCAGCGTCACGCCGTCCAGCGCCGGTCGCGGCTGGCCGGCATGGCTGTAGCGCAGGCCAGCGACCTCCAGCGGCCCGGGCGTGACCGGCGCCACGGTGCCGTGATCGTCCACGCTCAGGGGCTCGTCCAGCACCGGCTGCAGCCGGTCCCAGGCCGCCTTGCCGCGTTCCAGCAGCGACAGCACCCAGCCGGCCGCGAACATCGGCCAGATCAGCAGGCCCAGGTACAGGCTGAACGAGGTGAGCTGGCCCACCGTGAGCTGGTCGTGCCAGACCAGCCAGCCGCCGACGCCCAGCGTCAGGGCGGTGGCCACGGCCAGCGTGAAGCCGACGGCCGGCTCGTAGGCGGCCTCCCAGCGCTGCGCGTCGTAGCTGGCGTCGGCCGCCGCGCCGGCCAGGGCCGAGAACTGGGCCTCGCTGCGCCGCAGCAGGCCGAGCGCGCGGAAGGTGCGCACGCCCGACAGCGTCTCCTGCACGTGGTCGTTGAGCGCGCCGAAGCGCTCCAGCGAGCGCCGCGACGCCTCGTGCACGTGGCGCGAGATCCACCAGAAGCCCAGGGCCATCGCCGGAAACGGCAGCAGCACCAGGGCCGTCAGCCGGGGGTCGACGCCCAGCGACATCGTCGCCACCAGCAGCACCAGCGTCAGGCTGCCGTCGAAGCCGGCCAGCATCGCCTCGCCGGCGGCCATCTCCACCGCGTCGATGTCGTTGGTGGCCAGCGCCATCAGGTTGCCGGTGCGGCTGGTCTGGAAGAAGGCCGGCCCCTGCAGCGCCAGCCGTTCGTACAGGCGCTGGCGCAGTTCGACGCCGAGCCGGTACGAGGCCGCGAACAGCTTCAGGCGCCAGCCCGCGCGCAGGAAGTACACGGCCAGGCCGGCCGCCAGCAGCCAGGCCAGCTCCTGCGCCAGGGCCGGGCCGTGCAACCGGTTGGCCACCAGGGCGTCGACCAGCCGGCCGATCTGGCGCGGGATCCAGACGATCATCACGGCGATGCCGGCCAGCATCAGGCCCGACGACGCATAGGCGGCGAAGTGGCGACGCAGGAACTGGCCGATCAGGCGGAAGAGCGACATGGATGCGGTGGCGCGACCGGCCTTCGTGGGGCCGGCGCGGGAGGCGGGGAAGCGGCGATTCTAGTCGCGCAGCTTCAATCGGCCGCGTCGCGGTCGTCGCGGCTGCTGCGCCAGATCGACAGCACCAGCCACAGGCTGCCCACCACCGCGCCGACGAAGCCGAGCAGGCCGAAGAACGGCAGGCCGAACAGGCTCGGCCCGCCCGGCACGGTCATCACGATCGACGAGCCGATGATCAGCGCCGCGATCACGACGCCCACCACCAGCCGGTTGGCGGCGCGATCGAGCTGGTTGCCCACGCGCCTGAGGTGCAGCACGTCGATGTGCACCTCGATGCGGCCGCGCCGCGCCGCGCGCATCAGCCGCGACAGGTCCTGCGGCAGGTCCGCGACCAGCGACAGCATGTCGCGCACCGACCGCCAGCCGCGCTTGAGGACGACGTCGGGCGCGTAGTGCTCGCGCAGCGACCGTTCCAGCACCGGCAGCGCCTGGCCGGCCATGTCGAATTCCGGGTCCAGCTCGCGGCCCATGCCTTCGAGCGAGATGAAGGCCTTGATCAACAGGCTGAGGTCGGCGGGCAACACCAGCCGGTGCTGCCGCAGCATCGTCACCAGGTCGTTGAGCATGCCGCCGATGCGCAGCTGCCGCAGCGGCACGCCGCGGTACTGGTCGACGAAGGCCTGGATCGCGAGCACCAGTCCCTCGTCGTCGACCGCGCCGTCGCCGGTCCAGTCCATCAGCACGCCGGCCACGGCCTGCGGATCGTGCTTGACCAGCCCGAGCAGCAGGTGCATCAGCTGCTCGCGGCGCTGCTCGGTGAGCCGGCCGACCATGCCGAAGTCGATGAAGGCGATGCGGTTGCCGGGCAGGTAGAACACGTTGCCCTGATGCGGATCGGCATGGAAGAAGCCGTCCTTGACGATCATCTTGAGCACGGCGCGCGCGCCGCGCCGCGCCAGCACCTGGCGGTCCAGCCCGGCCTCGTCCAGCTGCGCCAGCTGGCGGCCGGGGATGCCGGCCACGAATTCCTGCACGCACACGCGCTCGCCGCACCAGTCCCAGTACACCCGCGGGATGACGATCAGCGGCGGCGCCGGCACCGGCCGGCCGCTCGGGTCGAGGAGCGGCGGGGGCGCGTCGTCGTCGGTGTAGCCCTCGAAGTTCTCCGCCATGCGCCGGCCGTTGCGGCCCTCGGCGGCGAAGTCCAGCTCGCTGCGCAGCGACTGGGTGAACTCGCGCACCACCTTCTGCGGGCCGAACGCGCGCAGGCCGGGGTTCTCGGATTCGGCGACCTGCGCCAGCCGCTGCATCAGGCGCAGGTCGGCCTCGATCACCGGCCGGATGCCCGGGCGGCGCACCTTGACGACGACCTCGTCGCCTTCGTGCAGGCGGGCCCGGTAGACCTGCGCCAGCGACGCCGCCGCGATCGGTTCCTGGTCGAACGCGGCGAACACTTCCTCGGGCGGGCCGCCGAGGTCTTCGGTCAGCTGCTGGCGGATGTCGGCGTAAGGGACGGGCCGGGTGTTGTCCTGCAGCCGGCTGAATTCGGCGATCCATTCGGGCTCGAACAGGTCGACCCGGGTGGCGAGCACCTGGCCGAGCTTGACGAAGGTGGGGCCCAGCTCCTCGAGCGCGCGGCGCACGCGGGCCGGCGGCGCCAGGTGGGCGTACTCCTGCGGGTCCTGCCAGCGCAGCGCGCGGCCGGCGCGCTCCAGCGGGTCGGCCAGGCCCATGCGCCGGACCATGTCGCCGAAGCCGTAGCGGATCAGGACCGAAGCGATATCGTACAGGCGCCCCAGGTCACGCACGGAGGCCATTGCTTGCCACAACATCAGCGATCCCTTCCCGATGGTCGTTGGTTGCGGCGATCATACCGAGGGGCCGGACCCGGGCCCGGCAGCGATCGCGGAGCGCGGCGTCAGTGCGCCGCGGCGAGCGGCTGGGCGTGACGATGCATGGGCAGCCGCGCCCCGCGCCCCGCGCCGGCCCCCGCCAGCACCGAGCAGACCGGAACGGGCCAGTTCTCCGGGTACGCGGACGCGCAGACGCAGCCCAGGGAAAAGCGAAAGACGCGCTGCGTCCCGCGCGCTCCCCGCACCTCGCTCGCATCGAGCAGGTCGAAGTCGGCCAGGGCCAGCATGGCCAGCGCACCGCAGCAGCGCACGCCCCCGGCATCGCTCAGCGTGAGGCTGTACACCGCGCCGCTGGCGCTGCCGCCGCAGGCCGTCACCATCGAGACGGCCTCCAGTCCGGTTTCGGTGTGCTGCCAGGCTTCGACGCGGCCCTCGCCGCCCCGCTGCGTGCGCACCCAACCGCTGCGACCGGGTCGCCTGGGCTTCATGTCTCCTTGCATCGGATCCTTCACCTTGTTGCGCCTTCATCGAGGCTGTGTCCAGGGCATTCTGGTGCAGCACGGCCCCGAATCCCGGTGACCTAGTTCACAGGAATCCTGGAGCGGTCATCCGAATGGACGATGGCGCCCCGGCAGCGATGCGCCAAGGGAAACGCCTTCTAACCCGACCCCTGCGCCTTCCCCATCCTCATCCCCATCCCCTCCCAGACCCCCTCGAACACCGCGACGAACGCCTTCTCCGCCACCGACATCGGCCGGTAGCGGTTGCGGATGATCCGGATCGGCAGCTTCTCGGTCGACTGGAACGGCCGCACCTCCAGCCCCGCCAGCAGGCCGCCCGCGATCGCCACCTCGTCGACCACGGCCACGCCGACCCCGGCCTGCGCGAACCAGCAGGCTGTGGTCGAACTGGTGCACTCGAAGTCGCGGTGCATCTTCGCGCCGGCGGCGCCGAAGGCGCGCTTGAGCGTCTGGCCGAACGGCACGCTTTCGGGCGACGAAATCACCCGCACACCCGCCAGGTCCGCCGGCTTGATCAGCTTCTTGCGCGCCAGCGGATGGTCGCTGCGCATCACGCAGGCCAGGCCGCACTGGTAGCTGCGCACGGTCACCAGGTTCGGGTTGTCGTGCGGCGCCAGCGCGATGCCCAGGTGGGTGCTGCGATCGAGCAGGGTCTGGTTGATGATGTCCGGCGCCACCACCTGCACCCGGCATTGCAGCCGCGGGAACTGTTCGTACAGCCTGGCGACCGTGCGCGAGACCAGGTAGGGCGCCAGGCTGGCGGAGCACACCAGCCGCAGCGTGGCCTGGGCGCCGGTGGACAGTTCGCGGGTGGTGTCGCGCACCTTCTCGACGCCGCGCCAGAGCTCGTCGATCTCCTCGTACAGCCGGTGCGCCTCCGGGGTCGGGATCAGCCGGCCCTTGAGCCGCTCGAACAGCAGCAACCCGCTGGCCTTCGACGCCTGGGCCAGCACCTTGCTGATCGCGGGCGGCGAGACGTGCAGCAGTTCCGCCGCGCTGTTCACGCCGCCGGTGAACATCACGGCGCGGAACACCTCCATCTGGCGCAGGTTCATGGCTGCGGGCGTGAGCGGTACGCGCCGACGGCCTTGAAGTGCACGCCGCTGGAGACGCGGTTCTGCGGCCCGGTGAAGACCTCGTGCAGGGCGCCGAACGCCACCAGCTGGTAGTCGGCCGGCTCGCTGCTGAAGGTGGAGGTACAGAACGGCCGGGCCCGGTTCTCGGCCAGCGCGCAGAACGCGTTGACCCGCGCCAGCGCCAGCCGGAACTTGGCCTGCGGCACGTGCACGCTGTACTGGCGCAGGCCGGTCCAGGTGCTGCTGGAAAAACCGGCCGAGTCCGGCGCCATGGTGACGAACTCGTTGCTCTCCGACGGCGTCGAGACGTAGGCCACCTCTTCGTCCTGCGCCACCTGCGTCGCTTCCCTGGCGCGGTTCTGGTACAGCATCACCGCGTACGCGAACATCTTGCCGGAGCGCGAGTCGCGCAGGTACGCGGCCAGGCTGACCTGGGCCACCGCCAGCGCGCCGGTGGCCGGGTCCTCGGCCGGGCCGGAGCGCTGCAGCCAGGGGATCTCGACCTGCGCCTGCAGCACGAAGTCGGTGTCGACGTTGCCGTCGTACACCGGCGGCAGCTGGCCCAGCGACTGCGGGTCGGACGGGTCGCGGAAATCGAAGAAGTAGGCCGCGTGCGGCCCGGTGCCCCGCAGCGGCTGGGGCGCGAAGGTGCCGGTGTCGATGAAGGAGCCGAAGTCGTCGCACTTCAGCTGGAAGCCCGAGGTGCTGCCGGCGTTGCCGTCGATGCGCCCGCGCTGCCAGCGGCCGTAGTCCTTGGGCGCGACGCCGGCCTCGGGGTCGAAGTTGGTGACGGGCGTGGCGCCGAGCTGGCCGAAGTTGCTGGTGATCGGTGCGTCGATCGGGCCGACGTAGCGGGCCGCGAGATAGAACCTGCGGATCGGCGGTGCCGGCGTATCGGGTTGGCCGACTGCGGGCATCGAGGTCCAGCGGCCGGCGCTGTCGGCGATGCACTCCGGCGCCTGGATGGCGGTCAGCAGCGGCGCGGCCGGCTCGGGCGGCGTCGGCGCCGCACCGCCGCCGCCTCCGCCGCAGGAGGCCAGCATGACAACCGAAGTGAGCAGCAGGGGATGGAGGTGGAATCGCATGCAAGGGCAGGTGTTAACCGCAGTCTAACAATGGGGTCGTTCTTTTCAATTGACGCTGGGCCGGTGCCAGCGAATCATGGCGCCAGATTGCCATTCACCGAGCCGCCCAGCGGCCGACCACCAGCGGATCGACCCGCAGGAGACAAGCCATGACCATGATCCAACCCGGCCGCCGGCGCTTCGTTGCCGCGATGGCCGCTGCTTCCGCCGTCGCCGCCGCACCCGCGCTGGTGCGCGCGCAGGGCGGCAAGCCGCTCACCATCTTCCTCACGGTGCCGCCCGGCACCTCGTCGGACACGCTGGCCCGCATGCTCGGCACGCGGCTGTCGGCGAAGCTGGGGCGGCCGGTGGTGGTGGAGTCCAAGTCCGGCGCCGGTGGGCTGGTCGCGATCCAGGCGCTGAAGAACGTCGACGCCGATGGCTCGTATCTCATGATGGCGCCCAATTCGGCGGTGTCGCTGCTGCCGCTGTTCTCGACCAAGCCCACCTTCGACCTCGACAAGGACCTGCTGCCGGTGGTGGAGTGCGCCTCGGCGCCGACGGCGTTCACCGTCAACCCGGCCTCGGGCGTGACCACGCTGGCCGAGTATTTCGAGTCGGTGCGCAAGCACCCCAGGCAGGGCTCGATCGGCGTGCCCAGCCCGGTGAGCATGGGCGCGCTGGTGATCTACCAGCTGGGCAAGCAGCTGAACCTGCCGTTGCAGGCCGTGCCGTACCGCGGCGGCTCGCCGCTGCTGGCCGACCTGCTGGGCAACCAGATCCCGTGCAGCGGCTCGATCCTGCCGGACTACCTGGAGATGCACCGGGCCGGCAGGCTCAGGGTGCTGGCGCATTGCAGCGACAAGCGCTCGCCGCTGGCGCCGGAGATCCCGACGCTGGCCGAGGCCGGCTATCCCGGCTACGTGGCCGTGACCTCGTTCGGCCTGTACGCGAAGGGCGGGCTGCCTGCCAGCATCGCCAGCGAGTACGCGGGCATCGTGAGCGAGGCGCTGGCCAGCGCGCCGGTGGTCGAGTCGCTGCACAAGATGGGCCTGGTGCCGGTGGGCGGCACGCCGGCCGAATTCAAGGCCAAGGTGCTGGCCGACCGGGCCCGCTGGGCACCGGTCATCAAGGAATCCGGCATCCGGATGGACAGCTGATGGCTGAAGACATCCACCAGCGCGTCACGGCCATCGGCCTCACGCCCAAGGCCGGCACCGGCATGCGATACCGCCATGTCGGCCGCTCGGGACTCATTGCGTCGGCGATCGGCGTCGGCTGCTTTCCGTTCGGCGGCTATGTCGACCTGCCGACCACAAGGGCCGTGGTCGACCAGGCGCTGGATCTGGGCATCAACTACTTCGACACCGCCAACAGCTACGGCATCGGCAAGTCCGAGGAGGCGCTGGGCAGTGCGCTGGAGGGCGGCAAGCGGCGCCAGGCACTGATCGCCACCAAGTTCGGCAACCGCACCGGCGACGGTCCCAACGACATCGGCGCTTCGCGCATGGCCGTCATCCGCGCCTGCGAGGACAGCCTGCGCCGGCTGAAGACCGACTACATCGACCTGTACCAGCTGCACTGGCCCGACCACGACACGCCGATCGAGGAAACGCTGCGGGCGCTAGACGACCTGGTGCGCGCCGGCAAGGTGCGCTACATCGGCGCTTCGAACATGTTCGCCTGGGAGCTGTGCGAGGCGCACTTCACCGCCGAGAAATACGGCCTCTCCAGGTTCGTCTCCGCGCAGGACCACTACAGCCTGCTGTACCGGGACATCGAGAAGCGCTTCGAGCCCTTCTGCGTCAAGTACGGCATCGGCATGACGCACTACTTCCCGCTGGCGGCCGGCATGCTGTCGGGCGTGCACCAGCGCGGCCGGATCGTCGCCGGCTCGCGCCAGGACCAGAACCCCAACACCGCCGCCTGGCAATCGGACCGCAACTGGGACGTGACCGAGAAGCTGCAGGCGTTCGCCCGGGAGCGCGGCTGGACGCTGGCGCAGATGGCGCTGGCCTGGCTGCTGTCGCGTCCCGCCACCTTCACCGTGATCGCCGGCGCCGACCGGCCGCAGCACCTGGTCGACAACGTGAAGGCGCTGGGGATCAGCTTCACCCCAGAGGACCTGGTCGAGATCGACCGCATCACCCTGGTCGACGAAGACCGTTCCGTGGCGCCGCCGTACCGCACGCTGCGGCCGGAGAAGGTGCACGAATTCGAGGCCATGCAACTCGCCCGCGCCGGCGCTCCCAGCCGCGCCGCCCACTAACCCCCTCCGTTCGGGCTGAGCCTGTCGAAGCCCTTCGACAAGCTCAGGGCGAACGGTTACCTAGGAGAAAAGCAATGCTCACCACCGTCAAGAACCAGCAGCTCACCGTGCACAACCCGGTCGGCTATCCGCCCAAGGTCAGCCGCAAGCAGCCGGCGCCGCGCCCCACCAGCCTGGACGGCAAGACCGTCTACCTGATCGACAGCCGCTTCGACGATTCGGTCGAACTGCTCAAGCAGGTGCAGCTGTGGTTCGCCGCGAAGATGCCCGGCGTGAAGACCGAGCTGCGCCAGATGGCCAGCTACTACGGCAAGGACGACCCGGAACTGTGGGCCGAGATCCAGGCCGCCGGCGCCGTCGCCATCATCGGCGTCGGCCACTGCAGCACCTGCGCCCCGGCCGTCTCCACCCACGCCATCACCCTGGAAACCCAGTACGGCGTGCCGACGGTGGCCATCCACACCGACAAGTTCGTGAAAGTCGTGCAGTCGGTGACGCGCATGGGCGGCCTGGCGCAGGCGCCGCTGGTGTTCGTGCCGCAGCCGGTGATGGGCAAGTCCGAAGCCGAACTGCGCGCCTACGTCGAAGGCAACGACCCCTACACCGGCCAGCCGGTGATGAAGGAGATCGTCGACGCGCTGACCCAGGGCCTGGCCGCCAGCGTTCCGGGCGACGAGCCCTACGCCCGCACGACCCCGCGCTTCGAGGAGCCGGCGACCGAGGACGAACTGCATGCGCTGTTCGAGCGCAACCTGTGGACCGACCACCTGCCGATCGTGCTGCCGACCGAGGAACGGGTCGCCGCCATGCTGCGCGGCACCAGCCGCAAGCCCGACGAAGTGGTCGGCCGCATGCAGCCGACGCCGAACCGCGGCCTGTGGGAATACACGGTGGAGAAAGTCGCCGTCAACGCCGTGATGGCCGGCTGCAAGCCCGAGTACCTGCCGGTGCTGCTGGCGCTGGCCGCCACCGGCATCTCGGCGCGCGCCAGCACCTCCAGTTCCGCTTCGGTGATGACGGTGGTCAACGGTCCGATCCGCCAGCAGATCGGCATGAACTGCGGCATCGGCGCGATGGGCCCGTACAACCATGCCAACGCCACCATCGGCCGCGCCTACGGGCTGCTGTCGCAGAACCTGCAGGGCGGCTCGGTGCCCAACGAAACCTTCATGGGCTCGATCGGCAACAGCTACACCTACAACGGCATCACCTTCGCCGAGAACGAGGAGCGCAGCCCTTGGGAGCCGCTGCACGTGCAGAAGGGGTTCGACAAGGAGGCCAGCACCGTCACGGTGTTCCATGGCTGCCGCTCCACCACCTTCTGCCTGGGCCTGCGCAAGGACCACTGGCGCGAGCACGTCAAGGACATGCTGCTGGGCACCGACTCGATCACCGCGCCGGTGCTGCTGCTGGACCCGATCACGGCGCGCCAGTTCGTCGAGCGCGGCGGCTTCGACACCAAGGAAAAACTGATCCAGTGGCTGCACGAGACCGGCGAGATGCCGGCCGGCCGCTACTGGGACCTGCAGCTGGTCCAGAACTACGTCTACACCAAGGCCACGTTCGGTGAATCGCCCAAGGCGAAGTACCTGAACGTCCCCGACGACACGCCGGTGCGGATGTTCGAGGTCAAGGACATCAACGTGGTGGTGGTCGGGGGAGAGGCCAACGGCTACTGGCAGATGATGGGCGCGCACCACAAGGCGACCGTGTCGGTGGACGAGTGGCGCTGATGCGGGAAGTCGACCTCGCCATCGTCGGCGCCGGCGTCGCCGGCCTCACCGCCGCCATCGTCGCCGCCCAGCATGGCCTGGCGGTGCTGGTGATCGAGCGCCTGGGCGCCGGCGGCCAGGTGATGAACGTCGAGGCCATCCACAACATGCCCGGCTTTCCGCAGGGCGTGGCCGGCTTCGAGCTGGGGCCGCTGTTGCAGGAGCAGGCCGAGGCGGCGGGGGCGGAGTTCATGCTGGACACGGTGCAGCGGATCGAGACTGCGGCCATCCGGCCCGAAGCGGTCGAGCGCCACGTGCTGCATTGCGACTCCGGCGACATCGCCGCGCGCGCCGTGCTGGTCACCGCCGGCTCCACCCGCCGCAAGCTCGACGTCCCCGGCGAGGCGCTGGAAGGGCGCGGCGTGTCGCACTGCGCCTCCTGCGACGGGCCGATGTTCCGCGGCCAGCCGGTGTGCGTGGTCGGCGGCGGCGATTCGGCCTTCGGCGAGGCGGCCGTGCTCGCCACCCATGCGAGCCGCGTGACGCTGGTGTTCCGCGAGCAGCAGCCGCCTGCGCAGCAGGCCCTGGTCGATGCGGTGGCCGGCCTGCCCAATGTGCAGCTGATCGCCGACGCGGAAGTGACGGCCATCGCGGGCGACGCGGGCGTCACCGGCGTGCGCCTGCAGCACGGCGACGGCGCCAGCAGCGAGTTGCCGGCGCAGGGCGTCTTCGTCTACGCCGGCCTGGCGCCGGCCAGCGGCTTCCTGGACGGCGCCGTCCGGCTCGATGCCGCGGGCCGGATCGTCACCGACGCTCACTTCGCCAGCTCGGTGCCCGGCATCTTCGCCGCCGGCGACATCCGCGCCGGCGCCGCCTGGCTGCTGGCCGCGGCGGCGGGCGAGGGCGCGGCGGCGGCGGCCTCCATTTCCCGATCCCTCAAGGCGCACCGGTCCTGAGCACCCATTCCAAGGAGACAAGCGAGATGAATTCGAGACAACGCTGGCAGGCCCTCGTGGCCGCCACCCTCCTGCCCCTGGCGCTCGGCGCCGCGGCGGCGGAGTTTCCGCTGCCCGGCAAGCCGGTGCGGATCGTGGTCGGCTTTCCGGCCGGCGGCGGCACCGACCTGCAGGCGCGCCAGATCGGCCAGCAGCTGTCGGTGGTGCTGGGCGTGCCGGTGCTGATCGAGAACCGGCCCGGCGCCGGCACCATGCTGGCCGCCACCGAAGTGGCCCGGTCGTTCCCCGACGGCCACACGCTGCTATACACGCCGGCGTCCACGCTGTCGCAGCTGCCGCACACGCTGTCGGTGGTGAAGTACGACACCTTCAAGGACTTCACGCCGGTGGCGCAGTCCTCGATCGGGCCGCTGATCCTGGTGCTGCACAAGTCGATCCCGGCCACCAACGTCAAGGAGCTGGTTGCCTATGCCAAGTCCAGGCCGGGCGAGCTGAACTACGTGTCGCAGGGCGTCGGCACGCCGGCCCACATCTTCGGCCAGGTGTTCGGCAAGCAGGCCGGCATCGACATCGTCCACGTGCCGTACAAGGGCGCCAACGACGTGGCCAAGGACTTCATCGCCGGGCGGGTCCACATGCAGTTCGCCTCGTCCACCGCCGCCGTGACGCTGATGAAGTCCGGCGGCGTGCGGCTGATCGGTGCGGTGGCGCCGCGGCGCAGCGCGCTGTTCCCCGACCTGCCGACCATGAAGGAGCAGGGCATCGAGAACATCGACATCGAAAGCTGGATCGGCTTCGTCGGCCCGGCCGGCATGGAACCGCAGACCACCGCCAGGCTGAGCAACGCGATCGGCGAAGTGATGAAGATGCCCAAGGTCCGCGACGATTTCCGCGCCGGCGGCGTCGAGCCGAAGTGGGCCGGTCCGGAGGAGTTCGCGGCCGCGGTGCGCGAGTCGTACAACCTGTGGGGCCGCACCCTGGCCAACATCGGATTCCGCAAGGAGTGAGCCTCGGCCATGGTTGGGCAGGGTCAGGCCGGTGTTTAATGGAGGCAGCCCCGTGCCGCCGGCGCGGGCCCAACCCGGGACGCCTACGTGCTTTTTTTCAACGAATGGAGAGCGGCCTCGCGCGCCGCGGCCGCGGCTGAACGGATGGTGTCGGAGGCATTCATGCTGTACTTCAACGGCAAGGGCGATCCGCCGACCGACGACCAGGTTCGGGAAGCCAAGCGCAGGCGCGGCGTCGCGGACGACCTGTTCGCGTTGTCGGTGCAGAACTGGAACGACGGCCGGGACAAGCGGCAGACGCCGCAGGAGTGAGGCGGCGGCGACCCCACCACGCCGTGCGTGGCTGACGCATGATGCGGCCATGATCACCCTCCACATCGGTGCGCAGGAAACCGTCGTCACCCTCGCTGCCGGCGCCGAACAGCCGCTGGTGCTGCGCCTGCCGCTGGGCAGCGCGCGCACCGCCGCCGCCCACTTTCGCCACCAGCCGCCGACCGGGGCGGAGATCGAGCACGCCATCCAGGACGTGGAGGACGTGGTCATGCCGCTGCACCGGCAGGTCGCGCCCGGCAGCGCGCTGGCGAGCGCCGATGCCGCAGTGCGCGAGATCGCGCTGCTGGCGGGCGTGGCGGACGGGTCCGTGATGGTGCTGCCGGTCGAGGCCATGGAGCGCGTGTTCGACCGGCTGGCCGCGATGGTGACGGGCAGCAGCGCGGCGCGCCAGGGCCTGCCCGGCGACGGTGAATTCGCGGCCACCCTGCTGATCCTGCGCGAGTTCATGCACCACCTGCAGTTCGGCTCGATCACCTGGACCCGCGGCTAGGCCGCGGCGCCCGCGCCCGCGGCTCAGGCGTTGGCGCGCTGGCTGGCCGCCAGCTGCAGCAGCGGCAGCGTGATGGTGAACTGGCTGCCGTGGCCCAGGCCTTCGCTGGCCACGGAAATCGAGCCGCCGTGGTCGCGCACCAGCCGGTCGGCCAGCGTGAGGCCGACGCCCAGGCCGGCCTGTTCGTCGGTGGAGCGGGTGCGGGCCTGCACGAACATGCCGAACACCTGGGGCAGCATCTCGGCGTCGATGCCGGCGCCGTTGTCCTTGACCTCGATCAGCGCCCTGGTGCCGATGGTGCGCAGCTGCACCTCGATGCGGCCGCCCTCGGGCGTGTACTTGGCGGCGTTCTGCAGCACGTTGCCCACCACCTGCAGCAGCCGCGAGGCGTCGCCGTGCACCCACAGGTCGTCCCGGGTCGGCTCGAAGACGACGGCGTGGCTGCGGGCCTGGATCGCGGCGGCCGTCATCTCCAGCGCGTCCTTCACCAGCGAGTTCAGCTCCACCGGCGCCGCCTGCAGTTCGACCTTGCCCTTGTCGACCCGGGTGACGTCGGTGAGGTCGTTCACCAGCCGCACCAGGTGGCCGATCTGCCGCGACATCACGTCGCTGCGCTGGATCAGCTCGTCGTGGGTGATGTTGGTCTTGCGCCGCAGGATGGTCAGCGTCATGTTCAGCGTCGCCAGCGGGTTGCGCAGCTCGTGCGCCAGGATCGCCAGGAATTCGTTCTTGCGCAGGTCCGCCTGCTGCAGCACCAGCTGCTCGCGCCGCGTTTCCTCCAGCGCCTCCAGCATTTCGCGGTTCTGCTGCTCCAGTTCCTCCATCGCGCTGCGCGGCTTGCGCGTGATCAGCTCGTCGACCCGGGCGGTGATCTCGTGCACCGACAGCAGCTTGTGCGCGCGCGGCAGCGCCATCTCCATCGTCACCACGGTGCCGCCGCCCTCCTGCGGGCGCAGCACCAGGTGGTCGACCAGCCGGCGCGCGCCGACCAGGCCATTGACGGTGCCGGCCGGCTTGCCGTGCTGCTGGCCCTGCGACACCAGCTGCAGGTTGACGGCCGGCCCCTTGTCCGTGACCTCGGCGACCAGCGCCTGGCCGGCGCAGTGCACCGACTGGGTGTCGAACAGGAAGGTGAGGGTGCCTTCGCCGGCGGATTGCGCTGTGTTGCGGGCGATCTCCGAGACCGCCGTCACCAGCCGGGTGCGCTGCAGCGTCTCCAGGCCGAACAGCTCGCCGACCTGGCGCGCGCGCTCGCGCGCCAGCGTCAGGCTGTGGGGTCCGATCTTGACGGTGACGAGGCGATGGCGCATTCAGCTCCTCCTGGCCACGACGATGGTAGCGTCATCCGTGTCGCGGGCGTGATCGCGAAACAACACCGACGCGATCAGGCTCGGGTGCCGCGCCAGCAGCCCCGGGTACCTGGCGGGGCCCCAGCGGCCAGAGAGGCCGTCGGTGTAGAGGACTGCCACCGAGGTGGGGTCCCAGGCGACGGTCTGGGTGCGCGTGGCCCGCATGCGGTAGCCGACGATCCCCTCGACCGACAGCAGGTGCTTCGAGTCGGTGCCCAGGTGGATGGCGGCGGCGATGTTGCCGATGCCGCAGTAGTCGGCGCTGCACGCGGCGCGGTCCAGGGCCAGCACGGCCATCACCGCGCCCCGGGTGTCCTTGAGGGCCTCGTGGGCCTGCGCCATGATGGCCGCCGGCGTCGCGTCCGGCCGGGCGGCCTCGAACACCGTCATCGCGCGGGCCGAGGCCAGCGCCGCCAGCGGGCCGTGGCCCAGGCCGTCGACGATGCAGACCAGCTGGCGGGTGCCGAAGTCGCGCACGCCCCAGGCATCGCCGCATTCGGTCTGGCCCTTTTTCGGGATCGAGCGGGCCGCCGCTTCGAACGGCGCCACCGCGGCCGGCAGCGGCTTGCGCGGGGCGCCGTGCGCGACCCGCGCCACCATCGCGGTGCCTTCGCCGGGCGCGCTGTAGACGTCGAAGAAGGTGGCCGACCGCATGATCACGCCCAGGCCGATGCCCAGGCTGCCGGCGGTGGAATGGCCGTCGCGGCTGGCGGCGACGAAATCGGCGAAGCCGGGGCCGGCGTCGACCGCGATCAGCTGCACGCCGTGCTGCGCGCCTTCGACATAGCGCGTCAGGGTCACGGCGCCGGCCTTGCCGTACTTCACCAGGTTGGTCGAGGCCTCGGTGGCGATCAGCGCCAGCCGGCCGCACTCGGCCTCGGTCATCTTCTCGGCCCGTGCCAGTTCCGCCGCGACCCGCCGCACTTCGGCGACCTGGCTGGCTTCGCTGACTTCTACCGTCGTTTCCATTGCCGTACCGTGATGCGGGTGCCCTCGCCGGGCACCGACGCGATGTCGAATTCGTTGACCAGGCGGCGCGCCCCGCCCAGGCCCAGGCCCAGGCTCCTGGCGGAGCTGTAGCCGTCGGTCATGGCCTGGCCGATGTCGGCGATGCCGGGGCCGTTGTCCTCGAACAGCAGTTGCAGGCCGGTGCGCAGGCCCGCCTGCAGTTCCGTGATGGTCATGCTGCCGCCCATGCCGTGCACCAGCGTGTTGCGCCCCAGTTCGCTGGCGGCCGTGACCAGCTTGGTCCGCTCCAGCGAGCTGAACTCCAGCCGGGTGGACCATTCGAGCACGAGCCGCCGGGCGGCGTGGAGCTGCTCCAGCGTCCGGATCGGCACGCTGGCCGTTTTCAGGGCGACGATGAGGCGTCCCCTGGCTCGTCCAGTGACTCGCGCAGCAGCCGCATTCCCTTGTCCACGTTCAGCGCCGTCTGGATGCCGGCCAGCGTCACGCCCAGTTCGACCAGCGTGATCGCCACGGCCGGCCGCATGCCGGTGAGCACGGTGGTGGCATCCATCACGCGCGAGATGCCGGCGATCTGGGCCAGCGCGCGGCCGATGAACGAGTCGACGATCTCGAGCGCCGAGATGTCGATCAGCACGCCCCGGGCCCCGGTCTTGGCCAGCTTGTTGGTCAGGTCGTCCTGCAGCGTCATCGCCAGCTCGTCGTGCAGTTCCACCTGGATGGTGACCAGCAGGAACGGCCCCAGCTGGAGGATCGGGATCTGTTCCAAGATCAGGTGCCCGAGTGCGCGATGGGGGCCAGCTTGACGATGGCGAGGTTGCTCTTCTTGAGCGCGACCCGCAGCGCGTCGGCCAGGTTGGATTTGGTGGTGACGTCGCCCAGCTCCACGCCCAGGTGCACGATGGTCTGCGCGATCTGCGGCCGGATGCCGGAGATGATGCATTCGGCGCCCATCAGGCGGGCCGCGGCCACCGTTTTCAGCAGGTGCTGCGCCACCAGGGTGTCGACGGTCGGCACGCCGGTGATGTCGATGATGGCGACCACGGCCTCGTTCTCGACGATCGCTTCCAGCAGGCTTTCCATCACCACCTGGGTGCGCTCGCTGTCCAGGGTGCCGATCAGCGGCACGGCGACGATGCCTTCCCACAGCTTGATCACCGGGGTGGACAGATCCAGCAGCTCCTGCTGCTGGCGCTCGATCACCTGCTCGCGCCCGAGCTGGTAGGCCTCGATCGTCACCAGCCCGAGCTTGTCGAGCATGGTGGAGACGCCCCACATCGCTTCGGTCAGCGCCTTGGGGTCTTCCTCGTAGGCGGTGCGCAGCGCGGCGAACAGCGGCTGCTTGAGGGAGAACACGAAGGTGGCGGTCTCCGACGACGAGAAGCCGGCGATGGCGCGGTTCTTCGAGAGGTTGGAGAGCAGGGCGCGCACGTCGTCCCAGTGCGGGCCGCTCAGCTGCTCGTCGTAGCCGTTGCGCACGGCGGTGGACAGGCCGGAGAGGAAGGAGCGGGACTGCTCCTGGACTTCATTGGCGTCGAGGTTGCGCCGGCCGCTCAGGGCCAGCTGCGAGTCGACCCAGCTGCCCAGGATGGAGGATTCCTGGTTCTTCAGGATGGCGGTCAGGCCTTGAGTGTTCACACGCGTCCTTCAAGTTCATGGAGCCGTCGGCAACGGGCGATCGGTGAACGTTGGCCATTATGCCTTTGCCCATCAGTTGGATGGGGGATAGGCGTCCAGCAGGCGCTGCTGCATCCAGTGCAGCCGCGCCAGCTGCCACAGCCCGATCGGGTGGTGGCCGCGCCGGCGGTTGGCCGCGGCGATCGCGAACAGGGTGCGCTGCTTGGCGAAAATCAGGCGCAAGGCCCGCCCCAGGCCGATTTCCGGATCCCAGGCCTCGATCGCTTCGGAGCCCGCGCCGTTGACTTCCATGATCCGCACCCGCCCCGCGCGCAGGTCCTCGAGGTCGCCGAAACGGACATCGAAGCGGCCGAAATGGAACCGGTCCATGTCGCGCGCGATGCCGTCGATCCGGGTCGCGAGCGCATCGGTGATGCAGGCCGACCCATCGCGGTACAGGCCGCCGACCCGGGTCGAGCCGATGGTGGCCAGCCGCACCCGCTCGCCCGCGGCCGGCACCCGCGCCCCGTCCACGGCCAGCCCATGGCCGGCGCGGCGGACCCGCCCGGCCCTGGGGTCGCGCCCGATCAGCGCATCGATGGTGGCGACGCCGTCCCCCGTCACGCTCGGGAAGTAGCGCAGCGCCAGGCCGATGATGCGGCCCTGCGCGGCCTCCGGATCGCGCGCATAGAAGATGCCGGCCTCGCCTTCCTCGGCCAGGTATTCCTGCAGCACGATGGTCTGGTCGGCCGGGAAGCCGGCGACATAGGTGTCCAGCTGTTCCGCGTCGCCGACCAGCCGCACGCCGAAGCCGCACATGCCCAGGTCGGGTTTGGCGATCAGGGGAAAGCCGATGCCTTCGCGCGCCAGCACGTCGCGCATGGCGCCGGGCTTGGCGCGCGCCGCCGGGGGCAGCGCGCAGTGGCGCGCGGTGCAGGACAGCGCCAGCGCGCCCATGCTGTCGAAGTATTCGAGCTTGGTTTCGCCGACCAGCCCGCCGGCGGTGATGGCGGGATTGGCGGTCGAGGGCAGGGTGAGGCTGCCGTAGCGCAGCGCCAGCCACAGCCATTGCGCGGCCAGCGGGACGCAGATCAGCCACTTGGGCATGCGCTCCAGGGTGCTGCGGCGCATCGGATTCATCGGCGCGAGCATAGTGGATCGCGAAGGATGAGGCAGGCGCCTACAAGCCGGCGCCGCGGTTGCGACCACCATCGGGAGCCATGACTGCCACCACGCTCGAAGACTCCCTGGTGCGGCTCGGCCGCTGGCTGCACGGCGCCGGCTACCGCTTCGTCACCGTCACGCCCGCCACCCACGCCCGCGTCAATGGCCGCCCCGGCGTCACTCAGGCGCGCAGCCTGCGCGACGTGTTCGGCTGGAGCCGGCCGTTCGAGCCGGGCCTGCTGCCGCCGGAGGTGACCGGCTGGCTCGACGCCGGCGGCCTGCTGCAGCGCGAGGGCGGCTGGCTGCGCAGCCGCGTGCGCTTCTCGTCGCTCGGCCCGCAGCTGTATGCGCACTCGGCTTATCCGACCTCCGACGCCGACGCGGTGTTCTTCGGGCCCGACACCTACCGCTTCGCCGGCCTGATCGAATCGGAGCTGCAGCGCGAGCCGCTGCCCGGCGCCGCCCGGATCCTCGACGTCGGTTGCGGCGCCGGCCCCGGCGGCATGGTGGCGGCGCTGGCCAGCGCAGCGGCGCGGCCGGCGCTGGTGCTGGCCGACATCAACCCACAGGCGCTGGTGCATGCCAGCGCCAACGCGGCCCTGGCCGACCTGGGCCGGGTGACGGTGCTGCAGTCGGACCTGTACGCGCAGCTGCCGGGCGAGTTCGACCTGATCGTCGCCAACCCGCCGTATCTGGTGGACGCCTCGGAGCGCACCTACCGCCACGGTGGCGGGCCGCTGGGCGGCGGCCTGTCCGAGCGGATCGTCGCCGAGGGCCTGCCGCGGCTGGCCCCGGGCGGGCGGCTGGTGCTCTACACCGGCGCGGCGATGCTCGAGGGCCGCGACCCGCTGTTCGAGGCGCTGGAGCCGGTGCTCGCGGCCAGCGGCTGCAGGTGGCGCTATTGGGAGCTGGACCCCGACGTGTTCGGCGAGGAGCTGGACGCGCCCGCCTACCAGCAGGCCGAGCGCATCGCCGCCGTGGCGCTGGTCGTGCAAAGGCCGACCCGGTGAGATTCCTGGGCGTCGGCGAGAGCAACGATCTCGGCGCCATGTACCACGGCCTGGCGCGACGCGGCCACGAAGTCAAGGTGTTCGTCGCCGACCAGGCGAGCCGCGACGTCTACGCCGGCATGCTGGACTTCACGGCCGACTGGCGCGCCGAACTCGGGTGGCTGCGCGAAGCCGGCGGCCAGGGCGTCGCGCTGTTCGAATCGGCGCAGCAGGGCGACGAGCAGGACACGCTGCGGCGCGAGGGCTTCCAGGTGATCGGCGGCAGTGCGCTCGGCGACCGGCTCGAAGCCGACCGCGAGTTCGGCCAGCAGGCCCTGCGCGCCATCGGCCTGCGCACCGCGGCCAGCCACGGCTTTCGCGACTACGGCGCGGCCATCGATTTCCTGCGCGCGCGCGGCGGGCGCTACGTGTTGAAGTTCAACGGCGCCGACAGCCCGCGCACCCGCAACTACGTCGGCGAGCTCGACGACAGCGCCGACATGCTGGCGCTGCTGGAGGTGTACCGCCACCACGACGCCCAAGGACCCGGCGCCCCCGACTTCGTGCTGATGGAGCACCTGCAGGGGGTGGAAGTGGGCGTCGGCGGGTACTTCAACGGCGCGGATTTCCTGCTGCCGGCCTGCATCGACTTCGAACACAAGCGCTTCTTCGCCGGCGATCTCGGCGAGCTGACCGGCGAGATGGGCACCATCGTCAGCTACCGCGCGTCGCGCCGGCTGTTCGACACCGTGCTGGCGCCGCTGGCGCCCCTGCTCGCCGACGGTGGCTATTGCGGCTACATCAACGTCAACCTGATTGCCAACGACGCCGGCCTGTGGCCGCTGGAGTTCACCAGCCGCTTCGGCTATCCGGGCTTTGCCATCTGCGAGGCCCTGCACCTGGAGCCGTGGGAAGACATCTTCGCGCGCATGCTGCGCCGCGACGGCCTGCAGATCGCCACCCGCGACGGCTTTGCGTGCGGCGTGGTGCTCACCGTGCCGCCCTTTCCCTACCGCCATGGCTACGAGGAATTGTCCAAGGGCGAGCCGATCTGCCTGCGCCCGGGGGCGGGCGGGGGCGATGGTGCCGCGCTGTCCTGGGCCGAGGTCGCGCAGGTGCGCGGCCAGCTCGTCACCAGCGGTTGCACCGGCTATGTCGGGGTGGCGAGCGGCGCCGGCGCGACGGTGCAGGAGGCGTGCGACGCGGCGTACCGCGTGGCGAAACAGGTGGTGGTGCCCAACCTGCGCTACCGCACCGACATCGGCGAGCGGGTGCGGCGGCACGACCTGGAGCGCCTGCGCCAGCTCGGCTGCCTGGGCTGACACGGCCGTAGGAGGGCTCCCACGCGCAAAGGGGGCCGCGGTCCCTGGCTGCGTGCGCTTTTGCACGCCACAGTGGGTGTCACGCAGAAAGACACCGCGCACGATGTACATCGCCGAACACGAATGGGCCGCCCCGCGCGGCGCGACCCCCGCGCCCAGCCCCAGGGACAGCCGCAACCTCGCGTCCAGCGGCAGCGCAGGACGCATCCGCGACCTGTATGCCCGGCTCGCCGCCGGCCAGGTCGATGACGCAACCCGCACGCAAGCGGCGCGATTCCTGCGCGAGCAGCTCGCCGCCACCGCGCCGGCACCGGACTCGGCGCTGCCGGAATCGCCCCAGGACCTCACCGCCTGGATGCAGGCCAATGCCCACGCCGTCCAGGCCAGGTACAGCGCCTACCTGGAACAGCGGGCCGCCGGCGCGCCGCGTCGCTACTTCGGCAACCGGGCCCATGCGCTGCATTTCCTGCGCTCGGTCGCGCCGACCAAGCTGGTCGACGGCGCCTGGCTGTACGGATTGCTGGCGCACTGGCGCAACGGCCGCTTCGACGACCTGGTGCGCACCTATGTCGAGGAACTGGGCGAAGGCGCGGCCGACAAGAACCACGTCGTGCTCTATCGCAAGCTGCTCGCGCGCTACGGCCTCGATCCGCTGGACGACCTGGCCGAGGAACTGCACGTGCAGGGGCTGGTGCAGCTGGCGCTGGCCTGCAACGCGCAAGCGTTCCTGCCCGAGTTGATCGGGTTCAACCTGGGCTACGAGCAATTGCCGCTGCACCTGCTGGTCAGCGCGTACGAACTGAACGAGCTGGGGCTGGACCCGTACTACTTCACCTTGCACGTGACGGTCGACAACGCCGACAGCGGCCACGCCATGCGCGCCTGCAAGGCGGTGCTCGAGACGCTGCCGCGGATCGGCGACGCCGCGCAGTACTGGCAGCGCGTGCGCGCCGGCGCGCGGCTGGCCGATGCCGGCCTGGGCACGACCGCCGTCATCGAGGGCTTCGACATCGAGGCCGAGGTGGTGCGCATCCTGGCCCACAAGAGCGGCTCGGGCCGGGGCGCGCATTCGGACTACTGCCAGGTCGCCGGCCGCAAGGTCAACGACTGGCTGTCGCAACCGGCCCAGATCCCGGACTTCCTGGCGGCGCTGCAGCAGGCCGGCTGGATCAAGCTCGGGGCGCCGGTGGAGCAAAGCCGGTTCTGGGGCCTGCTGCAAGGCGAGCGGGCCGAGATGTTCGGCGTCTTCAGCAGCTACGAACTGCAGGTGATCCACGACTGGATCCGCGGCGCGGCCAGCGCCGACGGCCAGGCCTTCACCGAGCACGAGGCGCCGGCCGGCCGGATGCGCCGGCCGACCTTCCGCGCCCAGGCCAGGCTGGCCGCCGCGCGCGGACTGGCGGCGCCGCTGGCGGGCGCCGGCGAGGACACGGACCTGCTCGATCCGGATTTGCAGGCGCTGTGCGAGCAGCTGCCCACGCTCGACGACGACCAGCAGATGGCGTTGCTGGTGCAGGCGATGTCGCCGGCCCAGCACTGGACGCCCGCCGGCCTGCATGCGACGCGGCTGTTCTGGGAGCGGGTGCGCAGCTGACACGCCGGGCCGTCCATCGGTCTGGATTCCCGCCTGCGCGGGAATGACGGATTTCAGTGCACGCCCGCCAGGCCCGCCAGCAGCGTCTCCACCGCGTTCATGTCGGCCGGCTTGGTCAGGTGGTGGTCGAACCCGGCCTCCGAGGAGCGCTCGCGGTCCTCGCGCGTGCCCCAGCCGGTAAGGGCGACCAGGAAGGCGCGCTCGACCCCCGGCGTCTCGCGCAGCTTGCGCGCCACCTCGTAGCCGTTCATGCCGGGCAGGCCGATGTCCAGGAACACCACCTGCGGCTGGAAGTCCTGCGCCATCTCGATCGCCTGGTGGCCGTCGTTGGCCACCCGGGTGACGTGGCCGCTCATCTCGAGCAGCGCCGCCAGCGTGTCGGCGGCGTCGATGTTGTCGTCCACCACCAGCACCCGCAGGCCGGTCGCGCTGTCTTGCGGGGCTGCGACGGCTGCAGCGGCGGGAGTGGCGGGGGAAGGCGGGGGCGCCGGCGCCGGCGCGACCTGCGCCTCGATCAGCGGCAACCGCACGGTGAAGGTGCTGCCGCGCCCGACCCCTTCGCTGTCCGCGCTGACGGTGCCGCCGTGCAGCTCGATCAGGCGCCGCACCAGCGACAGGCCGATGCCCAGGCCGCCCTGGGCCCGCTCCATGTTGCGGCCGACCTGGGTGAACATCTCGAACACCGTCGGCATCGCCGCCGGCGGAATGCCGATGCCGGTGTCGGTGACGGCGATCACCACGAAGCCGTCCTCGCGGTGCGCCGTCAGGCCGATGCGGCCGCGCGCCGGCGTGTACTTGGCGGCGTTGTTCAGGAGGTTGCTGACCACCTGCGCCACCCGGGTCAGGTCCACTTCCAGCAGCAAGGTCTCGTCCGGGATGTGGACCAGCAGCTCGTGCCGGCCGGCCTCGATCAGCGGCATGCTGGTTTCCACCGCGCTGGCGATGACGGTCTGCAGGTCGACCCGTTCCTTCTTCAGGTCGACCTTGCCGGTGCTGATGCGGGCGATGTCCAGCAGGTCGTCCACCAGGTGCACCATGTGGCTGACTTGGCGCTCCATCATGCTGCGCGTGCGCTCCACCGCCTGCGGATCGGACGCCGACAGCCGCATCACCTGCAGGCCGCTCGACAGCGGCGCCAGCGGGTTGCGCAGTTCGTGCGCCAGCGTGGCCAGGAACTCGGTCTTGCGCCGGTCCGATTCGGCCAGCTCGTCGGCCAGCCGGCGCAGGTCGTCGTCGGCCTTCTTGCGGCTGGTGATGTCGTTGAACAGGACGGCCACGGTCCGGCTCTCGGGGCCGCCGAGGCGGGCGGCATAGACGTCGAACCAGCGGCCCAGGGCCCTGGCTTCGTCGATGAAGCGCACCGGCTGGCCGCTCCGCGCCACCTGGCCGTAGATGTCGAACCAGCGGGTCTCGTGGTCGGGCGCCAGCTCCAGCATCCGCTTGCCCACCGGGTTGGCCAGGCCGGTCTGCTTGGCAAAGGCGGGATTGATTTCCACGAAACGGTAGTCGACCGGCTTGCCGCCGGCGTCGAAGATCATGTCGATCAGGCAGAAGCCCTCGTCGATCGCGTCGAACAGGGCGCGGTAGCGCTCCTCGCTCACGCGCAGCCGCTCCTGGAACCGGTGCTGCTCGGTGATGTCGGCCGCCGTGCCCAGGATGCGCTGCGGCACGCCCTCGACCGGGGTCTGGCGGCGGCCGCGGAATTCGAGCCAGCGCACCTCGTTGTCCGGGTGGCGGAAGATCCGGCCGACGAAGTGGAAGGGCTCGCCGCGCTCGATGGTGGCGGTCGACGCCGTGCGGAACCGCTCCGCGTCCTCGGGATGCACGAACTCGGCCAGGAAGCGCGCACAGTTGATCGGTTCCGAATCGCGCGGCATGCCGAACAGGTCGTACAGCCAGTCGTGTTCCCAGACCACCTTGTCGGTCGCCGTTTCCCACAGCCAGACGCCCAGCCCGCCGGCCTCGGTGGCCAGCCGCACCCGCTCCTTGCTGGCATTGATCACTTCGGCCGCGGCCTCGGCTTCCTCGCGCCGGCCCTGTTCGCGCACGGCGGCCTCGCGCGCCAGCTCGGCTTCGTGCACCGCGGTGACGTCGTGCATCGAGACCACGGCGCCCAGCTTCTGGCCGTCCTCGTCGTAGAGCGGCCGGCCGCTGGCCGCCACGGTGCGGGCGATGCCGTGGCGCGGCGCGATCACCATGTGCGAGTCGCTGATGTGCTCGCCGGCCAGGGCGCGCGCCAGCGGGATTTCCGCGGTCGGCAGCGGCGTCTTGCCGTCTTCCCGGTACAGGTTGTAGTGGGCCGCCCACTCCTCGGGCGGCAGGCCCTCCTGCGGCAGGCCGTGGAATTCGCGGGTCGCGCGGTTGAACAGGGTCAGCCTGCCGTCCGCCCCGCAGGCCACCACGCCGTCCTCGATCGCTTCCAGCACTGCGGCCAGGAAGGCCCGTTCCTGGGAGGCGCGCCGCTCGGCGGCCCGCAGTTCGTCCTTGCCGCGCTGCAGTTCGATGAAGAAAGCCACCTTGGCCTTGATGATGGCCGGCATCAACGGCTTGGTCAGGAAGTCCACCGCGCCCATGGCATAGGCTTCCTCGACCGACAGCTCCGAGCCGTCGGCGGTCACGAAGATGATGGGGGTCGCGCGGGAACGGGGGCGCGAGCGGATCAGCTTGGCGGCTTCGAAGCCGTCCATGCCAGGCATCCGGACGTCCAGCAGGATGGCGGCGAAGTCGGTGTCCTGCAGCTTGCGCAGCGCCTCGGTGCCGGAACTGGCCCGCACCAGCGTCGCGCCGAGCGGCTCCAGGACCACTTCGAGCGCCAGCAGGTTGGCGGGCTCGTCGTCGACGAGCAGGACATTGACTCCGGAATTCGTGTGCACAGGCTGGCGGCAGGCTAAACAGGGCAGTTTAAGCGGATTGCCCGGCGCCGGGGCTCCGTCGCCGGGCTTGTGTCATGCCATCGAATGCAGCGGAATGTCCTGGTCGACGGCCAGCTGGTCGAGTTCGGCCCGGGTGCGGCCCGCGAAGAAGGCGGCGATGGCCGCGTGGGTGGCCGGCTGCACCATCGTCCCACCGTCCACCGCGTCGACCCCGGCCGCCCGGCACAGCGACGCGGCGAAATGCGGCTCCAGCGCCGCCACCGCAACCCGGCCGTCCTTGCAGCGATAGACGTTGTAGCCGGCATGGGCGCCGCCGACCGCGCCGGACGGCTGGGTCAGGCCCCATTGCCGCGGCAGCGCCAGGTAGCCGGCCGCGTCGGCCAGCGCGACTTCGATGAAGACGCCCTGCGGATGGTTCTCGCCGCTGCCCCCGTAGCGCTCGTTGCGCACCAGCGCGGCCTGCAGCACGGCTTCGCTGGCCATCAGCGAGCCGCCCATGTCGGCGTAGAGCGTGGCCGGCAGCTCCAGCCCCGGCACCAGGCCGTTGTCGGCCAGGTACGTGAGGTCGTGGCCCGGCTCTTCGGCCCGGGCCCCGCCCGCGCCGACGATGGCCACCTGCGACAGGTTGGGATGGGCGCTGTGCAGCTGCTTCCAGCCCAGGCCGAGCTTTTCCAGCGCGGACGGCCGGAACGACGTCAGCAGCACGTCGGTCCTGGCCAGCTCGCGGTGCAGGATCTTCTGCCCGGCTTCGGTCTTGAGGTCGGCCTCGATCACCTGCACGCCCTCGTGCATCTGCTGGTAGGCGCCCGGGTTGTAGAGCCGCATCAGGTCGCTGGCGGGCGGCTCGAGCTTGACGCAGGTGGCGCCCATCTTGCGGCAACGCATCAGCGCCGCCGGCCCGGGCAGGTTCAGCGCCAGGCTGAGGATACGGACACCTTGGAGGACGCGAAGGGGGCTCGGCATGGGTGGGCTCTGGATGGTTTGTGCAAGACTAGCAGAGACGCAATTGCCACCGGAGGACGCGAACGTGAACACCGAAGAACTCAAGGCCTGGACCGGCCGCACCGAAACCCTGCACGACGTGGTGACTGCTGCGCCGATCCGCATGTTGCGCGCCACGCTCGACCTGCCGCCCGACGACGCGCCGCCGGCCCTCCCGGCCCTGTGGCACTGGCTGTATTTCCTGCCCTCGGCGCGGCAGAGCGAGCTGGGGCCGGACGGCCATCCGAAGCGCGGCGGCTTCCTGCCGCCGGTGCCGTTGCCGCGTCGGATGTGGGCCGGCGGCCAGCTGGAATTCTTCGAGCCGCTGCGCCTGGGCGACGCCATCACCCGGGTCTCGACCATCGACGATGTCAGCGTCAAGTCCGGCCGCAGCGGCGAGCTGTGCTTCGTGCGGGTGCGGCATGAAGTGAGCTCGGCGCGCGGGCTGGCGCTGCGCGAGTTCCACGACATCGTCTACCGGCCCAACCCCGCGCCCGGCGCCCCGGCCGCAGCCGGCGAACCCGCGCCGGATGCGCAGTGGAGCGAGCCGATCGTGCCGGACGACGTGCTGCTGTTCCGCTATTCGGCGCTGACCTTCAACGGCCACCGGATCCACTACGACCGCCGCTACGTGACCGAAGTCGAGGGTTATCCCGGCCTGATCGTGCACGGGCCGCTGCTGGCCACGCTGCTGGCCGGGCTCGGCGGCCGGCAGTTCGCCGGACGTGAGCCGAAATCATTCGTTTTCCGCGCGCTCAAGCCGGTGTTCGACCTGCATCCGTTCGACATCTGCGGCAAATCCGACGGCAACGACGCCGTCGAGCTGTGGGTGCGCGACTTCGAGGGCCAGCGGACGATGGCGGCGCGCATGGAATTCCGGCTCTGAGATGTGTCCCGCCCGGCGGGAACGGAGGCCGGCGCGAGTGGGGAACATACCGATTCCGGCCGCGGCCGGCAGGGGCTACGCTCGTGACATACCAAACGTTGGAGCTGTCCCATGAATTTTCGCCGCAACCTGCTGCTGGCCGGTCTTGCCACCCTCTGCGCGACCGGCGCCTTGGCCCAGTCGGCCTGGCCCACCAAACCGGTGTCCCTGGTCGTGCCGTTCGCGGCGGGGGGACCGACCGACGTCGTGGCCCGCACCCTCGCGGCCTCGATGTCCAAGACCCTGGGCCAGACCGTGCTGGTCGAGAACAAGCTGGGCGCCGGCGGCACCGTGGCCGCCAACTACGTGGTCCGGGCCCAGCCGGACGGCTACACCTTCTTCATCCACCACAACGGCATGGCGACCGCGCCGGCGCTGTACCGCAAGCTGGCGTTCAATCCCCTGACCGATTTCGAATACGTCAGCCAGGCGGTGGACGTGCCCATGACGCTGCTGGCCCGCAAGGACTTCCCGGCCAGGGACATGAAGGAGTTCGTCGCCTACGTCAAGGCCAACGAGAGCAAGATCAACCTGGCCAACGCCGGCCTGGGCGCCGTGTCGCAGCTGTGCGGGATGATGCTCGAGCGGGCCCTGGGCGTGAAGCTGACGGCGGTGCCGTTCCAGGGCACGGCGCCCGCGATGAATGCGCTGCTCGGCGGCCAGGTCGACATCCTGTGCGACCAGACCACCCAGACCATTCCGCAGATCAAGGCCGGCTCGGTCAAGTTCTACGGCGTGACGACGAAGAACCGGATCAAGGCGCTGCCGGAGGCGCCGACGCTGGCGGAGCAGGGCCTGAAGGACTTCGAGGTCCTGGTCTGGCACGGCATCTACGCGCCCAAGGGCACGCCCAAGCCGATCATCGAGAAGATGAACGCGGCGGTGCGCACGGCCCTGAAGGATCCGGACGTGATGAAGCGCATGGCCGACCTGGGCGCCGAGATCGCGCCGGACAGCAAGCTCAGCCCGGAAGGCCTGCAGACCTGGCTCAAGTCGGAGATCGACAAGTGGGGCCCGGTCATCAAGGCCGGCGGCACCTTCGCCGACTGAGGACGGCCGCGACGCGCAGGCATGACCCGAAGCACCGACTGGGCGCGGCTGCAGGCTGATTCGGTTCCGGTCGCCGCCACCGCGCCGGCGGCGCCGGCCCGGATCCACTTCGACCTCACGACGCTGCGGCTGTTCATCGCCACGGCCGAATTCGGCGGCGTGACCCGGGCCGCGGAGCGGATGCACCTGGCGCCGGCCGCGGCCTCGCGCCGGATCCAGGAGTTCGAGGCGCAGTTCCAGCTGCCGCTGTTCAAGCGCCTGCCGCACGGCATGGCGCTGACGGACGCCGGCCGCGCGCTGCTGGCCCACGCCCGCACCATGATCCACACCACGGCGCGGATGCAGGACGACGCCGCCTCGTTCCTGCACGGCGAGAAAGGCGTGGTCCGGATCGCCGCCTGCAAGTCGGTGGTGCTGCAGTTCCTGCCGACCGACATCCTGCGCTGCGCCCGGGCCTGCCCCGGCGTGCGGATCGACCTGCAGGAGATGAACAGCCACGGCGTGCTGCAGGCGATGGGCCGCGGGCTGGCCGACCTGGGCATCTATGAGAGCAGCCTGGGGCCGATCGACATGCCGACCTCGCACTACCGCGAAGACCGGCTGGTGGTGGTGACGCCCGGCGCCCATCCGCTGGCGCAGCGCCGGCGCGTCGGCCTGGCCGACATCCTGGAGTGGGACGTGATTTCGCTGGACGAGGGCTCGGCCATCCTGATCAACCTGGAGCGCCAGGCCGCCGACGCCAACCGGGTGCTGCGCATGCCGATCCGGGTCGGCAGCTTCGACAGCATGGCGGCGATGATCGCGCACGGCATCGGCATCGGCGTCATGCCGGCGGCGGTGGCCGAGTCGATCGCCGGCGGCCCGGCCTTTGCCCGGCTGCCGATCGAGGGCGCCTGGGCCACCCGCCGGTTCGTGCTGTGCCATCCGCCGGCCGGCGCGCTGCCGTCGGCCGCGCAGAGCGTGGTCCAGGTGCTGCTGGAATCGCAATCCGCGAATCCTGCCTAAGGAAATCAACGATTGCCTCGGGCCGGGCAATCGGACACTCTTGCGGGTCGCTTGGCCTCAGGACGACCCATTCAGGAGACACAACATGATTCAACGCAGGACTTTCGCCGCCGGCGCCGCCGCCATGCTGGCCGCCCCCATGCTTCGGGCCCAGACGCTACCGGCCGGGCCGGTGCGCATCGTCGTCGGGTTCGCCCCCGGCGGCGGCACCGACATCCTGGCCCGGGTGATCGGCCAGAAGCTCGGCGACATGTGGAAGACGACCATCATCGTGGAGAACCGCGCCGGCGCCACCGGCGTGATCGCGGCCGACTACGTGGCCCATGCGCCCGCTGACGGCACCACGCTGCTGATGGCCCACATCAACAGCCACGCCATCGCCCCGGCGCTGTTCCCGAAGATGAACTACGACGCCAACAAGGACTTCACCCCGCTGGTGCTGGTCGGCGTGACGCCCAACCTGCTGATCGGCAACGAGCAGCAGAAATCGCGCACGGTGCAGCAGCTGGTGGAGGAATGCCGGGCCAATCCGGGCAAGGTCAGCTTCGGCTCGGCCGGCACCGGCTCGGCCCAGCACCTGGCGCTGGAGATGTTCAAGCTGCAGGCCAAGGTGCAGGCGCTGCACATCCCGTACAAGGGCTCCGGCCCGATGCTCACCGACCTGATCGGCGGCCAGATCCAGTACAGCTTCGACACCATGACGGCAGCCACGCCGCACGTGAAGTCGGGCAAGGCGATCGCCATCGCCCAGACCCGGCAGAAGCGCGCCAAGGGCCACCCCAACGTGCCGACGATGGCGGAGTCCGGCTTCCCGGGCTACGAAGCCACCACTTGGTACGGCCTGGCCGGCCCGCGCGGCATGAACGCCGGCCTGGCCAAGCGGATGAACGAAGACGTCAACAAGGTGCTGGCGATGCCGGACGTGATGGAGAAGTTCGAGCAGTACGGCGCCGAGGACGGCGGCGGCTCGGCCGAGAAGTTCGCCCAGTTCATCCGCGACGAGTCGACCAAGTGGGCCAAGGTGGTCAAGGACGCCAACGTCAAGATGGACGCGTAAGCACGCACCGAGGAAATTCACTTTGAAGACAGACAACACGGGCGCCGCCGGCGCCCGCGCGGGACGGCCGTTGCCGCTCGCCGGCGTGAAGGTGCTGGACATCTGCCAGGTGATGGCGGGGCCGTTCGCCTGCATGCTGCTGGCGGACCTGGGCGCCGACGTGATCAAGATCGAGCCGCCCAAGGGCGGCGACCAGACCCGCGGCTCGATGGGGTTCAAGATGAAGGGGGACGACAGCCTCGGCTTCCTGAACATGAACCGCAACAAGCGCAGCGTCACGCTCAACCTGAAGTCCGATGCCGGCCGGGCCGTGCTGCTGCGGCTGGTGCAGGACGCCGACATCCTGATCGAGAACTACCGGCCCGGCGCGATGAAGCGCCTCGGCCTGGGCTACGAGGTGCTCAAGGAGATCAATCCGAGGCTGGTCTACACCAGCATCTCGGGCTTCGGCCAGACCGGGCCCTGGGCCGACCGGCCGGGCTTCGACCTGATGGCGCAGGCGATGTCGGGCGTGATGAGCGTCACCGGCTACCCGGGCGGCCCGCCGGTGAAGGCCGGCGTGCCGGTGGCCGACATCGGCTGCGCGCTGTTCGCGGTCTACGGCACGCTGTCGGCCTACATCGGCGCCAGGAACACCGGCCAGGGCCAGCACGTCGACGCCGCGCTGTTCGATTCGGCGATGGCCTTTTCGATCTGGGACATCTGCGACTACTGGGGCACCGGCGTCGAGCCGCAGCCGCTGGGCACGTCCAACAAGATGACCGCGCCCTACCAGGCGATGGTCTGCTCGGACGGCCACTTCGTGATGGGCGCCAACAACCAGAAGCTGTGGGTCAAGCTGTGCACGCTGCTGGAGCGCCCCGAGCTGCTGGCCGACCCGCGCTTTTCCACCATCTCGCTGCGGCTGGCCAACCGGCCGGCGCTGCAGGACGAACTGGAGCGCAGTTTCCGGCAACACCCCAAGGACTACTGGGTGTCGACGCTGCTGGAGGCGGGCATCCCGGCCGGGCCGATCCTGACCTATCCCGAAGCCTTCGGCAGCGACCATGCCAAGGCGCGCGAGATGCGCATGGAGATCGACCATCCGGTGGAGGGCAAGGTGCCCAACATCGGCTTTCCGGTGAAGTTCTCGGGCACGCCGCAGCAGGTGCGCCGCCATCCGCCGCTGCTGGGCGAGCACAACCAGGAAGTGCTGGCGGAGCTGGGCATCGGCGCCGCCGAGATCGCCGAGCTGACCGCCAGCGGAGCGTTCGCGGAATGAGCGAAGGCATTGTTCACCTGGTGATCGACGGGGCGCTGGCGACCGTCACCTTCGACCGGCCGCAGGAGCGCAACGCCATGACCTGGGCCATGTACGGCCAGCTGGGCGTGATCTGCGAGCAGCTGCGCCAGGACACGTCCGTGCGGGCCATGCTGTTTCGCGGCGCCGGCGGCAAGGCCTTCGTGGCCGGCACCGACATCGCGCAGTTCCTCGAGTTCAGGGACGGCGCCGACGGCGTGGCCTACGAGCAGCGGATCGACGCCTGCATCGGCCTGCTGGAGGCGCTGCCGATGCCGACCATCGCGCTGGTCGAAGGCTGGGCGGTGGGCGGCGGCGTCGCCATCGCCACGGCCTGCGACTTCCGGCTGGCGACGCCGGAAGCGAAATTCGGCGTGCCGATCGCCCGGACGCTGGGCAACTGCCTGTCGGTGTCCAACCTGGCGCGGCTGGTGGCGGCGTTCGGCGCGCAGCGGGTCAAGCGCATGCTGCTGCTGGCGGAAATGATCACGGCCGACGAGGCGCTGGCCTGCGGCTTCGTCCACCAGCTCGTCGCCGCCGGCGAGTTGCAAGGGCAGGGCGTCGCGCTGGCGCAGAAGCTCGCCGCGCTGGCGCCGGTGACGCAGGCGGTCGCCAAGGAAGGCTTGCGGCGGCTGGAGCAGCACCAGCTGCCCGACGGCGAAGACCTGATCCGGCGCGCCTACGGCAGCAAGGACTTCCGCGAAGGGGTGCAGGCTTTCACGGCCAGGCGCCCGCCGGTGTGGACGGGGGAATAAGTCCGTCGTCCCTGCGGGAATGACGTCAGAGCGGCAACCCCACGTAGTTCTCCGCCAGCGCCGTCGACGCGGCGCGCGATTGCACCAGGTAATCCAGCTCCGCCTCCTGCACCTTCTGGCCGAAGCCGCCGGTGTCGGGGAAGCGGTGCATCAGGCTGGTCAGCCACCAGCTGAAACGCTCGGCCTTCCAGACCCGCTGGAGGCAGACCTGCGAATAGCTGTCGATGCCGGCCGGCGTCTTGTCGTTGAAGTACTCGATGAACGCGTTGGCCAGGTACTTCACGTCGGTGGCGGCCAGGTTCAGGCCCTTGGCGCCGGTGGGCGGCACGATGTGCGCCGCGTCGCCGGCCAGGAACAGCCGGCCGAAGCGCATCGGCTCGGCGACGAAGCTGCGCAGCGGCGCGATGCTCTTCTCGATGCTGGGACCGGTGACGATCCGGCTCGCCAGTTCGGGGTCGAGCCGGCTGCGCAGCTCGTCCCAGAAGCGCTGGTCGCTCCAGTCCTCCACCTTGTCGTCGAGCGGGCACTGCACGTAGTAGCGGCTGCGCGTGAGGCTGCGCATCGAGCACAGCGAGAAGCCGCGGTCGCTGTTGCCGTAGACGATGGCATGGGGCGAGACCGGCGGCACGTCGGCCAGCACGCCGAGCCAGCCGAACGGATAGACCTTCTCGTATTCCGTGACCCGGTCCTTGACGGTGGCGCGGCTCACGCCGTGGAAACCGTCGCAGCCGGCGATGAAGTCGCATTCGATCTCGTGCGTGCGGCCGTCCTGTTCGTAGCGCACGCGCGGCTTGCCGCCGTCGAAGTCGAGCGGCTGGACGTTGGCGGCCTGGTAGATCGTCGTCAGGCCGGCGGCCTTGCGCGCTTCCATCAGGTCGTGCGTGAGCTCGGTCTGGCCATAGGCCGTGACGACCTTGCCGCCGGTCAGTCCGTGGACGTCGATCGGATGGCGCACGCCGTCGAACACCAGCTCGATGCTGTGGTGCACCGTGCCGTGGCCGTCGACGCCGGCGCCGACGCCGGCCTCGCGCAGCAGGTCCACCGTCACCTGCTCCAGGATGCCGGCGCGGATCCGCCCCAGCACGTAGTCGCCGGTCTGGCGCTCGAGGATGATGTTGTCGATGCCGGCCTTGTGCAGCAGCTGGCCGAGCAGCAGCCCGGACGGGCCGGCGCCGATGATGGCAACCTGGGTTCTCATGCGGTGTCTCCTGGAATCCGCCCAGCTTAGGCGCGGCGCCGCGCCGGCGCCAGCCCCCAGCGCCGGCCCTTGCGCGATCATCGCCATCCTTGCGCGATGATCGCGCAGCGGCGGGGTTTCGGGCATGATCGCGGCATGACCATCGCGAAGGCGGATTTCATCGAGGGCATGGCCAAGGGCATGGCGGTGCTGGAGAGCTTCGACACCGAGCGCCAGCGCCTGAACGCGACGCTGGCCGCCCAGCGCGCCGGCATCACCCGCGCCGCCGCCCGCCGCCACCTCCTCACGCTGGCCCACCTCGGCTACCTCGAGACCGACGGCGGCTACTTCTGGCTGGCGCCCAAGGTGCTGCGCTTTTCCGGCAGCTACCTGGCGTCGGCGCGCCTGCCGCGGCTGCTGCAGCCGACGTTGAACCGGCTGTCGGCGCTGGCGCGCGAGCCGGTGTCCGCCGTGGTGCTCGACGAGGCGGCGGTGGTGATCGTGGCGCGCAGCGGCTCCAACGCGGTGCTGGCTTACGGCCTGCACCTGGGCGCGCGGCTGCCGGCCCATGCGACATCGACCGGCCGCGTCCTGCTGGCCGCGAAGACCAGGACCGAGTTCAACGCCTGGATGAAGGGCCGCGAGCTGCCGCGGCTGACGCCGGGCACCACGGTGGACCCGAAGCGCTTCCGGGCCATCATCGAGCAGGTGCGCAGCGACGACTTCTGCATCGCCCACGAGGAGCACGAGATCGGCGTCCACGCGCTGGCGGTGCCGCTGCGCAACATGCAGGGCCGGACCGTGGCGGCGCTCAACATCGTGGTGGCGCCCGGCCGGCTGGCCGACATGCAGGGGCGGTTCCTGCCGCTGCTGCTGGAGGCGGCGCGGGAATTGCGGCCGCTGCTGTAGCGCCTCAGCCCGCTGCCGGCAACGTGAAATAGAAGGTGGCGCCGCAGTCGGGCGCCGACTGGGCCCAGATGCTGCCGCCATGCCGGCTGATCACCCGGCCGACCGTGGCCAGGCCGACGCCGGTGCCGGCGAAATCCGACACCGCATGCAGCCGCTGGAAGGGCGTGAACAGCTTGTCCGCGTAGGCCATGTCGAAGCCGGCGCCGTTGTCGCGCACCGAGAAGGCGTTGAGAGCGGGCGAAAAGCCGACGCTGATCTCGGCGCAGTCGCGGCGGCCGCTGAACTTCCAGGCATTGGCCAGCAGGTTTTCCATCACCGATCGCATCATGCGGCCGTCGGCCTGCGCCACCAGGCCGGGTTCGATCCGCAGGTGCAGGCGCCGGTCCGGTTCGCCCGCCTGCAGCCGCGCGACGATCTCGCCGGCCAGCGCCCCCAGGTCCACCGGTTCGCGCAGCAGCGGTCCGCGCGAGACCTGGGCCAGCGCCAACAGCCCGTCGATCAACTGGCCCATCTGCAGGATGCTGGCGCGGATGCGCGCCAGGTAGTGCCGCACCCGCACGCTGTCGCTGCCCTTGAACTCCGCGGCGAGCAGGCGGCTGAAGCCGTCGAGCGTGGTCAGCGGCGAACGCAGGTCGTGCGACACCGAATACGAGAACGCCTGCAATTCCTCGTTGGAGCGCAGCAGCGCAGCTTCGACCTCCTTGAGTTCCGTGATGTCGGCGTCGATGCCGACCCAGAAGGCGATCTCGCCGTCCTCGCCGCGCACCGGCGACGCGCGGTAGGAGGTCGTGTGGTACTTGCCGTCGCGGGCGCGCATGCGCCGCGTCCCGCGGTAGGGGGTGCCGCTGCGGCGCGCTTCCAGCCAGTTGCGGGTCATCGGCGCGACGTCGTCCGGGTGCACCAGCGCCACCCAGGCGGAGCCGTGCCATTGCGGCGGCTCCCCGCCGACCAGCTGGTACCAGGCCTGGCTGAAGAACGTGGCACGGCCGCGGGGGTCCACGGTCCAGATCGGCTCGGGCGCCTGCTCGGCCAGCGTGCGGAACAAGGCCTCCTGCTGCGACAGTTCGCTGGTGCGCCGGGCGATCTCTTCTTCGAGGCCGCTGTTCAGGTCCCGCACCTGGGCCAGCAGCAGGGTGTTCTCGCGTTCCGCCTGCACCCGCAGGCTGACGTCGAAGGCCACCGCGAACACCGCTGGCAGGTCGCCATAGCGGATGGTTCGCCGCACCAGTTCGACCGGGAACTCGCCGCCGTCCTTGCGGCGGTGCAGCCAGGCCTCGGCCTGGCCCATCGGCAGGCCCGCGGCCATCAGGTCCCGCATCCGCGGCTGTTCGGACGCCGACCGCAGGTCGATCGGCGACATGGCCAGGAACTCGGCGCGCGAATAGCCGTACGCCTGGATCGCGGCCTGGTTGACGGCGATGTTGCGATGGCTCTCCTGGTCCATCACCCACATCGGGACCGGCGCCGCATCGAATAGCGCCGCCATCCGCTGCTCGCTGTCGATCAGTTCCTGGTCCTTGCGCTTGCGCTGCGAGATGTCCTGCAGCGCGCCCTGCATCCGCACGATCACGCCGGCCTCGTCCCGCACGGCGTGGCCCATCGAGCGGACCCAGATCGTCCCCCCAGCGGGCGCCAGCATTTCCAGTTCGGTGTCGAACGGGGTGCCGTGCTCGAGACACTCCTGCGCCAGCCGCGTCGCGTGCTCACGCCACGCCGGCGCGCACAGGTCGATGGCCGATTCCAGGCTGGCAGCGCTTTCCGGCGTCAGGCCCAGCACCGAGAGGGCCTCGTCCGACCAGCTGAAGCGCTGGTCCGGCAGGTCGAACGCCCAGCCGCCGACCCGGGCAATCTCGGTCGCCATCCGGTTGAGCGCCACCTGGGCCCGCAGCGCCGCCTCGGTCTGCTTCAGGTCGTCGACATCGGTCGCCGTGCCATACCAGGACACGATGCGCCCGGCGGGATCGCGGTTCGGCGTGGACCGCACCAGGTGCCAGCGGTAGGCCCCGTCGGCGCACAGCATCCGGTGCTCGTACGGCAGCGCGGTGCCGGTGGCGAGCATCAGGGACCTGGCTTCGACCGTGTCCGGCCAGTCGTCGGGGTGGATGACGTCGACCCAGCCGCGCTCCAGCGCGGACTGCAGCGGCCGGCCGGTGAGGACCGACCACTGGTTGTTGACGAAGGTCACATTGCCGCCGGCGTCCGCGATGAACACGATCTGGGGCATGGCCTGGGCCAGCAGCCCGAAGCGCGCGTCGGTCTGCCGGCGCCGCAGCGCCTGGCGCGACAGCAGGACGCCCAGCGCGATGACGACGGCGGCGCCGGCCAGCCAGATCGCCGAGGCATACGATGCGAACAGCGCCCAGTCTGCGAGCATGTCGTCGGGCGTGCGCCCGACGGTGATGACCAGGTCGGGATAGGACGCCAGCGTGCGGAAGAACATGGTCCGCAGCTGCCCGTCGATGGCGCTGCGCGCCTCGTACTGTCCCTGCGCCAGGTGCGGCAGCTCGCCGGTGAACAGGGGCAGGTCGGCATAGGACTTGCCCATCGCGCGGTCCAGCGGCGGACTGCGCACCAGCAGCATGCCGTCGCGCCGGAACAGCGTGATGGCGCTGTCCGGGCCCAGGTCCAGCCCACGCCACAGCGCGTCGAAGTACGGCGGCTCGACGGCGGCGACGATCACGCCGGCAAGCGTGCCATCGGGGTTGCGCAGCGACCGCGACACGCTGATCAGCCAGGCCCCGGTCGAACGGCTGCGCTCCGGTGCGCCGATGTGGAGGGCCAGCGCCGGCTGCTGCTGGTGGATGCGGAAGGCCTCCCGGTCGCCCACGCTGACGCCGACGTTGCCGGTATCCGAGTCGAAGGCGATCCGGCCGCGCGGGTCGAGCACCCACATGGACCGCACGAAGGGCAGGCCGGCCAGCTGCTCCTTGAGCATGGCGCGGGCCGAGTCCGCATCGAGCCGCTGGTCGGCCCGCAGCCCGTCCAGGCGGCTGGCGGCCAGTTGCAGGCGCTGGTCGACCAGCTGGAAGCTGCGGCTGGTCTGCTCGCCGATCACCTGGGCCAGCGACCCGGTCAGCTTCTGGCCGGCCCGCAGGGCTTCGGAGCGCAGGTGGACCAGTGCCAGGACGAGAGCGCAACCCGAGACCAGGATCGTGGCGGCGACCAGCGCCGCGATCCGGCGCACGGACAGGTCCCGTCCCGGGCCCGAAGGGAAATCAGGCTGTCTCTGTCTGCCGCTGCGCCAGGTCCAACCCATGGGAAGAGGCCTTTCAGGTCGGGCCGGGCGCGGGACGCGCTCGGCCGTAACCATTAGACCCCCAGATACTGCTCCAGCAGTTGCGGCCGCGAACGCAATTCGTCGGAACTGCCCGCGAACACCACTTCCCCCTTCACCAGGATCACGTTGCGGTCGGTGATCTGGGTGACGTGCTTCCAGTTCTTGTCGACGATGACGCTGGAAATGCCCGATTCCCGGATCAGCCCGCAGATGCGCCAGATCTCGCGCGCGATCAGCGGCGCCAGGCCCTCGGTCGCCTCGTCCAGGATCAGCACGTCGGGATTGGTCATCAGCGCCCGGCCGATGGTCAGCATCTGCTGCTCGCCGCCGGACAGCTGCTGGCCGCCGTGGCCCAGGCGCTCCTGCAGCCGCGGGAAGGTCTCCAGCACCCGTTCGTAGGTCCAGTCGCGTTGCCCACGGGTGCCCGCGCGGGCCGCCATCTTCAGGTTCTCGACCACGCTCAGGTTGCCGAAGATGCCGCGGCCTTCGGGCACGTAGGCGACGCCCAGCCGCGCGATCTCGTGCGGCGGGCGGCCGGTCATGTCGCGGCCCATCACGTGCACGGTGCCCGAGCGCGGCTTGACCAGTCCCATCAGGCTCTTGAGCAGCGTGCTCTTGCCCATGCCGTTGCGCCCCATCAGGCCGATGGTTTCGCCGCGGCCGACCGCGAAGTCGATGCCGCGCAGGATGTGGCTGGCGCCGTAGTAGGTGTTGAGGGCCCTGGCGTCGATGAGCAGGTCCTGCATCAATGTTCCTCACCCAGATAAGCCGACTGCACGTTCGCATCGGCGCGCACTTCGGGTGGCGTGCCGCTGGCGATGACCTGGCCGTTGACCATCACCGTGAGCCGGTCGGCCAGGGCGAACACCGCGTCCATGTCGTGTTCCACCAGCATGATCGCGTGGTCGGGCTTGATCCGCTGCAGCAGCGCCACCATGCGCTCGGCTTCGGCGGTGCCCATGCCGGCCAGCGGCTCGTCGAGCAGCAGCACGCGCGGCTCGGTGGCCAGCGTCATCGCGATCTCGAGCTGGCGCTGCTCGCCGTGGCTGATGGTGCCGGCGACCGCGTGGCGCCGGTCCTGCAATCCGGCCAGCTCCAGCGCGCGCGCGGCCCGGGTATTGGTGTCGGCGAAGCCGGTGGCGCGGCTCAGCCACCGGGTCGCATGGGGCGAGCGCGACTGGGCCGCCAGCCGCACGTTCTCCCAGACGCTGAACGGCAGGAAGATGTTGGTCTTCTGGTAGCTGCGGCCCAGGCCCTGGCGCGAGATCCGCTCGGGCTTCCAGCCGGTGACGTCGGCATCGCCGAGCGTCACGCTGCCGGCGGTCGGCACCAGGTCGCCGGACAGCAGGTTGGTCAGCGTCGACTTGCCGGCGCCGTTGGGGCCGATCACGGCGTGGATGCGTCCCAGCCACAGGTCGACCGAGACCTGATTGACGGC
Organism: Ramlibacter sp. 2FC; assembly: GCA_943372495.1. Lineage (GTDB taxonomy): Bacteria > Pseudomonadota > Gammaproteobacteria > Burkholderiales > Burkholderiaceae_C > Ramlibacter. The sequence goes on along the minus strand of CALRYV010000001.1, from coordinate 122,337 downwards.
GGCCAGGCCGCCGAAGCGCTTGGTCAGGTTCTGTGCCGAGAGCAGGACGACTTCACCCATGACCACCGTCCTTGCGCCGGGCAAGGCGTTCCACCAGCCCCAGCAGGCCGCGCGGGGCGAACACCACCAGCAGCACGATGAACAGGCCCATCCACAGCTGCCAGTGCTTGCCGAGGTTGACCGCGCCGACGGTCGGCAGGTCCTTGAACAGGTGCAGCAGGTACTCGAAGGCGAAGGCGCCGGCGATCGCGCCGGCGAAGTTGCCCATGCCGCCCAGGATCACCATCATGATGGCGTGCGCGCTCATGTGGAACCCCATCAGTTCGGGGTTGACGAAGCCGGTGCGCGCGCCCCACAGGTAGCCGGCCAGCCCCGCCAGCGCGCCGGCCAGGGTGAAGGCCGCCAGCTTGTAGCCGAAGGTGCCGTAGCCCATGGCGCGCATCCGGTGCTCGTTGACGCGGATGCCGGCCAGCACCCGGCCGAACGGGCTGAACAGCAGGCGCCGCAGGAACGCGTACACCAGCACCAGCATGGCCAGCGTGAAGTAGTAGAAGACCAGCTTGTTCTCCAGGTCGAAAACATTCGAACCGAAGACCGCCGCTGTCGGCTTGAAGTTGATGTAGATGCCGTCCGAGCCGCCCAGCGGCAGCTTCACCAGGCCCAGGTCGAGGACCTTGTTGTCGAACACCAGGAAGAACACCATCTGGGCGAAGGCCATCGTCACCATGATGAAGTAGATGCCGTGGGTACGGACCACGAAGAAGCCGATCACCAGCGCCGCCAGCGCCGAGACGGCCATCGCCGCCGGCAGGCTCCACCACAGGCTCACGCCCGCGGCTGCGTCGGGCGGCATCAGCATGGCCAGGGCGTATCCGGCCAGGCCGAAGAAGGCGGCGTGGCCGAGCGACACCAGCCCGGTGACGCCCAGCAGCAGGTCCAGGCTCATCGCGAAGATGGCCAGGATCATCATCTGCGCCACCGTGCCGGCGTAGAACTCGCTGCCGACGAACGGGAAGGCCAGCAGCGCGACCAGCGCCAGCGCCAGCACCACCTGCATGCTGCGGGGCAGGACTTCGAGGTTGGCTTTGGCGGCGCTCATGAGTCGCCGCCGGGCCGCCCCAAGGCGACGAAGGCCCCCTCGGGGGGCAGCGAAGTACACGAAGTGACGAGCGTGGGGGCCATATGTTTCATTGCTTGAACAGCCCTTCGGGTTTCCACAGCAGAACTGCCGCCATCAGCATGTAGACCAGCATGCCGGCCACCTGCGGCAGCAGCACCTTGCCGAAGGTGTCGACGAGGCCGACCAGCAGGGCGGCGATCAGCGCGCCGCGGACCGAACCGATGCCGCCGATCACCACCACCACGAAGCACATGATCAGCACCTGCGAGCCCATGTTGGGGTAGACGCTGGAGACCGGCGCCGCGATCATGCCGGCCACGGTGGCCAGCGCCACGCCCAGGCCGAACACGACGGCATGAATCAGCTTGATGTTGACGCCCAGCGCCTCGGTCATCTCGCGGTTGAATGCGCCGGCGCGGATCTTCATGCCCAGCCGGGTCTTCGAGATCAGCAGGTACAGGCCCAGCGCCAGCGCGATGCAGACGCCCGAGATGAAGATGCGGTAGACCGGGTAGGAGAGGTTTTCCGTCAGCGGAATCGAGGCCGACAGCAGGTCGGGAATCTTCACGCCGTGGACGTCGTCGCCCCACAGGATGGAGCGCAGTTCCTCGAAGATGTAGATCAGGCCGAAGGTCAGCAGCACCTGGTCGAGGTGGTCGCGCTGGTAGAAGTGCCGGAACAGCAGCCGCTCCAGCGCCAGCCCGAACAGCACCGCCAGTACCGAGCCGCCGAGGATGGCGACGGTGAGGCTGCCCGACAGGCTGGACAGCCACCAGGCCAGATAGGCGCCCAGCATGTAGAAGCTGCCGTGCGCCAGGTTGACCACGCCCATGATGCCGAAGATCAGCGTCAGGCCGGCGGCCAGCATGAACAGCAGCAGCCCGTACTGCACGCTGTTGAGGAGCTGGATCAGGAAGTTGGCGAGGTCCATGGGGGAAACAACAGGGACTAGGGGCTAGGGGCTAGGGGAAGGAAGCGGCTAATGTAGCGCGCACCCTGCCGCACTCGGGCTGTTCCCCCAGCCCCTAACCCCTAGCCCCTGATGTCTTGACGCGCGCGCGCCTCAAGACATCTTGCAGCCGGTGCCGGCGTCGGCCACGGCCTTGGCGGCGATGCCGATCACCTTGTTCTCGCCGTTGACCACCTGGCGCAGGTACATGTCCTGGATCGGGTTGTGCGACTTGCTCATGGTCCACTTGCCGCGCGGGCTGTCGATCACCGCGCCTTCCATCGACGCATACAGCGCCTTCTTGTTGGCGATGTCGCCCTTCACGGTGGCAGCGGCCTGCGCCAGCAGCTGGCCGGCATCGTAGCCCTGCACCGTGTACACGTCGGGTTGCAGGCGGAAGGTCTTGGCGTAGTCGAGGCGGAATTTCTTGTTGCGCGGCGTGTCCAGCGAGTCGCTGTAATGCAGCGTCGTGAGGATGCCGTCGGCCGAAGCGCCCGCTGCCTCCAGCACGCCCTCGGTCAGGAAGCCCGAGCCGTACAGCGGGATCTTGCCCTTCAGGCCGGCCGCTGCGTAATCCTTCATGAACTTGGCGGCGCCGGCGCCGGCGAAGAAGCAGCACACGGCGTCGGGCTTGATCGAGGCGATCTCGGTCAGCAGCGCCTGGAATTCCACGTTCGGGAACGGCAGTCCCATCTCCTTGACGATGGTGCCGCCGGCCTTGGTGTAGCTGTCACGGAAGCCCTCGAAGGCTTCGTCGCCGGCCGCGTACTTCCACGTGATCCACACCGCCTTCTTGTGGCCCTTGTCGACCATCACCTTGCCCAGCGCCGAGGTCGGCTGCGAGTTGGTGAACGAGGTGCGGAACACGTTGGGTGCGCACAGCGCCCGGGTGGCCGCGTGCACGCCCGCATTCGGGATCAGGTTGAGCACACCGGTGTCGCGCGCCACCTTGTGGATGCCCATCTGCACGCCCGAATGCACCGTGCCAATCAGGACGTCGACCTTGTCGCGCTGCACCAGTCTGGTGGCGTTCTCGACGCCCTTGGACGGCTCCGATTCGTCATCCACCTTGAACCACTCGATGTCGCGGCCGCCCAGCTTGCCCCCCTTTTCGTCGAGCGCCATGCGAAAGCCGTTCTCGATGCCGACGCCGATCTGGCCGAAGGTGCCGGTGTAGGGGAGCATCAGGCCGACCCGGATCTTGCTGCCCTGGGCGCGGGCGATCTGCGGCAGCAGCAGGCCGGTGGAAGCCGCGCCGATCAGAGCGGCACTGCGGGAAAGGACAAGGCGGCGGGTGGTCATGCTGGATCTCCTGGCTGATTAATGTGCAGTAAAGTGCATGAGGTCAGTATGCCTCACGGGTGTGCGAAGCCGACCCCAAATAAACCCTAGTCAATTGAAGTGCGAGCCGCCGTCGACGACCAGCGTCTGGCCGGTGATGAACGACGCGCCATTGGACATGAAGAACGCCACCGCTCCCGGCACGTCGGCCGGCATCATGTCGCGGGCCAGGGAGCGGGCATTGCGGGACACCTCGCGCAGCTTCTCCAGTTGCACTGCGTTGCCCATCACGCCTTCGCTCAGCGTGAAGCCGGGGGCGACGCCGTTGACCAGGATGTTGGACGGACCCAGCTCCCTGGCCAGCGAGCGCGTCATGCCCAGCACCGCGCCCTTGCTGGACACGTAATGCAGCATGAACGGAATGCCCTTGAACGGCGTGCCCGAGATGATGTTAACGATGCGGCCGCCCCCGTTGGCCTTCATGTGCGGCACCACCGCCTGGCAGCAGGACATGACGCCGAACACGTTGACTTCGAACAGCTTGCGCCATTCCTCCAGGTCGATCTGCTCGAAGGGACGCGGCACCAGCGTGGAATAGATGCCGGCGTTGTTCACCAGGCCGTCGAGTCCGCCGATTTGCGCAAGGCAGCTGGCGACCATCGCCTTCACCTGGTCCGGCCTGGAGACGTCGGCTGCGATGGCAATGGCGGTGCCGCCGGCCTCGTGAATCTCCGCCATGGTCTGCTCCGGCGGCTGGATGTCGGCGGCGGCGACATGCGCGCCCTGTGCCGCCAGCTCCAGCGCGATGGCGCGGCCGATGCCGCTGGCGGCTCCGGTCACGAGAACCCTGCGTCCGTCGAGCGCTTGTGTCATTGCGATTCCTGCGCGATCAGGCGCTGCACGATGCGGCGCGCGGCGATCGAGCCGAAGTCGGCCTTCACGCTGACCTCGGCCTTGTTGCGGGTGTCGGTGTCGATCAGGCGCTGCTGCGCCTCCAGCACGTCCACGTCCTCCATGAAGGTGGCCAGGATCTGCTTGTGCACCAGATCGGTGATCTCCTGGTCGTCCAGCGCGAAGCAGCGAGTGATGGTCCAGTAATAGTTGCTGGTTCGCTCGTCGATCGGCGTGATCGAGTTGATCGAGAACCAGCGCAGGCCCTTCTCGATGTCATCGCTGCCGGCCGGATAGCCGCGCGCGTCGATCGACACGCTGCAGGGCGGCTGGAAGCGGATGATCTGCCAGCGGTCGATGTTGCCGGCGAGGTTGCGCACCCGCTTGAACAGCGGCGGCGGTGGCGTGTTGTGCATCACGCGCTGCACGTGGACCTCGTTGCCGACGATCTTCGAATCCATCGGCGTCTCGGCGACCGCCGCATTGCCGATGGTCCTGGTGTGGACGAAGGTCTCGTGCGTCAGGTCCAGCAGGTTGTCGGTGAGCAGCTGGTAGCTGGCCTGCACCCTGAGCACGCCGCCGGTGACGGTCCAGCCCGGCGTGTCGTTGTAGCGCAGGTCCGGGACCAGCGCCTCGTCGGCCAGCGCCGGGTCGCCCATCCAGATCCACACCCACTGCCATTTCTGCACCACGGGATAGGAACGCGCCCTGAGGGCGGCGGGAATCTGCTCCTGGCCGGGGATGCGCACGCAGGTGCCGGCGCAGTCGAAGGTCATGCCGTGGTAGCCGCACTGCACCGTGTCGCCGACCAGCGTGCCCTTGGACAGCGAGGCGCGGCGGTGCGGGCAGCGGTCTTCCAGGGCCGCGGGTTGTCCGGCTTCGGTCCGGAACAGGACGACCGGTTCGCCGGTGATCCAGCGTTGCGTCAATTCGCGCCCGAGTTCGTTCGCCTGTGCGGCGACATACCAGCAGTTTTTCAGGAACATGGGATCAGGACGCGCGGGTGGCGTCGTCGATTTCCGGCCGCAGCGAGACCGGCTCGCCCAGGTTCCAGAGCGCCCAGTGCAGCTCCATGTCGGCGTTGCGCAGCATCTGCTCGATCTGGGGAATGTCGCAGCCCTGCATGGCCGAGGCGATCTGCTCGCGGGCCTGCCGGATACGGTCGATCTGGTTCTGTGGGTTCATGTGGTTCACCTTTGGCTCAGCGGTCCAGGGCGCGGCGCAATTCCCTGGGCCGCAGGTCGATGATCCGCTTGGTCTTGAGCTCGAAGCGGGGCAGCGTCCTGGGTTCCACCGGCACCACCTCCAGCCGCACGTGCAGCGCCTTGTGGATGCGGTCCTGCGCGTCGGCGGCGATCCGCTTCCAGTGCGCGGGCTCGATCGAGGCCTCCGGTTCGAAGCGAACCCGCATGCAGTCGTTGCCGTCCTCGTGGGTCAGCACCAGTTCGTAATGCATGCTGACGCCCTCGACCCCGGTCAGGATGTTCTCCACCGCGGTCTGGTACACGTTGGTGCCGCGCACCGTCACCATGAAGTCGGTGCGCCCGAGCACCGAACCTTCCAGCTTGCTCCAGGTGCGGCCGCAGGCGCAGCTGCTGCGCCTGCGCACCAGGTCGTGGGTGCGGTAGTTCAGCAGCGGCTGCGCGGTGTTGGCGTAGCCGGTGACGATGTTCTCGCCGATCTGCCCGTCCGGCACTTCCTGCAGCGTGTCAGGGTCCATCGACCAGCTGAACACGTTCATCTCATTGACGTGCACGCCGTCGCCAAGCGGGCAGCCGGGCGCCATCGCGTCGACTTCCGCGATGCCCAGCAGCTCGCCGGCCTTCGCGCCCCAGGCCGCCTCGATCTGCTCGCGCATGCCGGGCAGGGCGGTGGGGCCCGGCTCGCCCGCGTGGTAGGTGAACTTGATCGAGCTCTTGGACAGGTCGACGCCCATCTCCGCCGCCACGGCGGCGATGCGCAGGGCGAAGGTCGGCGTGGAGATCAGCACCGTCGGCTTCATCCGCAGGATGGCGTCGATGTGGCCCCTGGTGTCCAGGCCGCCGCCGGAGATCACCCGGCAGCCCAGGCGCCGCGCGCCCCAGTAGGCGCTCCAGAAGCCGGCGAAGTTGCCCCAGCCGAAGGCGAAGTACATGGTGTCGGTCGGCCGGATCCCCAGGCCCCAGAAGCCGTAGACCCACGACTCGCCGTAACGCACGCTGTCGTACATGGAGTAGGGGATGGCCAGCGGCACGCCCGTGGTGCCGGACGTTTCGCAATGGTGGGCAACGAAGTCCAGCGGCAGCGCCAGCGTGTCGCCGTAGGGCGGTCGCTCCTGCTGCAGGTGGATGAACTCGCTCTTGTCGGTGATCGGCACCTTGCGCTTGAAGTCGTCCAGGGACCGGATGTCCGACGGCTTGATGCCGGCCTTGTCGAACTTCTGCCGGTAGAACGCCGTGTGCTCGTAGGCGTAATGGGCCAGCGACTGGATGCGTTGCAGGTGCAGCGCGTCGAGCTTCGCACGCGGCATGGTCTCGGTCAGCCGGTTCCAGAACGGACTGCCCTGCGACTGCGGACTGAGGGCGGCGAGGGGCGAGGTCATGGGCGCTCCGGTTGACATACTGCACGGATAGTATGTACATTTAAAACCCTTATCGATCAGGGAAAACCCTCCATGGCCCAATCCTCATCGGAGCTCATCGATGCGCCGCGCAAGCCGGTCAGCAAGAAGGTCGAACAGCGCCAGGCCAGCATGGAATTGCTGCTGGAAGCGGCGCTGCGCATGTTCGTGTCGCAGGGCTACCGGTCGACCAACCTCGAGCAGATTTCCGGCGCCGCGCAGCTGACCAAGGGCGCCGTGTACTTCTACTTCCGCAGCAAGGAAGCGGTCCTGATCGAGCTGCTCAAACGCGTGCAGACCACGGTGGTGGATCGGGCGATCGAAGTCACCGACGCCGCCGGCCCCAACCCGAACGACAGGCTGGTCGCCTATGTGCATTACCAGGCCAACCTCGGCATCACGCACCGCGACGAGGTGCTGCTGCTGATCCTGATGGCGCTGGAGTTCAAGGAGCGCGAAGGCGAGGCCCAGGCCTTCATCGCCACGCTGTACGCGAAGCAGTGCAGCTTCATCGAGAAGCTGGTGCGCAGCGGCCAGAAGGCCGGCGTGTTCCGCGCTGACGTGCCGACGCGCGAGCTGGCCTCTGTCGTGCTGGCGATCAACGACGGCACCTTCCTCGAATGGTTCCGCCGCTCCGGCACGCTGGACGGCCGCAACCTGGTGAAGGCGCTGCGCTCGGTGGTGCTGGGCGGTGTGATCGCCCAGCCGGGACCGGCGGCAGCCGCGCCCGCACCGCGCAAGCGGGCCGCCAGGGAGGCCTCGAAGCGGTAGTGGAAAACCCGCGGTTGACGTCGCGTTTTCGTTCACATACCATCCGGATAGTATTGATCGATTCCGATCCAGGAGCAAGCCATGGAAACTGTTCAACAAGTCCCTTCCGCCACCTACAAGCTGGGCGACCCGGCGATGCCGGCCGAGTTCCGCGACATGCTGGTCAAGCTGCTGCTCAATGAACACCTGGAGAACAACGGCAACACCGAGTACCGCAAGATCCTGGCGAACATCGCCAACGCCGGCATGCGCTTCGCGCCGCACGGCCGCGCGATGGAAATCGAGGCCGAAATCCTCCGGCAGGAAGTGCATCACGGCAAGATCTGCGAAGACCTCCTGCGCGGCCTGGGCGCCGACCCGAGCTGCACCAAGCCGATCAAGCAATACGCCTTCCACATCCCGCTGGAAGACTGGATCGACCTGGCCTGGTTCCATGCGCTGATCGACCGCGTCGGCCTGTATGTCGGCGTCGAGTGGACCGGCAGTCCCTACGAGCCCCTTGCCGAAGTGTCGGCCGGGCTGGAGGCCGATGAGGAGTTCCACACCAAGTCCGGCTTCCTGCACCTGCGCGAGATCTGCAGCACGCCCGAAGGCAAGGCGGCCGCGCAGGAGCGGCTGCAGAAATGGTGGACCGCGGCGCTGGACATGTTCGGCAAGTCGACCTCGGTCAACTCGCCGGTGTACGTGAAGTGGGGCATCAAGCAGCACACCAACGAGCAGCTGCGCCAGAAGTACATCGCCGAGGCCCTGCCCGAAATCAGGAAACTGGGCCTGCAGCCCGCCGACAACCTGCTGAACCGCCGCTTCACCTAGGAGATCCTATGGCCATCGATTTTTCCGTCGAGAACGGCGTCGGCGTCATCGCCTTCAACCGCCCGCCCGCCAACGCCTACGACGCGGCGATGCTGGGCGAGCTCACTGCCGCCGTGCACCGCGTGGCCGAAGACCCGGCTGTCCGCGTGGCCGTGGTGCGCAGCGCAAATGCGAAGTTCTTCTGCACGGGCGCCGACATCTCGACGCTGCAGAACTCGACCCGCGCCCAGTTCGCCAACTTCCTGACCATCGCGCAGGAAGCGGTGGACGCGATCGGCCGCACGCCCAAGCTGTTCGTCGCCGCGATCCAGGGCCACTGCATCGGCGGCGGACTGGAGATCGCGCTGGGCTGCGATTTCCGCTGGGCCGCGGCCGGCAAGTACCGCCTCGGCCTGGCGGAAGTGAACCTGGGCCTCTCGCCCGGCATGGGCGGCACGCAGCGCCTGCCGCGGCTGATCCCCAGGAGCAAGGCACTGCACATGATGGTGACCGGCGAGCCGGTCGGCCCCGAGGAAGCGCTGGCGCTGGGCATCGTCGACAAGGTGGTGCCGGCCGAGAGCTTCGACGCCGAGGTGATGGCCTACGCGCAGAAACTGGCGGCCGGACCGACGATGGCGCAGGGCTACATCAAGCTGTCCGTCAACAACGGCCTCGAGACCAGCCTGGCGCAGGGCCTGGCGATCGAGCGCGCCCACCAGAGCCAGCTGTTCTCGTCCGAAGACGTGGCCGAAGGCATCAAGGCCTTCCTGGAAAAGCGTCCGGCCCAATTCACCGGCAAGTAAGGAAACGCCATGAGCCATGAATTCATCGACCTGAGCCGGGAAGGTCATATTGCGGTGCTGCGGCTGAACCGTCCGGACAACCTGAACTCCTGGAACCAACAGATGCGCGACGAGTTGCGCGACGCTGTGGCCGATCTGGTGGACGACGACCAGCTGCGGGTGCTGGTGATCACCGGCACCGGCCGCGCGTTTTCCGCGGGCGAAGACGTGCGCGGCATGAAGGGCCTGGCCGACATCGGCACGCGGGGCTTTCGCCGGGTGGCGCGCAGCATCCACAACGTCTTCGACGAGATCGAGGCGATCGAGGTGCCGGTGATCGCTGCCATCAACGGCGTGGCTGCCGGCGGCGGGTTGGAACTGGCGCTGTCCTGCGATTTCCGCTTCGCGTCGCAGAGCGCGAAGATGGGCTTTCCCGAGAACAACGTCGGCCTGATTCCGGGCTCGGGCGGCTGCTCGCGGCTGGTGGCGCAGGTGGGTTTGTCCAAGGCCAAGCGCCTCGTGATGACCGGCGAGATGGTCATGGCCGACACGGCGCTGCAATACGGGCTGGTGGACGAGGTGGTCGCGCCTGAGCAGCTGATGGAGCACGCGATGGCCTTTGCCCGGGTGCTGGCAGCCAAGGCGCCGCAGGCCCTGGGCCTGGCGAAAGTAGTGCTGAACAACTGCGCCAGGGTCGACCCGGACACGGCGCGCAATTTCGAGCGACTGGGCCAGAGCATCCTGAAGAAGACCGACGACCATGCCGAGGGCGCCAGGGCCTTTGTCGAGAAGCGCCCGGCGCAGTTCACCGGCCGTTGATCGGGGCAACGCTGCGATGAGCGCTTCACCCGACTGGCAGCCCGCGATCGCGGTGGAACAGCTGTCCGAGGACGGCTTCCATGCGGCGACAGCGGGCGAGCACAAGCTGATCGTGCTGCGGGCGGACGGCGAGATCGTCGCCTACCGCGACCGTTGCCCGCACGAGGGCTATGCGCTGAGCATCACCGGCGAACGCCAGGACTTTGTCATCGTGTGCAACAAGCACCTGTGGGAGTTCGACGCCGCCACCGGCGAACACATCAGCCGGATCCCCCGGCCGCAATGCAACCTCCAGCGCTACCCCACGCGCGAGGTGGACGGCATCGTCGAAGTGGACGTCAGCGCGCAGCCCGCAGCTTGAAGCGCTGGATCTTGCCGGTCGCCGTCTTGGGCAGGTCCGGCACGAACTCGATCCAGCGCGGGTACTTGTAGGGCGCGAGCTGGCTCTTGACGTGCTGCTGCAGGTCGGCGGCAGTCGCATTCTGCCCCGGCTTGAGGACCACGAAGGCCTTGGGCTTGACCAGTTCGTCGGTGTCGGCGATGCCGATCACGGCCGCCTCCAGCACCGCCGGGTGCGTCATCAGCGAGCCCTCGACCTCGAACGGCGACACGTAGATGCCGCCGACCTTGAGCATGTCGTCGCTGCGCCCGCCATAGGTGTAGTAGCCGTCGCCGTCGCGGGTGTACTTGTCGCCGCTGCGGGTCCACTCGCCGCAGAAGGTGGCCTTGGTCCGGGCCCGGTCGTTCCAGTACATCAGCGCGGAGCTCGGGCCGCTGATCTGCAGCTCGCCGATCTCGTCGTCGCCGCACTCGCGGCCGTCGTCGCCGACGATCCGCAAATGGTAGCCGGGCACGGCCTTGCCGGTGGTGCCGTAGCGCACCTGGCCCGGCCGGTTCGACAGGAAGATGTGCAGCATTTCGGTGCTGCCGATGCCGTCGAGGATCTCGCAGCCGTACTGCGCGGTCCACTTGCGGCCGATCTCGGCCGGCAGGGCCTCGCCGGCGCTGGTGCAGATGCGCAGGTTCAGCTCGCTCCTGTCCGGCCGGCCCGCGTCGTTCAGCAGCAGCGAGTACAGCGTCGGCACGCCGTAAAAGAGAGTCGGCTGGTACTTCCTGAGGATGGCGAACACGTCGGCCGGTGTCGGCCGCGAGGCCAGCAGCACGGTGGTGGCTCCGACGCTCATGGGGAAGGTGAGGGCGTTGCCCAGGCCGTAGGCGAAGAACAGCTTGGCGGCCGAATAGACCACGTCGCTTTCCCGGATGCCGAGAACGCCGCGGCCGTACAGCTCCGCCGTCTGGACCAGGTGGCTGTGCAGGTGCACCGTGCCCTTGGGCGTGCCGGTGCTGCCGCTGGAATAGAGCCAGAAGCAGGCGTCGTCGCTGCAGGTGGCGGCCACCGTCGGTGTCGGGGCGGCCTCCTGCACCAGTTCGGCGACGGTGGTGCGCGCGGCGTCGCCCTGCGCGCCGGCGACGATCACGGTTTCCAGCGCGTCGATGTCGCCGATGATGTCCTTGAAGGCGGGCCAGAGCGGCGCCGACACCACCAGGCCCTGGGCGCGCGAGTCGCGCAGCATGAAGTCGAAGTCCTTGGCCGTCAGCAGGGTGTTGGCCGCCACCGGCACCACGCCCGCCAGGATGCAGCCGAGGAAGACCACCGGCCATTCCAGCGTGTCGAGCACCGCCAGCAGGATCCGGCTCTCGGGTGCGAAGCCATGGCCGCGCAAGGCGTTGGCAAAGCGGTGCGACTGCTCGGCAAGCTGGCCGTAGGTCAGTTGCGCGCCGCTGGCGGCGTCGATGAAGGCCACCTTGGCCGGCCGGCTGGCGTTGCGCAGCAGCAGATCGTGGGCCGCGTTGTAGTCACGGGGAATGTCCACGCGCGGCGGCGTGGCGCCGTGGTCGGCGCGGCTGGCTTGCATGGCGCTTGCTTATGCGGCCGGCGCGGTCTGCAGTGCCTGCACCAGCCATTCTCGGCACCAGGCCGTGCCTTCGGTTTCCGGCATGGTGCCGGCGCTGGCGTCATGGCACCAGACTTCGCCGACCCGCTGCGCACCGAGCCCCTGCAGGCGCTCGTCGAATTTCTTGCCGCCGAAGCAGAAGGTCTGCAGGTAGGTGCGGTCGCCCAGCGCCAGCACGCCGTAGCGCACGTGACCCAGGTACTTCGGCTGGGCGTCGAGCGATTCGTACAGCGCCCGGGCGTTGTCCGGCACATCGCCCGAGCCGTAGGTGGAACTGCAGATGAGATAAAGTGCATCTTCGTCGAACACGCTGATGTCCTGCCCGTCCATCAGCAGGACCTCGATCTCGTCGACCAGGTCGGCGCAATCCATCTGGATCGCCTGCGCCACATAGTCGGCGGTGCTGGTCATGGTGCCGACGAGGATCTTGAGTTTCATCTGGAGGCCTCCGGAAATGCGGACGTGCAATAAACTGCTTGACTTCGATCTGACAGGAAGTATACTGCAATCTTGATCCAGCGCAAACTTTTGTCGGAAAAACCGCTTCCACCCATGCAGGCCCAGGCCGAAAACGATGCGAATGTCACGCTGAGCGAGCTCGGCGCCCGGGTGCGGGCCTGGCGCGCCCGCCGCGGCATGACGCGCAAGCAGCTGGCGCAGGACTCGGGCCTGTCGGAGCGCTTCCTGGCCGACGTCGAGGGCGGCAAGGGCAATGTGTCGATCAACTCGCTCGAAGCGGCGGCGCGCGCCCTGAACATCACCATCCTCGAACTGTTGCAGGACGCGCCGCGGCCGGCGCTGGCGCGCACCCAGGCGCTGCTCGGGCGGCTCGACGACAGCCAGCTCGATCAAGCCTATTCGCTGCTGGCCGGCACCTTCGGCCTGGGCGACGCCCAGGGCCGCGAGAAGCGCATCGCGCTGATCGGCCTGCGCGGCGCCGGCAAGTCCACGCTCGGGGCCGAGCTGGCGGCGCACCGCGGCGTGCCCTTCGTCGAACTGGACCGCGAGATCGAGCGCGAAGCCGGCACCAGCATGAACGAGATCCTGCTGCTGCACGGCCAGGCCGGCTACCGCCGCTACGAGCGCCGGGCGCTGTTCCGCATCGCCGAAGACCATGCCGATGGCGTCGTCATGACCACCGGTGGCAGCATCGTGAGCGAGCGCGAGACCTTCGACCTGCTGCAAAGCCGCTTTTATTGTGTGTGGCTGAAGGCCAGCCCGGAAGAACACATGAGCCGCGTCGTGGCGCAGGGCGACATGCGCCCTTTCGATTCGACCCGTGGCGCGACCAATGAAGCGCTGGAAGACCTGCGCCGCATCCTGGACAGCCGCGAAGCCCTGTATGCCCGAGCCGACGCCGTGGTGGACACTGCCGCCCGCACCGTCAAACAATCCCTGAGAGACCTGGAACGCGCCGTTCCGCTGGAGAAAAGATGAATGCAATGACCGAACCCCTGCTGTTCAAGCAGGGCGACCGCGAGCTGGTGAGCTTCGCCACCCAGCCGTCCAACTACCAGCACTGGACGCTGGCCGTGGAAGGCGACGTGGCCCGCCTGAAGCTGGACATCAACGAGGACGGCGGCATCAAGCCGGGCTACAAGCTCAAGCTCAACAGCTACGACCTGGGCGTCGACATCGAGCTGCACGACGCCATCAACCGCGTGCGCTTCGAGCACCCGCAGGTGAAGGTGGTGGTGTTCGAATCGGGCAAGGAAAAGATCTGGTGCTCGGGCGCCAACATCTACATGCTGGGCCTGTCGACCCACGGCTGGAAGGTGAACTTCTGCAAGTTCACCAACGAAACCCGCAACGGCCTGGAAGATTCGTCGCGCAACGACGGCCTGAAGTCGATCGCCGCTGTGACCGGCGCCTGTGCCGGCGGCGGCTACGAGCTGGCCCTGGCCTGCGACCGCATCGTGATGGTGGACGACCGCTCGTCCACCGTCAGCCTGCCGGAAGTGCCGCTGCTGGGCGTGCTGCCCGGCACCGGCGGCCTGACCCGCGTCACCGACAAGCGCAAGGTGCGGCGCGACCTGGCCGACATCTTCTGCACCACCAGCGAAGGGGTCCGCGCCGATCGCGCGAAAGACTGGAAGCTGATCGACGGGCTGGCCAAGCCGCAGCAGTTCCCGCAGCTGGTGGCGCATGAAGTCGAGGCGCTGCGCGCGCAGTCGAGCCGCAACGGCACCAGGGGCATCGCGCTGACGCCGCTGCAGCTGACCATCGACGACCAGGGCTACCACTACGCCACGGTGGATGCGCAGGTGAACCGGGAGACGCGCATCGCCACCATCACCGTGAATGCGCCGGCGACCCACGTCGAGTCCACCCCCGAGGCGATCGAAGCCGCCGGCGCCAACTGGTGGCCGCTCAAGCTGGCGCGCGAGCTGGACGACCTGATCCTGAACCTGCGCACCAACGAGCTGGAAACCGGCACCTGGGTGATCCAGACCCGCGGCGATGCCAACAAGGTGATGGCGGCCGACGCCGTGCTGGAGCAGCACCAGGAGCACTGGCTGGTGCGCGAGACCATCGGCGCGCTGCGTCGCACGCTGGCCCGGTTGGACGTGACCAGCCGCTCGCTGATCGCGCTGGTCGACGCCGGCTCCTGCTTCGCCGGCACCTTCTACGAGCTGGCGCTGGCCTGCGACCGCATCTACATGCTGGACCTGCCGGATTCGCCGGACGCCGCGCCGTCGCTGCAATTGAACATCGCCAACTTCGGCCGCTATCCGGCGGTGAACGGCCTGACCCGGCTGCAGACCCGCTTCTGCGAGGACGAAACCACCATCGCGCAATTGAAGGGCCTGCTGGAGAGCCCGCTGCGCGCCGACCAGGCGCTGGCGCTCGGCCTCGTCACTCTCACGCCGGACGACATCGACTGGGACGACGAGATCCGCATCATGCTGGAGGAGCGCGCCTCGCTCTCGCCCGACGCGATGACGGGCCTGGAAGCCTCGCTGCGCTTCCCCGGCAAGGAGACCATGGAGACGCGCATCTTCGGCCGCCTGTCGGCGTGGCAGAACTGGATCTTCATCCGCCCCAACGCCGTCGGCGAAGAGGGCGCCCTCAAGCTGTTCGGCACCGGCAAGAAAGCCAAATTCGACTGGAAGCGCATCTAGCCAGACCCTGTCATCCCGGGCTTGACCCGGGATCCAGGAGCCAGGAAATGGATTGCGGGTCGAGCCCGCAATGACAGACAACCAGGAACCACCATGAGCACCATCGACCTGCAATCCCTGATCCCCAACAACGTCCACCTCGGCGAGAACCGGCAGCTGCAGCGCGCGCTGGAGCACTGGCAGCCGGCGTTCCTGAACTGGTGGGACGAGATGGGCCCGAGCGACTTCAAGGCGCGCGAGGTCTACCTGCGCACCGCCGTCGGCGTCGACGCCCAGGGCTGGGCCAGCTATGGCTACACGCCGATGCCCGACTACCGCTGGGGCATCTTCCTGGCCGACAAGGAAGAGGGCCGCAAGATCGGCTTCGGCGACCACATGGGCGAGGACGTCTGGCAGGACGTGCCCGGCGAATACCGCTCCACCTTCCGGCGTCTGATCGTCACCCAGGGCGACACCGAGCCGGCCTCGGTGGAACAGCAGCGCCTGCTGGGCCACACCGCGCCCTCGCTGTACGACCTGCGCAACCTGTTCCAGGTCAACGTCGAAGAAGGCCGGCACCTGTGGGCCATGGTCTACCTGCTGCACGCGCACTTCGGCCGCGACGGCCGCGAGGAGGCGGAAGAACTGCTCATGCGCCACAGCGGCGACGCCGACAAGCCGCGCATCCTGGGCACCTTCAACGAGCCGATGGACAACTGGCTGTCGTTCTTCATGTTCACGTACTTCACCGATCGCGACGGCAAATTCCAGCTCAAGTCGTTCGCGGAATCCGCCTTCGACCCGCTGGCCCGGACCACGCGCTTCATGCTGACCGAGGAAGCGCACCACATGTTCGTGGGCGAGACCGGCGTCGGCCGCGTCATCAAGCGCACGCTGGAAGTGATGAAGGAGCTGGACACCGACGACGTGGCGACCTTGCGCGCCGCCGGTGTGATCGACCTGCCGACGGTGCAGAAGTTCATGAACTTCTGGTTCACCAGCTCGCTGGACCTGTTCGGCTCGGAAGCGTCCTCGAACGCCGCCAACTACTTCAGCAACGGCATCAAGGGCCGGCCCGACGAGGCGAAGTTCGCGGACCACGTCGAGCGCGACACCGGCATGACGATCCAGGTGCCGGACGGCCAGGGTGGCCTGAAGAACGACACCATCTCGACCCGCAACGGCATGAACGAGATCACGCGGCTCGAGTACGTGAAGGACTGCAACATCGGCGTCACGCGCTGGAACATGGGCATCAAGCGCGCCGGCATCGACTTCGAGCTGAAGCTGCCGGCCACGCGCTTCCGGCGCCAGGTCGGCGTCTGGGCCAACATCCCGACCGACCCGCTGGGCCAGCCGATCAGCCAGGCCGAATTCGACGCGAAGAAGGACGCCTGGCTGCCGACGCCGCAGGACACCGCTTTCGTCAAGAGCCTGATGCAGCGCGTCACCGAGCCCGGCAAGATGGCCGGCTGGATCGCGCCGCCGGACCGCGGGATCAATGCCAATCCGGTGGAATACGAGTACGTGAAGCTGTGATGGGGCCGGGTGCGGCTAGAATAGCGGCTTCGGAGCGTAGCGCAGCCTGGTAGCGCATCTGGTTTGGGACCAGAGGGTCGAAGGTTCGAATCCTTTCGCTCCGACCAATTCAAGCCGTTGATTTTCAACGGCTTTCTGGTTTCTGGGCGGCGTTGCCGACTCTTGCGTTCTGATACCGGGCGCCAGCGGAACCTGTCGTTCATCCGGTCGTCCTACCGGGCAATGAACAAGATCAACAGCTTTCTTTGTGCCGGCTTGCTCGCCACGATGGCCGTTGCCTCGCACGCGGGCAACGCGACTGGGCCAGACGGCCTCACCCTCGCTTTCGAGGAACTGTGGGAGCCGCGCACCCACGAGACCCGCGTCGCCGGGGTGGTCTCCACCCACGTGCTGCAGCAGACGGCCGACGGATCCGATCCGCAGCAGGCCTGGGCGTCCAACGCCATCGCCGGCAAGTGGGGCACGCTGCGCACGCTTGATGGCTCGGTGCCGGGATTGCCGGACGTGACCGGGCTGGGCCCCAACCCGAACTGGATGCTGCGCGACGGCAAGCTGTTCTTCCACGCGGAGCCGGTGCAGGCCCCGAGCGGCGCCAGCACCGGCGGGTTCGCGCTCATTTCCAGGGCCACGTTTCCGCGCACGCAGCGCATCGTCATCGAGGCCGACCTGGCACTCACCAAGGGCTCCGAAAGCGCCTTCGCCGGCCTGGCGCTGATCGCGGGGGAGGGCGACTACCGCGAGCTGGCGCTGTACCGGCGGGCCAAGGGCCGGGACACGGTCGACCGGGTGCTGCCGCTGAAGGCGAGCGTGCTGGCCAGGCGCACCACCGATGTCACCACCGTGCGGATCGACTATCACCCGGTGGACGGTTTCCGCTATTTCATCAACGGCAGGCTTGCCAGCACGGAGGCGCTGAACCAGTCGGGCGGCCGCTTCTCGGCGGACCCGCACGTCGGCCTCTACTTCACCGGCAATTCGGGCGTGCCCAACGCGTTTGCCGAAGGCTTCGTCGGCGCGGTGCGGGTTTGGGTCGGCGAGGTGGAGCCCGTCCCGGCCTTCGTCGCCGGGCCGGGCTGAGGCAGGCAGCGAAAAAAAGCTGTCAGAATCGCGTCTGCCGGTTCCGCGTTCGCGTGCCGGCCATTGGCAGAAGGCTCACCGCAGTGGGCCTTTTGTCCTTCTGCCCGTAGCTCAGTTGGATAGAGCACTCGCCTTCTAAGCGAGTTGTCGGGGGTTCGATTCCCTCCGGGCAGACCAACCCCCCATCTCACGAAATGTCATAACGTCTCTAAGTCGTTGTCGTCATTGAAATTTTCTGATTTTCTTGCATCCACGCAAGTCGCCGAATATCATGAAAACTCATGGTTTTGGCGGCATTTCCGACGGTATGTGAGATACCGTGACGGTATGTGGATTTCCGGGAACCGAACCATGGAGTAAATGGGAGCCGAAATGCCACTGACCGACACGTTCGTCAAAACCGTCAAGCCCTCGGGCAAACCGGCGGGCGACAAGCACACGGATGGCGGCGGCCTGTACCTGCTGGTTGTGCGCACCGGCGGCCGCTACTGGCGGATGGACTACCGCTTCGCGGACAAGCGCAAGACGCTTGCGCTCGGGGTCTATCCGGATGTTTCTCTCGCCAAGGCCCGCAAGCGCCGGGACGCTGCCCGCGAACTTCTGGCCGACTCGGTCGATCCGGGTGTCGTGAAGCAGCAAAAGCGGGTCGAGCTTGTCGCCGAATCCGCCAACTCGCTGGAGGCGATCGCCCGCGAGTTCCTCGCCACCAAGGCAAGCGGATGGAGTCCCAGGTACGCCGCCAAGTGGATCGAGCGCATGGAAAAGGACCTGTTTCCTCACCTGGGCAAGGCGCCGATCGCAAGCATCAATGCACCCATGTTGCTGGCGGTGCTGCGGCGCGTGGAAAAGCGCGGCGCCATCGAAACGGCGCATTCGCTGCGCCAGACTGCCGGTCAGGTCTTTCGTTATGGCATCCAGACCGGCCGCTGCGAGCGCAGCCCCGCAGGCGACCTGCAGGGAGCGCTCCAGCCGGTCCGGGTCAAGAACCTGGCGGCCGTGCTGGAGCCAGACAAGGTCGGCGAGCTCCTGCGCGCAATCGACGGCTATTCGGGCCAGCCGCTGACGCGCGGGGCACTGATCCTGTCGGCGCTGCTGTTCCAGCGACCAGGCAACATCCGGCAGATGCAGTGGAGGTGGGTCGACTTCGATAACGCACTCCTCACGATCCCTTCGATGGAGATGAAGCGGCGGGTGCATGAAAAGATCAACGGCCGGCCCCACTTGGTGCCGCTGGCTCCCCAGGCCCTGCAGACGCTGAAAGAACTGAAGCCGCTCAGCGGCGCCGGCCGCTACGTTTTCCCCAGCCTGCGCACCGGCGAGCGGCCGATGAGCGACAACACGATGAATGCCGCGCTGCGCCGCCTCGGTTATGCGAAGGACGAGATGAGCGCGCATGGCTTTAGGGCCATGGCCCGCACGCTGATGATCGAGCGCATGAAGGGCATCTCCGCCGACGTCATCGAGGCGCAGCTGGCCCACGTCAAGTCGGGTCCGCTCGGGACAGCCTACGATCGGGCTGAATTCATGGAACAGAGGCGAAAGATGATGGTGGCCTGGGCCGACTATCTTGACACCCTGAAGGCCGGCGGCAAGACGCTCGAGGTGGGTGGATCAGCGGAGTCCAGACGACGAACTTCGTCCAGCGAATCGACGTAATGCCTTCGACAGGTGGTGCCGACGCATGTGCGGAAGAGCACGAGAGGTCGACGTACGGGGCGGGCACGATTCGGATCCGTCCACTCCGCCATTTGCCCAGCACCCATGCGGGTTCGGGGACCTTTCCCAAGTTTCTCAACCATCTTCTCCATCATTCCATTTGCGACGTGATGCGACGCAGTGTGGGCGCCTCCAAGCCATCCACCGATACCGGCGGACGCGACGTTTGCGCGTGCGGTGAAGCAGGGGCGCCGCCTGTCATCTCGGGAGTGTCAAATCCGAGCCTGACCTGGATGTCAAGAGTTTTCAGGGCGACACACAACCCGCACTAAGCTTTCGGTCACCGGGGACGAAAGCATCCGGTCGAGCTGACGAATCAGCCTGCAGAACCGAAGTCGTCGTGCGGACACAGGCTCGCCGACCTCCCCTGGCGCATGACATCGGCCGGAAGGTCCGCCTGCCCGCGTGCGGTGCGATGTCGTCCCAGCGCTCGCGCCGGCGACACATCCAGTCGACGTCACACGCGCAGTCTTGACTGCCCTGACAGCAGACCCTCTGCTCCCCGTGCTCTCTGGCGAGGTGCGGCGCGAGCTGGATCACGGACATTCACCGTGACGCCCCATGAATGATCCAACGTTCCCACCCCTGATTCCCGGGGCCGGCTGGCGAATCCAGCGCGGTTGCCCGGAACGAGGCGGCGGCTCCAGCTGATGGCTGTGACTGCCGCACCGATTTGCAGAGGAACGGTGCACGGGGCCGGCAGGGCCCGTGAAGTTGCATGAGCACGGCTGCGGCGCACGCTGCAACCTCGGGCTGATCACCCCTTGATCGATCCATCCCCTCACCACCACTTCGAAGTGGGGCGGAGTCTTCGCGCGAGCGTGACGAGACGGCCGTCTGGAACACGGTTCGCCGGGCCAGCTGCTAAAGGAGCATCCCGACCCTGGGGCGTGCCAGCAATGGAAGTCGCCAGGAACTGTTTCCTGCCATGCAAACGGAGTGAATCGCCAGTGGGGGTGCCGCGCAAGCGGCACCCTTTTGACAAGTGAACGTTCAACCTGTGGAGGCTATCGTGGAACTCAGATCACATGCGACTATTGCCGACAAGCCCGTCGTGCGCACGGCGGGTACAGGACTGCCGGCCGAAGGTTTCGTGCGCCAGGCAGCGCTCATTCCCGGAATCGTTCCATTCTCGGCGGCGACGCTCTGGCGGAAGGTGAAAAGCAAGGACTTCCCCGCGCCAGTGAAGCTGTCGGAGCGGATCACGGCATGGAGGGTTGAGGATGTGCGCGAGTGGCTGCAGCGCCGGCGTTGAGGCGACGCGAAGGCGAGGGGGTGCCGCGGCGACAACAGAGAGGCGATCAGCCGGATCCGCCCGATCCCTTCAGGCTTGCGCCAGTCCGGCTCGCCACTCCGGCTCGGTGCTGGCCGCCGCCGCCATCCACGGATCGAGCTCCAGCGTGTCTTCCTGACCGAGTCCGGGCCACAGGTCGACCTGGTCGCAGGCCGCATAGGCGGTGAGCGCCTGCTGGTACTTCTGCGCGCCGGACGTGACGAAGGATTCACCAGCGGTGAACACGCTGACGCTATGGGGCGGCGTGTTTTCTGCGGCGATGAAAACAAAGGGCAGGCCTGATTCGCGACCCGCGAACAGGCACTCGGCCAGCGAATACATGTAGCACTGCAGGTCGTAGTGCAGTCCCATCGCCTGCCGCAGCCAATTGGCGCGCGCCACGGACAGGGCGGTCTTGAGGTCGAATATGAACTCGGGATGGAGAAGGTCGATTCGCACCCGGCAGGGAACACCGGTGGCGCGGTCGGTGTAGAAGACAGTGGCCTCCTTCTCGCCCTCCGCCAAGTAGTCCGCGATCGGACGGCCACGAAAGCGTCGCTCAAGAATTGCCTCGGACATATGCCTCGCCCCCTGCAACGAAATGTCGTCGATGACCGTCAGCCCGGCGTGCGCCGCGGCGAAAGCCTTGTACGCGGCATCGCGACCGTCCCTCAGCCCCGGATAGACCGCATACCGGGATGCGAATGACTGGGGTTCCAGCACCAACGTGTGGATCAAGGTCCCGAACTCCTTGGCCTTGGTGCTGGCCGGCGGCTCAAAGAACTGCGCCTTGTAGTGGTCCGGGGAGACCAGCATCGCCTTGAGCAGGCTGCAGGACTGAACGTCGATGCAATGGTGGTATTCGTCCGCCGGCAGACCGACGACCTTCCTGCTGCTGGCGAGCGCGCCTGCCGTGACGACGATTCTGCGGTTGTCCATGGTGACCTCCAATCGGGGAAGGGACCTCGATTCAACGTACCGCACAAGGGCCGCATGTCCAGAGTTTTGAGACGTCCGGGTTCATAGAACTACCATCGGAAAAAGCGGCATTGCGAATCCATTCTGGACGTCTTCCGATTGGGCGCACTGCAGCGCAAATCCAGCGAAGACGGGCAGAACCCGCGATCGAGGTTGATTATGAGAGAACTCGCGTTCACGACAGCTTCAGGGGCTCACTGGTTGACGTCGGCTGTCTTTCAGATCGCTTTGAGCGCGGTCCTGGGTGGTGGCCTGGGGCTTATCGCCTGCCCAGTCCATGGGCCAGACGATTGTGTTGGGCGCAGATGTCCACATCGGAGGCAACCGGTTTCAGAACGCCGCCATCATCTATCGACCAGACGGTTCGTCCACAACGATCGTTGCCCGTCAAACTGTTCCGGTCGCGCAGTGGCGGCCATGGAGTAGTGGTGGTCACTTTCCGGCCGACTGGCTTTCGCACAACACGGCCGACATCGGCGACGGAGTCCGGACGCGGTTCATCTTCTGTCATGAAGAATGGATGGTGGTGCTTCACCTTCTATCCGAAGCGCGGGAGGAGCATGGGTTGATCATTGCGATGGCTAATCTCTGGGCGGCGCGCAACCCAACCGCGTCGTATGTCCAGGGCTTACATACGCAAGGGATGGCGCTTCTTTTCGGGCGTACTTACGTGCGCGCGGTGAACGGGCCGATTTATCCATGGAAGACCGTTTTCGGCCGGCTCGCTGACGTGAACTGGTCGACTTTCCCAGCGCGGTCCTAATTTCGCTTGGAGAGGGAGCGTATGTAGTGATCGCTGGCCGCCGAAGCGCGTAGGCGCAAAGCCTTGGGTTCAACGAGCAGACTTCTGATCGTTGCACCGTGCTCGCCGATCGCGGTTCACTATCGATAACTACATATTGTCGCTAGTCTGCAAATGAAAGCTTGCGGTCACACCGGCCGGTCTGACGTGAGCCGGCGAATGACTGCATAAGACTGGCTGCGGCCGTTCGATTCCGGCGCCTGAATAACACATGGTGCAGAGACCGGACGTTGAGCGCATCACGGAACGGAGGTCTGCTGCACTTCCGAACCGGATCCTCGCCGGCATTCAAAGACATGACGAGCAGCGGGCGGCAGCTCCCGTACCGGTGAACTGGAACTCGCGACCTACAGGCGACATTCGACTGGGCAGGCCCCGGACACTCGCTACCGTTGGCACGCGAGCAACACGCCCCTCAATAAGTAGCTTTCTGCCGCCGGTATGTTGCAGCTGGCAACTGGTTCCAGGAAATGGCAGTTCGGGCGGCACCCTGTAAGATACCCGTTACAACTTCAGGGGCGCACATGGCCGGAGGAGACGGAGTCCCAAACATCTACTTCTCGGATGTATTCAGCGTTCCACCGGAGGTCCTCGAAGAGTACGGCGCGTTCAACGTCGCCTTGGTCAACGACCTGCCCCTATTTGTTGATCCCTTCCTGCTCTACGACAGCCAAAACCCCGTCCACCGGGAACTGCACGACGGGACGTATTCGGTTCCAGATTTGAGAGCGTCGTCGCGCGATTTAAGCCAGAAGTAAGCCTCTACGAAGACCTCGTCGAGCGCTTCGAGGAGATCGAAGGCGAGCACGGTGGCGTGCTAGATGAAGACGCGGCGAGGGGTGCGATTGAGTATGTCGGCAATGAGGGGGTCAGGGTGACAGTGGATCTTGCCAAGGGAACGCTCTCACTCTCAGGCCCCGGGACACGCGCGTACATCTCTGCACTTGTGAACCGCGCAAGACAGCATCGGTTCGGTCTTTCAGGACGGACAACCATCCTGATAGGCGATGCGTGACCCCGAGCTCCTCGCAATCCGTTCCGTGTTGGATCGGACCGACGACCAGACGGCGAATCAAGTGGCGGATGGGCATGTCGAGGCGGGTTCGAGCATCCAGTAGTGCAAGACATTCATCCCGCCATGCGACGTCTGCTTTCGCTGCGAAGCGGGCCGTCCCAGTGCGACTATTTGAGACTGAAAGCGGAGTTCGCCAACATCCGCTCTGCGCGCCTCGGTTCAAGGTGCTTGCATCCGGCTGAGCGATTCAAGGATTGGGGCAGGACGTCCATGCGATAGGCTTGGCAGGTGCACGACACCACACACAACCGCGCTGATGGAGCCTGGGCTGAGCGCTGTCGTCGCTGGCGTTGCTGGGAGCATTGGCAGCCTGCTCGCTAAGGGGCGGGAGCTCGCCGCGTCAAGCTGGTGGAAAGAAGCTGGGTACGCAAGCCCAGACATCACAAGATCTAGGGAGGAGAGATGAAGTTCTACAAGACCGCGGGGCGCCGCGACTACGTCCTGCCGCCGGGAGCAGAGCTCCCATGTATCGTCTACCTCGTAGACAACTGGGACGACTACAACTTCAAGACGTTGTACCACCTCTGCCTGTTTAAGAAGGGAGGGGACAAGGAGGTTCTTGGGGACGTAAAGATTCTCCAGGCCAGCAATCAGAACACCAAGATTCCCGATTCGTTCTCCTCTCTTGACCCTGAGTTCTTCAGCCTTGGTCAGGACCTGGAGTACTACGAGAACATGCGCAAGCATCTCCCGAGAACGCATCGGAAGGTGTTGGATGCACTGAACGACGTCGTCGTGAAGCCGCAGCTGCTTGATGAAATCGAAACGTCGAGTGGCTTCCGCAACTCGCTGCTTCGATTCAATGAGGCCAAGCTGGCCTTGCGCGACGGACTGGCGACGCTTGAGGAGCGGCCCCTGGAGAAGGGATACAAGTTCGTGTACTCGGGCGAGATTCCAGGCGCTGAAGCGGGCGTTTCCATGGACGTGGACCTCCAGCCGGATGACCCTGTGCCAGGCCGAATCTTCGCCATCATCGGCCGCAACGGAGTGGGGAAGACGCAGTTTCTAGCCAAGCTTGCACGAGACCTTGCGACGACAAAGCGGGTTTCGATGGAGACAGCCAGCCAAGTTGAGTCTGCTTTTGAGCCTGCCAGACCTCTTTTCTCGCGGGTCATCGCGTTGTCCTTCAGCGCATTCGACAGGTTCCAGCGACCTGAGCCGGAGAAATTCTTCAGCTATATCTACTGCGGGGTGCGCGATGACAGTGGCGGGCTTTCCAGGCGAGCACTCGAGGCGAAGCACCTTGCCTACCTAAAGCGCATCGTTGAGCAAGAGCGTAAGGACCATTGGGAGGAGCACGTTGCGAACGTGATGGGCGTTCCGGGGGAGACGGTCTCCATCACGAGGCACATCGAGGAGCTTGAGAAGAACCTGACGCCCTCCATGAGCTCCGGGCAATCCATCCTGGCCTACTTCATTTCGGCTGCGCTGGCCTACCTCAAGGAAGGGTCGCTCATCATCTTTGACGAGCCCGAGATTCACCTGCACCCCAACGCGGTTGCGCTGCTGATGCAGACGTTGCAGGCGCTGCTGCAGGAGTTCAACTCGTACGCAATCATCGCGACCCATTCGCCAGTGGTGATTCAGGAGGTTCCCCGCAAGCGGGTCATCCGGTTTGAGCGTGATGGCAACATCACCACCTCCCACCCCCTCGGCCATGAGTCATTTGGGGAGAATATCGCCGAGCTGACCCGCATGGTGTTCGAGACGGTCGAGATTCCCAACTTCTACAAGAAGACATTACAGGCGCTGGCCAAGAAGCACGACTTCGACGCGGTCTCGGAGATGTTCGACGACCAGCTCAGCCTGCATGCAACGGCGTACCTCGCCTCGCTGTATGAGGATGGGGATGCATAAGCTCACCCTTGCAGCTGGTCTCCCCAGAGATCATTTGTCCGGCATCGTCGGCGGAAAGAGCGGTGACCGAGGCGCCCGATTGACTGGCATGCTGCCGGCAGTCCAGGCTCGCTATGGAGTCTTTGAGGCTGCCTACACGGTGGCGGGCATCAGTGGTGTGGCTCAGGGCATTTGGACGAAGGCTGAACGTGAAGACCTTCTGCACTGCTACGAGACCACTGCCAAGGCTCTGCAGCAACTGAAGACGCTGATTTCCGAAAGCCAGCCGGACGGCGTTCGAGAGATCTGCCCGTACTGCGGCATCGGTGGCCCCAGGCAGTTTGACCACTATTTGCCAAAAGAGAAGTTTCCCGAGTACAGCGTCCACTCGTACAACTTGGTGCCGTGCTGTGGCGTCTGCAACGGCAAGAAGGCCGATATCTGGCTGCAGCCCAACAACATCCGGACGTTCATCAACTTTTATCTCGACTCTTTGCCAGCCGTGCCGATGCTCGACGTTACGGTTCAATGGTCGATGAAGAACGGCAAGCTCGTCCCGGTGTCGACATTTCAGTTGGCCTGTCCAGCTGGGTTTGGAGCCGCTGAGTTCCAACTCGTCTCGACTCACTTCCAGAAGCTGGGTTTGCTCGCAAGGTACAAGGACCAGGCGCACACCGAGTTCCTGGCCATTCGAAACTCAGCGCTTTCTAGAGAGGCGAAGACGGTCGTGGTGCTGCGTCGGTTCCTGAGGAATTTCATCAAGAATTGGGAGCAGACTCTGGGACCGCTGAACTGGCGCATCTCGCTCTATCGAGCGCTGATTGCGCATACGCCCTTCCTGCAGTCCTGCCTCAAGCCATAGGCTAGGACTGTTCGGACTGTCCCTGCTGGTAGACGTCCTGTCCCTATCCTTCGACTGTCCCTACTTCCCGTTGTCGCAGCCGTCCAGCTCGGCAGGCTGAAAAACTACAGCGACGCCGAGTAGAAGGCGCTGTCGACATCAAGCAGCCCCATCGCGCGGCTCTCTCGTAAAAGTCGCTCGGCACGGCCGAAGGGCCTGCTAGCGCTGCCTCCTCGATGCCGCAGGCAGCTATCAGGCGGTGAGTTTGATGGTGCGAGCGACCGCAACCGCTGCAATCCTGTCCATGAAGGGGATGGCGCTGACTGGCTGCAGGGCGTGAAGCCGTCATCGGCGCCAATGGCACTGACTATCGATGATCGAACATTGTCGATAGATGAGTAATGCGTGAGGTACAAGCACCTTACCCTCCGAGAGCGTCCACCGTGCTGTCAAATTTCGATGACGTGTCCGCGGGTACGGACACCGAAAGAGCCGCGGCCCGCTTCACTTGGTAGGCTGCGTCTGACGGTGGCTCTTCGGCAGCCTGCCCTTCGACCCTGTCGGATCTCGCCCGCTCTTCGTCCTGCAACGTTTCCTCCGCCGTTTGCAAGGCCTGTTCCTGGGCACCTTCAGCCCGATCAACTTCAGCGTCCGGGCTTGACAGTGCCAACCGCATTCGAGCCGACTCCTTTCGCAGGGTGACGATCTCGTAACGGAGCATGGTGCTGAAAGCGCGGATCGCTTTCCGACAGATCTGCTCCACCGCCTTGCGCTGGTTCCCGTCGATGACTCCATTGAGTGTCGCGGATGCACTCAGCTGGTAAAGCTCATCGAGCTTGAGCAGGCACCGGACGTATGAGTTCGCGTGCGCGGCAATGATCGGCACCAATACCTCGTACGGATGCACGAAAGCTGCATCGGTCAACTGCCCGTTTGAATCGCACAGTTTCTTCAGGCGCACCGACTGGGTGGAGATCAGCTGCTGGACGTCGGCGAGCCGCTTTGAAACCATCGTAACAAAGGTGTCGAGGATGGCCTGGTTGTAGAGCGGCCGTCGGCGATACACGCTCTCCAGAAACAGCGTGCGCGACACCAGCGGAAAGTTCCGCTTGTAGAACTGCTTGGCCGCCGGCGACTGAAAGCTGTGGCGGCGGAACACGACGGCGTCCTGGAAGTCCTGCGCATAGTGTTCGCCAAAGACCTCGGCCATGGCGTTAAGTCGCTCGTCCGCGTCGACGGGCAGCACGACAGGCGGCGCAGTGAAATCATTCATGGGACCCTCCGGCGGAACCGCGCTGGCGGCAAGACGGTTGTCTGTCCCAGCATATTGGCCGCTCGAAACGCTCCGCCGGCTCAAACCCGTAAAAGTCCATCTTTGGAACGGCGGCCTTTTCGAAGCGATGTGTCCGTGAAGAAGCTAACGCTGACTTTTTCCGGATGAGCGGACCACAGTTCATGCCGATCGCGTCAAGCTTTTTGCCTGGCCAGATTCCCTCACGCATAGACTGCCTGCACTCACGTGACGACGTCACTTGATCGTGCAGCTGGGGCACCCCAACTCCCGAGCCACCAAACACCTGGACCAGTGCGGAATGGTCCGTTCCTGTCGCAGAGCAAGTGTGCAGGGTCGCAGCCCACGCCGTGGCGCAACCCCAAGCGGACGCTGTCCCCAGCCCCGCCCGACTCCGATCCCCGTGTGAAAACAAGAACCCTGCGTTGTCGCAGGGCCTCCTGTTTTCCCATGGGCGCAAGTCCAGGAAAGACCTGACCGGCATCCGCCGGAAAGCGAGCTGACCCTGGTCAGCCTTCTTCACGACGTCGGCACCGCCGATTCCCTTTCTCCATCCACCCGTGCGGGGCCCAGCCCCCGCGGGCTGGCTCCGTCCTTCTTTCAAGGAGCCAGACATGAAAGCATTGATCCTCATTCTGCTGGTCGTGCTCAGCACCCTTGCAGCCATCGGTTTGCTGTCAGCAAGACAGGCGGCAACCGCGGTCCACAAAGGCCTCGATCGCCTTCCAGCCCTGGAAGCAGGGCTGAAATGACCAGCACGACCGGTGCGGCTCTCACAAGGGACCGCTTCCGCCCTCCGCCAGCCCGTGGCAACGCCCGCAGGACGGGCGCCAATGAGTCCCTCGGCTCGGCGCCCGACTCCTGCGCGATGGCACTCCTGCGATGCAGGGACGGCCCCGTCCAATTGCAGTTGCCGCTGTGGATCGACGAATCGTCGAGAGACTCGGACTCGCGATCCACGGAGGCGAAGGCGCAGCAGGTGCATTCCGGCGCTCACGCTGCGAGCACGGTCATTGACGAACCGAGCCACTGCACCGACGAAGCGGTACGGCGGCTCCACGTCGCCGTGCTTCACCACGCGTTGCGCGTCCTGAAGTCAAAGGGCAACACCGCCGAGAAGTGCGAGGTCCTCCGGTGGATCTGGGCGCCTTCGGTGTTCTGCTGGGTGACGCGGGTCCGCGAAAACGCTGTGACCCGGGTCCCCATCTACCGCCGTCAGCTGCCCTTCATGTTCGAGACATGTTGCGCATTCGACGGCCAACGACCGGAGGTGCTCCGGGACGTGCTCGAAGAAGTCCTGCGGCCGCTCCTCAGGGAGCTGGCACTGGAATCACTCATCACCTAGGAAACAGAGCCATGAATCAATTTCCGCTCTCGCCGGCGAGCTACTCGCTGGCAGAAGAATTCGGTCTGGACCGGATCGACAAGTCCATCCAGATCGGGGGCTATCAGCCGGGCCACCCGGCTGCGCCCTGCAAGAAGCCCTACGTCTTCGTGCCCGGAAAGCTGCGCGACCTGCTGGCCTTCTGGGAATCAGGCCTGGTGGCCCTGAAGACCATCGGCGACCCCAGCACCGGCAAGACCTCGCTCACCCAGCAGTTCCATGCGAGGCTGCGCTGGCCTCTGTATCAGTACAGCTGTTCACCCTCCACCGAGGCGTTCCAGCTGATCGGACAGCTTCTTCCCAACGAGCAGGGCGGCCTGCGATGGGTCGACGGCCCGGTGCTGGGCGCCGCGCGCGAGGGGACTTCCGTCCTGCTCGACGAGTACAACACCATGGACCCGGGCCAGGCGACCGGCCTGAACATGCTGCTGGAGGGCTGTTCGCTCACCATCCCGGAAACCGGCGAGGTGGTGCATCCGAAGCCGGGATTCCGGGTGTTTGCCACGGAGAACCCGGTCGACTCGCGGCTTGCTGTCTCCGGCCGCAACGTCCAGGACGTGGCCAACGACGACCGCTTCATGGTGACCGAGGCCGACTACCTGCCTGAGGACCTGGAAGTGCAGGCGGTGCTGCAGGCGCTGCTTTCTGACGGAATGCAGAACGACGTCGCGGTGATGCTGGCCGAACAGGTGGTCAGAACCGCGAATGACGTTCGCGCCGCCTACCGCTCAAACACCGCCGCGATCGACAAACCGATGAGCACACGCTCTGTGATCCGCTGGGCCAAGCTGGTGCGGCGCTTCCAGAACGTCTCGCGGGAGGAGGGCGGTGCCGTCGTCTATGCGCTGCGCCGGGCCTACGCGATGAACAGGGAGATGTCTGGCATCGTGGAGGGCTACGTCCATGCACGCTTCGGCATCTCCTGAGGGAAGGGCAGCGGCATCCACTCTGTTCGATGTGTACCGGTGCGACGCCGGCATCGCCGGACGCCACGAGTTCGCCATCGGAGAGCGTGGTTGCGCCGTGGTTGTCGTGGACTGCTCCAGAACCGGTGCAAGCCGGGTGACGGAAGCTGACTTTCCCACTGCCATCAGCCGGCTTGCCCGGAAGCTGAAGCAGGGGTATCGCAGGCAGCCCCAGCGCATGTACTACAACGCCCGGTCCGGTGAGTTCACCGTGATCCATCCGGATCTGGACTGGAAAGGCGGGGCCTGGCTTCTGGCTGCCGTCCCGTCCAGCGTGTCCGAGGCAGCCGGCCTCGTTGCGGACCGAGTCTCGATGCTGGGCGTCGATCTCATTCTTCCGCAGGAGATCGGCGCCTGGCGCATGCAGCAACAGCTCAATGCCGCCCACGTGGTGGCGTTCGCGGACCACGCCGCCTGGAGCTTGGCGCTTGCGCAACTGGCCCACGAACAGGGCTGGTTGCTGCGCGCGTCACCCGGGCAGAAGCCGGCGTGTCCCGACGCCCCGCCATCCCTGTCGCCACGCGAGTGGACGGCATGGCTTTCAACAGTGTTCGACCGGAAAGAAATCCTCGCCAACCAGGCGGGGTTCGGCTGGACGGTTGAACAAGCAACCATCACCACCGCCGACAGGGCCAGCCAAAGCGACGGCGGCCTGTCGGCACTTCTATGAAGGAGTCTCGATGAAACCGTACAAGCTCCTGGTCGCCACTGGCTACCACGCTGTCGACATGACGGCAAGGCTGGGGACGGGCGTGCTGCACTTCGCGCTGAACCGGCTCTACGGGCCGCCGCAACTGGCGGGGTCCAATGAAGCCGGGAATGCTGCCGTGCGCAAAACGGCACGACCGGACGCGCGCCAGTTGACCGAGGGCGGGCGATCCTTCGCCCGCGATGGAATCGATACCCCGGACAGCGCACCGCTGACCGGGGTCGCCACCCCTTCGTTGACAGACGTGCCTCCGGCGTCGGAACGGGTGTGCACGGCGCAGCTGGTCGGCCCGCATGACATCGTCTTTGGTGTGATGTGGCTGTACCTCTATCCCAGGCTGGGCATTGCCCGCCGTGTACTCAAGGTGACCGATCCGCCTCTGGCAAAGGCACTGGGACGGAATCGCTTCGAGTTCAAGGAAGTTCCGTTTGATCCGGTGACGGGATCCAGGGGCATGCTCGACCGGATGCACGCCGAATGCATGCTGCTGCTGGATCGACGCAAGCAGCATCAGGGCGGACAGCGGCCGGCTTTGTCGCCCCAGCGAAGTCGGCGTCCGGTTGTCGGGAACGGCGGCGCGTCGCCGCTTCCCCTTCCGGCTGCGTCTCCGCCCACCTTGCCCTCTGTGACGGGACCCACACCCATGGGGCTGCTTGACGCCGCGCCAGGCGGCCAGACAGTCCCGAAGCAACGGCGTGTTCGTGGCGACGAGTACCAGGGCGTCGTGACCACGGCGGGCCTGACCGTCCGCAACGGTCCGGATGGCGGCCCCTACCGGACGTACTGCCTCACCGTGAACGACGGCATCCGCGAAGTGCCGCTGTTTGGCATGGAACTGGAACGCCAGGCCTGCGACCAACGCATCCGCCCTGGCGACCGGGTCCGGGTGATCTACATGGGGCGGGCACCGCTCCAGCTGCCGGGCCAGTCCCGGCCTCTGTACAAGAACCTGTACCAACTCACGAGGATGGAGAACAAATCATGATGACAATCACAGCCACGGGCCTGATCCCGCAGAAGCCCGAGCTCCTGCTGGTCGGCAAGCGTCACGCCCGCAAGTGCGAATTCACGGTGGTGGACTCCCGCTGGATTCCTGTCGATGGCAAGTACCGGTCCGTCTGGGAGCGGGTCGTGTTCGTCGCCTGGGACGACCAGGCCGCGAAGCTGGCGTCCAGTCTCGAGCCCGGCTGCCATGTCTGCTGTACCGGCCTGCTGGAGACCGAGCACTGGGAAGACAAGCATGGCCAGAAGCGCTACTCGCCACGTTACCGCCTGACAGCCTGGGCGATCACGCGCAAGTCATGGAAGCCCGGACAGATCGAATACGACGAGTCGATTGCCGCCGCAGGCGGCTGCTGTCCAACTGCCGTGGCAACCGTCGCCGGTCCGAAAGGCAAGCAGGCCAAGGCCCGCGTCCATTCCGGGAATGGCAGCAAGGCGAACGCACCACGGTCGACGTATAGCGCCGCTCAGGAAAGTGTCGGCGTGGCCAATTAGTTGGTTGTTCGCAGCAGGTGAGTCGCAAGGCTCCCTGCTGCTTTTTTTCAATTGTCAACGGAGCCAATCCTCACGCGTGTCCAGATCTGAATGCGGCACGTCAAGAGTTTTCTGAAGGTGATTTCTCGCCCTATACTTTTCGCAAACGCTGCGGCAAGCCCTTTCTCCAGAGCGCTTGCCGGAGCCTTTCACCAGGCACGTAGCTGTACGTCACCTACACAGCACCCAGGCCACTCGGATAAGCGCCCATCGTCGGGCCGAATCCGCAGTGGCTTTTTTTGATTCGCTTTTCGCGCAGCGCACGCCGCTGACGCTGACTCCTACGCGGCCAGCCCTTGCCCTGGCGCCAGTCCCTGGCGTACCAGCCTCCTGTCTCCCCTCCCTCGCCTGAAGCGATCGGCACCTGCGCATCTCCACAGGTGCGCAGATTCGGATCGTCCCTCGGTCCATTGCCTGGAGCCACTGATGATGAAAGAAATCCCTTCCGCGCTGCAGCCGCCGATGCAGCCGTTCTGCCTTGACACTCTGATCGAAAAGTACGCCGCTAGCCGGGACGAAACGTCCGTGGACGCCATTCGCCAGCGCGTGGCCCGGATCGGCAAGGACGATGCGCAGGTGACCCGCTTCCTGTGCGTGCAGCGCAATGGCTTTGTCGCGGGCGGGCGGATCAACCGCTCGGCCTGTACCGGCCTCGACACCACCATGATCAACTGTTTCGTGCAACCGGTGGGCGACACGATGTCGGGCGTGGACGCGCTGGGACGGCCCGGGATCATGGACGCCATGAGGCAGACTGCGGAGACCATGCGCCGAGGCGGCGGCGTCGGCTACGACTTCTCGCCGATCAGGCCGGCCGGCGCCCTGGTGAGGGGAACGGATTCGCGGGCCAGCGGTCCCGTCAGCTACATGCGGGTGTTCGACCGGATGTGCGAGACGGTGGAGAGCGCCGGCGCCCGGCGTGGCGCCCAGATGGGCATTCTTCGCGTTGACCATCCCGACATCGAGCAGTTCATAGACGCCAAGAAGACTGCGGACTTCAGGTCACTCGGCCTGGGCGCGCGAGATGACGCGGCCCTCATCTCTATGGTTCGTGCCAATCCGGAATTCGGCTGGGCGATGCGCCGGTCCTTCGCCAGCCTGGCCAACTTCAATCTCTCGGTGGCGGTCACCGACGATTTCATGCGGGCTGTCATCGAAGACAGATCCTTCGACCTCGTCCATGAGGCGGCGCCGGGCACTGGATCTGGGCGAACGAAACCTGGCCCGGATGGCAGAACCGTGCATGTTTACCGCACGGTGAGCGCGCCGAAGATCTGGAACAGGATCATGCGCAACACGTACACCGGAGCCGAGCCCGGAGTGGTGTTCATCGATCGGGTCAACGAAGACAACAACCTTTGGTACTGCGAGCAGATCCATGCCTGCAATCCCTGCGCCGAGCAATTTCTGCCGGCGTACGGCTGCTGCGACCTGGGCAGCGTGATGTTGCAGCACTTTGTGGCCGAACCGTTCACGGAACAAGCTTCCTTCGACTGGCAGGCTTTCGGGGAGGTCGTCGCCGGCGGCGTTGAATTCCTCGACCGTGTGCTCGACGTCACGCGCTGGCCGTTGCCGGAGCAGCAGGTCGAGGCGCACAGCAAGCGGCGCATCGGCCTGGGCTACCTGGGGCTGGCCGACGCCATGGCCAGGATGGGCCTCCCCTACAACACCAAGGAGGGGAAGGACTTCGCCCGGCAGGTCCACACAAGGCTGCGCGACGCTGCCTACTTAGCGTCGGTTCAACTCGCTAAGGAGTCCGGTCCGTTCCCTCTCTTCAACGCCGACCGGTATCTGAAGCCGGGAACCTTCGCCTCCCGCCTTCCCGCGGAAATCCAGGATGCCATCCGGGCGCACGGGATCCGGAATTCACACCTGCTGTCGATCGCACCGACCGGCACGATTTCCCTGGCTTTTGGCGACAACGCCAGCAGCGGCATCGAGCCCATCTTCAGCAGGCGCCAAGAGCGCGTGAAAGTCCTCGCCGACGGCAGCAGGAAGTCCTTCACGGTGGAGAACGCCGCCTTCCGGGAGTTCCAGAGTCGCAACGGGCCCGATGCCGACAGTCCAGTCTTCGTCGGCGCGATGGAGATGACGGTGGACGACCACATGGCGATCCTGGAAGCAGCCGCACCGCTGGTCGACAGCGCGATCTCCAAGACCATCAACATGCCCGCGAGCTGCGAGTTTACTGAGTTCGCCCATGTCTACATGCGGGCATGGAAGGCCGGTTTGAAGGGCATCAGTACTTATCGGCCCAATCCGATGCGTGGTCACGTCCTGCGAGATGCAACACAATGCGGGGACGACCTGCCCATGGATGATCCTGACCGCCGGATCGAGCTCAAGACCGCCAACCAAATCGTCACCAGACTGCGCTGGCCCAGCCGGCCCGTGACGCCACATGGCATCCAATCGAGGACTTATCACGCCAGGCATCCCCAGGGCGACTTCGCTGTTGTAATCGGCCACGACGAGGGCGTCGATGGCAATCATCCGATCGAGGTCTATGTGGCGGGCAACGAACAGCCGCGTGGCCTGGCGGCGATCGCCAAGCTGCTGTCGGTCGACATGCGCACCGGCGATCCGGGATGGCTGCGACTGAAGCTGGACTCCCTGGCCGACACTCAGGCGGATGATGCCTTTGACATGCACGACCCCGAGACAGGTCGCGTGGTCCGCGCGCCCAGCCTGGTCGCAGGCTTCAGCCGCTTCGTTCGCCACCGTCTGGAAGCTCTCGGTGCGCTGGCGGACAGCGGTCCTTCGCTCATGGTGAACTCGCTGCTTTCCAGGCGGGAGCCGAGGACCGGGCCACTGGGTGTCCTGGGCTGGCACGTTGATGTCCGCAATGACGTGACGGGCGACGACCTCCTGATGGTGATCAAGGAAGTGCGCCTCGGCGACGGTTCGGTGCGTCCATTGTCAGTCTGGCTGAGCGGACGCTATCCGCGGGTGCTCGATGGCCTGACCAAGCTGCTGTCGATCGACATGCGGGTGAGCGATCCGCAATGGGCGCAGATGAAGTTGCGAAAGCTCTCCACGTTCGGAGAGCAGCACGGCGATTTCCTGGCTCGCGTTCCGGGTTGTGACCGACAGCAAAGCTATCCATCAACAGTCGCCTACCTCGCGGCTTTGCTGCTGGACCGCTATCGCGCTCTCGGGTTGGTTGAAGACGAGGCCGTCGAAGCCACACAGTCTGTACTGCCGCTGGAAACCGATGCAGCCGGGGTAGGGTTCATCTGCCCTGCTTGCCATACCCTCAGCGCGCATCGGATAGCTGGTTGTCTGGTATGCAGCAACTGTGGCTATTCCGGGGAATGCGGATAGATCCGCCTTTCACTTCCCCAACGCCCATAAACCGAACCGTTGCAGCCGGACCGGCAGCAGAAGTGCTGCGCATTGGCCACACTTTCTTCGCCGCGCAAACGTGAAGCGAGCGCTTCTAATTCAGGAGCGCAGCACGCAGGGCGCCGATGCGATCGCTGCTTCGGCCGGGCCGATAGATCAGTGCAACGGGAGACGCGGCAATGCCAGGTGCAGAGCGAAGCCGCACAACCGTTCCTGCCGACGCATTGTTGATGGTTTCGATGGGAGCAAAACCAAGTCCAACTCCGGCGGCGACGAGTTGCAGGCTCGTTGTCGGATTGTTCGATTCGACCACAGGCCGTGGAGGGAGAAGTCCCGCACGACGAAAAGTCCAGTCGATCTCCTTTCGCAACATTGATTCCTGGGTAGGCAGGACCCAGTCTTGTTTCACCAGCTCCGCCAGCTGCACCGGCCGGCGCGAGCCCGCCAGAGGATGTTTGGCCGCTGCGACGAGTTCGTATTTCTCTTCATAGAGTTTCTCCTGAAGCAGTGGCATCTGGACATTCTCGACATGCTGTGGGGCGTAGGTGGTGATGAGAGCGTCAGCGTCACCGTTGGCCAGCGCCTCGAACAGCTCAGGGACTGGGCGCTCGATGAGGATCACGTGCACTCGCGGCCGCAAAGCTGCCAGCCGTGAGATCACCGGTGGCAGGAAGCTATGGGCGACGAAGTGCGGCGCTCCCAGGCGGATCACCGCGAATGCTTCTGAGCCGACATTGATCTCCTGCGGAACCCTTGATAGCTCCTCGAGGATTTGCCGGGCGCTCCTGGTCGCCGCAACTCCTTGGGCGGTTGGCACCAGTCCACGCGATGTTCTTGAGAAGAGCTTCACTCCGAGGACACTTTCGATCTCCTCCAGAGTTCGGCTCAAGGCCGGTTGAGTAAGGTGCATCTGGTGCGCTGCCGCCCGCAGACTCCCCTCACGGGAAAGCATGACGAGCAAGTGGAAATGCCGAAAACGCAATCTGGAGACCAGCCGCGAGAGGTCCGGATTGAGAAGGTCCATGGCGATGCCGTTTTGTTATCACTGAATCACAACATATTACTTCGCCGTGTGACGGTAAGCCCATATCCTCGGAGCATTCAAAACCAAGGAGACACATATGCGAGCTGCTGTGACCCGACGAGCCATCGTCGGCGCAATCCCTGGTCTGCTCATGCTTTCGACGCCCTTGTCGATCGCGCAGGAACGATGGCCATCCAAGCCGATCCGCGTAATTTCGCCCTTCCCCGCGGGGGGCATCAACGACCTGATCAGTCGCATCGTCGCCGACAAGGTCTCGCCGGCGTTCGGCCAGGCAATCGTGGTGGAGGCGAAGACCGGTGCCGGTGGCAATATCGGGACGGAGTTCGTCGCCAAGAGCGAGCCTGACGGCTACACGTGGCTTGCATCGTCCGGGCCGGTCTTCACGGCGGCCCCGGCGCTGTGGAAGACGCTGCCGTTCGACCCGATCAGGGACTTCCGTGCCGTGGCGATGCTCGCGACCGCGGCGAACATCCTGGTCGTGCCGCCGCAGCTGCCGGTATCGAACCTGCGCGAGCTGGTCCAGTACGCGAAGGCTACGCCCGGTGGGATCACCTATGCCACCCCGGGCGCTGGCAGTTCCGCGCACCTTGGCACAGAGGCGTTCATGCGGGATGCCGGATTCACAGCCACACAGGTTGTGTACCGCGGCGCGCCGCCTGCACTGCTCGACCTGATCGGTGGGCGCGTGCAATTCATGATGATCAGCGCCAGCCTGGCGGCAACGCAGATTGCTGCAGGCAAGCTCAAAGGGTTGGCGGTCATGGACGTGCGCAGGTTCGCGGGCGCGCCTGATATCCCGACAGTGGTGGAAGCTGGCTTCAACGTTCAGCCCGTGGTGCCCTGGTTCGCCATTCACGTTCCCGCGAAGACGTCCAACGCCATCGTCGACCGCATTAACCGCGAAGTGCAGGCGGCACTGGCCGATCCAGATGTGATCGCCAAGCTCCACAGGGCGGGAGCGACTCCGGCAACTCCCATGCGCCCACAGCAAGTCGATGCCGAAATCAAGGCCCAAGTCGTCAGCTTCCAGCAGTTGGCCAAAGACAACAACCTGGAAAAGCAGTGAAAATCGCTCCGATAATGTTTTCCGTTGCAGACCTGATGCAGCCGCGATCGGTCTGCGTGGTGGGTGCTTCCGAGGACGAGGCCAAGTTCGGCGGGCGCATCATGCGAAACCTGCTCGACCAGGAATTCGCAGGCGAGATCGTGCCGATCAATCCCAATCGCCTGCAGGTGTTTGGCCACCGGGCCTTTCCATCGATCTCTGCGGCGGGTCGTCAGGTCGACCTCGTGATCGTTGCCGTCCCGCGTGACAGCGCGAGCGCAGTGGTGCGAGAGGCTGGGGCGGCCGGTGCCAAGGGTGTGATCGTTGTCAGCTCACAGTTCTCCGACGCGGGCACCGACGCCGGCCGTGCAGCGGAACGTAGCCTTGTCGAGGCGGCGCACCAGAGCGGCACACGAATCATCGGTCCGAATTGCATCGGCATCGTGAGCCCCGCTAATTCGTTTGCTCTTTGCCCATCGCCCGTGCTGCCTGGGCGTCCGCCACTGAAGGGGCCGGTCGGCCTCGTCAGCCAGAGCGGTGCAATGATGGGCACGGCGCTCGATCGTGCCCGCGCGCAGGGCGTTGGCTTTTCGCACTGCTTTTCAATCGGCAACCAGGCCGACTTGGACCTTTGTGACTTCGTGGACTATCTGATCGAGGACCCTTCGACGCGGGTCATCTGCACCTATGTGGAAGGCTTCAAGTCGCCGGCGAAAATGGCGCCGAGCGCTCGACGCGCTCGGGCGGCCGGCAAGCCCTGGCTGCTGCTCAAGGCAGGACGGACCCAGGCGGGCTCGGCAGCAGCCTTTTCGCACACGGCCAGCATTGCGGGCGAATACTCCACGATCGAGGCGGTTTGTCGCGAGCTAGGCATCGTTCTGATGGACGATGTCGAAGCGATGATCGCGCTGGGCTCTGTGATGTCCCGCCATCCATACTGCAAAGGGCGCAACATCGCATTGATCTCACCTTCGGGCGGAGGCTGTGCGATGGCGGCGGACCGGCTCATCGAGAGTGGCCTTGAGCTCGCCACGCTCTCGCGCGAGACCGTGGAGACGCTGGGTCCCATGTATCCGGGAGGCGCAGCGAACCCCATCGATGTGGGCGCCGCCAAAGACGGCGCTTCCATGTCCTTCGCGCTTGAAACGCACGCCGCGGTGCTGGCTGATCCTGCGGTCGACATCTGCCTGACAATATTGACCGCGGCCCCGGATATTACTGCGTTCGCGCGCATGGCATGCGACGGCGCACGAGGCAGTCAGAAGGCTCTGCTGGCGGTTGTCGCTACTGGCGACGCGGGCAATGGTGCGCGCGAAGTGTTCAAGGAGAACGGTGTCACTTTTGTGGAAACACTCGATACGGCGGTGCGCCTCCTGCATGGCTGGTCCCGCTTCACACGATGGACCGAGCCTTCCAAAGCAGGCGCCCTAGACGTCGCACCGTCCGTGCATTTTCCCGGTGGGGTTTCTGTCCTTGATGACACAGCCACAAAGGCGCTGCTGCAAGCGGTCGGCATTCGCGTCAACCACGGTGCCTTTGCGACCACGCCAGCCGATGCGGCTCGCAGCGCCGAGAACATTGGATTCCCTGTTGTCCTGAAGATCGCTTCTCCCGACATCGTGCACAAGAGTGATGCCGGGGGGGTTGTGCTCGGCCTGACCTCGCCGGCTGCGGTCAGCGATGCTGCCACGAGGATGCTCGAGCGCGCTCGTGCAGCCGTTGCGGATGCCCGCATTGAGGGTTTCCTCGTTCAGGAGCAGACGCCGGCGGGCGTGGAGTTACTTGTCGGGGCACGCCGAGACGTGCAATTCGGCATGATGGTGGTGGTCGGCGCGGGCGGCACGCTAACTGAGTTGCTCGGCGATGTGTGCATCGCGCCTGCACCGGTTTCGGCCGCCAGGGCGCAGCAGATGCTGCAGGGGCTGAAGATGGCGCCATTATTCAGCGGCTTTCGGGGCCGACCGCCCGCAGATCTTGAGGCCGCGTGCAATGCGATCTCCCGCTTCAGCCAGTTGGTCCATGTGGCTGCTGACCGGATTGATGAAATGGAAATCAACCCCCTTATCGTGCTCGAGCACGGCTGCGTTGCAGTCGATGCAAGGGCCAAGCTTGCTGGCTGCGGCACCGGGGAGCAGCCATGAAATGGATTGAAGTGGAGTCCGAGGGCGCTCTCACCACGGTGTGGCTGTCGCGCAAGGAGAAGCGAAACGCCTTGAACAGTGAAATGGTCAGCGAGCTCGCTGAGGCGCTCGTGGCATTCGAAGAATCTGCGCAACGCGCAGTGGTGATCGCCGGACGCGGGGAGAAGGCATTCTGCAGCGGAGCCGACCTGGGAGAGATGCCCGAGGTGTGGCGATGCGTGCCTGGCCTCGGAATAGAGCTATCCAAGCCTGTCGTGGTCGCTGTACACGGCCAGTGCATCGCGGGGGGGCTTCTGTTCCCAATCTTCGCCGACCTCTGCGTCGCCAGTGAGGATGCCAAATTCCTTTACCCCGACGCGAAACTTGGAATCACAGGTGGCATCGTCGCAGCGCTTGCAGCGCGCATTCCTCACAAAGCAGCGATGGAGATGATCTATCTAGGGCGCAGCACGCCAGCTCGGCGCGCGTACGAGGTTGGTCTCGTAAACCAAGTCGTCCCAAACGGGGAGCACGTCCGGGTCGCGCGCGCCATGGCTGAGGAGCTGGCCTCCTGCGCGCCCCTTGTGTTGTCGACTTTGAAGGGTTTCGTGCGGGACGTCCTAACCTTGAGTCCCACGGAGAAGTGGATTTCGGCCAAGCTGCGGTTGGAGGCGGTCTCCAACAGCGAGGATGCTCGCGAAGGGGTCTCGGCGTATACGGACAAACGAAGTCCGAATTTCCGCGGGGTGTAAGGCCTCTGTCCGCGCTGCGAGCCCCACGGGGGGCGAGTCAAGAGTTTCCGGGCGTCGGTCCTGACAGTTTTAGACTGTTCTCGTTTTCCCGTGGCGACGCCACAAACAGGTAGCTGAGACACCTGCCCGGCAACGGGGAACCCAGCCGTTTCATTCATTCCCACCAGGGGCCAGTCCCCGGTGAGGGGCTTGCTCCTTTTTTATCTGGAGCAAGCACATGGCGCAAGTGATTCACAAGGACGCGGCCAATCTTGTCTGCATCCTGCTCGACGTCCACATCTGGAGTGGACGCCGGCATCTGGAAAAGACCGACCTGGTTCATTCGAACCCCGAGTTTCGCAAGCTCCCCGAAAAGGATCTCGCGAACCTCGGCTCGGTCAAGATCTGCGACCCGGACGACATCCGGCGCTTCCACACCATCAAGGGCCAGGCCGAACGCGTGCTCAGGCGAGCGGGACTGCCGATCCTGGGTGCCGTCGGTGTACCGGCCGACCGGTTCAGCGATGTCCACGACGAGCTCGTGAAACTGCAGCAGGAGTTCTCCAACCTCGCTGGCAGCTTCATCGCCGCCTACGACCAGCGCGTGCGCGACTGGAGGTTGAAGCACATCGCGGCCAACCCGGGATGGACCAGCCTTTTCAGCCACATCCCGACGGCGACCCACGTCGCCGGCCGGATCGGCTTCGAGTTTCACGCGTTCAGGATCTCGGCCCCCACCGCTTCGACAACGCCGGAACTCAATGCGCGCTTCGAGAGCCAGCTGCATGGCCTGAAGGGCGAACTGATGCGGGAGGTGGCGGACGAGGCCACCAGCCTGATCACGGACTACCTCGCAGGCAACG
The DNA here is from genome assembly GCA_943372495.1 of Ramlibacter sp. 2FC. Classification (GTDB taxonomy): domain Bacteria; phylum Pseudomonadota; class Gammaproteobacteria; order Burkholderiales; family Burkholderiaceae_C; genus Ramlibacter. Next base: position 81,106 of record CALRYV010000001.1, on the reverse strand, counting down.
GCGCTGCCGGTCGACGCGAGTACGTGACCCAGAAAACCATCGGACCGCTGAAGCGGGCCGCTGCCAAGCTCACCAGCTTCCGGTTTCTCGATTCGACGATCGGGCCACTGGCGGACATGATCCAGGACGTGCTGGCATCCCTGCCGCCCAGCGGCAGGATCGACGGCCTCGGTCTGCTCAAGGTCTGGTCGCTGGCACGCATGCTGTCGACACCGCGGCAGGCCGCCGAGATGGCGCAGCTGGCGCAACAGGGCGCCGCCGCCCACGACCTGCTGGGCGCATCTGTCGCTCCAGCCGGAAACGACGCGAGCGCGCTGCAGCACTGGGAAGGCGGGACCATCGAGGGCGGGCAACTGCAGGCGATGCATCCGGTCGCGGTCGCAGTGGCGCCCCCGGCAGACATCGCAGTCAAAGACCTGTCCTTGCTGCTATGAACGCCCGACCTGTCACCCCACGGGCTCTCGTCCGGGCGATCGAAGGAATCACGGCCTTGTGCCTGGGTTCCAGCGATTGCGTCATCTGGCTGGACGAGAACGACGCCGCCGCGTTCAGCGACGACGAGGCCATCTACCTCCCCCGGCCAACGGGGGAGCACGCCCAGGAGTACGAGCTGCTGCTCGCCCTGGCGCTTCGGGAGATCGCGAAGCTTAATTACACCGAAGGAGTGGCGTTCGCGGCGGCCGATGGCACGAGCCTGCCCTTTGCGACGGTGGTCGAGGAAGTACGCCTGAAGGCCAAGCTGTCCCGGGAGTTTCTGGGAGCGCCGGCGATCTTCAACCGCGCCGTCGCCATCGCGAGCGGCCTCCATGCAGCCCGGCTGGGCAAGAGCGCACGCGATCCGACGGAAGTTCAGGTGCTCACCATCTGGGCAGCAGGCCACGAGGCCTTGCTTGAGACCACCGAAGCGTCGGCGAGCCGGTCGGCATTCGAGGCAATGGCGCTGGAATGGACAGGCCCGCTGAAGCTTCAGCGGGCGATTGATCTGGCCATGCAGGCGCCGACGTTGCGATCGACCCGGAAAACCGTGGCATTGGGTGCAAGGATCCGGGACATTTTTCAGGATCCCGACGACAGCGGTTCGTCGTCGCCACTGGAGGAGGAGGCCGGCCACCAATCACAGGTGCCGGAACCACCCTCGGACACCGTGGCGCCCGGCGATCAAGGCATTGCCGGAGGCGGCGGCCGCCAGCGCGAGGATGACTTGAAGGTAGGTGATGGCGATGGCAGGGATGAATCATCCACTTCGGCGTCGGCGGAGCCTGCTGGAGCCAGCGCCGATCCCCTGAGCGACGCCCTGGCACTGCTGAAAGGGCATGCGCGCTCGCGCGATTATTCGTCGCTGGCAGGGCAGTACCTTGCGCAGGCGCCCGAGCCAGCATCTGATCTGGTGCCCGAGTCGCGGATGCAGGCGCTGCGGGCACTTCTCGATGCGCCAGAGTCGACGGTGGAGGCCTTCGCCAAGGCGGCGTCCGCCGGGATTGATGAGGACAGCGAAGCTGCAATGGACGATGCGGGCGGCCTCGCGGCCTTGCTCGGCGCCGGCGGCGGCCCCGCCCGGACTGACGACGAGGCGGGACGAACGCTGCTACCCGGTGTTCCCGGAAAGCTGGTCACCGTCCTGCTGCGTGCCCTGCAGGCACTCAAACGCAGGCCGTTCCTCGTCTCTGCCGCCGGTCCGAAGATCGCGACGTCGCAGCTGTGGCGTTTGAAGAAGCTGGGTGATACCAGGGTCTTCAAGAAAAGGGCAGGGGCCATCGGCGTGGATGCGGCGATCTCCGTCCTGCTCGACCGATCGGGCTCGATGAAGCGCCATGGCTTCGAGCAGGCGGTGGAGGTGACCCAAGCCTTCCTGCTTGCTCTGCAGCGGATCAATGGCGTCAGGACGTCGCTTGATGTGTTTCCGGGGACGGCCGGTGTCAGCCAAGAGATCCTGGCGTTCGGCCAGAACGTGGGCGCCAGCCGGGAACGGCTTGCATCCATCGAACCGGACGGCGGGACGCCGACGGGCTCGGCAATCGCGCATCGGCTGCGCCTGCTACTCGCTATCCGCGCGGACAAGCGGCTAATGGTCGTCATCACCGATGGCCGGCCCGATGCGCCGGAGGTTGCACTGGCGGAGGCGGTGATCGCCCAGGCAGGCACGGTCGGCGTGCAGGTGATTGGAATCGGGATCGGTGTCGCACTTGGCCACCTGTTCCCGTCCAGCGTGTCGGTCAGCTCGGTCGCCGAGCTGCCAGACGCCCTGGCCGCCTTGTTCAGGAGCGAACTGGCACGGCGCCTGACCGACCAGTGACTTGACTGCCCTCCCCCAGGACGGGGAGGGCAGGTTTTCTGCAGCGGTCGCTCCGCCTGAAAGGCTGCCGCCAGACGCAGCGTCGTGTTTTCCTGATCTTGACTGTCCGCCCTGGGCAGTTCGCAGCTGAGCCGATCAGCAATTTCATCAACCCTGAGGCGGCCGGGGGTCGTCATTCGAATCTGGAGGGACTTATGAATTTCCTTGAGCAACGTCCACCGCGCTATGAAGAACTCGTGGCGCGTGCCGACTTCGACTGGGTGAGTGTACTCACCGACGCAGGGGCCGGTGCCTACCTGACCGGCCGGAACGGACCCTGCCCCTTCTGCGGTGGCACCGACCGCTTCGCCTTCTCCCACAGGAAGGTGGCATGGGTGTGTCGTCATTGCACCGGCGGCTATGCAGGCTGCGCCGACTTCCTGATGCGGTTCATGGGTTACACCGAGTTCCGCCAGCTGGCAGACCATGTGCGGCGCTTTTACGGCTGTCGGGCGGGCGCCGCAATGCCGTCCGTCCTGCATCCGGCCAGGGGTCGCGGACCGAAGGCACAAATCGACATGAAGAAGGCATCGGCGCGCATGGAGGCGCTCTGGGACGCGGCAGGGGCCGTTGCGGCCGGGACCCCGTCGACCGTTACCTGCGCCTGCGGCTTCCCGGCCTGCAATCCATCCCGCAGCAGATCGGATCCATGCGGCGCTCGACTACTTCGATGCTCCGGTAGAACCAGGAGGCAGGCCGGTTTACGGAGGAACGTTCGCTGCCATGCTTGTGCGCGGCTTCGATGCGCAGAGCAAATGGGTCCAGCTGTACAAGACCTGGCTGACGGACAAAGGGTGCAAGGCTCCCGTGGCGCACCCAAAGAAGATCAGTGTCAGCCGGGGTTCGAACAGCTTTGCGTTTCGCCTGGGCGAACCGGAAGCTGACACGCTCGGAGCGCCGAGGGAATCGAAACCGCACTGGACGCGTCCCTGCTCCCCGGCATAGCGGTCTGGTCGTGGCCTCTACAGGAATCGCAGTGCTCCGCCAGCCCGCACCCTGCCTTGTTTCTCGACTTTGCGAGAACGACAAGTACCGTCAAAAGTACCGTCACGAATTTCTGTGTCACCGGTTCGGAGACCATTCCATACGGGAGGGCAGGGTGGATCGGCGCGGTCATCATCCAGACCCATGGTTGCCCGCCCAAGGCCGGCCGCCGAAGCGTTCGAGTCACCGTCCGCTTCCATAGTGTCGTCTCGCTTTGCGCTACAGCTTCACGCGTCAACGGGTACTTCGCATGATCACGAATTCTTCGGCCATTGTTGGATGGATTCCCAGGGTGCTGTCGAAGACGATCTTGGTCGCTCCAGCCCGCATCGCCACAGCGAAAACCTGGGCGATCTCACCGGGATCTGATCCCATGACTGCTGGCGACGTGGCCGTGCTGCGGGAGCGCAAATAGTCAAGGCGCTCAATCGGAGACGGTGTGCGGGCGTGCTTTTGTATGAGCCGCTGCTGGAGCTCAGGCGCGGTAGCCGAGTTCCCGCGAGGTTGTGACGATCAGGTCGCGAAGCCAGGCGGTCGCACCATCGCGGTCGCGCGTGCGGTGCCACTGCATCGCGATGCGCAATGGCGGCAGTTGCAGTGGAGGTTCGAATAGCTTGAGAGCCAAAAACTCGGCTTGCTGACGCGCCAGGCGCGAGGGAACGGTGGCGAGGCGCTGCGTGCCGACCACGAGGGGCCCCAGCAGCGCCGGCGTCGTGCAGCTCACCTCAACTCGCCGCTGCACGCCCAGCCGCTCCAGCGTGTACTGCTCGAAGCCCGGCCGCCGGTCGAAGCCATACCGCGTGACGGCGTGGCCGAGCGACATGTAAACCTCGAGCGACAGGCTCTTCTTCACCCGCTTGTTGCCGCTCCAGACGACGCACAGGAAGGTGTCGTCGATCACCAGCTCCGCCGGGTGTTCGGGCATCACCGCATGCTCCACGATGAAGGCGAAGTCGAGTTCGCGCCGGTTCAGCTTCCCTTCCATCTGGCTCGGGTCTGAAGGGAGCAGCTCGATGGTCACGCCAGGTGCCATCTCCTCTGCCCGGCGCAAGGCCTCCGCCACCAGGGTCAAAACGGTGGCTTCCGACGCGCAGATGGTGAAGTGCCGGCGCGCGGTTGCAGGGTCGAAGTCGGGGCGCAGCGCGATCGCGGCCTCCACCTTCTCGAGCGCCTCGCGGACTGGCTCGAGCAGCATCTCCCCCAGCGGTGTCAGCTCCATCCGCCGGGCGACCGCGACCAGGAGCTGGTCGTTGAAGTGCTCCCGCAGCCTCGCCAGCGAGCCGCTCATCGAGGGCTGCGACACGTGGAGCCGGCTCGCCGCCGCGGTTACGCTGCGCAGCGACAGCAGGGCTTCAAGGGCGATCAGCAGGTTGAGGTCGAGGCGGCGAAGGCGCATGGAATGAACATATAGGCGGGACCTATGCCTTATATCCCGACAAACGATTTTCAGTAAAGGCCACCAGCGTCCATCATCCGGTCCTCGTTCACAACAGGGACCGCTTCCATGAGCACCGCCACCGCCGCCGTCACCGTCGAACCCCAGCTGCCGGCCCGCACCCCGGGCGCGCACCGGGCCCAGAAGGGCGAGTACGTTTTCAACTTCGACAAGGTCAACCAGATCATGGGCGGCCCCGAGTACTCACCGGTTTTCGGCGGCTGCATCGAGGGCGACCGGATGATCGTGGCGCTGATGACGGCGCCTGCAGGCAAGAAGTCGGAGCCGCACTCCCATCCCAACGAGCAGTGGATCTACGTGCTCGAGGGCGTGATGGAGCTGACGGTCGATGGCGTAATCCACACGGCACATCCCGGCGACGTCATCTACATCCCGGCGAACACCGTCCACAGCGGCAGCGGGCCGGAAGGCGCCGGCGATGCCAAGTTCTTCACCGTGAAGGATGCTTCCTGGGGCCTGCACGGAATCAAGGTGCAGAAGTGATCAGGGATGCCCACGAGCGCACGGAAGTGCGCGACGGCATGCGGATCACGTGGAACGCGCCGATCCGCATGGCCGACGGCGTCACGCTGCGCGCCGACGTTTTCAGGCCTGTGGACGAGTCGCTGCGCAGCCCGGTGATCATCTCGCACGGCGTCTATGCCAAGGGGCTGGCCTACCAGGACGGCTACCCGATCCAGTGGCAGAAGATGGTGGCCGACTACCCCGAGATCCTCGAAGGTTCGAGCAACAAGTACCAGAACTGGGAAGTGACCGACCCCGAGCGCTGGGTGCCGCACGGCTATGCGGTGGTGCGCGTCGACTCGCGTGGCGCCGGCTGGAGCGAAGGCGTGCTCGACCCAATGTCGCCGCAGGAGACCGAAGACCACTGCGCTAGCATCGCATGGGCCGCGTCGCAGCCCTGGTCGAACGGAGTCGTCGGCGTCCTGGGCATCTCCTACTACGCCAACATGGCGTGGCGCGTGGCCGAGCGCATGCCGAAGGGGCTTAAAGCGGTGATTCCCTGGGAAGGCTTCGTGGACATGTACCGCGACCCGAGCTACCACGGCGGAATCCTCAACGAGTTTCCCAAGAAGTGGTCGACGGTGCAGTCGGTCACCGTGCAGTATGGACTCGGCAGCCGCGCTGCAAAGAACCCGGTGACCGGCGAGTCGATCGCCGGGCCGGTCAATCTGGACGAAAGCGAGCTCGCCCGGAACCGCCGCGACATGTACATTCAGATGCTCGACCATCCGCTGGTCGACGACTGGTGGAACGCACGCACCCCCGACCCTTCCCGCATCACCATCCCCTTCCTCTCCGCCGCCAACTGGGGTGGCATGGGCATCCATCCGCGCGGCAACTTCCTGGCCTTTACCGAATCGCCGGCCAGGCAGAAGTGGCTCGAGGTGCACGGCGATTCGCACTGGTCGCTGTTCTCCGCAAAGTACGGCGTCGAGCTGCAGAAGCGGTTCTTCGACCATTTCCTCAAGGGCCAGGACAACGGTTGGGACAAGACGCCACCGGTGATGCTGAACGTGCGCCATGCGGACGGTCGCTTCGAGCAGCGCGACGAGCAGGAATGGCCGTTGGCACGCACCCAGTGGACAAAGTACTACCTGGATGCGGCCAACGGCTCGCTGGCCGCCGGCCTGCCGCCAAAAGCGTCCAAGGCACCTTACTCGACCACGGGCAAGGGCCTCGCATTCCGCACGCCGCCGCTCGCGCACGAGACCGAGATCACCGGCCCGATCGTCGCCAAGCTGTTCCTCGAGAGCGCAACCACCGACGCCGACCTGTTCCTGGTGGTGCAGGTGTTCGACCCGCAGGGCAAGGAACTGACCTTCCAGGGCGCGCTTGATCCGAACTCCCCGATTGCGATGGGATGGCTGAGGGCTTCGCACCGCCGGCTGGACCCTGGCCGCAGCAAGCCGTGGCAACCCTTCCATCCGCACGACCGTGTCGAGCCGCTCAAGCCGGGCCAGCTGGTCGAGGTCGACGTGGAGATCCTGCCCAGCAGCATCGTCCTGCCCAAGGGATGGACGCTTGGTTTGGCCGTCCGCGGCAGGGACTATGAGTACGACGGCCAGGTGCCGGCATGGGCCCGAAACTTCTACTACGCCAGCCGTGGCACGGGTGGGATGACCCACAACGATGCTGGCAATCGTCCGGGCGAAATCTTCGACGCCACGGTGACGCTTCACACCGGCGGCAACACCGCTTCCTACCTGCAGCTGCCGCTGGTGCCGCCGCGGGACTGAAATTGAAACTCAAAGGAGACAACCATGTCTGTCATCGCCCTGTCCGACGTCAAGGACGAACTCGTCACCCCGAAGCACTCCAGCGCCTTCGGCAAGCTGATCACCGGTGAGCACATCGAAATCGGGCTGCTGCGCTACAAGGCCGGCGAAGGCGCGAGCGAGCACGCGCATCCGCACGAGCAGATCACCATCATCCTGAAGGGCAAGAGCCGCGTCACCATCGACGGCAAGGTCTTCATCGTGGGCGAGGGCGAGGCGGTGCACTTCCCGCCCAACGTGCGCCACAAGGTCGAGATCCTCGAGGACTCCGAGGTGATCAGCGCCAAGAGCATGGTCGGTGGCGTCGGCCACCGGATCGGCTGAACGCGATGCTCGACGTCGCCGTCATCGGCCTCGGATGGTGGGGCCGCATCATCGTCGGACTGCTCGCGAACAGCGACAAGATTCGCGTCGTGCGCGTAGCGGATGTGAGCCCGCAGGGAGAAGCCTTCGCTGCCGAACGCAAGCTGCCCTTCTCCTCGGCCTACGAGCAGGTGCTGCGCGATCCCAAGGTGCAGGCGGTCGTGCTGTGCACGCCCCACACGCAGCACACGGACCAGATCGTCGCCGCCGCGCAAGCCGGCAAGCACGTGTTCTGCGAGAAGCCCTTGTCGATGACGCGTGCGGACGTGTTGCGTGCGGTTGCGGCCGTCGAGAAGGCGGGCGTGGCACTTGCCGTTGGCCACGAGAAGCGTTTCGAGCCGCCGATCCTGGAGGTGATGCGACTGTTGAAGTCGGGAGCACTTGGAACGCCGTTGCAGGTGGAAGCAAACTTCAGCCAGGACAAGTTCCTGGCGCTGTCCGCGGACAACTGGCGGCTCTCGGGGAAGGAGGCACCGGCCGGCCCGATGACCGCCACCGGCATCCACCTGCTGGACCTCGCGATCGGCGTGTTCGGCGAAGCCGACACGGTGCACGCCAGCGTCAAGCAGCTGGGCAGCCCGCTCACGAATGGTGACACCCTCGCCGCGCTCGTCACGTTCAAGCGGGGCGGGCACGCACTGATCTCGGCAATCCTCGCAACGCCGTTCGCCGGTCGCTTCGCGGTCTATGGCTCGCAAGGCTGGGCCGAGGTCCGGGACAAGACGCATCCCGAGGCGTCGGAAGGCTGGACCCTCACCACCTGCCTGCGCGGGCAGAAGGCGAGCTCGGTCGAACTGCCGCCGGGGCCGGCGGTGCTTCACAACCTCGAAGCCTTTGCCGACGCGGCCGAAGGTCGCGCCCCGTATCCCGTGCCGCGCGAGCAGATGATTGCCAATGTCAGTGCGCTGGAAGCAATTTTCCGCTCGGCGAAGACCGGAGCCATCGAGAAGGTGGAAGGCTGACGTGGAAAGCGCCGCCCGATCCTTCGACGCGCGGGAGCTGCGCCAGGTGCTGGGCGCGTTCGTCACCGGCGTCACCGTCATCACCACGGTGGATGCGGCGGGCAAGCCCCACGGCCTCACCGTCAACTCCTTCAGCTCGGTGTCCCTGGACCCACCGCTGGTGCTGTGGAGCCAGTCGATGGGTGCGCCCAGCCATCCGGTGTTCAGCGGCGCCGAGCGCTTCGCGGTCAACATCCTGGCCGACGACCAGGTCGACGTGTCCAACCGGTTCGCCCGCGGCGGCGCCGACAAGTTCTCCGGGACCGCGGTGCAGCCCGGACTCGGCGGCGTGCCGCTGATCGGCGGGTGCGCCGCGCACCTCGAATGCCGCCGGGTGCACAGCTATCCCGGCGGCGACCACGTGGTGTTCATCGGCGAAGTCGAACGCATCGAGCGCCATGGCCGCGCGCCACTCGTGTTCGGCGGCGGCAAGTACCTGGTGGCGCAGGCGCATGACGTCGGCGCCATCGCCAGCGGCCCGAACATCGCGCGGCTGCAGGCCGTGCGACTCGCCACTCGCGCGCTGGTGGAGCTGTCCGACGAACTCGATGAGACGCTCGGCCTGGGTGTGTGGGGCAACCAGGGCCCGACGATCGTGCGCTGGGAGGAATCGGCGCGACCCGTCAGCGACAACCTGCGCACCGGGCTGGTCCTGCCGGTGCTGACCTCCGCGACCGGCCTGGCGTTCGCCGCCTGGCTTCCGCGCGACCTCACCGCGCCCTTCATCGACGCCGAGCTGTCTGACAACGGCGAGGGCTATCCGGACCCTGGGCGCGTGCCGCACCGGCTGGAGCAGATCCGCCGCGCCGGCCTCGTCCGGCTGGTCGGCACGGAACAGTTCGCCGAACTTTATGGTGGCGCGATCAGCGCACTGTCGGTGCCGGTGTTCGGCCGTGACGGCGCGATGGTGCTGGCGCTCACCGCGATCGGCGGCTCCGACCGTCTCGACACGTGCGAGGACGGCAAGGTCGCCGCCGGCATGCGCCGCTGCGCCGACCAGCTTTCGCAGCGCCTGCGTGCGCTGCAACCCCTACCGGAAACCAAGACATGAAACTCGGCACCTTCATGATGCCTCTGCATCCCCCGGGGCGAAGTCCGACGCAGACGCTGGCGGAGGACCGGGAAGCGATCCTGCTGGCCGACCAGCTTGGCTTTTGCGAAGCCTTCGTCGGCGAGCACGTGACCGATCTCGCCGAGAACGTCACTTCTTCCCTGATGTTCCTGGCATCGCTGGCCCACGACACGAAGCAGATCGTGCTGGGCACCGGCACCATCAACATGCCGAACACGCACCCGGCGGCCGTGGCGGCGCAGGTCGCCATGCTGGACCACATCCTGGAGGGCCGCTTCATCATGGGCATCAGCCCGGGCGGCCTGATGTCGGATGCCGAAGTGTTCGGCAACTACCAGAAGAACCGCAACGCGATGTTCCTCGAGAGCATCAACATGGTGCTGAAAATCTGGGAGAGCGACGGTCCGCTGGATCTGCAGGGCGAGTTCTTCAAGGTGTCGACCCGGCAGACGGCAATCCCCGAGATCGGGCAGGGCCTGATCATCAAGCCCTTCCAGCGGCCGCACCCGCGCATCGTCGGCACCGCGGTGGCGCCGTTCTCCCAGGGCGTGGCGGAAATGGCCAAGCGTGGCTGGCAGCCGATCTCCGCCAACTTCCTGCTGCCCGAATGGGTCAAGAGCCACTGGCCCAAGTACGTGGAAGGCCGCGAGGCGGCCGGCGCGAAGGCGGCGCCGTCCGAATGGCGCGTTGCCAAGTCGATCTTCGTGGCCGACGACGACACGACGGCGCAGCGCTATGGCAAGTCCCCAGAGGGGCCGTACCACTTCTACTTCAAGCAACTTTCCCGCAAGCTGCTGGGGGGCGGGCGCGGCAACCTGTTCAAGCTGGACCAGGCCCAGCCGGACAGCGAGATCACGCCGGAGTACGTGACCAACCGGCTGACGATCGCGGGCACCGTCGGCAGCGTGGTAGACCAGATCCTCTCGTTCCGCGAGCAGATCGGCGACTTCGGGACGCTGCTCTATGCATCGCACGATTGGGTGGACCCGCAGCTGGCCAGGCGCTCCATGCAGCTCATGGCCGAACAAGTCATGCCGCGTGTCAACGCCGCCATCGGGCAGAGCGCGTGAAGCATGTGATCGATGGCCCCGCCGATGCGCCGGTGCTGCTGCTGGCGCACGGCATCATGACCACGCACCGCATGTGGGACGGCGTCGTGGCGGCGCTGGCCGGCCGGTGGCGCGTGCTTCGCTACGACCTGCGCGGGCACGGCGCGACGCCAGCCATGCCGCCGCCGTACACCATGGTGCAGCTCGCCGAGGACGCAGTCAGGCTGCTCGACTCGCTGGCGATCGAGCGCGCTCACTTCATTGGTTCATCGTTGGGCGGCATGGTCGGCCAGCAGCTCGGAGCTTGCTTCGGCCAGCGGCTGCATACGCTCACACTGGCCAATACCACGGCAGTGCAGGGCGCGCCGCAGGCATGGGCTGACCGCATGGAGACCGCGGCTACCAAGGGAGTAGCGCCCTTGGTCGAACCCACGCTGCAGCGTTGGTTCACCGATGGATTCCTCGCCGCCGGGGGCGAAGCGGTGGAGCGAATGCGCGCCCTTGCGCTGACGACCAGTGTCGACGGCTTCACTGGCTGCGCCGCCGCAATTCGCGACCTGGCGCAAGCCGACCTGCTGGCGCGCATCCGCGTGCCGACGCTGGTGATCGCCGGCGAGCACGACAGCGCCACGTCGCCGGTCGAAGCGCAGTTCATCCGTCAATGGATCCCAGGGGCGCAGCTCGTGATGCTGCCCGCCGCCCACCAGAGCGCCGTCGAATGCCCCCAGGCATTTGCCGCGGCCTGGGAGCGCTTCGTTCTTTCCGTCCAAATCCAAGGAGACAAAACATGAAAAACCTCATCTGTGCCGCCGCCCTCGCGGTTGCCACCCTCGCAGCGGCTGATGCATCCGCGCAGGCCAACTTTCCCGACAAGCCGGTGAAGATCGTCGTGCCGTTCGCGCCTGGAGGAGCCAGCGATGCGATTGCGCGGCCGCTGGCGCAGGCGATGACCACGATCCTGGGCCAGCCGGTGGTGGTGGAAAACAAGCCGGGCGCGGCCGGCAATATCGCGTTGGACCATGTGGCGCGCTCGCCGGCGGACGGGTACACGCTGCTGCTGGGCAACGTCTCCACCAATGCGATGAACCAGACCAGCTACGCCGACCGGCTCAAGATCGTGCCCAGCAAGGACTTGACGGCCGTCGGCCTGGTCGGCGTGACGCCTTCGGTGCTGGTCGCCAGCATGTCCTTCGCGCCGAGAACGGGCCAGGAGCTTGTCGCGTATGCCAGGGCGAACCCGGGCAAGGTCAACTACTGGCTGCCCGGCATCGCCAGCGGCCCGCACTTCGACATGATCCAGCTCGAGAAACATGCCGGCGTGAAGATGACCGCCGTTCCCTTCAGCGGCGGCGCCGGCCCTGGATTGGCAGCGCTGCTGGGCGGCCAGGTCGACATCGGGCTCATCAACCTGGGCGGTGCAGTGGCACAGGTCAGGGGCGGCAAGCTCAAGGCGCTGGCAGTTTCAGGTCCGAGCCGGCTGCCGGATCTGCCGGACGTGCCCACCGCGGCCGAAGCGGGGCTGGGCTCTCTGAGCAGCTCCTGGCAGGCGCTGTTCGCGCCGGCGGCAACGCCCAAGCCCGTGATGCAGAAGCTGCACGCCGCCATGAACGAAGCGCTGGGCAAGCCGGAGGTCAAGGAAGCGCTCGCCAAGGCGGCGACCAACATCACTGCCAGCAAATCGCCGGACGAGGCCCAGGCCTGGGTGGTCGGGGAGACCGGCAAGTGGGCAAAGATCATCGGCGACTCGGGAATCAAGCCGGAGTGAACCGCCGCGCCCCCTTTCCTGAAGGAGTTGGAGCCATGTGGCTGCGCAATTGCTGGTACGTCATCGCCTGGGACCATGAGGTTCCGCCCGCCGCGTCAGCGGAGATCTTCACCCGGTCCGTGCTGAACGAGCCGATCGTCGTCTACCGCAAGGAGGACGGCGCACTGGTTGCGATGGAGGACCGCTGCTGCCATCGGCATGCGCCCCTGTCGAAGGGCAGGCGCGAGGGGGACTGCATCCGCTGCGGCTACCACGGACTCAAGTTCGACCCTCAAGGTGTCTGCGTCGAAGCCCCCGGCATCGCGATCATTCCCGCCAAGGCGCGGGTGAAGACCTATCCTGTAGCAAGCAGGAACAAGTGGGTGTTTGTCTGGATGGGAGAGGAGGCCAAGGCAGACCCGGGCCTGTTGCCCGACAACTTCTCCTGCGACGATCCGCACTGGCGCTACAAGCCCGGCTACCTGAAGTACGACACGCCCTGGCTCCTGATTGCCGATAACCTGCTGGACTTTTCGCATCTGAGTTATGTGCACGAGACCACGCTGGGCGGTTCGACCAAGATCGCACAGTCCACGCCACGCATCGAGGCGCTCGATGGCCCGGGCCCCGCCGGATTGCGAATCACCAGGCACGTGCAGGACGTGCCGCCTTCGTCGCTGCACAAGAAGGTCCGCACGTTCGACGGCAATGTCGATCGCTGGTTCATCTACGACTTCGTGCTGCCCGCGACGCTGCTGATGGATTCCGGCGGCCGGCCGTGCGCCGATGCGCCGGACGACATGAACCGGGCGGTCAGGCTGCACAGCTGCCAGACGCTCACGCCCGAAACCGAGGACAGCACCCATTATTTCTTCCAGATCTCGCATCGGGTCGGGGACGGCGACGAAGCAGTCACCGAGGACATGTACCAGGGGCTGGTTGCCGCCTTCCACGAGGACCTGGACATCATCTCGGCGCAGCACCGCAACATCCAGCGGGATCCTTCGAGGGCCATGCTGCCGCTGGCGATGGATGCCGGCCTGGCGCGCTTTCGCCGGCTGGTGGAAGAAAAGGTGGCCGCCGAAAGCGTGCCCAATGCGTTGGAAGGAGGCTTGAATGACGGGCCGTATCAATGAGGGCAGGGTTGCGCTGGTCACCGGCGCATCGCGGGGCATTGGCCGTGGCATCGCATTGCGGCTTGCCCGTGACGGGTTCGACATCGCGGTGAATTACGTCCAGTCCGAATTGCAGGCGCAAGAGGTGGCCGCTGAAATCGAAGCCATGGGCCGCCGGGTGAGCGTGCTCCAGGCGGACATCTCTGATGCGGCGCAGGCGCGCCAACTCGTTCGTGACACGCACCAGCACTTCGGTCGGCTCGATGTGCTGGTGAACAACGCCGGCGGCGCGGTGCGCAAGCCGTTCGGCGAGATCAGCGAAGCCGACTATGACTGGCAGTTTGCGCAGGCCCGCGGTACCTTTTTTGCGATGCAGGAGTCGGCGTCGCTCATGTCGGACGGAGGACGCATCATCGTGATCACATCAGCGGCCACCCGCAGCTGTCCAGCCGATGCCGCGGTCTATGCCGGCGCGAAGTCCGCGCTGGAAGCGTTCGCCCGGTGCTTGTCACGCGAAGTCGGAGTGCGGGGGATTTCCGTGAATGTCGTCGCACCCGGCGCCACGATGACGGACCTGCTCAAGGGTGCGCCGGCGCACATCGTCGAATCGGTGAAGCGCAACGCCTTCGGCCGGGCAGCGGAGGTGGGCGATGTCGCGGACGCGGTCGCCATGCTGTGCGGCACCGATGCGCGCTGGCTGACCGGACAGATCGTGCGAGCGGACGGGGGGCTCTAGGCCCCACACGCATCGCGCGTGCGAATGGCAGGAATCGCCAAAGTCGATTGGCTCCTCCCGGCATCCGTCCCTAGCATCCCAGCCTCGTGCGCAACGAAGGAGACAATGTGCAGGACGGGCAGTACAAGATCGAAGAACGCGACGGCATGCTCATCGAATGGGACGTGCCGATCACCATGGACGACGGCCTTGTCCTGCGGGCGGATGTCTACCGGCCGCTGGGCGGCGGCAAGCATCCCATCCTGATGACGCACGGCCCGTATGCCAAGGGCCTGTCGTTCCAGGAGGGGTTTGCTTTCGCCTGGATGCAGCTGGAGCGTGACCATCCCGAGGCCCTCGAAGGCTCGTCCAACAAGTACCAGGCCTGGGAGACGCCAGATCCGGAGATCTGGACGCGCGACTGGGGCTATGTCTGCGTGCGCGTCGATTCGCGCGGCGCCGGCCGCTCGCCCGGCGTGATCGATTGCTTCGGCGCGCGAGAAACGCGCGACTATGCCGCCTGCGTCGAATGGGCCGGCGAGCAGCCGTGGAGCAATGGCAAGGTGGGGCTCACGGGCATCTCCTACTACGCGATGAACCAGTGGCAAGTGGCGGCGCTCAAGCCGAAGTACCTGGCTGCCATCTGCCCGTTCGAGGGCGCGGCGGACCTGTACCGCGACGGCGTGCGGCACGGCGGCATCCTTACCAGTTTCTGGATCCGCTGGTACCCGGCTCAGGTGTCGTCGGTGCAGAACGGGCTGGGCACGCGCGGGCGGATCAACCGCAACACCGGCCAGCCGATCGGCGGACCGCAGACCGAAGATGCCGAACTGCTCAAGGGACGCATGGCAGACCTGCCGGCCGAGCAGCGCGAACACAAGCTGTTCGACGATTACTATCGCGAGCGCACGCCGGTCCTGGAAGACATCGAGGTGCCGCTGCTGTCACGCGGCAACTGGGGCGGCATCGGCCTGCACCTGCGCGGCAACACCGAAGGCTTCATGCGGGCCGGCTCGCGCCAGAAGTGGCTGGAGATGCACGGCGACACCCACTGGACCGAGTACTATACGCCGCAAGGGCGCAACCTGATGCGGCGCTTCTACGATCACTTCCTCAAGGGCGAGGACAACGGCTGGGACCGCCAACCGCCCGTCCTGTTGAACCTGCGCCATCCGGGTGAGAGGTTCGTCCCGCGCGAGGAAAGCGAATGGCCTCTCGCGCGCACGCGGTGGACGCGCAGCTACCTCGACGCCGGCACGGAAACGCTGCTGCCGGAAGCGGCTGCAGCGGCGAGCAAGCCGTTTCGCGGACTGTCGCAGGGGATCACGTTCTACGGCCCGCCGGTACGGCAGGCCACCGAGATCACCGGCCCGGTCGCGGCCAAGCTGTTCATCTCGTCGAGCACGCGCGACGCCGACCTGTTCCTGAGCCTGCGCGCCTACACCGCCAATGGCCGCGAGCTGCTGTTCCAGGGCGCGTCCGAGGCCAACGTGCCGCTCGCCTTCGGCTGGCTGCGGGCCTCGCAACGCAAGCTCGATGCGGCAAGGAGCCTGCCGTACCGCCCCTGGCATCCGCACGACGAGGAACAGCCGCTCACGCCGGGTGAGGTGTATGAGCTGGACATCGAGATCTGGCCGACATCCATCGTGCTGCCGCCAGGTGCGCGCATCGCGCTCACGGTGGCAGGACAGGATTACGACCACCAGCTGCCCGGTCCGCTGATCCCGAAAGCGCCGCCGCAGTACGGCGGCATCCGCCAGACCGGCTGCTCCATCCACGTGCACGACGAAGCAGGCGATCGGCCGCCGGCGGTCTTCGACGGCACCACCACCCTGTACACCGGCGGCAGTCGCCAGTCCTATCTGCTGCTGCCCGTCATCCCCGAGAAGTAAACAAGGAGACAAGATGATGATGATCCGACGCGCCGCTCTCGCGGTGATTGCCTGTGTCGTGGCCGTGTCCGCACAGGCCCAGACCAAGGTCACGCTTGGCCACACGGGCGTGGCCGAATATCTCGGCGCCTTCGTCGCGCAGGAAGAAGGCTTCTTCCGCAAGCACGGCCTCGATGTCACATTCCAGCAGGTTGCCGGTGGCGCGCTGGTGCCGGGCCTGCAGGGCGGGTCGCTGCAGATGGCCACCCTGCCGCCCACCAACCTGCTGCTGGCGAACGACGGCGGTCTCGACCTGGTGGCGGTCGCCGGCACCGGCGTGTTTGACAAAGCTGACACCAATGTCGGCCTGCTGGTCGGCGGCGAGACCGGCATCACGACCGCCAGGGACCTGGTGGGCAAGAAGGTCGGCGTGCCTTCCATCGGCGGCTTCCTTTATGTCATGGCGCGCAAGTGGGTGGCGGACCAGGGCGTGGATCCGAAGCAGGTGAACTTCGTCGAAGTGAACTTCCCGCAGACAGCCGACCTCCTCAAGTCCGGCACCATCCAGGCCGGTGTCAGCGCCGACCCGTTCCTCAAGCGCGCGCTCGGCACTGGCGCCAAGCCGCTCGCGTACTTCGCGGCCGGCCTGCCGCCGCAGACAACCGGCGTGTTCTATGGCACCACCCGCCAGTGGGCGAGCGCGAATCCGGCTGCGGTGCGCGGCTTCCGCGCGGCGATCGCCGAGGCTGTGGCGTTCACCGAGAAGAGTCCGCAGGCGGCTCGCGCCCACCTGGGCAAGTACATCAAGCTGCCGCCGGAGGTGCTGGCATCGATCCCGACACCGCGCCTGTTCGCCGATGTCACCGAGCCGCAGATGCGCTACTGGGTCGACACGATGCATGAGATGGGCCTGGTGAAGACGAAGGCCAACGCCGCGCAGCTGATCGCGCGCTGACATCTCAATGCTGTTGTACCGCTGCGCCGCGCAGTCGGGTTGCTGCGCGCCGGCGGGGGAGGCGGGCGCTGCGGGCGCCGGACGCAGCCGCTTCTTCACCGTCGACCTGCATTGCCACGCCCTGAGCACGGAGGTGGAGCGGCTGGTGGCGGACCAGCCGCAACGCCAGTCCGAGCCGGCGATGATGGTGCGCACGCTTGGCGAAGCCTCCGCGCGCCACAACGCCGCCGTCATGCTGCCGAACGTGATTCCCAAGCTCACGCAGCCAGGCTTGCGCATCGCGGACATGGACGCCATGGGCGTCGACATTCAGGTGGTGAGCCCGTCGCCCAACCAGTACTACTACTGGGCCGACGAAGCCCTCGCGCGCGAGATCGTGCGGGTGCAGAACGAGCACATCGCCCAACTGTGCGCGCAGCATCCGGGGCGTCTGCTGGGCCTGGGCACCGTGGCCTTGCAGCACCCGGAGCTGGCCGCCGAACAGCTGCGCGATGCAGTGGGCCGCCTGGGCCTGAAGGGCGTCGAGATCTCCACCGCGGTCGGCGCCCGCGAGCTTGCCGATCCCGCGCTGGCGCCGTTCTGGCAAGCCGCCGACGAGTTGCAGTGCGTGGTGTTCATCCACCCATTGGGAACCTCGGCCTTCGAACGGCTCGACAGGCACTACCTGACCAATGTGATCGGCCAGCCGCTGGAAACCACCATCGCGCTGTCCCACCTGATCTTCGGCGGCGTGCTCGACCGGCACCTGCACCTGAGACTGCTGGCCGCGCACGGCGGCGGCTACCTGCCGTTCTACCTGGGACGGGCCGAACACGCGCACAAGGTGCGGCCGGAAGCACGTGGCATGCGGCAAGCGCCGCGCGAGTACTTGAAACGCATCTGGTTCGACACCGTGGTGTATGACCCCGGCGCCCTGCGCTACCTGATCGACACCGTCGGCTTGTCGCAGGTCGTGGCCGGCACCGATTACCCCTTTGACATGGGCGACTACGCGCCTGCGCGGCTCGTGTCGTCCGTACCAGGCCTCGATGAAGCCGGCCAGGCGGCCATCCTCGGCGGCAACGCCCGCAAGCTCCTGGGGCTCGGCGCGCCAACAACTTCTTCCAACCCTTGATCGATTGTCCAATGATGCGTTTCGTCCCATCGTTTCTCCTCGCGCTGCTCGCGCTCTCATTCACCACCGCCGCTCGCGCTGCCTATCCCGATCGGCCGATCAAGCTGGTCGTTCCCTATGTCGCGGGGTCGCCGGCCGACAACGTGGCCCGCACCCTCGGCGAAGGCCTTGCCAGGCGGCTGAAGCAGCCGGTGGTGGTCGAGAACCGTCCCGGCGCGAATGCGCTGATCGGCACCCAGGCGCTCGCGCGTTCGGCTGCCGACGGCTACACCATCGGCATCGGCAACCTGGACACCCATGCGCTGAATCCGCTGCTGTACAAGAGCACCGGTTACGACGCCGAGAAGGACTTCGCTCCCGTCGTGCTGGTGGCGCGGCCCACGCTGATGCTGGTGGGCAGCCCCGCGCTGGCCGCCCGCAACGGCGCCGAGCTGATCGCCCTGGCCAATGCGCAGCCCGGCAAGCTGACCTACGGCACCTGGGGGCTCGGCAGCGCCGCGCACCTGTGGGGCATCCAGCTGGAACAGACAGCCCGGGTCGACATGCTGCACGTGCCTTTCCAGGGTTCGCCGGCCGCCGCCAACGCGCTGTTCGGCAACCAGATCGACCTGATGTTCATGTCACCGGCGCAGGCCCTGCCCAGTGAAAAGGGCGGCAAGCTCAAGATCATCGGCAGCACGGCGGGCAAGCGCGTGGCCGCCTGGTCGCACGTGCCGACCCTGGCGGAACAGGGCTTCACCGGGTACGAGGGGTCGACCTGGTTCGGGATCTTCGCGCCCGCACAGGTGCCGGCGGAGATCGTCGACCTGCTCAATCGCGAACTCAACGCAGTGCTGCAGGCGCCGGAGACGCTGGAGAAGTTCGCGACGATGGCCATGTCGCCGGAAGGCGGCGCGCGGCAGGTTCTGGCGCAGACCGTGGCCGACAGCCGGCGCAAGTGGGCGCAGACGATTGCCGACAGGAAGATCCGGTTGGAGCAGTGAAGGGCCGGGGACGGTACCGGTCCCGTCCATAGCACCTATTCACCGATTCAATGTCCCGGGCCGGGCGCATGCCTACAGTCGTCGAAGAGCCCGCGGGACGGGCCAGGCAATGACGTTGGGACTGAAGAACCGCATGGCGCTCGCATTTGCGGTGATGCTGGTGCTGATGCTGTCGATCACGGCCGTGGGCTGGTGGCAGACGCGCGGCCTCGGCTCCCAGCTCGAACGCATCGTATCCGGCCACAACCAGCGTGCCGACCTGGCGCACCGCCTGGAAGCAGCGCAACTGGACTGGACGGGCCAGATGCGTTCCCTCATCGTCTACTCCGAAGTGGACGACCTCAAGGCGCAGGAGGCCGTAGTCAAGACGGCGCGCGAGCGTTACCTGGCCGCTGAATCCGCGCTGGCGCAGGTCCTTCAGCGCACCAGCGACGCTTCCCTGCAGCAGCAAATTGCCCGGGTGCGGGAACACCGGGAGGGAGTCGAGACGCCACTGGCGATGGTTATGCGCACGGCGATGTCGGGTGCAGGGGCCGAGACCGCGCTGGCCGTGCTGGCCTCCACCGAACGGGCCGAACAGGAGTGGCGCAGGGAAGTCGCGGCAATCGTATTGGCGGCCACCGCGGCCAACCAGGCCGAATATGAGGCGGGCCGGGCGCGCCAGGCCTGGCCCGAGTTCCTCTTCCTGCTGCTTTCGGCAGCGGCGGCGGTGCTCGGCATGGTGATGGCGGTCGGCCTCACGCGCAGTGTGACCGGGCCGGTGGACCGGGCCGTTCGCGCGGCCGAGCGGATCGCCGACGGTGACCTGGGCGTGCGGGTGGAGTCAGGCTACAGCCACGAGATGGGCCGGCTGTTTGCGGCGATCGGCACCATGCAGGAACGGCTGCGGGGCACGGTGAGCGGGCTGCGCTCGACCGCGGAGACCATGGATGGCGCCAGCGCCGGCATAGGCGCCGCCAGCAAGGACCTGTCCGAGCGCACCGAAGCGGCGGCGGCGCAGCTGCAGCAGACCACCGCTTCTCTGCACGAGCTCACCGACGCCGTGCTGCAGTGGTCGGGCACCGCCCGCCAGGCCAGCGCAAGCGCGGACACCGCGCGCGGCGACGCCAGCAACGGCGGCGCCGCCATGGCGCGGATCGACGAGCGCATGCAAGGCATCAACACGGCCTCCGCCCGGATTGCCGACATCGTGGGCGTGATCGACAGCATCGCCTTCCAGACCAATGTGCTGGCCCTCAACGCCTCCGTCGAAGCCGCCCATGCGGGCGACCGGGGCCGCGGCTTCGGCGTGGTCGCGGTCGAGGTCGAGGTCCGCAGCCTGGCGCAGCGCGCCGCCGAGGCAGCGCGGCAGATCCGCGCCCTGAGCCAGGACGTGGTGCGCAGCGTCGACGAGGCCAAGCTCAGTGTCGCGGACGCGGCCGGCACGGTGACGCGCCTGATGGAAGCGGCCCGCGAGGTCGCGAGCGTGGTGCAGGACATCGCCGGGGCGGCCGATCGCCACCAGGGCACGCTGCTCGAAACGCGTCAGGCGATCGGCAGGCTCGATGAAGTGACGCAGCAGAATGCCGTGTTGGCCGAGGAACTCGCAGCGTCGACCACGGCGCTGTCGGAGAATTCGCGCCAGCTGACGACGGCGCTTGACGGCTTCAGGCTGGAGGAGCGGGCCGACGAGGCCCGTGAAGGCCCGCGTGAATCTCAGCCGCCCGCTGCGCCGGCAGGCGCGCCAGCACTGGCGGCTCCTGCCGCAACCTGAGCGCTCGCGATCGCCGCAGTTCCTTCGACGCCGTCCATCTCGGCGACACCCTGCAGGAACACCTTGCGCAGCCACAACAGGCCCGGATCCTTGGAACGGTACTTGTGCCATTGCATGGCCTGCTGCATCTCGGGCAGGGGCAGCGGCGGGGCCTGGATGGTGACGGGAAGATGGCCTGCCGCGAAGCGTGCAAGGCGTGAATGCACGGTGGCGATGCGTTCGGTGCCGACCACGAGACCTGCGGCGGATGCGAAGCTGTAGGTGCTGACCTCGTCTCGGCGCACGAGCCCATAGCGCTGCACGAACCAGCCTTCGAAGGAGCTCAGTTGCGACCCCGAAGGCTGCACCGCCACGTGTCCGGCCGCCGCGTACTGCTCGAAAGTCAGCGGAGCACGCGCCAGCTGGCTGCCGTTCCAGAGCACGCAGCTGAAGGTTTCGATGAAAAGCGGCTCGGTCGGGTGGTGCGGCGAGCAGTAATCCACCGGCAGCACCAGCAAGTCCACTTCGCCGCGTTCGAGCGCCCGCGCCGGATCCTCCACCTGGGGTTGCAGGGAAAAGCGCACGCCCGGCGCATGCCGTGCCAGGGCCAGGACATGAGGCATGAGCGTCGTCAGCGTGAAGTCCGAAATGAAGACGCGGAATTCCCGCTCCGCCTTGGCCGGGTCGAACTGCGGCTGCGTGGCGATCGAGGTGTCCACGCGCAGCAGCACGTCGTGCACCACGTCCCTGAGCGCTTCGGCGCGCGGCGTGAGTTCCATCCGCCGCCCCACCTGCACTAACAGTTCGTCGTCGAAGTAGTCGCGCAGGCGCGCCAGTGCATTGCTCATCGCCGACTGGCTCATGTGAAGCCGTTCGGCCGCGCGGCTGATGCTGGTCTCCGCGAGCATCGCGTCGAGCGCGACGAGCAGGTTGAGATCGAGTTTGTTGAAGCGCATGGTGCTGGCCGCTGAGCGGGATGCGCGATGGTAAGCCGCCCAGATGGCCCAAGGGTTTACCCCGAAAGTATTTGCCGCGTCGATTCCTCGGATGGATACAAACAATTTTTCAAAAGGCTTGCGGATTCCTATCCTCGCGGCTGTCAACAGATGGACAGCGAGAAATTTCGGGTGGAAACGCGCAACGCAACACTGGCAGACCGCATTCGCAGCGCCGCAACCGGGCGGGCGCAGTGACGCGTCGTGCCGTTGCCGTCGTGGGCGGTGGACTGGCCGGGCTGGCGTGTGCGCTGGCCTCTGCGCAGGCGGGCGCCGCGGTCGACCTCTATGACCAGCGCGCGCAGGATGGCCGGCCCGTCGCCCACGTCGACGTGGTGCCCAACATGCTCCGCGACCTGGTGCGTCTGGGCGTGGGCGATGCATGCGTGCGCGCGGGCTTTCCCTACCGGCGGACCAGCACCATCGGGCATCGGGGTCTGCCGCTGTTCTCACTGGATGCGGCGCGCCTGGCCGGTGCGCGCTACCCCGCCGCCTTGGGAATCACCCACTCGAAACTGAAAGCGGTACTGGAGCGCGCAGCCGTCGACGCGGGCGTGCAGATCCATCGGGGTGAGCACGCGATCAACGTCGAACAGCGCGGTGATGGTTTGCGGCTGGACCTCGCGAGGCGCGAGCCGGTGCGCACGGACCTTGCCGTGATGGCCTGCGGCACCCATGGCGGACTGCGCGAGCGCGTGTTCTTCGCCGAAGCGCTGCAAGGCGCCGCCGTATGGTCGTACTTCCTGGTCCGGCGACCACTCGGTCTCGACGAGGCGCTGCACGCAACGACGCCGGCCGGCGACAGCGTCCACGTGGTCCCGGTGAGCGGCTCCGCGGTTGGCGTGCGCCTGGCGCCCCGGGGGGCGCCTGCCGCAATGGACGCCCGCGCACTGCGCTCGCTGCTGGCGCGTTTTCCGGAGCCGATCGGAGCCCTGGCCAGCCAGATCGGCGAAGACACGCTCATCGAGCGGCGCGTGGCCGCGCCCGGCCTGTTGCCGCAGCCCTGGGCGCGCGGAGAAGTCATCGCGGCGGGCGACTGCGCGCATTCGCTCCCGCCGCACTTCGGCCAGGCCGCTGCCCAGGCCGTCGAGGACGCTGTCGTCCTCGGTGAACTCCTGGCCCAGCCCGGCGACGTGCGCAGTCTTGCGCTGGCCTACGCGCAGCGCCGCCAGCCGCGCGTGCAGCAGGTGATGGCCATCACGCTGCAGGCGGCGCGCTGGCTGTCGGCCCCCGATGGCGATACCAACCTGTTCGAACTCGCACGCAGCCTCGAGCAGGTCGTGCGGCATCCCGCCTGAACCCATCCACCACAACGACGAACGAGGAGACCATGTCCAAGCCACCCTTTCCAGACCGCGTCCTGCCGGGACGCACCGTGATCGCCGCGGCGGCGCTGCTTGCCTGCGGCGCCGGCCACGCGTTCGAATTCGACACCGGCAATCCGGATCTCAAGATCCGCTGGGACAACACGGCGAAGTACAGCGCGGCGTCGCGGCTGAAGGACCGGTCGCCGGGTCTGTCCCGCACCGAGTTCGGGCCCACCGGCGTGGTCGGCCCGAACAACGCCAACCAGGACGACGGCGACAACAACTTCAACCGCGGCCTGGTGTCCAACCGGATCGACCTGCTCAGCGAAGTGGACCTGAGCTACCGCAACTGGGGTGCGCGGGTGAGCGGCGCGGCCTGGTACGACACGGTCTACAGCCATAACACCAACAACACGAGCGGCACCTCCAACCACATTCCGGCCAGCGAGTTTCCCGATGAGACGCGCAAGCTGATGGGACGCAAGGCCGAGTTCCTGGACGCCTTCGTGTTCGGCCGCTTCGACCTGGGCGAACGCACCGCGTCGGTCCGGCTCGGCCGGCACACCCTGCTGTGGGGCGAAAGCCTGTTCTATGGCAGCAACGGCATTGCCGGCGGCCAGGCGCCGGTCGACCTCATCAAGCTGCTGTCGGTGCCCAATTCCACCTTCAAGGAAATCGCCCGTCCCACCGGCAAGCTCTCCGGCCAGGTGCAGTTGACCGACGCGGTCTCGCTTGGCGGCTACTACGGCTACGAGTGGGAGCCCACCCGCTTGATGCCGGTTGGGGCTTATCTGTCGGCCAGCGACACGCTCGGCCCCGGCGCCGAGCGCATCAATGCCGGACCGACCGGCGTGTTCGTGCGCATGCCGGATCTGGAACCGAAGGACGGCGGCCAGGGCGGCCTGCAGCTGCGCATTCGCGCGGATTCGATCGACACGGACTTCGGCCTCTATGCGATCCGCTTCCACTCCTATGGACCGGCCAACATCGCCAGCACCCTCACGGGCCGCCCGCCGGCGCTGCGCGCGTCGAGCTATCGCTGGACATACCACGAGGGCACACGTGCATACGGCGCGAGTTTTGCCAAGACGATCGAACAGTGGGGCCTGGCCGGGGAGGTGTCCATTCGCGACAACACGCCGCTGGCCAGCAGCGGGGCGACCGTGCTGCCCACCATCGGCGTCGGCACCAATTTCGACAACCGCGACAACCCGAGCTATGCGGTAGGCCGCACCGCCCACGCGCAGGTGTCGTGGCTGGCCAGCCTGGGCCCGAGCTTCCTGTCGCGAGAAGCCAGTTTCCTGGGCGAGATCGCATGGAACACCCGCCTGAAGGTGACGAAGAACGAACAGCTGCTCAACCCGAACAGCGACAAGTCGGCGACCGCCATCCGCATGGTGTTCTCGCCCAGTTACCGGCAGGCGCTTCCCGGCCTGGACCTGAGCCCCACCATCGGCGGCAGCTACACCTGGGGCCGCTCCTCCGCGATCGGGCCGTCCTTCGGCGTCAACAAGGGCGGCGACTTCAACGTCGGGCTGACCGGCGTCTATCTCAATCGGTGGATCGCCGCCATTAACTACGTGCAATTCCACGGCGCCGAGGGACCCACCCTCGACAACAACAACAACGCGCAGTTCAAGCAGTCCCTCAAGGACCGCAACTACGTGACGATCTCGCTGCGCACCACCTTCTGACCAGACTGGAGACACCACCATGCATCTGCGCACCATCGCGCGCCTCACGCTCGTCGCGGCTGCCGCACTCGCTTTCACGGCGCAAGCCGCCGTCAGTGCCGACGAGGCCGGCCGGCTCAAGACCACGCTCACGCCGCTGGGCGGCGAGAAGGCCGGCAACGCCGCCGGCACCATTCCGGCATGGACAGGCGGCTACACCACGCCGATCGCGGGCGACAAGCCCGGCGGCAAGCGCGGCGACCCGTTCAAGGCGGAGAAGCCGCTCTACAGCGTGACGGCCGCCAACATGACCCAGCACGGCGACAAGCTCACCGACGGCGTCAAGGCGATGCTGCGTAAGTATCCCAACACCTATCGCCTGGACGTCTATCCCACCCACCGGACGGCCGTGGCGCCCGGCTGGGTCTACGAGAACACGCTGAAGAACGCCACGCGTGCCAGGCTGGAAGGCGACACGCCCGTCGGCGCGTTCGGCGGCATCCCGTTCCCGGTTCCCAAGACCGGCGTCGAAGCCATGTGGAACCACAAGCTGGCATGGCGGGGCTCCGCATGGGAGGCGCTGTTCAACCAGTACCAAATCACCTCCGACGGCAAGGTGGTGCTGACCACCAGCGGCCACATCCGGCAGTCGATGCCGTACTACTACGAGGACGCGGCCGACAAGTTCTCCGGCTATTACTGGCAGGTGAACCTGGCCAATGACGGCCCGCCGATCCGCGCCGGCGAAATGATTGCCGGACGCGAGCACTTCGAGCCGGCCAAGGTCTCCGCCTATGTGTACCTCACCGGCCAGCGGCGCGTACGCAAGCTGCCCAATGCCTGCTGCGACACGCCCACGCCGGCCAGCGCGGGACTGATGTCCTTCGACGAGATCAGCGTGTTTACCGGCCGCACCGACCTGTTCGACTGGAAGCTGGTCGGCAAGAAAGAGATGCTGGTCCCGTACAACAACAACCGCATGCTGCACGTAAAAGACGCGGAACTGGTCAAGGGCCAGCACCTGAACCCCGACCATGTCCGCTGGGAGCTGCATCGCGTGTGGGTTGTGGAGGCAGCACTGAAGCAGGGGCAGCGCCACCAGGCGCCCAAGGGGACCTACTACCTCGACGAGGACACGTGGCAGGCCGTGCTCGGCGACCGCTGGGATGCGAACGGCCAGCTGTGGAAGACCACCTGGAGCCTGAACTACGTGATGCCGGACTTCCCGGGCACCGTGCAGCAGACCTTCGGCTTCTACGACCTGCTGTCGGGGCAGGCCTACCTGTCGAACATCCTGAACGACAAGCAGTATCACCACCGGCCAGTGGCACGCTTCCCGGATTCGACCTTCACCGGCGAAGGCCTGGCGGCCCAGGGCGTGCGCTGAGGACGGCATGAAGCGACTCGGCTCCCTTCTGCTGGCGGCGTGCGCGCTGGCCGGACCGGCGCAGGCCGGCCCTGTCGCCGACGCGCTCGACCGCCCCGCCCTGATGGTGCGCGACCCCGCCCGCAGCGTCCTGCTCGGCGTCGCGCACTGCGGCGGCAAACTGCTGGCGGTCGGGGAACGCGGGATCGTGGTTTCCTCCCCGGATGGCGGCGCCAGCTGGCGCCAGGCGCAGGTGCCTGTCTCGGTTACGCTGACGGCGGTGCGGTGCCCGGATGCGCAGACGGCGTACGCGGTCGGCCATGGCGGTGTCGTGCTCGCCAGCACCGATGGCGGCCAGTCGTGGACGCGTCGCTTCGACGGGCGCAAGGCAGCCCAGCTCGCGCTGGACGCGGCGCGCGCCGGCGGCGATGCGAAGGCGGTGCAGGAGGCGCAGCGCCTGGTGAGCGAGGGCGCGGACAAGCCTTTCCTGGACCTGCATTTCTTCGACGCCCGGCGAGGCGTGGTGGTGGGCGCCTACGGCCTGGCCTTCGCGACCGACGATGGCGGCCAGACCTGGCAGCCCTGGATGCAGCGCCTGCCCAACCCCAAGGCCACCCACCTGTATGCGCTGCGGGTGCGCGGCGACACCATGCTGATCGCCGGAGAGCAGGGCCTGGTGCTGCGCTCCAACGACGGCGGGCGCACATTCATGCGGCTGGAGCTGCCGTACACGGGCAGCTTCTTCACCGCTGAACTGCCGGGCGACCAGGAGTACCTGGTGGCCGGCCTGCGCGGCAACGTCTGGCGCAGCGCCGATGGCGGCGCCAGCTGGAGCCAGCTGGCATCGCCTACTCCGGTGAGCGTCACAGCATCGACCCTGGGCGCCGGCCGGCAACTGCTGCTGGCCAACCAAGCCGGCGAGATCCTGCAGCTCACGGGCGCGGGACTCGTCCCCCTCAAGATCCCGCCGCTGCCGCCGCTCAACGCGCTGCATGCCGGCGCCGGCTCCCTCGTCGCCTTCAGCCTCCAAGGCGCCGTCCAACTGCCGCCTCCCCTCGCGCGGCCCTGAGTCAAGAAAATGCAAGAGTTCGATCCGCGCTCCGGCTCCGCCATCGAGCGCGCCCTGTTCAACCACCGCTGGCTGGTGCTGCTGCTGTGCGCGCTGGTGACCCTGGTCCTCGGCTGGCAAGCCACGCGCCTGCAGCTCAATGCCAGCTTCGAGAAGACCATCCCGGCTGGCCATCCCTACATCGCCAACTTCCTGGCCAACCAGAAGGAACTGAGCGGCCTGGGCAATGCCGTGCGCATCGCGGTTGCGCCTCGCCAGGGAACGATCTACGACGCAAAGTACATGGAGACGCTGCGCAAGATCAGCGATGAGGTGTTCCTCATGCGCGGCGTCGAGCGCATGCGCATGAAATCGCTGTGGACGCCCGGCACGCGCTGGGTGGGCGTCACCGAGGAAGGCCTGGACGGCGGCCCGGTGATTCCGGACAGGTTCGACGGTTCGCCCGCCAGCCTGCAGAAGCTCGCGGCCAACATCGCGCGGTCCGGCGAAATCGGCCAGCTGGTGGCGCGGGACGCGAAGTCCAGCGTGCTCTTCGTGCCGCTGCTGGCGAAAGACTCGCAGGGAGGCTCGCTGGACTACGGCGCGCTGTCCGAGCGGCTGGAAGCCATTCGCGCGAAACACGAGCCGCTGGGTGTGGACATCCACATCACCGGCTTTGCCAAGATCATGGGCGACCTGATTGACGGCATCAAGGCGGTGCTGGTGTTCTTCGCCCTCGCGGTGGCGATCGCCGCCGCCATGGTGTTCTGGTACACGCGCTGCATCCGATCCACCTTGCTGGTGGTCGCCGCGTCGCTGGTGGCAGTGGTTTGGCAGCTCGGCCTGCTGCCGACCCTGGGCTACGCGCTGGACCCGTACTCGATCCTGGTTCCCTTCCTGGTGTTCGCCATCGGCATGAGCCATGGCGCGCAGAAGATGAACGGCATCATGCAGGACATCGGCCGGGGTCTGGACAAGCTGGTGGCCGCGCGCTTCACCTTCCGCCGCCTGTTCCTGGCCGGCCTGACTGCGCTGCTCGCCGACGCGGTGGGGTTCGCGGTGCTGCTGGTGATCGACATCCAGGTGATCCGCGAGCTGGCGATCGCCGCGTCGATCGGTGTGGCTGCGCTGATCTTCACCAACCTGATCCTGCTGCCGGTGCTGCTGTCTTATACCGGCGTGAGTGCGCGCGCCGCGCAGCGCAGCCTGCGGTCGGAAGCGGCCGATGCCCAAGGCGAGGACAAGCATCCCTTGTGGGCCGCGCTGGATCGCTTCACCCGCAAGCCCTGGGCCACCTTCGCGGTTGTTGGCGCACTGGTGCTGGGGATGGCGGGGCTGGCGGTCAGCAGCCAGCTCAAGATCGGCGACCTCGACCCAGGCGCGCCGGAGCTGCGCGCCGACAGCCGCTACAACCGCGATGTCGCCTTCATGAACGCCAGCTATGGCGCGTCGAGCGACGTGCTGGCGGTGATGGTGAAGACGCCGGAGGGGCAGTGCTCGCGCTACGAGACGCTCAAGCGCGTCGACGCCCTCGAATGGGAGCTGCGCCAGCTGAAGGGGGTGGAGTCCACCAACACCCTGGGCCTGCTGAACCGCCGCGTGCTGACCGGCCTGAACGAGGGCAACCCCAAGTGGTACGAGCTGTTGCCCAACCAGGAGATGCTCAACCTGATCACCGCGGGCGCGCCGCGCGGCCTGTACAACGAAAGTTGCGGGCTACTGACGGTGTATGTCTACCTGCAGGACCACAAGGCCGACACGCTGTCGCGCGTTGTCGCGCATGTGGAGGGCTTCGCCGCGAACAACGACACCGGCGAGGTCAAATTCATGCTGGCCGCGGGCTCGGCTGGCATCGAGGCGGCCACCAACAGCGTGGTGCGCGACGCCTGGCGGCAGATGCTGGTGCTGGTGTACGCGGCCGTGATTGCCCTGTGCTTCATCACCTTCCGCTCCTGGCGCGCGGTGGTCGTGGCGGTGGTGCCGCTGATCCTCACCTCCATCCTGGCGGAAGCGCTGATGGTTGCCCTGGGCATCGGCGTCAAGGTGGCGACGCTGCCGGTGATCGCGCTGGGCGTGGGCATCGGGGTCGACTATGCCCTGTACATCCTGTCGGTGACGCTGGCCCAGATGCGCGAAGGCAAGAGCCTGTCCGAAGCCTATTACCGCGCGCTGCTCTTCACCGGCAAGGTGGTGATGCTGACCGGCGTCACGCTGGCCATCGGCGTGATCACCTGGGTGGCCAGCCCGATCAAGTTCCAGGCCGACATGGGCGTGCTGCTGGCGTTCATGTTCCTGTGGAACATGCTGGGCGCGCTGGTGCTGCTGCCGGCGCTCGGGCACTACCTGCTGCGGCCGAAGGCGATCGCCAGTCCTGCCGGCGAGCAGGTGTCGCGCGGCGGCGAGGTGTTCGCGAAATGAAAAGAGAACCCGACATGCAATTCACTTCCCGCGAAGCCGTCATGGCGCTGGCCGGCCGGCTCTTGATCGCCGTGCTGTTCCTGCCGTCGGCCGTCGGCAAGATCGCCAACTTCCCGGGCGCCACCGGGTTCGTCGCCAGCAAGGGGCTGCCGATGCCGGCGCTGCTGCTCGCCGGCGCCATCGCGGTGGAGGTGATCGGCGCCCTGGCGCTCATCGCCGGCTACCGCACCCGCTGGGCGGCGCTGGCGTTGGCGGCCTTCACCGTGCTTGCGGGCGTGCTGTTCCACGACTTCTGGGCCGCACCGGCGGCGCAGGCCATGCTGCAACAGCAGGCCTTCTTCAAGAACCTGGGCATTGCCGGGGGCCTGCTGCTGCTGGCAGCCCTGGGCCCCGGCCCCCTTTCCATCGATCACCGCAAAGGACACTGATGTTCCGCTACTTTCCCACCAACTACGTCTGGAATCTCTCGGTCGACCTCGCCATAGAGATGGGCGCGCGCATCGGCGAGATCGAGGAGATGTGCGCTCCGCTGCAGGAGGCGGCGAAGTCGCCCGATGCAGCCGGCAGCCAGGCCTTCCGCGACACCTGGCAGCGCATGGCCGACAAGCTGTGCATGCTGGCCGAGGAGGACGAGGGTCGAGGCCGGCTGCTGTCGGCCGGCGAAAAGTACAACCGCGCCGCAAGCTACCTGATCACCGCGGAGCGGCTGCAGGCGCATGACGCGCCCGGCCGGCTGGCGATGTACCGGCGCTGCCTGGAGCTGTTCGAGAAAGGCAGCCGGCTCTCTCGCGAGAACTGCGAGCGCGTCGAGATCCCGTATGAGGGCAAGGTCTTGACGGCGCTGTACACGCGCGCCGAGGGCGTGCAGGGCAGGGCGCCGCTGCTGGTGCAGGTCAACGGGCTGGATTCCACCAAGGAGATGAAGCAGCGCGTCGGCCTGCCCGCATGGCTGGCCCGGCGAGGCGTGTCCTCGCTGGTGGTAGACCAGCCGGGCACCGGGGAGGCGCTGCGGCTTCATGGCATGACCGCCCGCTATGACAGCGAGCACTGGGCCAGCCGCGTCGTCGACTGGCTCGAGCAACGCGACGACGTGGACCCGAAGCGGATCGGGATGGAGGGCGTCTCGCTGGGCGGCTACTACTGCCCGCGCGCCGTCGCCTTCGAGCCACGCTTCGCCTGCGGCGTCGCCTGGGGCGCCAACCACGATTGGCGCGACGTGCAGGCCAAGCGGCTGGCGAAGGAAGGCAACCTGCCGGTGCCGCATTACTGGTCGCATGTGCGCTGGGTGTGGGGCGCCAAGGACAACGACGACTTCATGCGCATCGCGCAGGACGTCCACCTGGACGGCATCCTCGATCGCATCAAGGTGCCCTTCCTGGTGACCCACGGCGAGAAGGATTCGCAGATCCCGCTGCAGTGGGCCCATCGCACCTACGAGCAACTGGTCAACAGCCCCAAGCGCGAGCTGAAGGTCTTCACCGAACGCGAGGGCGGGGTGCAGCACTCCAGCTTCGACAACAGCATCAACGCGGGCCACTACATCGCCGACTGGGTTGCCGAGACCCTGGGCGGGCGCACGGCCTGAACCACACAAGACAGAGAGGAACAACCACATGAACATCATCGGACCCGACACGCTGGTATTCGGCGTCGACGACATCGCCGCCTGCGCCACCTACCTGGAAGACTACGGCCTCGAACACACGGGCGGCGGCCGCTTCGAGGCGCTGGACGGCACCGCGATTGTCATTGCGGGCAAGGACGACGCGTCCCTGCCGCCAAGCCTGGGCACGGCGAGCATGCTGCGCAAGACGATCTACGGTTGCGCCGACCAGGCGACGGTGGATGCCATCACCGCCGAGCTGAAGAAGGACCGCGAGGTCAAGCGCTTCCCCGGCGGCGCCATCGAGAGTGTCGACGACATGGGATTCGCGCTGGGCTTCCAGGTCACTGTTCGCCGCCAGCTGCAGTTGCCGGCGGAAACCGTCAACGCGCCTGGCGCCCCTCCGCAGCGCCCGGCCAATCGCGTCGCCGTCGACTTCAATGCCGTGGTCAAGCCGCGCACCCTGTCGCACGTCGTGTACTTCGTGCCTGACTCGGTGAAGGCAGAAGCTTTCTATGTGAAGCGCCTGGGCTTCATCTGCACCGATCGCTTCGTCGGCGTCGGTCCATTCCTGCGTCCGGCCGGAACGCCCGACCATCACACCCTCTTCATGATCCAGACGCCGCCCCAGATGAAGGGTTGCGAGCACTTCACTTTCCACCTCGGTGGACCGACCGAAGTGATGCTGGCCGGCAGCCGCTTCGTCGCCAAGGGCTACGAATCGTTCTGGGGTCCCGGGCGCCACCAATTCGGTTCCAACTGGTTCTGGTACTTCAACAGCCCGCTGGGCTGCCATGTGGAGTACGACGCCGACATGGACCTGCACGACGGAAAGTGGACGGCGCGCGAGGCGGCGATGGGCGCGGACGCCTCGCAGTTGTTCCTGTTCCAGCACCGTGACAAGTGGGCACCGGGCGGCCCGCCGCCCGGTGCGCAGCGTGTCGCGGTGGACCACTGAGGACGCCATGCTGGTGCGCCTGTGCGACGCCTATGAACTGGACGAAGGCCGCTCGCGCGGTTTCGATCCGGCGGGCTCGGGCCACGACACGATGTTCGTGGTCCGCCGCAACGGCCTGCATGCGTACCGCAACGAGTGCCCGCACTGGGCCAACACCTCGATGGCCTGGCGCAAGGACGCGTTCCTCAACCACGACGGCAGCAGCATCGTCTGCGCTGCCCACGGCGCGCAGTTCGACATCGTGACCGGCCTGTGCACCCTGGGCCCTTGCATCGGCGACTCGCTGACGCGCGTCCACCTCATCGAATCGGAAGACGGGTCCCTCAGCGTGGACCCGAAGCAACTGGAGACAAGCACATGAAGATCCTGATCATTGGCGGCGGCTTTTCCGGAATGTCGGCGGCGATCGCGCTGCGGCGCGACGGCCATGCAGTGGACCTGGTGGAAATCGATCCCGGCTGGCGCTCGTACGGCGCCGGCATCAGCCTCGGCGGGGCGACGCTCCGCGCCTTCCGCATGCTCGGTATCCTGGACGAATTCCTGGAGCAAGGGTTCGCCGGCGACGGCGTGGACATCCACATCCCGACCGGGCAGAAGGTGGCCTCGCTTCCCACGCCGCGCATCGCCGGGCCGGATGTGCCCGGCGGCGGCGCGATCATGCGCCCGGTCCTGGCGAAGATCCTGGCAGACGCGACCCGCGCGTCGGGGGCGCAAGTGCACCTGGGCACCAGCTTTTCGTCGATCGCGCAGGACGCGGAGGGCGTGGAGGTGGCATTCACCGACGATCGCCGCGGTCGCTACGACCTGGTCATCGGCGCCGACGGTCTGTACTCCAAGGTGCGGGAGGCCTTGTTCCCGGACGCGCCGAAGCCGCGGTACATGGGCCAGGTCGTCTGGCGTGCCGTGCTGCCGCGGCCGCCGGAAGTCTGCAACGCGGCAATGTGGGTCGGTCCAAGGATCAAGGTCGGCGTGAATCCGGTGTCGCAGCGGGAGATGTACATGTTCGTCACCGAGGACCGCGCGGTGAACGACCACGTGGACCCCGCGAACTTCGCGTCCCAGCTGAGCGGGCTGCTGGCGCCATTTCCCGCGCCGGCGGTGCAGGCACTGCGCGCGCAGCTGACTGGCGCGGACACCCGCATCGTCTACCGTCCCCTGGAAGGCCTGTTGCTGCCGCAACCCTGGCACCGGGGCCGCGTGCAGCTGATCGGCGACGCGGTGCATGCCACCACGCCGCACCTGGCGTCGGGCGCCTGCATCGGCATCGAAGACGCGATCGTGCTGGCCGAGGAGCTGGCGCGGCTTCGCGAAGTCGCGCCGGCGCTGACCGCTTTCGAGGCCCGCCGCTGGGAGCGTTGCCGCATGGTGGTGGAGAACTCCGCGCGGCTGGGCGAAATCGAGATCACCGGCGGCGACAAGCAGGAGCACGCCAACCTGATGCGCGAGAGCCTGATGGCCATGGCGCAGCCGATCTGACCGCGTCGCGTAGTTTCAACAGGAGAAATGACCATGCCCACTCTTTCGAGCGGCATCGCGACGGACAGCAGGCGCGGACGCGCCGCCCTGATGGTGGCGCACTGCGCCGGCATGGTCGACTTGGTGGCGCTGCCGGTGTGGGTCGGCACACTGATCGCGCACTATCGCTTCGACCCGCAGCAGGCCGGGGCGCTGGCGACGCTGTTCCTGGCGGGTGCGGTGGCAGCCAGCCTGTTCATCGCGCCGCGTTTCCATCGGTTGAGCGCGCGGCCGGTCGCCAGCGGCGCTTTCGCCCTCTCGGCGCTGGCCTTCTTCGGCGCGGCGACGACGCGCGACTTCGGCATGCTGGCGCTGCTTCATGGGCTGGGCGGGATCGCCGCCGGAACGGCCCTCAGCGTCACCCACGGCACCATCGGCCGTAGCGCCAATCCGCACAAGCTGTTCGGCGTTGTCGGCGCGGCGCTCGGGATCTTCGCCGTCGTTTTCATGGGGGCGACTCCGCAACTGGTGGCGGCGGCCGGCGGGCCGGCGCTGTTCTACGTGTTCGGCGGCGTGATGCTGGTAGCGGCGCTGGTGGCCGCCGCCGCCTTTCCTTCGACCATTGCGCAGGTCGGCGACGGGCTGCCCGCGGGCCGCTTGTCCCGCGAAGTGTGGCTGGGTATCGTCGGGATCAGCTGCATGGCGCTGGTGCAGGCCATGGTGTTCAGCTTCCTGGAGCGGATGGGGATGGACCGCGGCTTTGGCGCGGGCACCGTCAACGGCCTGCTGATTGCGGTCGGCCTGGTCAACCTGTTGCCCGCGGCGCTGGCGGCGGCGCTGCAGCGTCAGCTCGACGCCCGCAAGGTGTTGCTCGTCGGGGCATCGCTGCAGGCCGTGCTGGCATTGGTCCTCACCTGCACCACCGGCCTGGTGCCGTATGCCGGGGCCGGCAGCGTGTTCGTCGCGGTGATGATCTTCAGCCACACCTTCGCGTTCGGGATGCTGGCCACGCTGGAGCCGACCGGCCGCGCCGTGGCGGCGACCCCTGCGATGCTGATGGTGGGCTCGGCGATCGGCCCGGTGCTGGGCGGAACGCTGGTGAAGCTGGTGGGTTATCCGGCGCTCGGCGCGGCGGCGCTGGTGGTCGACGTCATCGCCCTGGTGCTGTTCATGCGTTTGATGCCAAGGCGGCGCCACGCAGGAGTGGCGAAGTCGCTGACCTGAGGATCAATCGAATTTCAGCCGCGCCTTGCTCGCGATCCCGCGGTACAGGGCCAGTTCGCCGCGGATCACGTCGGCGAACGCGGCGGCCGATCCGCCTTGTGCCTCCAGGCCGAGCTCGGCGAGCCGCTTGCGGACCGCGGGATCCGCAACGGCTGAGACGGCTGCCTTGTTCAGGCGTTCCAGCACCGGCTGCGGCGTCGCTGCAGGCGCGAGCAAGCCCGCCCACGATTGCTGCACGAAACCCTGCATCCCTGCCTCGACGGCGGTCGGGGTTTGGGGGAAACGCGGGTCCCGCTTCTCGCCGGTCACGGCCAGCAGCTTCACCCGGCCCGCGTCCACCAGCGGCTTGGCCGCGCCGTCGAACGCGAGGTCGAGGATGCCCCCCGCCACGTCGTTGAGCGCGGCGCTGGTGGACTTGTAGGGGATGTGGACGAGGAAGGTGCCGGTGAGCGACTTGAAGTATTCGCCGGCGAAGTTGGCGCCGCTGCCGATGCCTGCGCTGCCGTAGCTCAGCTTGCCCGGGTTCTTGCGCGCGTAGGCGATGAATTCCGGCAGCGTGTCGACCGGCAGGCCGTTTCGGGTGACGACCTGCAGGCTGTACGTCGCCGAAATGCTGAGCGGCGCCAGTGCCTTGGTCACGTCGAACGGCACCTTGGGGTCGACGACCGGCAGGATGCTGTAGCTCGAGTTGGTGAACAGCAGCGTGTTGCCGTCGGCCGGCGCCCGCATCACCGCTTCGATCGCGAGCCGGCCGCCGGCGCCCGGACGGTTCTCCACCAGCACCGGCAGGCCGAGTTGCTGTGACATTTTTTCGCCGACGATGCGGGCGGCCTGGTCGGTCACTCCGCCGGCGGGAAAGGGGACGACCAGCTTCATGACCGAGGACTGCGCCGCGACGCCGGTTGCCGCCAGCGCCAGTGCGGCGCAAAGCAAGGCGCGGCGGGGGATGGGATGGATCTGCATTCTTGTCTCCGTTCTCGTTGCTTCAGGTGAAGGCAGGCGCGAGGCCGTCCCAGCACAGGTATTTGGCTTCCAGGAACTCGTCGATCCCCAGATGCGAGCCCTCCCGCCCGAGTCCGCTCTGCTTGACGCCGCCGAAGGGGGCCACCTCGTTGGAGATGAGCCCGCAGTTGATGCCGACCATGCCGACCTCGATCGCCGCGGCAGCGCGCCAGATGCGCGCGGCGTCCTTGCTGTACAGGTAGGCGGCCAGCCCGAACTCGGTGGCGTTGGCGATGGCAAACGCCTCTTCGTCGGGCCTGAAGCGAAACAGGGGGGCCAGCGGACCGAGGGTTTCCTCCCGGGCGAGCGCCATCTGCGCCGTGGCGCCGGCCAGCACCGTGGGCTCGAAGAAGCGGCCGCCGAGCGCATGGCGGCGGCCGCCATGCAGCAGGGTCGCACCCTGCGCGAGAGCTTCCGCGATATGGTCCTCCACCTTGGCCACGGCGGCATCGTCGATCAGCGGGCCGAGCTGGACGCCAGCCTCCAGGCCGTTGCCCACGCGCAGGCGGGCGACGCGCTCCACCACCTTCGCGGCGAAAGCCTCGTATACACCGGACTGGACCAGCACGCGGTTGGCGCTGATGCAGGCCTGCCCGGTGTTGCGGAACTTGGCCGCGACGAGCCCGTCGGCGGCGGCATCGAGGTCGGCGTCGTCGAACACGATGAAGGGCGCATTGCCGCCAAGCTCCATCGAGCACTTCTTGATGGTTGCCGCGGCCTGCGCCAGCAGCACGCGCCCGACCTCGGTCGAGCCGGTAAAGGTGAGCTTGCGCACGAGGGGATGCGTGCTGAGCTGGCCGCCGATCGCGCGGCTGTCGTTGCCGGTGACGACGTTGAAGACGCCCGCCGGGACGCCGGCGCGGTGCGCGAGTTCGGCCAGCGCCAGGGCGGTGAGCGGTGTCTGGCTGGCAGGCTTGACCACCATCGCGCAGCCGGCGGCGAGCGCCGGGCCGGCCTTGCGCGTGATCATGGCCGCCGGAAAATTCCACGGCGTGATCGCCGCGCAAACGCCGATCGGCTCCTTGAGCACGACGATGCGCGCCGTCTCGCGCGGCGCCGGCACCACGTCGCCCCGCATGCGCTTGGCCTCCTCGGAGAACCACTGCAGGAAGGACGCGGCGTAGTCGATCTCCGTCCTGGCTTCGGCGAGGGGTTTGCCTTCCTCCAGCGTGATCAGGGTCGCCAGGTCCTCGCGGTGCTGCAGCATCAGCTCGTACCAGCGCCGCAGCGTGTCCGACCGCTGTTTCGCCGTCACCTGGCGCCAGCCGACAAAGCCGCGGTGCGCGGCTTCCACCGCCCGCGCCGTCTCCGCTTCGCCGAAGCGGGGCAGCTCGCCGAGTGGCTGGCCGGTGGCTGGATCATGCAAGGTGTAGGTGCCGTGCGGCGTGTCGGCGATCCACCCGCCGTCCACATAAGCGGCGGTGCGAAACAGGGTTGGGTCCTTCAACAGGTGACGCATGGGCCCGGTCCTCAGCATGGATGGCGGCCGGTCATGAAGGCGCTGTCGGGGTCGGAGGTGACCGGCAGGCCGGAAGCGGACAGACCCTGGCGCAGCATCTTCATGAATCGGTCCGGCACCCGCATGGCGGGCGCGCGCAGCGGCCCGCCGTTGAAACCGGCCAGCCAGTCCTGGTATTTCCACATCGTGCGATTGAGAACGCCTGTGCCGCCGGCATAGCTTTGCGCCGCGGCGCCGTTGGCGCTGCGGGCCGGGTTGACCTTCCAGTACATCTCCATCGCCGCTTCCCACTCGCCCTTGCGGGCCAGCTCGAAGGCGCGCGGATAGTAGCCGCTCATCCACTGCGTGTTGCTCGTCCCGGAGAACTGCAGCTTCATCACGCTCATCAGCGGGATGGCGTCACCTTCGATTGGGCAGCTGATCACCACCTCGTCGCGGAAGTGGTGGTACATCTCGCACAGGCCGGCCGGCAGGGGGAAGCCCTGTTCGGACTTGATCGCCACGATGTTCGGGCAGTCCTGCAGCAGCCGGCGCACCAGCGCCACCGACATGCCGGCGGGGTGCACCCGCTCGAAGCCCCACAGCGGAATCGGAAACAGCATCACGGCCAGCCCGGTGGCGTCGCAGAACTGGCGGGTGTAGTCGTAGATCTCCTGCTCGTTGGTGGGCCAGAACTGCGGCGGATAGGACAGCAGCACGATATCGGCGCCGGCGCGCTCGGCCAGCTGGGCGGCGCGGATGTTGTCCGCCAGCGTGCCGAAGGCCGCGTGGAAGAAGAGGCCGAACTTCTCGCCCGCGGTGTCGCGCGCCCAGGCGGTGAACTGGGCATTTTCTTCGGGCGTGATCGCCACTTCGCTGCACAGCAGCGTGTAGCGGTAGCCGGATTCCTTCGCCAGCGCGACGTCGTGGCGGATGCCTTGCTCGTTGAGGCGGGTCAGGTCCGCCGAATAGCTCGGGATGGTGACGGCGGAGCAGCCGGTGAGGTGCTCGCGGGCCCAGGCACGGGCGTCCTTGCGTTGATAGGCGGGCATGGTGGTCCTTGGTGAGTGTGTTACTTGGCGACCGGCACGATGCTGTGGGTCAGTTCGGTTCCGAGGCCGCGGTCGCGGGCGCGCTGCAGCAGCATCTCGGCGGTGATCACATCCTGCAGCGCGGAGCCGACGGACTTGTACAGGACGATGTCGTCCAGCCGGCGCTGCACGCGGCCGGCGACCAGGTCCGTCAGCGCAACCAGCTTGCCGGCGAAGTCGATGCCGGCGCGCTGCGCCGCGAGCATGTCCCCGGTG
Source organism: Ramlibacter sp. 2FC (assembly GCA_943372495.1). Lineage (GTDB taxonomy): Bacteria > Pseudomonadota > Gammaproteobacteria > Burkholderiales > Burkholderiaceae_C > Ramlibacter. Next base: position 42,547 of record CALRYV010000001.1, on the reverse strand, counting down.
TCTTGCGCCACTTCGTGCGGCATGTCGGCCACGATGACCGTTGCCCGCTCGATCACGCGCTCGTCGACCTCGCGCTGCTCGGGCAGGGTGGAGCCGATGGAAACGACGGTCATGCCGGGGGCGAGCCAGTCGCCACGCAGCACCGGGCTCTCGTCGCGGCTGCGGGCGGCGCACAGCACGACGTCGGCGCCGTCGATGGCTGCCTGCGCCGTGGTCACCGCTTGCACCGGAAGCCCGCCGCCAAAATGAGCGGCGAATGCCTCGCGGCGGGCCGGCGTCGGGCTGAAGACGCGCACCGATGCGATGGTGCGCACCGCTGCCAGGGCGCGCAGCAGCCCCTTGGCCTCGAAGCCCGAGCCCAGCACGCCGATGCGCAGTGGCCGGCCGGGCGCCGCTGCATCCACCGCGACTGCAGCCGTGGCCGCGGTGCGGATGCCGGTGATCCGGTTGCCGTCGATCAGCGCGGCGAGCGCCATCGTCTGCTGGTCGAACAGCGAAATCAGGTAGCTGGCGCGGTGGGCGGTCATGCTGGCGGCGATCAGCTTGCAGCCCATGTGGCGCCCGCTCGGCGAGACGGCGGTCAAGCCGCGCAGCCAGAGTCCGGCGCCGCGCGCCATCGATCGCGGCGGCACCATGGACGGATCGATGTGCGATGCGTAAGCCTCGCGCAGCGCGGCGATGGCGGCGGGCCAGTCGGCGAGCTGTTCGACATCTGCATCGGTGAGCAAGAGGGTGGGTGGCACAACGATGGCCGTGCCGCTGGTCTGAGTCCCCAAGACATGTCTCCTGTGTTGGACAGGATGCTAGGGAAGGCAGGGCGCGGGAGCGAGGGCCCGCGGGCGATACCAGCTTTCGCGGTTCAGGAAAGCTGCTCGCGCAGCTATGCAGCTTTCAGCGAGGTCGATGCGATGCGCGCCAGCAGCTCGGTGACCGATCGCGTGGCCAATGTGTGCGGCCTGTGGCTGGCGACGCCCAGCACGATCGCCCGCGACAGCGCCGGCTTCACGATGCGCACGGTTGCCAGCCGCAGTGCATCCGCCGGCGACAGCGGACCGGCGGTGATGGCAAAGCCGCCCCCGCACGCCACCATCTCGTGCTGCAGGCGGATCGAGTCGGCCTCCAGCGCCTGCACCAGCGTCACCCGCTGCTGGCGCGCCAGGACGGCCAGCCGGGCGCGCAGCGGGTGCGTCTCGCTCGGCAGCACCAGCGGCAGGCTGGCCAGCTCCTGGAACGCGATGGTCTTGCGCCGCGCCAGCGCATGCCTGATCGGTACCACCAGGTGCAGTGGCACGCGCAGCAGCACCTTCTCGCCCGGCTTGGACGTGTCTTCTTCCCGCAGCAGCAGCGCCAGGTCCAGCCGCCCTTGGCCGAGCCACTCCTCCAACTGGGAGCTGGGACCTTCCGTCAGGTGCAGCCGCACCTGCGGCCACTGCCGCTGCACGTCGGAGAAGAGGGCGCCGGCCAGCAGGGCGACAGTGGACGGCAGCAAGCCGACGCGCACGTCACCCATCGGCACGCCGCTGCGGGTTCGCATCTCATCGGCCAGTTGCTCCGCTTCACGGCTCAGCGCGAGGATGCGGGGATAAACCTGCTCCCCGAACTCGGTGAGCACCACGCCGCGCCCGGTGCGCCGGAACAGGCGCTCTCCCGCTTCCTGTTCGAGCTGGGTGATCTGGCGACTCACCACCGACTGGGGCAAATCCAGCGCGACCGCGGTGCCGGACACGCTGCCGAAATCGGCCACCTTCAGGAACAGGCGCCAGCGGGGATCGAGGATGCCCTGGACCACGGCGCCCATCAGATCGCCGGCAGCGTCTGCGCCACCGCCACGATCTGGTCGCGCACCCACTGCACGCCTGGATCCGTGGCGCGGTAGCTGTGCCACTGCAGCACCTCGGTCAGGCGGGGCGTGTCCAGCGGCGGCGCGTGCAGGCGCACCGGCATCGCCTGCTCGAACTGGATCGCCAGCCGCGTCTGCACCGTGGCGATGCGGCGCGTTCCGACGATGAAGCGCGGCATCAGGGTGAAGCCGTGCGTGATCACCTCCACGCGGCGGGTCTGGCCGTGCTGGTTGGCGTACCAGGACTCGAACCAGGGGTTGGCGCCCTGTTCGTTCTGGTAGACCACGTGGCCGAGCGACCGGTATTGCTCCAGCGTCAGGCCGTCGCGCAGATCGGGATTCTGGGCGCAGGCGATCACCTGATAGGTGTCGTCGAACAGGACCTGTTGAGGATGGCCGGGCAGGGTCAGGTGCGCGGGCGTGACGAGAAAGTCGGCGCGGCCCTGGTCCAGGTCCTGCGCCATGGAGCTGCCGGTCGGCAAGATGTCGAAGCTCAGGCCCGGGGCGACGAGCGCGATGCGCCGCAGCACGTCTGCCATCAGCACGTTGGACACGTAATCGGAGGCAATCACCGCGAAGTGCCGCCGCGCGCTGGCCGGCTCGAAGTCCGGCTGCACGCCGAGCGTGGCGTCCACCTTCAAGATGATGTCGCGCACCGGCTCGATCAGGCTCTCGGCACGGGCGGTGAGCTTCATGGTCCGGCCGACCGGCACCAGCAGCTGGTCGTCGAAGTACTCCCGCAGGCGAGACAGCACACCGCTCATCGCGGACTGGGTGATGTGCATGCGCTCGGCGGCACGTGTCACGTTGCGCTCGGCCAGCAAGGCATCCAGCGCGATCAGCAGGTTGAGGTCGACGCGCTGGTAACGCATGCGCAATTCTCCGGGAGGCGGGCGCCCATCATAGGCGAGCACTGGTATTGCGCCCCCCGATAGCTGGCATCGGGAGATTCCGTTTGTCCGGGCGAGGGCGCGTCCTTATTCTCCAGCTTCAACATCCGAACCAATGGACAAGAACAATCCCCTGCGCGGCTGGCAAGTGGACCGCGCCGCGATCCGCCACGTCGGCCATGACCTGCAGCGGCCCGAGTGCGTTCTGGCCGAACGCGACGGCTCCCTGTGGGCTGCCGATGCGCGCGGCGGCGCCATGCGCATCGCGCCGGACGGCAGCCAGCAGCTGGTAGTGCCCACGCAACCGGATCCGGTCGCCGTCGCCGCCGACTTCCAGACCCGTTATGTGCAGAGCCAGGGCTCGCTGCCCAACGGGATGGCGATCCTGGCCAACGGCGACTTCATCATCGCCAACTGGGGCACCGACTCGGTGGAAGTGATGACGCGCGAAGGCCGAGTGCGGCGCCTGTTCGACAGCATCGACGGCCGGCCGCTGGGAAAAGCCAACTTCGTCGCCCGCGACAGCCACGGCCGCGTCTGGCTCACCGTCACCACGCGGATGCAGCCCTGGACCGAATCGGTGAATGCCCGCGCCACCGACGGCTACATCGCCCTGATCGACGACAAGGGCGTGCGCATCGTCGCCGACGGTTTTGCGGGAACCAACGAGGTCCGGCTGGATGCCGAAGAGCAATGGCTGTACGTGGTCGAGAGCAACGGCCGCCGCATCTCCCGCCTGCGGATCGGCGAGGACGGCGCACTCAGCGGCCGCGAGGTCTACGGCCCCAGCACGCTCGAGGGCTTTCCGGACGGCTTCGCCTTCGATGCGTACGGCAACCTTTGGGTCACCCTGGTGATGACCGACAAGCTGGTTGCCATCACGCCCGAGGGCGATGTGCTCACGCTGCTGGACGACAGCAACCCGGAAGCGACTCGCCGCCTGAACGAGCACTTCGAGGCGCGCACCCTCACGCCCGAGATCATGGGCGCCGCCGCCGGCACGCTGGCGCCCTGGATGGCCAGCCTGACCTTCGGCGGGCCCGATCTGCGCACCGTGTACCTCGGCAGCCTGCGCGGCATCACCTTGCCCAGCTTCCGCTCGCCGGTGGCCGGCCTGCCTCTCATCCACTGGAACGAAAGCTACCCAAGATGAAACTCGCAACGCTCAAGAATGGCAGCAAGGACGGCCGCCTAATCGTCGTTTCGCGCGACCTGCGGCGTGCGGCGGAAGCCCCGGCCGCCACGCCCACCATGCTCCTCGCGCTGGAGAACTGGTCCACGGCCGCCCCCGGCCTGCAGGCGATCTACGAGGCGCTCAACGCCGGTCAAGCGACCGGTGCATTCGACTTCGATCCACGGCAGGCCGCGGCGCCGCTGCCGCGCGCGCCTCAGTGGTGCGACGGTTCGGCCTTCCTGAACCACGGCCGCCTGATGGAGAAAGCGTTCAACATTCCGCCGATCCCGGACATGGACAAGATCCCGCTGATGTACCAGGGCGGCTCCGACGATCTGCTGGGGCCGCACGACGACGTCCCGCTGCCCGACGAGGCCCATGGCATCGACTTCGAGGGCGAGTTCGGCGTGATCGTCGGCAACGTGCCGATGGCCTGTTCGCCCGCACTGGCGCGCGGCCGCATCCTGCTGCTGGTGCAGATCAACGACGTCAGCCTGCGGAACTTCGGCCCGCGCGAGATGCGCACCGGCTTCGGCTTCTTCCAGGCCAAGCCCTCGTCCAGCTTCGCGCCGGTGGCGGTGACGCCGGATGAAATCGGCGAGGCCTGGCGCGATGCCCGGATCTTCCTGGACCTGGCCATCGAGAAGAACGGCCAGTGGTTCGGCGACCCGAACGGCGGCGAGATGAACTTCGGCTTCGACCAGCTGATCGCCCACGCGGCGGCGACGCGTCGCCTGTCGGCCGGCACCATCATCGGCTCCGGCACGGTGTCCAACGCCGGGGACAAGAAGGGCTCGGCCTGCATCGCCGAGCGCCGCGCCATCGAAACCATCGCCAGCGGCGGGCCCAGCACGCCGTTCATGAAGTTCGGCGACCGCGTCCGGATGGAAGCGCGCTGGCAGGACCGGCCGGTGTTCGGCGCCATCGACCAGCGCATCGTCCAGGCCCCGGCGCCGCAGTAAGGAGATCCAGCCATGCCCCGTTTCGTCGACCTGTCGATCTATCTCGAGAACGACGTGCTCTCGGATCCGCCGCCGCTGGCGCCGAAGATCACCTACCAGAAGCATGCGGACACCCTGCCGGAGTTCATGGCCATGATCCCCGGCACCACGGCCGCGGACTACCCCGACGGCGAAGCCGCGGCCGCCGAGTGGGTGACGCTGACCACGCACAACGGCACCCACCTGGATGCGCCGTACCACTTCCACTCGACGCAGGATGCGAAGCTGGGCGGCAGCAAGCCTTCGATGACCATCGACCAGGTGCCGCTGGACTGGTGCTTCCGGCCGGGCGTGAAGCTGGACTTCCGCCACTTCCCGGATGGCTATGTATGCACTGCTGCGGACGTTGAAGCGGAGTTGAAGCGCATCGGGCACGAGCTCGAGCCCTTCGACATCGTGGTCGTCAACACGCGCGCGGGTTCGCGTTACGGGCACAACGACTTCGTGTCCGCCGGCTGCGGCATGGGCTACGAAGCGACGATGTACCTGCTGGAGCGCGGCGTGCGCCTGACCGGCACCGACGCCTGGAGCTGGGACGCGCCCTTCTCGTACACCGCGCAGAAGATCGCCGAGACCGGCGACAAAAGCCTGATCTGGGAAGGCCACAAGGCCGGCCGCGACATCGGCTACTGCCACCTCGAAAAGCTGCACAACCTCGAAGCGCTGCCGGGCGACGGCTACACCATCAGCTGCTTCCCCCACAAGATCCGCGGCGCGTCGGCTGGCTGGACCCGCGCGGTCGCAATCTTCCAGGACTGAATATGTTCGAATATTTCCCCGACAACTACGCCTGGAGCCTGGCCGTCATGATGGCGGACGGCTGCGGAGGAGCGATTGGCGAGATCGACGAGGCCTGCCGGCCGCTGAAGGCCTTTGCCGGGCAAAAGGGAGAGGCGTCCTCGCGCGCCTGGTCCGACAACTGGCTGCGCGTGGCCGACAAGGTGGCGGCGCAGGCCGCCGCCGATGCCGGCGCGGGGCGGGCGTTCAGCGCCGGGCGCAAGCACCAGCGCGCCTGCAGCTACTACATGATGGCCGAGCGCCAGATGCGCCATGTCGATCCCGATCGCGCAAGGGTCTATGGGCGCATGCGCGAAGAATTCGCGGCCTGGCAGGCGACGCTGGAGCAGCCGGTGGAACGCTGCGAGATTCCGTACGAAGGCACCACGCTGCCGGCGCTGTTCGTGCGCGCCGGCGACGGCCGTGGCCCCTGCATGGTGATGTTCGACGGTTTCGACATCATGAAAGAGACGATCTGCCTGATGCAGATCCACGAAGACTTCCGCCGCCGCGGCATCTCGATGCTGGTGGTGGACCATCCCGGCGTGGGGGAGGCCTTGCGCCTGCAGGGGCTGACGGGTTTCCCGGAAAGCGAACGGCCTGCCAGCGCCAGCCTCGACTATCTCCTCACCCGCGGAGACGTGGACCCGCAGCGCATCGGAATCATCGCGCCCTCGGCTGGCGGCTACCACGCGGTGCGCTCGGCAGCGCTGGAGCCGCGCTTCGCCTGCTGCGTGGCCTGGACCGGCGTGTGGAACTGGGGCGCGCTGTTCGAGAAGCGCCTCAAGGGGCAGCTGGCGCAGGCCGTTCACTTCCATCTCGAGCACGCGGAGTGGGTCTACGACGCACACGGCGAAGAAGAAGTGATCCGCAAGATGGCGCCGATGCACCTCGATGGCATCGTGGAGAAGATCCGCTGTCCTTTGCTGATCACGCATGGCGGCGGAGATCGCCAGACGCCCGTGTCCGAGGCGCACCAGGTGTATGCCGCCGCTGTCAACAGCGCCAGGCGCGAGCTTCGCGTGTTTGACGCCGAGGAAGGCGCCAGCGAGCACTGCCATGCCGACAACCAGACGCTGGGCACCGACTTCATGGCCGACTGGGTGGCCGAAGTGCTCGGCGGCCGCACATCCAATCCATGACAGGAGCAAATCCATGAAGTTCGACCATTCCACTGGACGCCGTACCGTGCTGCACGCGGCTGCGGCCGCCGCCGCCATGCTGGCTTTGCCAGCGCGTGCGCAATCCGACTATCCCAACCGGCCGATCAAGCTGCTGGTGCCCTTCGCCCCGGGCGGCGGCACCGACGTGACCGCGCGCATGTTCGCCGAGCGCCTGCGCGTCGAACTCGGGCAGCCGGTCGTGATCGACAACCGTCCGGGCGCCACCGGCACCATCGGCACCCTGGCGGCCGCGCGCTCGCCGGCCGACGGCTACACGCTGCTGTTCACCACGTCGACCAATCAGATCATCGCGCCGCTGATGATGGAGAAGGCGCCGTATGACGGCGTGCGCGATTTCACCCCGGTCACTCTGCTCATTCGTTACCTCGGCGTGCTGCTGGTCAGCAACTCGGTGCCGGCGAACAACTTCGCCGAATTCCTGGCCTATGCGAAACAGCGCCCCGGGAAGCTAAACTACGCGTCTTCCGGCGTGGGCAGCACCAACCACCTGATCGGCGAGATGTTCAAGGGCCGAACCGGCCTGCACCTGGTGCACATCCCCTACAAGGGCTCCGCGGCAGGTGTCGCCGCGCTGGCGGCCGATGAAGTGCAGGTGTTCTTCGACACCGTGCCCAGCGCGCAGAACTGGATCCGGCAGGGCAAGGTGAAGGCACTGGCCGTTGCCAGCGATACTCGCTCCAGCCTGATGCCGGACGTGCCGACATTGGTCGAACTGAAGGTGTTCGACGGCCCCGCCGACTACTGGATGGGGCTGATGGCGCCCCCGGGAACACCGGCGCCGCTGGTGGCGCGGGTACGCGATGCCGTGGCGCGGATGATGGCGGCGCCCGAGATGCAGCAGTTCGCCGCGAAGGGCGGCGGCGAGATCTCCGTCGGCACGCCGCAGCAGTTCGCGAAGCTGCTGGACGAAGAGCAGAAGCGCTGGGGCGAGGTGATCCGCAGCAACAATATCCGCGTGGAGTGATGGCGCTGCTGCTGCATCCCGGGCCGGTGCCGCTGCTGGAGCTGCAGCAGGCGTTGCACGCGCAGCTGCCGGAAGTGCCGGTGCATGTCTGGCCGGAGCTCGGCGACGCAGGGGCAATCGAGTACGCGCTGGTGTCGCGCATTCCGGAAGGTGCGTTCGCACGGCTGCCCGCGCTGCGCCTGGTCGGCTCATTGCACGCTGGTGTCGACCACCTGCTGCGCGATGTCAGCTTGCCGGCGTCTGTTCCGCTCACGCGGCCCATGGCGGAGCACGGCGACGATCTGATGAACGAATACATCCTGGCCCAGGTGCTGCAGCACCACCGGCATTTGCCGGCCTATGCAGCCGCGCAACGCGCCTGCCGCTGGGATAAAAGGATGCCGGTTCCCGCGCGGGATCGCAGGGTGGGCTTTCTCGGTTTCGGCGCGATGGCGGCTCCCGCTGCGAAATTGCTGGCGCGCGTCGGCTTCGACGTCGCCGCCTGGGCACGGCGGCCTCGGGCAGATGCGCCGGTGCCTGTGTTCCACGGGGGCGCGGGGCTGTCGGAGCTGCTCGCGCGCTCGCAGATCCTGGTGAATCTGCTGCCCCTGACCCATCAGACCGAAAGCATCATCGACGCGCGCCTTCTTGCGCAGCTACCGCGCGGCGCCGCGCTGGTCAACGTGGGCCGTGGCGAGCACGTGGTCGATGAGGACCTGATGGCCGCGCTCGACAGCGGACAGCTGTCCGGCGCCACGCTCGACGTGTTCCGGCAGGAGCCGCTGCCCGTGGATGACCCGCTGTGGCGGCATGCCGGCGTGCAGATCACGCCGCACGCCTGCCGCAAGGTGGATGTCCGCGAGGTCGTTGCGCAGTTCGCTGCCGAAGTGCAGCGCGAGCGCAGCGGCGCGCCGCTGCGGCACGCTGTCGACCGCGCCAGCGGCTACTGAAGGAGGCAGACGCATGAAGGTCCTGATCACGGGCGCTGGCGGCTTCATCGGCTCGCGGCTTGTGGAACTGCTGCGCGCACGCGGACAGGTGGGCGGGCGAGCCGTGTCCGGCCTGGCGCTGGCCGACCAGAAGCTCGGCCCGGTCGCGGCGGGTGCATTGGCGCTCGAAGGCGAGCTTGGCTCGCCGGCGATCCTGGAGCGCGTCGCGCAGTTCGCACCTGACGTCACCTTCCACCTGGCCGCGGTCCCCGGCGGTGCCGCCGAGGCCGACTACGCACTCGGCAAGCGGGTCAACCTGGACACGACGCTCGCACTGTTCGAGACGCTCGCCCGGCGCGGCGAACCCCCGCCGGTGGTTGTCTACGCCAGCACCATCGCTGTCTACGGCACTGCCTTGCCGGAGCTCGTGACCCCGGAAACGCCATTGCATCCACCGCTCACATACGGCGCGCACAAGCTGGCCTGCGAAATCCTGCTGGCGGACTTCAGCCGGCGCGGACTGCTGGACGGCCGCTCGCTGCGGCTGCCTGGCATCGTCGCTCGTGCCGGCGCGCCCGCCGGGCTGGTCTCCGCGTTCATGAGCAACATCATGCTGTCGCTGGCCGCCGGTGAGCGCTTCACCTGCCCGGTGTCGCCGCAGGCGACCGCCTGGTGGATGTCAGCCTGGCGCTGCGCCGACAACCTGCTGCACGCCGCCGCCATGGACGTCACAGGTGTCGACCCGGTGCGCGCATGGCCACTCCCGGTGCTGCGGCTGTCGATGGCGCAGTTGGTCGACACCCTCGCTAGCCTCTATGGCGCGGATCGCCGGGAACTGGTTGACTACGCACCTCAGGCCGGAGTCGAAGCGGTGTTCGGACGCTACCCCGTTCTGGACGACGCGGCCTCGCGCGTGTTGGGATTGCGCGACGATGGATCTGCCGCCGACCTGGTGCGACGCGCGCTCGCGACGCGATACGACGAATGAACAAGGAGACAAGAATGAACAAGCTGATTTCCCGCCGCAGCCTCATGGCTGCCGCAACCGCTGGCTTTGCGTCAGCCGCAATGCCACTTCGCGCACAGGCGCCGGTCAAGGTCGTGTTCGGCTATACCGCCGTCACCGACTATGCGACCGTGTTCATCGCGCGGGAGGAGGGCTACTTCAAGCGCCACGGCATCGACGTCGAGCCCAAGCTGATTCCGCTCAATCCCTCGATCCCGCCGGCGATCCAGTCCGACTCCATCCAACTCGGCGGTCCCACACCCTCGGTCTTCCTGCAGGCGGTCGACGGCGGCCTGGACCAGGTGGTGCTGACCGGCGGCGGCGCCACCTCGAAGAAGATGACCGGTCTTGGCCTGGTGGCGCGCGCCGGCGCGGGTATCCGGTCGGCGCAGGACTGCGTCGGCAAGAAGATCGGCGTGCCGGGGCTCGGCGCCTTCCTGCACGTGGGCTTCCGTGCCTGGCTCAAGGCGCAAGGGGTGGACTCATCCAAGGTCACCTTCATCGAGGCCGCTTTCCCGCAGCATGGCGACCTGTTGCGCGGCGGCTCGCTGGACGCCGTGGTCACGGCCGACCCGTTCATGGCGCGCATCGTCAGCAGCGGCATCGGCTACGTCGCGTCGTACTACTCCACGTTCCTGCCCGACGGATTGCCCACGCTGGTGTTCGTGGCGCGCCGCGACTGGGTGCAGAAGAACATGGCCGCAGCCAAGGGCTTCCAGGCCGGCATCGCCGAAGCCGCGAAGTTCCTCAACGAGCCGAAGAACGCGGCCAAGGTGCGCGAGCACATCGGCAAGTACATCAAGCTGCCGCCGGAGGTGCTGGCCAGCGTGCAGATCAGTCCGCCGCTGCCGGTGGTGACCGAGCCGGGGCTCGCCTGGTGGGCTGACCAGATGGTCGACCAGAAGCTGCTGAAGGCAAGGCCCAGCCTCGCGAACCTGATCCTCAAGTGACAGCAGCACGCGCTCCGCTACTCAGTTTCGACGGCGTTTCCATCCACCTCGGTGGCAAGGAGATCCTGTCGCCCACCAGCGTGCAGGTGGGGCAGGGCGAGTTCGTCTGCATCATCGGTCCGTCAGGCTGCGGAAAGACGACGCTGCTGCGCGCTGCCGCCGGTTTCGTGCAGCCCAGCGGCGGCGAGGTACGGCGGCTCGGCCATCTGGTGCAAGGGCCGTCACGCGAAGCGGCGTTTGTGTTCCAGGACTATGGCAGGGCGCTTCTGCCGTGGCGCACGGTCGCCGGCAATGTCAGCTTGGCGCTGGAGGCAGCGAACATTCCGGCGGCCGAGCGGCCGCAGCGGATCGAGCGCGCGCTGAAGACGGTGAACCTGACGCAGCACGCGGACAAATTTCCGCTGCAGCTGTCCGGCGGCATGCAGCAGCGCGTTCAGATCGCCCGCTGCCTAGCGCAGGAACCGCGCCTGCTGATGATGGATGAGCCCTTCGGCGCGCTTGACGCGATGACGCGCGAGTCGCTGCAGGACGAAGTGGCGCGGCTGGTGCGCGACAGCGGCCTGACGGTGCTCTTCGTGACACACGACCTGGACGAGGCCATCTACCTTGGGGACCGCGTCGTCGCGCTTCGCTCCAATCCCACGCCCGACAAGCCCAGCGTGGCTGCCATCGTCGACGTGACGATCCCGCATCCGCGTAACCAGCTCGAGACCAAGGAGCACCCCGAGTACCTGCGCCTGCGCCGCGAGTTGTACCACTACCTGGGGCATCACTGATGCGTGCGCGTATGCTCACCATCTTGCGCGGTGCCGCCGCACCTTTGGTGCTGCTGGCAGCGCTGGAGTGGTACGCGCGCGGGCCGGGCAAGAGCAGCGACGCGCTGGCCGCGCCGACCGCGGCGGCGTTGGCATTCGGACGCGCCGTTGCCGACGGCTCGCTGTTTCAGGCGACTGGCTTCACGCTGTGGAGCGCCGCAGTGGGGCTCGCGATAGGCTTCATCGCCGGCACGCTGGTCGGCGTCTGGCTGGGGCTGTCGGTGAGGGCCGGACGGTGGGGCTTCCTCACTGTCGAAGTGCTGCGCCCGGTGCCGTCGGTGGCGCTGATCCCGCTGGCGATGCTGGTGTTCGGCTTCGGCGTGCGCATGGAAAGCTCGGTGGTGGCGTTCGCGGTGTTCTGGCCGATGCTGGTGCTAGGGCAGGCGGCGGCGCGCCAGGTGGATCCGCGGCTGCTCGAAGTGGCGCATGCGCTCGGTCTCTCGGCGACAGCGCGGCTGACCAAGATCGTTCTGCCCTCGATGGTGCCGCGCCTGTTCGTGGCGCTGCGCCTGGGTGTCGCGATCGCGCTGGTGGTGGCGGTGACGGTGGAGATCGCCGCCAACCCGCACGGCATGGGCTACGCGATCATGGTGTCGCAGCAAAGCCTGGATCCGGCGCTGATGCTGGCCTGGCTGTTCTGGATCGCGGTGGTCGGCTACGCGGTCAACGCGCTTGCGCTCTGGCTGCAGCAACGAGTCGCCCGGGCGATGGGGGTAGCGGCATGAGCCGGCAAGGCGGGTGGATCGGTTCGATCGTCGTGCTGGCAGGCTTCATCGCGCTGTGGTGGTTGGCCAGCCACCTTCAATGGGTCAGCAAGGTGTTCCTGCCGACGCCGGAAGCGACGTTGGCCAGCCTCAGCGAAGGGCTGCGGACCGGCGAGTTGCTGGCGCAGAGCGGCCACACGCTACTTCGCATGCTCGAAGGCTGGCTGCTGGCCTGCCTTGCGGGAATCGTGCTGGGCGCCGTCATCGGCACGTCGGCGGCGGCGCGCGCCTGGCTGCAGCCGATGCTCGAATTCATCCGCCCGCTTCCGGCGTCTGCGGTGATGCCGCTGGCCATCTCCATTTTCGGCCTGGGTCCGAACATGGTGCTATTCGTGGTGGCCTTCGGCGCGATGTGGCCGGTGCTGCTCGCCACGGTGCACGGCCTGGCCAGCGTGGAGCCGCGGCTGCGCGAAGTGGCCGGCGCGCTGCAGCTGCCGGCGCGCCATTTCATCTGGAAGATCGGCCTGCCCAGCGCGATGCCCGACATCATTGCCGGCATGCGCCTGTCGATGACGGTCTCGCTGATCGTCGCGGTGGTCGGCGAGATGATCGCCTCGCAGACAGGGTTGGGGCAGGCCATCCTGATGGCGGCCCGGTCCTTCCGGGCTAGCGAACTGTTCGCCGGCATCGCGCTGCTCGGGCTGATCGGCTTTGCCGCCAATGCCTTGCTGGCGGGTGCGGAGCAGCGGCTGCTGCGCTGGCAGAAGCCATGAACGCCCCCTGAGGATTCCTCCCAACCCAGAGGATTCGGCCCGGCCATGCCGGGCTCATTTTTTTTAGCGAGACATCAGCCCTTGCGATGGCACCCATGGCATCTGCACATAGTTGGGGTTTCTACTGGTTGATATATCAACCATCTGGCGAAAAATAACGGACTCAAGAACCATCCCTGGAGACAACCATGCAAGCTCTGCGTCAAACCGTTCTCGCCATCGGCTTGGCCACCGTCGCCTTCGGCGCGGCGGCCCAGGTGAAGGTGGGAATCATCGCCCCGTTCTCGGGTCCGTTCGCGCACTACGGCGTCCTGATGAAAGCTGGCGTTGAAGCCTATGTCGCCAGCCAGGGCGGCAAGCTGGCCGGGCAGTCAGTCGAGCTGATCTTCCGCGACGAAGGCGCGCCCAATCCGGCGAATGCGCGCAACCTGGCGCAGGAGCTTGTGGTGAAAGACAAGGTGGACTACATCGGCGGCTTCGTGTTCACGCCGAACGCCGCGGCCATCGCCCCGGTGATCCAGGAGTCGAAGACGCCGGCGGTGATCTTCAACGCGGCGACATCGGACATCACCACCAAGTCGGACTTCTACATCCGCACCAGCTACACGCTGTGGCAGGTGACGGTGCCGCTGGCCCAGCACGTAGCGAAGAAGGGCGTGAAGAAGGTCATCACCGCCGTCACGGACTACGGTCCCGGGATCGACGCCGAGAACGCCTTCAAGACCGAGTTCGGCAAGCAGGGCGGCCAGGTGGTCGAGAGCATACGCATGCCGCTGTCCACCACCGACTTCGGACCCTTCGCACAGCGGATCAAGGCCAGCGGCGCGCATGCCGTGTACGTCTTCCTGCCCGGCGGCCCGCCGAACCTCGGCTTCGTGCGCGCCTACCAGCAGAACGGCCTGCGCCAGGCCGGCATCGAGTTCTTCGGCACCGCCGAGACCGACGAATTCGACCTGCAGAAGTTCGGCGACACCGCGCTCGGCCTGACGACTGCATTCCACTACTCGGCGGTGCATGACTCTCCGGCCAACAAGGCCTTTGTTACCGCTGTGGCCAAGCAGAACAAGGACGCAGTCGCCAACTACGCGACGGTCGGCGCCTGGGACGGGATGTATGTGATCCACAAGATGATCGAAGCGACCGGCGGCAAGCGTGACGGCGACAAGGCGATCGCCGCCGCCAAGGCGCTGAAGTGGGAAAGCCCGCGCGGCCCCGTCTCCATCGACCCTGCCACCCGCCACATCACGCAGAACGTGTACCTGCGCACAGTGGAAAAGGGCGCCGGCGGCGCGATGGTCAACAAGGAAGTGCAGAGCTTCGGCGCGCACGTCGACCACGGCCTGGTGAAGTAACGTCTGGAAGCCCCCGTGGCCCTGTTGATCAACATCCTGATGGACGGCATCGCCTATGGCATGGTGCTGTTCATCATTTCGGTCGGTCTCACGATCACGCTGGGGCTCATGCGATTCGTCAATCTCGCGCATGGCGCGTTCGCCATGACCGGCGGCTACGTCGCGGCCTGGCTGATGGGGAAACAGGGATGGGGGCTGCTGCCAGCCATCGTCGTTGCGATCGTGGCGACCGGCGCGATCGGTGCCCTGCTCGAAGCATTGGTGCTGCGGCGTCTCTACCGCCGGCCCGAGCTGCAGCAGGTGCTGTTCACCATCGGCCTGACTTTCCTTTTTGTGGCGACGATCAACCTGGTGTTCGGGCCGCAGGTGCAGATGATCCCGCTGCCGGCATGGCTCGCCTCGTCGGTGGACCTTGGCTTCAGGACCATTCCCGCCCAGCGCCTGCTGGTGATCGTGGTCGGCGTTGCCGTTCTGCTTGGCGTGTACTGGGTGATGAATGCGACGCGCTTCGGCGTCTGGCTGCGCGCGACGGTCGACAACACCGCGGCCGCCGAATCGCTGGGCATTCCGGTGCAGTGGGTCTACGCGATTACCTTCGCGGCCGGTGCGGGCCTCGCCGCGCTCGGCGGCATCCTGGGCGCCGAGCTGATGCCGCTCGAACCTTTCTATCCGATCAAGTACCTGGTGCTGGTGCTGGTCGTCGTCGCGGTCGGCGGCATGGGCAACATCGCGGGCTCGGCCGCAGCGGCGGTGGGGCTCGGCATCGTGGAAACGGCGAGCAAGTACCTCGCGTCGGACTGGGGCAGCCTGTTCTTCTTCGCCGCGGTGGCCATCCTGCTGGGATGGCGGCCGGACGGCATCCTGGTGCCAAGGACACGGACATGAGCTCGATGGCCGCGCGCGGCGCCCCTTACATCGTGCTGGTCGCCGCCTGTGTCGCCGTCTACTTCCTGCTGCCGGACCAGCTCGGCCTGGCCGCGCGGATCGTGACGATGGCGATTCTTGTGATGTCGCTCGACCTCGTGGTGGGCATCGGCGGGCTGGCGACGCTCGGCCACGCGGCCTTCTTCGGCATCGGCGCTTACGCCACCGGGATCACGGCCATGCACCTGACCGGCAACCCGCTGCTCGGGCTGGCAATCGGCGCTGGGTCCGGGGCCGCGCTGGCGGCGCTGTCAGGCCTGTTCCTGCTTCGCTACCACGGCCTGACCTTCCTGATGCTGACGATCGCCATCGCGGAGATCGTGCTCAACCTCGCCAAGAAGCTACGCACCTGGACTGGTGGCGACGACGGCCTCAGCGGATTCGCAATTGGCAAGCTGCTCGGCGTGTTCTCGTTCGACCTGTACGGCAAGGTTGCGTTCATCTATTGCTCGCTGGTCCTGCTGCTGTCGTTCTGGATCATGCGGCGTCTGATCGGATCGCCATTCGGGCTGGCATGCCTGGGCATCCACCAGAACCGGATGCGGATGTCGGCCATGGGCGACGGCATCCGTCCGACGCTGCTGAAACTCTACGTGTGGGCCGGTGCTTTCGCTGGCATTGCTGGAGCGCTGTCGGCCCAGGTGAACCAGATCGTGGGGCTGGACTCGCTGGGCTTCACGCTGTCGGCGGAGTCGCTGGTGATGCTGGTGCTGGGCGGGACCGGAACGCTGTATGGCGCGATCGCGGGAACGGCGATCTTCATGAGCGTGCACCACGCCGCCGCGGCGATCAATCCCTACCACTGGCTGTTCATCATCGGCGGCATGCTGGTGGTGCTGGTGCTCGTCCCCCGAGAGCGCTGGGCGACCGCGCTACGGGCCCGCCTGACGCCGAAGGAGAAGTCCGCATGACCGCTACGCAGGCATTGCTGCAGATCGAAGGGCTCAACAAGTCCTTCGGCGGGCTGCAGGTCACACGCAACGTGGCGCTCACGCTCAGGCCGGGTGACCGGGTCGGCCTCATCGGGCCCAACGGCGCCGGCAAGAGCACGCTGGTGAACCTGCTCACCGGCGTGCTGGCGCCATCGTCCGGCTCGGTGCGTCTCGAGGGCACGGACGTCACGAGGATGAGCCAGGCTGCACGCGTCAAGCGCGGCCTGGTCCGCACCTTCCAGATCACCCAGCTGGCACCCACGCTGAGCGTGCGCAGCCAGGTGGAACTGGCGATCCATGAGCGCGATGGCTCCGTGCGCAACCAGTGGCGCTCGGTCGATGCGTACCCCGCGGTGCGCGACGAAGGGCAACAGATCCTGCGGCATCTCCGCCTGGAAGACCTGGCCGACAGGCGGCCGGTGGACCTTGCCTACGGGCAGCAGCGGTTGGTCGAGATTGCGATCGCCATGGCGCTGAAGCCCAAGGTGCTACTGCTGGACGAGCCGATGGCCGGCGTGCCGAGCGGAGAGCGCGAGGTGGTGCTCAGGGCGCTGGACACCTTGCCGCCGACATTGGCGCTGCTGATGATCGAGCACGACATGGACCTGATCTTCAGCTTCGCCGATCGCATCGTCGTCCTGGCCGAAGGCGCGGTGCTGGCCGAAGGCCCGCCCGCAGAAATCCGGCGCCACCCCGCGGTTCTGCAAGCCTATCTCGGGACGGAGACCGCATGACTGAGCTTGCCATCCACGTCGAGCAGGTTACCGCCGGCTTCGGCCCGGTGAACATCCTGCATGGGGTCGAGCTGCACTGTCCTGCAGGCGGTCGTGTCGCCGTGATCGGCCGCAACGGCGTC
Organism: Ramlibacter sp. 2FC; assembly: GCA_943372495.1. Taxonomy (GTDB): domain Bacteria; phylum Pseudomonadota; class Gammaproteobacteria; order Burkholderiales; family Burkholderiaceae_C; genus Ramlibacter. The sequence goes on along the minus strand of CALRYV010000001.1, from coordinate 25,497 downwards.
GGCAAGACCACGCTCCTGAAAGCGATCATGGGCCTGGCGGACATCCACGCGGGCCGGATTCATCTGTTCGGGCAGGACATCACGCGCCTGTCCGCGCGCGAACGGGCGCACGCCGGCATTGGCTATGTGCCGCAGACCCGCGACATCTTTCCTTCGCTGACCGTCGAGGAAAACCTGGTCGCCGGACTCAAGGGCCGGCCTCGCAGCGATGTGGCAGAGGCGTACGAGCTGTTCCCGAGACTCGCGGAGCGCAAGCGCAATGGCGGAGCGCAACTCTCGGGAGGCGAACAGCAGATGCTGACGGTGGCCAGGACCCTGCTCGGAAGGCCCAGGGTGCTGTTGCTGGACGAGCCGCTGGAAGGGCTCGCACCCATCATCTGCCATGAACTGATGCGGACGTTCGACACCATGGCCCGGGCGACCGGCGTCGCCGTCGTGCTGGTGGAACAGAAGGTTGGCGACGCGCTGCGCTTCACGACCGACGCGGTCGTCCTGGAACGTGGCGAAGTGGTCCATCGCAGCGACAGCAGCGAGCTCGCGCAGCGGCAGGACCTGCTTGAACGGTATGTCGGCGTGGCCGGTGAGGCCCATGCCTGATCCATTGGAGAGAAGGAGAACCCCATGAACGATCTCAATCCCCCGGCCGGCGTCGCGGTCCTGGACATCGATCCCTACAGCGACGACTTCCTGCTGGACCCGTATCCCGGCCACGAGCGGATGCGTGAAGCGGGGCCGGTGGTCTGGATCCCGAAGTACCGGATGTATGCAGTGGCCCGGCACGCCGAGGTGCGGGCGGTGATGAACGACCACGAGACCTTCATCTCGTCGGCGGGCGCGGGCCTGACGAACTTCCTGCGTGAAAAGCCGTTCCGTCCGCAGAGCATCATCCTGGAAGCGGATCCGCCCAACCACACCAAGGTGCGCGCCGTGCTGGCACGCATCCTGTCGCCCAAGGCGGTGACGCAGATCCGCCTGACCTTCCAGCAGGAGGCGGACGCGCTGTTCGATCGTGTCATGGCAAAGGCGGGAAGCCAGGGCACTGTCGATGGCGTGGGCGATCTTGCCGAGCTTTATCCGCTCAAGGTCTTTCCCGATGCGGTGGGACTGGGAGCCGAGGGCCGGGAAAACCTGCTGCTGTACGGCAACATGATCTTCAACTCGTTCGGCCCCAGAAACGAGCGGCTGGCGAAATCGTCGGAACTGGTGCAGCCCGTGACCGCGTGGATCATGTCGCACTGCAACCGCGAGAACCTCAGCCCGGACGGCTTCGGCGCGCAGATCTACGAAGCGGCCGACCGCGGCGAGATCACGCAGGCCGAGGCCCCAATGCTGGTGCGTTCCTTCCTCTCCGCCGGCGTGGACACGACGATCAATGGAATCGGCAACGCCTTGCTGTGCCTGGCAACCCATCCAGCGGAATTCGACAAGCTTCGCGAGAACCTCACCCTGGCGCGGCCCGCTTTCGAAGAGGCGCTGCGTTACGAATCCACCGTGCAGACTTTCTTCCGGACCACGTCGAGGAACACGGAACTGGCCGGCGTGGCCATCCCAGCCGAGGAGAAGATCGTCACCTTCCTGTCCTCGGCCAACCGCGATCCGCGCCAGTGGCCGGACCCGGACCGTTTCGACATCAACCGCAAGCCGGCGGGGCACATGGCCTTCGGCTCGGGCATCCATGGCTGCGTCGGGCAGGTGGTGGCGCGTCTTGAAGGCGAACTGATCCTGACCGCGCTCGCCAAGCGGGTGAAGAAGATCGAGCTGGCTGGCGAGCCCACCAGGCGCCTGAACAACACACTGCGCGCGCTGGCCACCCTGCCGCTGCGCCTGACCCCGGCTTGAGGAGCAAGGCGTGCCCACTGTTCACCTGATCCAGCCCGACGGATCCCAGATCACCCTGCAGGCGGAGGATGGCAAGAGCCTGATGCAGACGGCGGTCGGCGCCGGCGTGCACGGAGTCGTCGGCGAATGCGGCGGATCCGCGATGTGCGCCACCTGCCATGTGTACGTGCAGGAGCCGTGGCTGCAGAAGCTGCCGCAGCCGCTTGCGCCCGAACTCGAGATGCTCGAGTGCACCGCTGACGAGCGCCGGCCGGAGAGCCGCCTGAGCTGCCAGATCAAGCTGTCACCGCAGCTCGACGGGCTGACGGTGCGTCTTCCGGCCATCCAGCAATAAGCGGATCAACCACCGATTCAATATGTCGCGCACCGCAACCGCCAAAGTCTCCCGCTCTCCCGTCTCCACGAAGCCTGTGGTGTCTGTCAGACGCAAGCCGGCTGCGCGGAAGGCGGTCGACCTGGAGCACTACGCGCCGGCTTATTTCACATGGATTGCAAACAAGCTGTCCGGCGGCGCGTCGCAGGCTTACCTGGCCGCGTTCGATGTGGGCATCGAAACCTGGCGCGTCCTCGTCCTGCTGGCGATCGAGCCGTCGCTGTCGGCGCAGCGCATCTGCAAGGTGATCGGCATGGACAAGGCCTCGGTCAGCCGCACCTTCAAGAGCATGCAGGCCCGGGGCTTCATCACGATCGGCCTGGACGCTGTCGACGGACGGCTACGGGTTGCCAGCATCACGCCTGAGGGGCGTGCGATGCATGACAAGATCCTGGACATCGCGCTCGATCGCGACCGGGCGCTGATGTCGGTCCTGGCGCCGGAAGAACGCGAGCAGCTGCTGTCGCTGTTGCGGCGGCTGCACGACAACCTCCCGGCGGTGGAGGCTTCCACGTCCAGATTCCTCGCGCTGCACTACCCCCACGCAGCGCGCGGCCGCAAGAAGGCACCAGCAGAAGAATGAGCGACGCAATTGTCATCATCGGTGGTGGCCACGCCGCCGCCCAGTTGTGCGCCAGCCTGGTGGATGCGGGGCAGGGCGACCGCATCCACGTCGTCTGCGAGGAAGAGGAACATCCCTACCAGCGCCCCCCGCTGTCAAAGAGCTTCCTGAAGAATCCGCAGGAGTCGCTGCAACTGCACCGCGACGCCGCCTGGTATGCGTCACACAACGTGCGGGTGCACCTGGGGGATGCGGCGGTCGGCATCGATGCGGCCGGGCGCAAGGTCCGGCTCGCATCGGGAGAAGAAATCTCCTATGCCAAGCTCGTCCTGGCGACCGGTACCCGGGCCCGAAGCTTGCTCTGGCTGGAGAGGCCGCTTGAGAACGTCCTGTCGCTGCGCGATGTCGCCGATGCGAAGTCCATGCGCGAGCGGCTGCAGCGCGAAGGCGGTGGGAAGCTGACAGTTCTGGGAGGAGGCTTCATCGGCCTGGAAGTGGCGTCGAGCGCGAAACATCTTGGATGGGACGTACGGGTGATCGAGGTGGCCCCCAGGCTGCTGCAACGCTCGACGTCGCCGGAGCTGTCCGCCCATGTCCTGGAGCACCACCTCCAGATGGGTACGCGTGTCGACCTCGGCGCTATCGTCGGCGAGCCGGAGGTCCGCGGCGAACGGCTGGTGAGTCTCTATGTTGATGACATGCCGATCGTGATCGACGAGATGCTGCTGGGCATCGGCGCCATGCCCGAAGTCGCGCTGGCCCAGGCGGCCGGCCTGCAAACCGACAACGGGATCTGCGTGGACGCGGCGATGGTCACATCCGATCCCGACATCCTCGCGGTCGGCGATTGCACGAGCTTCGAGTACCGGGGACGGCGCATCCGTCTCGAGTCGGTGCAGAACGCGAACGACCAGGCCAAGGTGGCGGCGGAAACCTTGCTGGGTCGACCCGCGGCGTACCGGCCGACACCGCATTTCTGGTCGGACCAGGGCGGCGTGAAGCTGCAGATGGTCGGCCTGTGGCACCCGCAACTGACCGCTGTTTGCCGGCCGGGGGCGACGTCCGTGAGCTTCAGCCTCTTCCATTACGAAGCATCCGAGCTGATCGCCGTCGAGTCGGTGAACGCACCGGTCGACCACATGTGGAGCCGCAAGCTGATCGAACGGGGCGTATCGCCGACTCCGGAGCAGGCTGCAGACCCGGCTTTTGCGCTGAAATCCCTTCTATGAGGAAACCACGATGAACATGTCCCGACACGCGTCGGCGCTCTCGGGCGCCTGTCTCGCGGCACTACTGGCAGGCTGCGCGGGGCTGCAGCAGGCGGCGCCTTTCGCGCCGATGGCCATCCGCCAATGCGAGGCGCTGGCCGGCATGAGCATCCCGGCCTCGGCCATCGGATTGCCGACACGCGGCGCGACCGTGCACTCGGCCACGCGCGCCGCGGCTGTCGCTCCATACCGCGACGCCGAGGGCGAGCACCTGCTGCCGACGCCGCAGCGCTGCGTCGTGCTGGGGCGCATCGCACCCATCGACGCTACGGCACCACCCATCAATTTCGCGATCAACCTTCCGCTGGGCAACTGGAACGGCCGCGCTGTGCAGTCCGGCGGCGGCGGGCTCGGGGGTCAGCTGATCACCGCGCCGGGCAACAAGGCGTCGGGGCGTTTCGACCCGAACCCGGTGAACGTGCCTTACCCAATCACCCAGGGCTACGTCACGTACGGGAGCGACAACGGACATCCCCCGCGTGAGTTCGCTTTCACGCGCAACGACGAGGCGGTGCGCAACTGGGCCCACGAGGAAATCAAGAAGACCCGCGATGCGGCGCTGGCGGTGATCGCAGCCGCGTATGGGCGTGGGCCGACCCACGTCTTTTTCAGCGGCGAATCGGCGGGCGCGCGCGAGGCCTTGCGTGCGGCGCAGGTGTACCCGGCGGATTTCGACGGCGTCATCGCCACGTCCCCGGTGATCAGCTGGAATGCGGTCCACCTGTTCGACAACGTCGTGCGCGATCGCCTGATGGACGGATTCCTGGATGCGCGCGCGATCAAGCTGGTGGCGGACCGCACGCGGGCCAGTTGTGACCAGCAGGACGGGCTGCGCGATGGCGTGGTCGGCAAGTATCTTGAATGCCCCAACGATGCCGCGCAACTGCAATGCGCCGCCGGCCAGGCGCCGGGCGGTTGCCTGACGCCGACCCAGGTGGCAGCCGTCAACGCGCTGCGCGACCCGCGCGCCACGCCGGTACCGATGGCCAACGGCGTGTCGCGCTTTCCGGGGTTCGCCGTCACCGGCGACGAGGACGGCAAGGGATGGCAATGGCCGTTCTATCCGGTCGGCACCGAAGCGCCGTCGCGGCCGCTTCCTGCGGGCCTGGGCTTCGAGCAGCGGCGCGGCGCGATCTTGGGCTTCGCCGCGTTCTGGATCCGGCACATGATCGTCCAGCGCGACGACTTCGACCCGTACGACTTCGACGCCCGTCCGTACGCGCAACGCATCATGGAGTTGTCCAGGCTGTTCGACGCGACCGACCCCGACCTGTCCCGCTTTGCCGCGCGCGGCGGCAAGCTGATCATCGTGCACCCTTCGGCCGACAACGCAGCGCCGCTGACGATGGCGGCGGAATATCACGGCAGCGTGGTCCAGAAGCTCGGCGCCTCGGCGACAGACCGCTTCATGCGCTTGTATGTGCCCGCTGGTGGCAGCCACAACGTCGGCGGCACCAGCCAGGTCAACGCGCTGGCAATGCTGGAAGACTGGGTTCTCAGGGGCCAGACGCCGCCGGATGCACCGACAGCCTTCAACCTGAGCATCGAGGACATGCGCCCGATCGGCGCGATGCCTGCCTGCCGTTTTCCCGCCTATCCCCAATACAACGGCACCGGCCCCGTCACCGAGGCATCGAGCTTCCGGTGCATTCCCCGGCCGGCGCTCCTGCAGATGCAGCAGCGCTAGCGCAGTTTTCAGTCGCCGCGCACCCGCGCCGCGCTCACACATCAATCATGAGGAACACCAATGAAGCTACTTGAAACGTCCATCGCCATCGACGCGCCAGCGCAGACTGTCTGGGCTGTTCTGGACGAGTTGGCCAGCTATCCCGAATGGAACCAGATGCTGCCCGATATCGCCGGCCGGACCACCGTCGGCGGCCAGGTGACGACGACCTTCGTGCGTCCGAATACTCCCGTGATGAAGATCTCGCCGAAGATCACCCGCATCGTCGCTGCGCGCGAGCTGCGCTGGCTGACGCAGGCACCTGACCCCACAACTTTCAGCGGCGAGCACATCTTCCGGATCGAGCCGCGGGAGGGGGGCGGCGTCACCTTCCGCAACGATGAGATCTTCCGTGGCTCCCTGGTCGAGGAACGCTGGCCGGCGCTGAACACCAACACACGCGCCGCCTACGAGGAGGTGAACCGGCGCCTGAAGGAGCGGGCGGAGCAACGTGCCGCGATGAAGATCGCCTTGCATCCGGTGGTCGACGCCCCGTCCAGGGCAGGGGCCAGCCTCGCCGGCGCGACGCTACGCTGCAAATGCGCCGATCCGGTGGAAGTGAAGCTGTCCGAGGACATTGCGCACAATCACCTGTGCGGTTGCAGCAAGTGCTGGAAGCCGGATGGCGCCTTGCTGGCACAGACCGCGGTCGTTCCCGCCGGCACGCTCGAGGTCCTGAAGGGGCAGGAGAGGCTGCGGGTGGTGGACGAGACGCAGAAGGTGCAGCGCTACGCCTGCAAGGCATGCGGGGTCCACCTGTTCGGGCGCGTCAGTGACCCGGACCATCATTTCTTCGGCATCGATTTCGTGCATCCGGAACTGGCTCACGGTGGCCAGGCCGCCGCAAAGCCAGAGTTCGCCGGCTTCCTGTCCTCGCTGATCGAATCCGGCACCCAGCCCAGCCAGATGCACGCCGTGCGCGGGCAGTTGAAGCAGGCAGGCATCCCCGCCTACGACGCCTTCTCGCCAGAGATCATGGACGTCATCGCCTGGCACAAGGTGAAGCTGCGCGCAGCGGCCTGAGCCACAACAGACCTCAATCGACATGAAAACCAAAGCTGCAGTCGCCTGGAAAGCCGGCGCACCCCTGACCATCGAAACCGTCGACCTCGACGGCCCCCGCTACGGCGAAGTGCTGGTGGAGATCAAGGCCACCGGCATCTGCCACACCGACTACTACACGCTGTCGGGCGCCGACCCGGAAGGCATCTTCCCGGCCATCCTCGGCCACGAAGGCGCCGGCATCGTGGTCGACGTCGGGCCCGGCGTCACGTCGCTCAAGAAGGGCGACCACGTCATCCCGCTCTACACGCCGGAATGCCGCCAGTGCAAGTTCTGCCTGTCGCGCAAGACCAACCTCTGCCAGCTCATTAGAGGCACCCAGGGCAAGGGACTGATGCCGGACGGCACCAGCCGCTTCAGCCTCGACGGCCAGCCGATCCACCACTACATGGGCACCAGCACCTTCAGCAACTACACGGTGGCGCCGGAGATCTCGCTGGCGAAGATCCGCGAAGACGCGCCGTTCGACAAGGTCTGCTACATCGGCTGCGGTGTGACCACGGGCATCGGCGCGGTGATCTTCACTGCCAAGGTGGAGGCCGGCGCCAACGTCGTGGTGTTCGGCCTCGGCGGCATCGGCCTGAATGTGATCCAGGGCGCGAAGATGGTCGGCGCGGACAAGATCATCGGTGTCGACCTCAACCCGGCGCGCGAAGCGATGGCCCGCAAGTTCGGCATGACGCACTTCCTGAACCCGAAGGAGCACGAGAACATCGTCGATGCCATCGTGCAGCTCACCGACGGCGGCGCCGACTACAGCTTCGAGTGCATCGGCAACACCAGGGTGATGCGCCAGGCGCTCGAATGCACGCACAAGGGCTGGGGCCGCAGCATCATCATCGGCGTGGCCGAAGCCGGCGCGGAGATCAGCACCCGTCCGTTCCAGCTGGTGACCGGCCGCAAGTGGGAAGGCTCGGCCTTCGGCGGCGCGCGCGGCCGCACCGACGTGCCGAAGATCGTCGACTGGTACATGGACGGCAAGATCAACATCGACGACCTGATCACCCACACCATGCCGCTGGAAAAGATCAACGAGGGCTTCGACCTGATGAAGCGCGGCGAGTCGATCCGCGGCGTGGTCCTGTTCTGACAATGAGGGTCCTCACCACGCTGGAGACGCATCGCAGCCATGGCGGTGTGCGAGGCTTTTATTAGCACGCATCGGCTGTCGTCGGTTTGCCGATGCGCTTTGGCGTCTATGTGCCGCCGCAGGCCGCGCATCACGCCTGTCCTGTGCTTTACGCACTTGCCGGGTTGACCTGCAACGAGCAGACCTTCGCGATCAAGGCCGGGGCGCAAGAGCATGCGGCTCGCCATGGCCTGATCCTGGTAACGCCCGACACGAGTCCGCGCAACACGGGCGTCGACGGGGCCGACGCGGACTGGACCTTCGGCACTGGCGCGGGGTTCTATCTGGATGTCGCCAGCGAGCCCTACGCGAAGAACTGGCGCATGGAGAGCTGGATCCTGGAAGAGTTGCCGCAAGTGCTCGCAGCGAACTTTCCTGTCGTCTCCGGGCGCAGCGGAATCCTCTGAATCCATGGGTGGGCATGGCGCGCTCACGTTGGCACTTCGGCATCCGGATCGGTTCGCGAGCGTTTCGGCGTTCGCGCCGATCAGCTCTGCCTCCCAGGTGCCGTGGGGCACGAATGCTTTTGCGAAGTACCTGGGACAGGACGTTGAGGCATGGCAGCAGCACGACGCCGTCCGGCTCATCAAAAGCGGTGCGCGTGTGCCGCACCTTCTGGTGGACCAGGGCCTGGACGATTCTTTCCTTGCTGAACAGCTGTGGCCGGACCTGCTGTAGCAGGCCTGCGAGGCCGTGGGCCAGCCGCTGACGCTGCGCCGCCACGCGGGTTACGACCACGGCTACTTCTTCATTGCGTCGTTCGTTGCGGACCACCTCGCGCACCACGCGCAGGTGCAGGTCCAGCCGCCCGGCTCCTGAACGCAGCGGTCCCTCGGCACTGATATGGCCGACCTGGTCCAGAGCGGCCCGGCGCCAGGTCTTCGGCGCGGGGCCAGCGCGCCCAGCTTGAGCGCCTGCTCAGGTCAGTACCCAGGGATCACGATTGGGAAATCGCGGCCAAGACGCTTCCCGCGATGCGCCCCTGGCCTTGGTGCGCTCCGCCCCGGGCCGGAGGTTCCAGTGGAACCATCACTGAAATGCCAGGCTGAGCGAGCGGCTCGAAGCTGGCGAGGGTTTCCCGGGAAGCCTGGCATTGCATCACGTCGAGCCCCTCGTCACGCTCGATCACATAGCAGGCCCCGGGCCTCACGCCATTAGTCCTGAAGACTTCCTCCGCGTAGACCAGCAGACTGCCGAGCGGATAGCGTGCCACGCGCTCGCGCATCGTGAGGTAGCGCAGCGGCGTCCCGAACTCGGGAGCGTGCTGCAGAAAGCCGCGGGGCGAGCGCCAGACGATGGACTCGCCGCCGTCCGAACTGGTCACCAGCTGCGCATCGCTTGGGAACGGTTCGGACGGTACCGGATCCAGGAAATAGCCGGGCACGCGCTTGAACACCGAACACACCTTGTCGAGCTGGGCCCAGGTCCAGGGCACCACGCCGGACAGCAACTGCTGGGCAGCCTGCATGCCGGTGCCGATGCGCGCGCCGACCGCGGTCGAGCGGCCCAACTCATCAAAAGGAAACCCTTCCTCGTCCAGGAGAGCGTTCAGCCGCCTGGCTGCGCGCTGTGCATACATTGCATCTGCCGTCATCACCGTCCACCTCTGAATCAACCCGTGCCGCTCCCTGCGCTCAACCCGTCCACGACTGCCGGCGGCTCCAAATCGCGGCCATTATTGCCTAGCGATTTGGTTCGGACCCCAGTGTTCTCCTTTTCGATCAGTCAGTCACTTATCGTTGGTCACTTTGACGGCGACCTCGTGAAAAACTGGAGCCACAGGCATTCGGCCGAGCTGACCTTAGGGAATTTCCCTGCTGTCCAACCTGACCAAAAACCTTTACGTCGCAAATTTTGTTGCTGTAAATTCACGCTGCATTTCACGAAGGAATGCGATTGACGCCGGCTCAACGCCGATGTCGATGAGGGGGGAATCGTATGGACAGCGACATCGATGTCAGGGACGAGAACCGCCAGCTTCTTTTGAGGCGATGGAACTTCATTGTCTCGGGAGCGCCGCTCAGCGACGCGGCGCGCCTCGGGATGGATCCCGGTTGCGTGTCCCAGTTGCGCACACTGGTCGAACTCCAGATCGAGCGCGCCGCCGACTGCAGCAGTCCGCTGTTCAGATTCAGCCAGCCAGATGACGTGCTTGCCAGGGTGCTGCGGCTCGATGAACACGGCACCACGCCGGTTTCATCCCCGCGCGACGAGGTCGAGGCCATCGTCGCGGAAGAGAACCAGCTCGTGCTGACCAATCGCTGGAGCGCGGTCCGGATGTCAGCAGTCCATTCCCAGTGCGTGTTTGGCCTGTCCGCCTCGCTCGTGCAGACGCTGCAGGCGGCGACCCTCAGCGAGATCCTGCAGGCGGCGCGCAGGGGCCTGCGGCTCGTGAAGCTGGCCGTCGGTGCCAGGTACTTCTTCCACGCGGGCCTCAACCCGACACTTCACACCTCCCACCGGACGGTCCTGGCCGTGTGCTCGACCTCGGGACCGTACTGAGGTGGGAACATGGCCTTGTGGAAGAACAGGACGATCGCCGAGCTGAGCCAGTGGGCGGCTGATCCCCAGAAGATGGCTCGCTTCGAGGCAGTCGCACTGCTTAGCCAGCGCACCGCCTTCGTCAAGAAGCTGCTGGGTCTGAACGAGCCGGACATGCTCGTGTGCAAACAGATCCAGGCGGTGTGCGCCAGGCATGGCGTCCGCTGCAACATGGCGCGCGGCAACGGCTTCGATGGTGTCCGCAGGAAGTCGCTGTACGTGAACGAGCGCTATGTCGCCAGCTTCCTGATGAATACCCTGCTGGCCACCAGCGACGGCGGTATCGAAGACAGCGAGAGCGGCCTTGCCTCGGACAGCCTGGTTGACCGGCTGATCTACACCTACCGCCGCTACCTGGCGCAGACCTACACGCAAGCTGGCAATACCGCGCTCAATTTCGAGAACTTCTGCACCGTGTACCAGGGCTACACGCTGGGCGAGGTTGACCTCACCAGATGCCAGAACTGCGGTGCCAGCTACATCCACCGGCGGCAGGTTCCGTCCCAGTGTCCGGTCTGCGTGGTGCACAAGCACGCGGGACTGCCCGGCAGGGCACTGGTGGAACGGCATGCGGAAGACGAAGAGCGCCGTTCCTGCCGTGAACCCGCCGTGCCCCGACGATCCACCCGGCGGCCCGCGCAACACGGCTGATCGGCCCGGTTGCGAGGTCGACCGCAAGCGAGGGGCAACAAGAATCGGCACATGCGTCCATGGCCGTTCAGGAGCCCGCCATCCGTTCGCGCGGCTGCCGCGGGGCAGGCCCTGCCTTGCGGGACCCGGGGACTGACCGCCGGGCGCATTGATCATCAAAGCCTGTTGGCCTATCCGCCCTGTGATCCGGGCTTGCCGGTACAACATCCCGACACGCTGATGCGCGACCAGCAGGAACTGCTGGCCATGCTGCGGCTGCACGCGGCGCTGCCTCCGGAGATATTCGAGGCCCGGTTCGCCCAGCCGCTCGCGCGTGTCGCCGACTACGTCAACGTCCTTCCGGGCTCGGCAAGCGACGGCTTCGCCGGAGCGGGTGGCCTGTTCCGGGCAGCGGCCGAAACGGCGTTCACCTGCTTTAGGGCGAGCGACGGCCGCATCTTCACCGGCGCCCTGGGCGTGGAAGCGCGGCACCGGCTCGAAAGACGCTGGCGCTACCTGTGCTTCGCGTCCGGGCTGCTGTACCCGCTGGGCGGCGCACTCGGATCCATGTCGGTAATGGATTCGCAGGGGATCAGCTGGTCGCCGGCGCTGGGGCCGGTGACCCGCTTTGCGTCCGCCGATCCCGCCAGACGCCTGTTCGTCGCATGGCTCTCCGACGGGCCGCAGCTGGGACCGGCAGCGCTGACCGGGAGCTTCGCGCTCGGACTGGTCGGCCGGGACAACGTCGAGTGGCTGGAGCTCGGCTCGCCGGGCCTGCTGCGGGCCTTGCTCGACATCGTCACAGGCGGGCCGGCCACCGGGCTGGTCGCCGCGGGCCTCGTCAGGGACATGTGGCGCTCGGTGCTGGCCCGGGAGAATGCGCGGCGGCACCAGAGCTATGGACGGCTGACGATCGGCTCGAACGTCGCACCCTATCTGCTGGATGCGCTGGTGAGCCTGGCCCGCACGGCGTGGCGGCTGGACACTGACACCCTGTACGCCGACGCGGCAGGGGTGTATCTCGAATGGCCAAAGGCCGGCCGGGACGTCATCGGGTTCTGCCGCGCCAAGGGCTACCCCGGCATCCCGGACACCGAGGCCGCCCTGCTGGTCATGCTGATATCCACGAGACTGGTGGATGCAGGCGTGGATGGAGTTTCACTGATGCCATTCGTCGACCGACAGGGCGACCATCGAACGGGCTTGATGGTCACTCAACCCGACCTGCTGCTTGACGACGCGCGTGCAACGCGCTCCGCACAACCAACTCCCGAGACCGCAAGAGCGTCTCGTCCGGATATGTCGGCGCGCGACCCGGCGCGTGGCGGTCCGGGCCGGAGCGCTCCGGCACCATCGACTCGCCCCAAGGCCGCGCCAGGTCGACCCAGCGCGTCCAAGGCGCCGCCGGCCCCGGCCCAGGGGGAGCTGCCGCTGGCAAGCGCGCCATCCTTGCGGCTGGTGGAGCCTGCCGGGGCGGGGCCTGGTGAGACTGCGCAAGCAGACGATCTGGCACAAAAGACCCACCCGGTCGGAGATGACAGGGAAGACTCGGCACCAGCGCAGGAGCGGCCGGTCGATCTGGTGCCCGAAGACCTGCGGTCGTTGATGTCCCAACCGCACGGCGAAGTGCTCGGCCAGCTGATCCAGCTCTGGCAAGGCAAGGGGGCAGGGCGCAACGCGATGCTGGGCTGCGAACAGGGCGCGGCCTTCGAATTCGCACTCCTGTCCAAGCTCACCGCCGACCCGACCTCGTTCCTCACGCGCGTGGGCGAGCTGGGTCTGCTCTATGTGTCGCCCCACACCACCGGCAAGATGATCTATCCCGTCACCCTCGCAGACGGAAAGCGTGAGGCCGTCCCGTGCTTCATCCTGGCGCCTCACGGCATGCGAAGGCTGGGCCTGCAATGAGCCAGACCGCCGCTCCCTACGAACAGATCCTGCGTCCGCTCTATGAGGCCAGGGCCGTGGCTGCCTGGACTGCCGCGATGCTGTGGTGCCTGGCCTGGGGCCTGACGCTCGATTTCGGGGGTGTCACCATCTTTCTGCTGGTTGCCCAGTGCGCGGCGTTTGCGGTTTGGAGGCTGATGGCCGCGCACGGCCTGGCGTGCAAGAAACTCTCCCTCGTGGGCAAGCCCCTGGCGGTCATCACGACTGGCCAGCTGCTGCGTTCTTTGCCGGCAATGGGGCCGGCGCTGTGGCTGGGGTGGGGCTACCGCTGGGAGCCGCGCCATACACAGCGCGCGCACGAGATCATGAAGCGCGACCTGGCCGACATCTATCCGCCGCCCTGGGTGCTGCGCCTGCTGGGCGAGAAGCGCGATCCGGCGAACGAGCGCGGCATGCCCTGGATCCACGGTCTTGAAGCGCGGGAGCAGGATGTCATGGCGCCGTTCGACGCGCTCAAGGGACACTGCGCTGTGATCGCGACGACCGGGGCCATCAAGACCCGGCTGGTGTCACTGATCGCCTTCCAGCTGGTGGCGCGCGGCGACACCGTGATCGTGATCGACCCCAAGGGCGATCCGGAGCTGCGGGAGATCTGCCGGGCCTGCGCCGCGGCCGTCGGCGAGCCCGAACGGTTCCTGATGATGCACCCGGCCTTCGCCTCGCAGTCGACGCGCATGGATCTCCTGAAAAACTGGGACCGCGTCAGCCAGGTGGCGTCCCGGGTCTCGCTGGTGCTGTCGGCACAGGAGGACAGCACCTTCAAGGAGTTCTGCTGGAACGCGGTCCACTCGATCACCAACGGCATGAAGTACGTCGGCCGGCGCGTCAGCATCGCCGCCCTGAAAACCTCGATGCAGTCGCGCGTCAGCGTCGAGCGGCTGGCCGAGGAAGCCTTGTCCAAGCTGTTCCGGACCGAGGCCACCGCGCTGGCGGACCGCGTGCTGGAGGAGATCGCACGGCAGGGATTCGCAGGCGGCCGCGCACCGCGGGGCCGGGCGGTATCAGGGCTGGAAACCGGTTCGGCCGACCTGACGGCAATGATCCAGGTGTTCAACCGCGAGCTGGGCGAGGACCAGGCCGACGCCCGCCGGCGTGGCGTGGTCGAGAAGCCCGAGGAGATCAAGGGGCTGCTGGCCATCCTTGAAGCCAACAAGGAATGGTTCGGCAAGATGATCGTGTCGATCACGCCGATGCTGACCAAGCTGAGCACCGACGACCTGCGCGGGCTGCTCTCGCCGGACTACGAGGATCTGGACGACAACCGCCCGATCATGGACATGATGCGGGTCGTCACCGGGCGGCACATCCTGTATGTCGGGACCGACACGCTGGCCGATCCCAGCGTCGGCCATGCGCTGGCCGCGATGACGCTGGCCGACTTGTCGGCGGTGGGCGCGGAGATCTACAACCACGGCACCGAAGAGGATGTGGGCCTGGAGCCGCGCAGGATTCACGTGATCGTCGACGAATGGGGCGACGTCATGTGCGAGCCGCTGATCCAGCAGGCCAACAAGGGTCGCGGCGCCGGAATGTTCATCTGGGCCTTGGGTCAGACACTGTCCGACCTGGTCGACGCATTCGCCGGCAACCGGGCCAAGGCCATGCGCTTCATGGGCAACATGAACAACATGATCGTGGGCGCCACCCAGGACGCCGACACCATGGAGATGGTGGCCAGGAAGTTCGGTATGACGGCCATCGGTGTCCGGTCCCTCAGCCAGGCCACGGGCTCGAGGAGCGAGGACACGGGGCTTGAGTTCTCGGTCCGGCGGGGTGAGTCCATCAGCGAAAAGGACACCGAGCTGTTCCCGCCGTCGCTGTTGCCGGGGTTGCCGGATCTGCACTACGTCGCGATGCTCAATCGCAGCGAATTCATCAAGGGCCGGATTCCGGTACTCAAACTGGAGTAAGGCGCACCATGGCTTCCAATGTCGTCAGCATCTCGTCCGCGCCCGCCGGCCCATCGGAGGGGACGCCGCCGTCGCACACCGTCGCGGTTCCGCCGGCCATTGGCAGCCAGCAAAGGCTTGAGGCCGCGATCGACGCCGCCGGCCTGAGTTACGACGCCCGGGCCATCTGGCTTGTTTATCCCAACCTGCGCGCCGCCGCCGAGAGACTGGTCGAACTGTTCTCCTCCGACTGGCCGTGCCGCGGCGCCGCGCGGGAACCGGCTGCGATCGCGGCGGTGCTCCAGGCCATCCAGCATGTGAAAGAGGGGATGCGCAACCAGGAAGACACCAGGAACCTGATCGTCGCCAACTTCCTTCATGGGCTGGCAACCGCGGCGGACGACATCGCCGGCACCGTGGCCTGGGGCTTCCAGTGCGGCCGGCCAGTCGGGCCTTTCGAGGCGCTGGGTTGTGGCTTTGACGCCTGGTGCCGTCGGGAGCGATTGACGGAGGTGCGCTTCTTCATTGGCGAAGCTCTGAGTGCCAGTGAGGTCGAAGGCTTCCGGCTCAAGATCCTGTGCGCTGTCGCCAGCGCCAAGGACGTTGGCGTGGCAACACGGTTCCGGAACGAACGGCGATGAATGCCAAGAGCCATGTCGGCTTCTGGCTGTGCGCCGTCCTGGTCGTCTTCCTTTGCCTGCCGCTGCTGCGCAGCGGACCGGCCATGGAAGCCTTCGTGACCCGGGAACTTGAGCTGACACGCAGCACCTTCGGAGAAAGCACGACGGCGTGGCTGAGCGCCAGGGCCAGCATCGTCTTCGCCGTCTACACACCCTCGGGAACGCTTGCCGGCGCCAGGATTCAGGGCGAAGGAATGAAGCGGACCGAGCGGATCGTTCCCGGCCCGGGCACCTCGGTGACGCACGTCTACAACTCCTATGTGCAGGGCCTGGTCATGAGCCTGTACGTCGCGTGCCTGCGCCTATTCATCTTCGGGGTCTGGTTCCTGGTTCTGCTGCCGGTGTTCGGCGCCGCGCTGGTCGATGGCTTTGCCCAGCGTGCCATCAAGCGGGCCGAGTTCGGCGCCATCCGGCCGGCGGCATTTTCTGTGGCGAGCCATGCGGTGATTCCGATGGCGATGGCGCCTTTGGTCTACCTGGTCGCGCCTTTCCCGGTCACGCCGTTGGTGTCGCCGCTCTGGGCCCTGCTCATGGTGCTGCCGCTTTCAGCGCTGGTGTCGAACAGTCAGCCGATCTTTGGACGCATATAAGAAACGCATGACTGCTTCTGCTTTGGGTCTATTGTGTTGAAGAACTCAGTTGGCGGATGCGGCGCCAAGCGATTGTGTCGGCGACGCGGCTTCTGCCTCACGGCTTGAAGTCGTCCGATTCGCGCGGCACGTCGCCGCGCCGCCCCTTCATACAGCTACTGCACTTTCGGTTACTGGCCTTGGAGCGATCCATTTGGCCATTCGTCGCAGGTTTTGCACTGCTGCAGCCATCAGGAACTCGTCTTGGGCACCTTTGAGGCCTCGCAACCGCAGTCGATCGAGCTTCAGAATGCGTTTGAGGTGTGCGAACAGCATCTCGACCTTCTTGCGGTCCTTGCGCGACTGCGCGTAGGCGGCGGTGGTGCATACAGTACGCGCCACATCGCGCGCACCTTCGTAGACGCTGCGCGGGATCTTGCGGCTGGGGGTGTTGGGGCAGCAGCGCTGCTTCAACGCGCAGCCAGCGCAGTCACTGTTCGTAGCCCGGTACAGGAGCGTGTCCGCGGAGGTCGCACGTCCCGTGGTCTTCAGCTTCTTGTCGCCTGGGCAGGTGTACGCGTTCTCCTGCGCATCGAAGGTGAAGTCCGAGCGGCTGAAGGTGCCGTCATCCCGGTTGGACTTCTCCCAGACCGGGATGTGCGGCTCGATTTGTTTCTCGTTGACGATCCAGTTCAGAAGTGGCGCAGCACCATAGGCCGTATCGCCGACGAGCCGCTTCGGCTTGAGGTGCACCTGGCGCTCGACGCGGTCAATCATCGTCTTGGTTGACTGGACCTCGTCGGTGCGGTGCGCTGGTGTTGCCTCGACGTCGACGATGATTCCGGCGTCCAGGTCAATCAGGTAGTTGGTCGAGTACGCGTAGAAGGCCGGTCCGCCAGGTGCGGCGGTCCATCGCGCCTCAGGATCAGTGAGCGAGATGTTCTTGGGCGGGGTGCTCGGTGGCTCCTCCGGCGGCTCGTCTTCAGTTGCGGGATTCGCTGCATCCAGTGCCTTGAGGTACTCGCGCACCGCTCGCGTCGGTGCCTCAGCCTCGGTCCAGCCCGAAGCCTCGGCGGACGACACGCCGCGCGCACGGCTCGCATCGGCCTTGATCACACTGGCGTCGATGGCGAAGCCTTCGCCGCCCACCAGCCCTTCCTTCATGCAGCGACGCAGCACGGTCTCGAACAGGTGGCGGAACGCGTCGCTCTGGCGGAAGCGGCCGTGGCGGTTCTTCGAGAAGGTGGAATGGTCCGGCACGCGCTGTTCGAGATCGAGCCTGCAGAACCAGCGATAGGCGAGATTGAGGTGGACCTCTTCGCAGAGCCTGCGCTCAGAGCGGATGCCGAAGCAGTAGCCAATGACCAGCATCCGAATCATCAGCTCTGGATCGATGGAGGGGCGGCCGGTGTGGCTGTAGAAGGAAGCAAGGTGCTCGCGCAACTCACTCAGGTCGAGAAAGCGGTCGACGCCTCGCAACAGGTGGTCTTTGGGGACGTGATCTTCAAGGTTGAACGAGTAAAACAGACGATCCTGCGTTCCGCCTTGGCTTCCCATCATCGTTGTCGCCCCCGTCGTGAGTTCGGCGAAACATAGACGGCACCGGGGAGTTTTTCAACACAATAGGTCGAGAGCAGCCATCGCACTGCTACTGCGCTGGTAGCCTCTGTCAGGCCAGACGCAACGTCGGTGAATGACCGCTTCAGACTGGGTGCGGTCGGTCAGATTGGGGCCGCCCAATGACGGCGGTTGCCGATACCCGACATTGGCCGGCATACGTGGAGACAGACCGCGACTGGCCGCAAGCGGCCGTCCATGCTCAAGGTCCTGGAGGTCAGCGGACGCGGTTTTCAGTGACCGGAAGACTCGCGCCAGTAGCCCCCAGTGCGCCTGAATTGCGTCTGGGCGGCTCGGATGTAGCCCGCACCTGTGCCGTTCGTGAAGACAGAACCCTTCGCTCGCCACTGGAGCTGGGTGGGCCACCGCGAGGGTGTCGATGAGAGCACCTGGGTGTGAATGATGGCCTCCCGGTGTGCTTCAGCGTCGGCACGGTCAACCACCCGGTAGCGCTTATGTTCCCCGTTTGCTCCGTCAAGCACCGCATAGGTCACGCGGTGCCGGCAGTCAAGCCTCCGACCTTGAACAGAGAGAAAAGAACTGCGCACCCAATCACTGTCGCTCCAATCGCGAAAGTACACGTTCGCCGAAGCATTCAGGAACTGCTGCTCGTTAAACGCATTGACATCGGACTCTCGTCGCACTTCTGTCCATCCGTTCTGGTGCGGCATGCTGTAGACGTTTCCGTCATACGCGACGCATAGAGTGCGGGGACTCAGCGGAAGAAACACGGATGTTCCGCATGCCATCAACCCTGGCGATTTGTGACGAACGCGGGGATCTTCCTTGTGCCAGCGATTTGCAATCACAGCGGGGTCATCGGAGGTAACAAAGGGACGCGAGGTTCTGTTCCGAACCAGGCAAATCTTCAAGTCATCAAAAAGGTGCATCTCTTCCGCAAATGCACGCATCGCAATTTGGACCGCTTCCTTGATCGACGGCTTGAAGTCCGGCAGAGGCGTGCCGATGATGTGTTCCATTCCAGCGAACATTTCTACGGACCGCCGAGACGCCGCTTCTGTCCTCATGTGCTGAAAGAGCATGAACGTGCGCAGCATGGACCTATCCGCGTCGGTGAGTTGGTAGTCGGGAGCGTGGATCCGCGCAACGGTGGCAGCGTAGCCGCCTTCAACGCTCCGAATTGCAGTTTCGAGGCGATCATCTTGCCCGTAAAAGTAGTCCCCCGAGCATTGGTTCTTAACCGGCGCAGCAGGAATTGCGCGCTGCCGGTCCAAATTCAAAAGATTGATTGCGAGGTTTTCGCCACCCTGCGTGAAGGTTTTCAAGTAGCAGCGGGGGACGAAATGTTGATTCTTATTCGTGGCCACCAAGCGAGCGTACCGTTCTAGATAGCCTTCACGCAAGGGCAACTTACGACCTGCGGTAGCCGTCGGCCTCCCAACCGGAGGACTATCCGTCCGCTGGTCGACGTCTGCTTCCGACCCGTTGCTGGCGTTGGCACCACTACAGCTTGGGTGACTCCAAGTCCGCATTCCCACCGAGACCGTGAACTGGAGCGCCCACGCCGACCGACACCAACAGACTGCGTGCGGTCGGTCGGCTTCGGCCGCCCTGTGACTGCGGTCACCGATAGCTGACGTTGGCCGATTCGCGATGCGAGCGAGCGCGCTTAGCCGAAAGCTGCCGTTTTCTAGGGGGACATCGGTGCTCAGTATCTGTAATCGTCAGGGCTAAGCTCTTCGAGTACTTGATCAATGCCGGGACGGCGCTGATCTGAGTTCAGGCGAACCAGCAAGCACTTGTTCCGACTGAGTAGGTGCTTGTGCCACGCGAAGTCCAGGTCTTTGTAGGAACGATCCTCGCGATCAATCACCTCAAACCGATATTCATATTCTTTGGCGTACTTGTCGTACTCGGTAGAAATGATCCGGATCTTGACTGCGCGGCCATCGAATATGACGCAGCCTCGCTGGGTCTTTTGATCTGACCACTTGCGTGCTGTCTGGCTGATTGAAAGTGGCTTGTTGAAGGGGATCGCTGCGGACTTCTTGGCGAGCTTGTCGGCTGCCCGGTTATAGACGTTCGACTTGTGCCCCTTTACCCACCGTACTTCAACGCGAAGCGGGCACGAATTGACCTCTTTCCTCAGGCGTTTCCAAAGGTCAACGTTCTTGACAGGCGTCCCATTCGCGCCCCTCCATGCCCTCTTGGGCCAGACGTTCATCGCACTGACGAAGTTCTCGGTAACGTATTGAGAATCTGAAAACAGCAGGACCTTCTTGAATCTGCTCAAGTCGGAAAAAACACGCGTGGCTTCCTGCAAACCGACGATGCAGGCCTGAATCTCCATCTCGTCGATGGTCGCGCTTTGGTAGCCGGTCGGCGCGTACTCGCTGGTTTGAGAGCTCCCCGCCTCGTCCACCCACATAAGCACTACACCCACACCAGCTGCTCGCTTTTTCCCAGGGAAAGACGAACCGTCTGTATAGATGTTCAAAGCCTCCTCGTCGTGGATTCCGCCGTGAGTGATCAAGATTTCTCCGAAGAGCTTCTCGGTTCCGCGCACCTTAATGCCTCGCCCCGCTTGAATCAAGAGCTGCCCTATTGGCTATCACCCAAAAGTGCAGCCACAAGCCGAAACTCTTCTTCCTAAGGTGAGGCTTTCCCCGCCATGGTCGAACGACCGCCTTTCGCCTAGGCTCAGACGCTGGATTCTTCTAGCAGGTAGCCCAGAACAATTACCTGCGCGGTCTGGGCGACTCGAGCCCGACAAGCCAGGCCGTCCGCAGAATCGTCAGCAAGATTGAAACCAACTCCGCCGTTGCAGGTCCTTGCGCCTTGAACCAGGACTCCAGCCCAACCCCGTCGGCCCGCGCTTGACATGCAGAGCGAATGATGGAAGGCACATCTAGGGAGTGCCTGGCATTGGCGCGCGAGAGGGCCTTCACGTCAGCCAGGCTAAGAATCTGGTCTGCGTCGCGGGTGAACCCCAGTGGGCTCTGCCATCCAAAGCGGCACGCTGCGGCGATCTGGCTCTGAACGGCCTTCTTTTCCAGCTGCGCTTCATGCTCCCTTTGCTTTTCAGCTTCAATGGCGCGATGCACTTCCTCCCGCCGCAGCTCTTGCAATCGTTCTCTGCGTCTCTCGTCTTGGATCTGCTCCCTTGTACCAAAGGGATGGGTCAAGGCCTCGGCCATTTCGGGAAAGAGGAACGCGACGAATTTGTCATGCGTGCCAGGCCTGCCGTAAGTCAGTTCACGTGCCTTGATGGATGCCTTGATGGCATCGTTGATCTCGTCCAGCCTGGCGCACTTCGTGGCCGACAACGGTGGTGCATAGACCTTGAATGCAATGCTCACCAACGTGGCAAAGGCCTGGTACTGCCGGTTAAGTAGGAACCGATCGAACGAGTCGAACACCTCTGTCATGTCCACGCCGGCGCCGGCGGCGCAACGCTTGATGGACGCGATGCAGCGCACCATGCCCCCTTCGCCGGTGAGCATGGAATCATTGGCGCTGGGCCAGCCGCGCGCGGCGAGCGCATGCGCGAAGGCTGCCTTCTGCCATGGCCGCCCCTCCAAGATGAGGTCGCCAGAGGGGAGATCGACGCTTAGCAGGTAGTACTCGCGCAGCGTATTGGCCGGCTGTGAACTCAGCCACGCCTGAGCCTCCTCCTGCGCGCGCATGGCGTCCCTGACCTGCGCCATTTGTCTTCGCAGTTCACCTTTGGCGAGTGCGACCTCTACGGCGAGTTGGGGGTGATGCAACCACCGCTTGTTCCGGGTGCTGGTGACCACTTCGGAGCTGAGATCGCCCACCCGCACGCGGCCGCCGACATTAAACCTGGTCGCATCGAGCTCTAGGCACGCCAGGTTCAGCGCCCGGATTTTCTGCAGCTTGGCCTGATCGACCTTGTGGGTCACGGCAATTTCCACCAGCAACTCGAACTCGCCGCGCTTGCCCGTCGTGTCGCGCGCCATGCAGATGACATCCGGCACCAACCCGGGCAGTCGGTGCTCGACTCTGACATCCCGCAGTTCAAGGACTGTGGCCGGCACCGTTGCCGTCTGCGAGAACCACTGGACGTCGGGTAACTCAGACTCGATCGTCTCTGAAAGTGCCGGGACCCGGATTCGGCCAACTTTGGCCAACAGCTTCTTGACAACCCAATGCAAGACCCCCTCGGCGCCGGGCGGGGTCTCGCCGTCATAGGCAAGTTCAGAGGGCGTCACGTCGCCAGCCTGGCCGGCCAGTTGCTGCGCCTCGGCCGAGGCTTGGCGCGCCAGCTCCGCGTGCTGCCAGTGCCGCTCCCAGCAGGTGAAGTCCGGATTCAGGGAAATCTGCTGCAGAATCTGCTCGGCCGGCCACCCAGCGACATCCGGGTCGCTCACTTGGATGGTCAGCACGGCGTCCCACTTCCCGCCGGCCTCGAAGCCGCTGGAAGTGCGCATGTGCACAAGGATGACTCGGCCATCGTCCAGCGTAAGGGTCGCGGCCTGCTCATCGATCCAGTGACGAGACAGAATCCGGGCGCGGTAGGGTTGGCCAACGGCGCTCGCCGTATAGGCCTCGCCGGACAGCCCGTTGCGAGTGCTCGTGACCGAGGGAGGCGGCAGATCAATTTGGCCGTGCTGGACCAGCAGCTGCAGCGCCGCGATCCGGGCCGCTGCCGACAGGCAACCCTCCCGCTGGATTCCGGTGTGGTGCCGGAAAAATTGGCCCAGGGAGTTCGGTCTCGAGTGGGAGTCCGGGCCTCGGCCCGCATTGACGGCTTGCAGCCGGCCGCCACAGGCCGGGCAGCTGCAACTGCAGTTCAGTCCGGTTTGTTCCCGGGAGAGAAACGCTACATGGACGGCCTTGCGGCTCGCGTCCAGGGCCCAGCGCATCGGCTGCGTTGATTCGTCCCCACCAAGCGCGCCTTTCGCGGTCCGATCAATCACCTGCGTACGGATGGTCATACCGGCTGAGGTTAATCCGAAAAAAGTTCTTGGCCGATCCTGACCAGATCATCCTGAGTTTTGGCGTCGGCGGCGACGTGCAGCAATCGCTGCAAGGTGGACCATGCCCAGGGGACCGCTTGAGACTGGTTGCGGTCGCTCATGCGCTCAAGATAAGCGACCGCTGTTGTCAGAAGCTGCCCTTGAAGGTCCTAGTTCGCGGTGGTCCCCAATGCTGGCAGTCGGTCTATGCCTGCGAATCGCCGTACGCACGACGGCCGCCCAGCCCGCAGGACCGGCACGGCATCACCTCAATGCGCGCGTTGCTCTCGAAAATCGACCATTGTCGATATTCAGCCACCATGGGCTTCGGGCTCGGTGACGCCTCGGAAGCGGTGCGACGATGGTCCGGGCAAGATTGGGAGCTGCTGCTCGAGGGGCTATCCGTCAATGACAGCGCCACCGGAAACTGGTCGCTGTGCGCTCGCGTAACTGCATCCTAGCTCAGCTGCTGTCTCCACAATCGATCAGGTGCCACCCGCGCGCGCTGAGCGCATCGCGGCTTTTGGTGTCGACAGCGTCGCTGCGCATCGCCAGACAGAGGAGGTGCGACGGTCGTGTCATGGCGACGTAGTGCAGTCGAAGGCGCTCTTGCATCGCGGACTTTTCACTGTCATTTGCTTTGCGAGAAGACGGCCTCTTGCCGCAGAGCCAAGGCAAGAGAGTCTTGAGGTGATGAGCGCTTCTGTACGACTCCAGCACCAGCGTTGCCGTGTGCGTCTCCCCCTTCACGCTGTGGATGGAACTCAAATGGATGCGGACCTTTGGATCAGCGGCTGGAAAATGAAAAATCGACGTCTTGGGTTTGGGTAGGGTGGCTCCTTCTTCGGCATGCGCGACCTCATGCCACCGCAGGAACTCCCTTGCGTCCGCGGGAGGCGGAAGCTTGCCGACTATGGACTGGCACAGGACGTTCATCACCGGAGCGACATGAATGCTCCACTCCTCCGCGGTCGGTGCGCAGCGGACCATGATGAGGCGATCAAGTAGATCGAGATACTGCGCGCGCTCCTTGGGGGGCAGAGACTCCAGAAGATGTCTGTGGGAACCTTTGCGCACGCCGACCTCGAACGTTCCTTCGGCCTGACGTGCGAAGTGCAGCACGGAGTCTCCTAGATTAAGGCTGACGGGGCTGGCGTTGCTGGACAGCGCTAGCGCCGCCCTGGCACGCGCGCAATACTGCGCGAGGTTCTTGGGTACGGCAAGTGGTGTTGCTACGACCGGGTCATAGTCAGGAGCGTAGTGGCCCATGAAGCGCGGCAGATGGTCATCCTTTTCAGATCGATGGACGCCTGCCACGGCGGTGAAATGTCCCCGGGCAATCGCCTCTTCGGAAAAGACTGACATCAGGTATTGCGCGTAACGTGGCAGCACATGAAGTGCCGACGCATCGTCGAAGAGAAAGAGCGCATTCGTGCCACTGGCGTGCACAACACGTGCCGTTGTCGGACCTTTGCCAAACAAGGAGCTCTGCCGAACGCCCAGCGGCGCTGCTACAGTCGCGATGCCATCGCCGAAGCGAAAGCTGTTCGGCAAGTTGACGTTGACTGGTCCCGGGAAAGGGTCCATCGTTGAGACGGATCCCCCTTTGTCGCGATAGATAGTTTGATTCTGATCGCCCAGGCGTTGACGTATGACCGGCCCATTGCCCGCCATAAAGAGCCGGTGCAGGAACGCTGATTGCTGCTCGCTGCTGTCCTGCACCTCATCGACAAAAAGTAATGGAAAGCGCGCGCGGATGTCGCTCACGATGGCGGGGTGCCTGTCGATCAGCTGCGTTGCCCACACGAACATTTCATCAAAGCAATAATCGCCTGCCGCGGTTGAAGCCTTGATGACATCCCACATGCCGGTATGCGTGGGCTTTCCTAACGGAAACTCATCCATCGCCGCGCTAGTGAGATCGAGCCGCTCGTACTCAAGGCAGCTGGGCCCTTTGTGCTTGTGATTTTCAAGATAGGCACGCGTGTTGAAAGGAAGCTCTCGCCAACGACGATCGAGTGTGATTTCGTCATCGATGGTGCGAATGGGGCGCCCTTGAGATCGCAACCATGGCAGCGCAAGGAACTCGTTCACGAAGGAATGAATCGTGCCGATGAAGTGGGGATAGCGCAGGAGCGCGTGCCCTGCGGTGGTGAGGCTCAGTCGCTGACCGATCTCGTTGCGTGCAGCATTGGTGTGAGAGAGAACACAGATGCCTTGACTGCGGGAGGTCCATCCGTTGGCCAGGATGGCCAGCTTCGCCACCAGAAGCGTCGTCTTTCCGCTGCCGGGGCAAGCTTCGACATCGAGGGTGGAGAGTGCCTTGATCGCCTCTTGCCGCGGATCGTTGTCATCAGGTCCCGCGAAAGCGTCGCTTGGTAGTCCCATGACGTTGCAGGCCCAGCGGACTTGCTCATCAGTGATGGGCGACATCACGAAAGATGTAGCGTCAGTCATCGGTGCCCTCGGGAGTCATGGGCGCTTCGTTGACCGGTGCGCTTGCGGTGCGTGCTGCCAAGGCTTCCGCAGTAGCAGGAGCTGCAGCAGCGGCCGTCGATGCGGAGGCGCCCGTACCTGTGACCTGCCCCCTTCTAGCCGTACCAGTGTAATTTCAAGGAAGTCCGTCAACCAGGAGAATGACGGACATGAAGAAGAGCAGATTCAGCGAAGAACAGATCATCGGGTTCATCAAGCAGGCCGAGGCCGGCATGCCGATCAAGGAGCT